>CAZJHO010000001.1:0-373410 GCA_964546015.1 uncultured Paludibacter sp.
CACTACTTATACGATAAAGACGAAAGCATTGAATGGATACAGTGCTGTGGATATGAGTACTACTATAACAGTGACAGTAGGGACTCCTCTTGCATTTACCGGTAATATATCGTCTTCAGCGGGTACTACTATTTGTACCGGAAACACAACAACTCTTACAGCACCAACGCCAACCGGTACTGATGCTGTTGTAACTTGGTATTCTCAAGAGGACGGTCAGGGAGATATTTACGGTACAGGTATTACATTAGAAAATGTAGGTGTCGGAACTTACTATGCCCGTGCAACCGGTGCTTGTGGTGATCCTATAGAACTTACCCCAGTTACAATTAGCGAAGATCCGGTTTCGGTCAAAGGTAGTATTGCGGGAGGAACATCTATTTGTGGAGTAGTTCCCGGCAGTACAACTGAGATAAGTTTGGAAGATTATGTAGGCACTATTCAATGGCAAAGCCGCACAGGAGATAACGCATGGACGGATATTGAGGGAGAAACAGGCGAAATATATGAAGTAAGTACAGCGACAGCCGGAAAAACTTCGTACAGAGCTATTATTACCAGTGGTGTTTGTAGCGCAATAGAATCAGATACGGTACAGATAGCAGTATATGCTGTTCCTGTGGCAACTATTACCACTGAGGACCAAACAGTAGAAAACCGTCCGCTATTAACAATAGAATTAGCCGCAAATAATCCGGCTGATATTCAATCGACAGCAGTTGGAGTTTGGTCGTCAGATAATGGCGGTTCGTTCGATGATGAAAACAAATACAATGCAGTGTTTACTCCGGCAGGAATCGGAGAATATACCCTTACATGGACAGTAAGCAATGGAACATGTTCTGATGCTTCGGATGAAATACTCATTACCGTAAATCCGGTAACAGCTCCTTATGTGGTTCCGACAGTAGATTCGGGAGATAAAGACCAAACAATAAGTTTAGGCTCACCTATCGAAGATATAATCTTTGAGTGGGGAGGTTCAGCTACGGATGCAAATGTAAGTGGTTTAGAGGATTCAGGTCTTTCTTACACAACTAAGATTGATAATACGGTAACCATTAGTGGAACGCCAACATCAGCGGGAGTTTACTCTTACACGGTAACAACTGATGGTGATGAGCCGGATGAGATAACCGGTACAATTACCGTAAAACTTCCGTCACCTGTAGCCGGGGAAGCCACAGCAAAGACAGGATCAGGCTTTACTGCCAACTGGACAAAAGTAACTGATGCCGATCATTATTCGATAACAATTTTTGAGAATGATGGTACTACTGAAGTAAAAACAGTTTCGACAGAGTCCGGAAATGAGGAGGTGGAAAGCATAGCTATCACAGGCTTAGATCATAAAACTACCTACAAATACTCAGTAATAGCTGTAGGTGTTGACACAGCTATCAATTCTGAGTCTTCTAACCAGATTTCAGTTACTACATTGAGTAATGACAATTTCTTTATTTCATTTACTGTAAGAGGAATATCTGCTGATATTGATAATCTATTGAATACTCTTACAGTTGTATTACCTTATGGAACAACGCTTCCAAGTAATTTAGCAGTAGCTTATACAACTTCTTCGGGAGTTCAAAGTGTTACTCCGGCTGCAGGAACTATTTCTGTAGATGATGGAATGACATTTACAGTAGAAGCAGAAAGCGGCTTGGAAAGAGTTTATACATTGAATGCAAGTGTTGTTGCGGCTCAACCTAAAGTAGTGGTATTATGTGCTACAGGTAAAACACCAACAGGAACGAATAAATTGAATGCAGCATTAACAGACTATGATGTAACATATAGAGAAAATCCGGATGCAGCCTATGTAACTTCAATTATGAGTGATGAATCTGTTGACTTGGTTATTTTGCATGAAAGTTTACCTAGTAGTAATGCTGGAGCTCTTGAATTAGGTAAATATGTTCCGGAGCAAAGTATTGGAGCAATAAAGCCTATCTTAAATACAAAAGCTCATATGTATGGAAAAACCAATTGGCCGTCAGGAGCAGGTCAGAATGGTGCTGTGAATGACACTTTGATTAATGTAAATGCTTGCTATAATTCTCACCCGATATTTAAAGGTGTTGTGATGAGGGAAGATCAAAAGATTACAATGTCCAAAGATGCTGGAATTATCAGATATGCGAATAATGTAGCAGGTGTTATTAATATTGCAACAAATAGATCAGCAACATCAACAAATGTTTCCATTTTAGAAAAAAACAATGGTACATCATCAGATAACAATAAATATATGATGATTGCTTTTGATGGAACAAGTACAACAGGGGAAGATTTTACTACCAATGGTTTATTAGTATTTAAAAACGCCTGCGATTATTTAATAAGCGATGCTGTTTACAATACTAATGCTGATAATGCTGTCACATCACTTGGATTAGTTGCAGCACCAGGTATTACAGCTACACCGGTTATAACACCAACAGCAGTAACTCTTGGCTCAACAAACTATACGGTGACTTATCCTGTGGGAGCATACGAAGGTAAAACTAAAACACCTCCAACTATTAATCCAACCATTAATTGTGGAAATGCAGTACAGGAAATTCCTGTTCAGGCAACTCAATTCGATACGGAAGGAACCGACAATGTAGCATCAGTAAAAGTAACAGCACAGAATGAAGATGAAAAAACATATTATGTTACCATGAAGCGCTTATTAAGTGATGTAGCTACATTAAGTGCATTAAAAGTAGGCGGAGTAGATGTGCCGGAATTTACTGCAACAACAAAAAATTATACTATAGCACTCCCATTTGGTACAGCTTATCCAACAACAATAGCAGCGACTACAACTTATGCTGATGCAACAAAAGTAGAAACACCGGCAACAGGATTTGGAGAAGCTGGTAAAGCAACAGTAGTGGTAACTGCTGAAGATGGCGAAACAACAGCAACTTATACGGTAACATTCCTCAATACATTAGCTGTTCCATCACCAATTGCAGTATCAGAGTCATCCTCATCGATAAATGTGATCTGGACTCCTGTTTCCAATGCGGTGAGCTATACGCTAACGGTTGGAGAGGATATATATAGCGGTTTGAGCGATACGGATGCAACGGGCTATGAAGTATCCGGCTTGACGGCCGGTGAAACTTACGGCTATACCTTGCAAGCCATTGGCGACGGGGATGTTTATGTAAGTTCTTCTCCATCGGCATCACAAGATGTACGGGTGTTGAAGAATATCGCTACCCTTGATGGAATAAGCATAAATGGAAGTCCGATAGCCGGATTTACATCAGAAGAGGAATCTTATTCTGTTGAGCTTCCGTATGCTTATGAAGGTGCTCCCGGCGATGTGGTTGTCACAGCCACCCCTACGGATGAAGATGCGTCGTATGAAATCACCGTTGCTCTTGTATCCTTTGGCGGCACGGTAACTATCACGGTAAAAGCTGAAGATGAGGCAATAACAGAAATATATTATGTTACCATATCAAAATCCGCCGCCCCAAGTACTGTTTCCACCTTAGCCAGCTTGAGCATCGGTGGAGTAAATATAGAAGACTTTGAAGAAGAAACCACCAGCTATTATTATACGGTATCTTCGAGCATCTTCCCGGATTCATCGGCAATAGCGATTGACGGTATTCCAAGTCATATAGCCGCTGAAGTTACCTCAAGGGTAAATGCGACGGTTTTTGGGGGAGAATCCTCAATCACAGTCACTGCCGAGAGCGGAGCCACCCAGACCTATAATGTAATCATCCGCGGCACTTTGGATTCACCTGAAGATTTGGGGGTCACATCGGTAACAGCCAATGGCTTTACAGCGAATTGGACCTTGGATGAGAACGCGAGTTCCTATACCGTTGAGCTATGGGATGCAGAAGGGAAGATAGAATCCAAGACACAGACAGGATTAATCGAATCTACGGCTGTTTTTACAGGATTAACCCCAAATGTAACCTACACGGTAAAAGTAATGGCCATTGGAGATGACGATGCGTATGTAAGTTCGTCGTTATCGACAGTATCCCAACGCACCAAGAACACCGATGCTACCCTTAGCAGCCTTGTTCCGAGCATAGGATCATTGGTTCCTGAGTTTAGTTCCACTACCGGAACTTATACGGTCTCTGTATCCTATACAAGCTCAACTCCAAGCATTACCATAAGTAAAACGGACTCCAATTCCACCACCGATCCTGCTTTGAGCACGATCAATGCAGGATCATGGGAAGATAACATTGCCGTGGCGAGTGTTACAGTAACAGCAGAAGACGGAGTAACAGAGAAGACCTATACGGTTACCTTTACCCGGGAGTCGGCAAGCAGTGATGCCCGTATCGAGACCTTTGCAGTTTCCGGACAAATAGGCAGTTCTATAATAGACCAAGAATCGGGAACAATTGTGGTGACACTTCCAATAACGAATGATAAGAAGTCAATAAGTCCTGTGCTAGGTTTCTTTGCTCCGGTAGAAGGCTACACGCCTACGGGCAGCCAGAACTTTGCCGATGCCGCTACGGGTTATATTAATTATACGGTAACGGCTCAAGATGGAGTAACCACGAAGACTTATGCGGTAAAAGTTCTTTGGAATGAGGGCCGGCCATGTACGGTAACTTATGAAGCTGGACAAGGGACTTATTATAGTGCTTCCGGAGCTACGCCGCGGTATTATTGGGACTTAGAGAATGTAGGTCGTTTCATGCGAGGTCCAGCAGGAATGAGTTCATTGAATTCCACCACAACGATCTCTGGCGGATGTAGCGGGGTAACTGCAGGCTTTAGTTTAAGTGACTTTGCTTTCCAAACCTATAATGCGGTTAAATCCATCTATATTTATGGAGTTGGAGGAGGCAGCAATAGATACTTCACTGCGGTACAGGTTGGTCCATACAATGATTATACGGATCAGGCATATCTATTGAGCGGAAGTCCTGATGGAGATATGGACCAAAATTGCGATAGTTTAAAAATTACTTTTGTTAATAATGTAATCGACCAAGTTCCGGTAACAGTAGAGGCAAATCAATACATAAGGATAACCTTCAATGGAAGTGTAAATGTAGGCAAGTTAGTTATGGAATTATCTGGTTGCTCCAGTGAGAGCAATTTAACGAAGCCTTTGCCTGTAATAGCATCGGGCAGTATCACTACCACAGGCTTCCGAGTAACCTGGCCATCGATAAATAATGCGATGGGATACAGTGTTAAGCTTTATAAAGAAGGAGTTTTAGAAGAAAGCAAGAGTGCAAGTTTTATCTCAACGGGCATTGACTTTACCGGATTGGATGCTGCATATAATTACACCGTATCGGTTACTGCTGTAGGAGATGGGGTTGAGTACGCCACATCAGAGGAATCCGATAAGATACCTGTTGCCCTTATCCGTAACTATGTAAGTACAGAAACTGGTTCATTTGCGGATATTAAATGGAACTTGAATGATGGTGAAGGTTCCAGTGATGTTACTATTACAAATGGATTTAATACGGCAACATTGGCTGGTACGGGAACTATAACGCTTGATGAAGGAACATATCAGGGAAATACATTAATTGTAATGCCGGGAACCAAGTTCTCAGTTACAGGAGGTTCTCTCACTGTTGATGAAATAATTATTTATGGAGATCAGCCTCAATATGTAGATGCTTATTCCTTTGGTCAGATTAAAGATCAAATAGAAGGTGTTAATGCTAATAAAGTGTCTTTTGCTCGTACTTTCATCAAACGCGATGCTTCGGATAAGCAACGATGGTATAATATTTCTATTCCATTTGATGTAGATAAAGTTTATGCCTTGAATGCCGACGGTACGCGTACCGAAATGCAAATGGCAGACGGTGATGCCGATGGTGATTTTTATATGGAATACTATGATGGCGCCTCTCGTGCCTCAACAAAAACATCGACCGGTAACTGGAAATTCAATACAATTGAAAGAGGGATAAATGCTAATGAAGGATATACTTTTGCTATTGATAGAGATTTCCCAACTCGTGCTACGGCTTCTGTGACAGTATTATTTACATCTGCAGAAGAAGACCCAACTGCATTATTGATTTGGAATTCTTCAGATAAAACTTATTCTGTTACGCCTTATGAGTCAACTGTTATTGGACACCAAGGATGGAACTATATCGGAAATCCATACTCGATGCCGTATAAAACAGGTCCGGTAGGAATATTCTATGTATATGATGAATTTAATAAGGTATATGAAACTCGTACCAATTTCCGTATGAGTGATAAGGATAAATATTTAGATCCATTTAAACCGTTCTTTATTCAAGCGACTACAAGTTCTGTTTCATTTGGGGCAACAAATGTTGCTTTGCGTGGATTCGGTACAGAACCGATACATTCGTTGGCTCTTAATCTTACCGGCGGAAATTATACGGATGAATATTATTTGGAATTGAATCAAGAATCGACAATCGGATATGATTTGAATAGAGATGGACAGAAAGTATATAGTACATCAACAACTGTTCCGTTGTTATTTGCTACTTATGGAGGATATGATTTAAGTGTAACATCTATTCCTTATGAAACAGGTAAAGATATAGAAATACCAATGTCATATTATTCTCCGGGTGCGGGTACTTATACTATCTCCTATGCATCTACAGATGCTTCGCAAGATTTCACAAAAGTTATCTTAAAAGATAATGTAGGTAACCAAATAGATTTGCTTGCCGAAGAAACATATTCGGTTGTATCTGCTAAAAAAGAAACAGTAAAAGGAAAATTGACTTTAATTGTTTCTCTTAGATCGTCAGATAATACACCGACACACATTCCTCAAACAGGAGATGGAAAAGTTAAGATTATAGCGACCGGAAATCAATTAGTATTAAGCGGATTGGATGCTAAAGCTACAGTAAGGTTGTTTGATATTGCCGGACGACGAATTGCTACTTATGAAAATGTAGAAAATAATCAGCCTCTGATTACAAACTTAACGGGTGTTTACATTGTCAGAGTAGATAATGAAATCCAAAAAGCTAAAGCTAGAGTGATTTTAAAATAAGTGAAACTAGCCGGCAGGGTTTACCAACCCTGCCGATAAAAGAATAAATTTATGAAAAAGATAGGAATAGTTCTATTATTGGTTTTTACATTAAGTGGTTTATTATTTGCCGTTTCACTTCCCCAAAAAGGCTATAATAATAAAGAAGAAGAAAAAACACTTAATCCGGAATTTATATTTGAAGTAACCGATGGAAATGATACAATCTTGATTTTGCGGGCAAATGAAGGCGGGTCTGGTCAAGATGAACCTGAAGCTCCTATTGGTGATGCCATCTTGCCATTGTTCCTTTTGTTGAGTTCCTATGGTGGATATAAATTTTATAAAAGAAAAAAGATTGGTTCATAATTGAACAAGTTGGTTGGTTTGTTTTTGGTGTGAAGCTGCCGGATTATCCCGGTAGCTTTGCTTTTTTATGAAAGGAAAGATAATAAAAGAAGGAGAACAATTATTGTTCTCCTCCAAATTCCATTAAATAAGCTTTGATAAAATCGTCGATATCACCATCCATTACGGCTTGCACATTCGATGTCTGATAGTTTGTTCGATGGTCTTTTACCCGTCGGTCATCAAATACATAACTGCGTATTTGCGAGCCCCATTCAATTTTCT
Organism: uncultured Paludibacter sp.; assembly: GCA_964546015.1. Lineage (GTDB taxonomy): Bacteria > Bacteroidota > Bacteroidia > Bacteroidales > Paludibacteraceae > JAFGVL01. Next base: position 7,619 of record CAZJHO010000001.1, read on the forward strand.
TTTTATCCGCCTCTATCTTGGCTTGCGCTGCCATTCGGCGTTTCAATTCCCGGTCGTATAGTTGCGAGCGGAGCAATCGCATTGCATTTTCACGGTTGTCCAGCTGAGAGCGAGTTTCAGTATTCTCAATTAGTATTTCTTCTTCTTCGCCGGTATCAGGATCTTTGTATTTGTAACGAAGCCGAACGCCTGTTTCTACCTTGTTCACATTTTGTCCTCCGGCGCCACCGGATCGAAATAAATCCCAAGTAATATTAGCGGGATTCACTTCTACCTCAATTGTATCATCTACCAAAGGAGTTACAAATACCGAAGCAAATGAGGTCATTCGTTTGCCTTGTGCATTGTATGGTGATACGCGTACGAGGCGATGTACGCCGTTTTCACTTTTAAGATAGCCGTAAGCCATATCTCCTTCTACTTGTAAAGTAGCGGTTTTTATGCCGGCTTCATCGCCTTCCTGAAAGTTGGTAACGGTAACTTTATAATTTTTTGTTTCGCACCAGCGCGCATATAATCGGTATAGCATTGAAGCCCAGTCCTGGCTTTCTGTTCCACCTGCTCCTGAAACAATCTTAAGTACAGCACCTAAACTATCTTCCTCGCGGCGGAGCATATTTCGCAATTCAAGGTCTTCAATCAATTTTATAGCGTGTGCATAAGCTTCATCTACCTCGTCTTCAGTAACAATTCCTTCTTTGCAGAAATCAAATGCAAGGGCTAACTCATCAGTAGTTGTTTTTACTTCATTATAAGCATCAATCCAGAATTTGATGGATTTTACTTTTTTCATTTGTGTTTCGGCACGCTTAGCATCTTCCCAAAAATCGGGAGCATGTGTGCGAAGTTCTTCCTCTTGTAGTTCTACGGTTTTGGCATCAATGTCAAAGATACCTCCTAAGCGCATACTCGCGCTCTTGCGTCTCTTTTAGGGTTTCTATTGTAATCATTTTTTAGTTACGAGTCGAGCTACAAGATACAAGTTTTGAGTAAACAAGCATACAAGTAAACTATTTTTCAATAAGAATTTTCTACTTTCCACTAAATTATAAGCATTGCATCGCCATATACACCAAAGCGATAATTTTCTTTCAATGCAATTTGGTAGGCATTCATAACATTTTCATAGCCACCAAATGCTGCGGTGAGCATTAATAGGGTAGAGTATGGTAGATGAAAGTTAGAAATCATGCTGTTGGCAACACTGAAATCGTATGGAGGAAAAATAAATTTATTTGTCCAACCATTATATGGTTTTAAGTGCCCTATACTGCCTACGCTTGTTTCGATAGCGCGCATTACGGTGGTTCCTACCGCACAAATATTATGGCGAGAATCTTTTGCTTTATTTACAATCTCGCAAGCTTCCTCGGTTATTGTTAATTGTTCCGAGTCCATTTTATGTTTGGTAAGATCTTCTACATCAATTTCGCGGAAATTACCTAATCCGGCATGCAAGGTTACATAGGCGAACTTCAAACCTTTTATTTCTGCTCTTTTTAATAATTCGCGGCTAAAGTGCATTCCGGCAGTTGGAGCAACAACTGCTCCTTCGTTTTTAGCAAATATGGTTTGATAGCGATTTGCGTCTTCTGGTTCGACATCACGACGAACAAACCGCGGAAGAGGCGTCTCTCCCAAACGATAAAGAGCTTCTTTAAACTCGTCATGATCACCATCGAAAAGGAAACGGAGCGTACGACCACGCGAAGTTGTATTATCTATTACTTCGGCAACCATCGAATCGTCCTCACCAAAATACAATTTATTTCCAATACGGATCTTTCGGGCAGGGTCAACCAGTACATCCCACAAGCGTAATTCGTGGCTTAATTCACGAAGTAAAAAAACTTCAATCGTTGCTCCGGTTTTTTCTTTATTTCCGTATAAACGAGCAGGAAAAACCTTTGTATCATTAAATATAAAAATATCTTTATCATCGAAATAATTCAATATCTCTTTAAACAATTTGTGTTCAATTTCGCCTGTTTTTTTATGTAAAACCAAAAGGCGCGATTCGTCACGATTATTAGTCGGGTACAAAGCAATCCGATCTTCGGGCAAATTGTATTTGAATTGAGATAGTTTCATGTTTATTTATATTTTTATGATTGCAAAATTATTATTTAATCATTTCTACTGCTTTATTGATAGCAGTTTCTAATCCGGCAGTATTTTTGCCTCCGGCAGTTGCCATAAAGGCTTGCCCGCCACCGTTGCCTTCAATTTCTTTAGCTGCTTCGCGAACAATGGTATTAGCATTTAGTCCTTCATCCACAAGTGATTGGCTTAATACCACTGTAAGTGATGGTTTCCCATCGTTTTCTGAGCCTAAAACCAATGCAAATTTTTCATCAGCAAATTTAGCGCGTAATTGAGAAGCCATTCCTCGTATAATTTCGTTGTTGGCGTTCACTTTTTTATGAAAAACTTTAATTCCGTTTATATCTTCAGCAGTTGTAATAAGATAATTAACTATATCTTTTATTTTCTCTTGCACAAAGCCCTCTACTTTTTTCTTTAAATCGGCATTTTCTTCTACCATTTTTTTGATAGAGTTAATTACATTCGGCGCATTGTTCAGTAATTCTTTGGTGCCACGCAGAAGGTCTTGTTGAGCTTCGATAAGCATTTCAGCTTTTTCTGCCGTTACTGCTTCGATACGGCGAATGCCTGCTGCTACGGAGGATTCGGAAACAATAAGCACCAAGCCGATTTGTCCGGTAGCCCCTACATGCGTACCTCCACAAAGTTCGATCGAAGTACCATATTTTACCACACGCACTTTTTCGCCGTATTTCTCGCCGAACAGAGCCATAGCTCCCATTTTTTGAGCTTCTTCGACCGGCAGTTCGCGTAATTCTTCGCGTTCTTGGTTAGCACGGATTTTTTTGTTTGCTAATCGTTCTACAGCACGCAATTCTTCGGCACTCACTTTTTGGAAGTGCGAGAAGTCGAAGCGCAAATAATCTGCCGTTACCAACGAACCTTTTTGCTCTACATGCGTACCCAGCACTTCGCGTAACGCTTCGTGCAAAAGGTGTGTGGCTGTATGATTATTTTCAATAGCACGGCGATGTTCTACATTTACCTTAGCATGGAATAATGCCGTAACATCTTGAGGCAATTTTTTGCAAATATGAATGCTTAGTCCATTTTCTTTTTTTGTGTCGGTAATTTCAATGCTTTCACTTTCTGAAACCAAAGTTCCCGAGTCTCCACTCTGACCACCCATTTCACCATAGAAAGGGGTTTTGTCCAATACGATCTGGATAAACTCTTCGTTCTTTTGTTTTACTTTGCGGTAGCGAAGAATTTCGGCATCGGATTCCAGTGTATCGTACCCGACGAATTCGGTTTCACCTTCGCGTACAATAATCCAGTCGCCTGTTTCTACTGCGGCAGCGTTGCGGGCTCGCTCTTTTTGCTTTTGCATTTCTGAGTTAAATTCGTCCACATCCACGGTCATACCGTTTTCACGAAGAATCAATTCGGTCAAATCGAGCGGAAAGCCGTAAGTATCGTATAGTTGAAACGCCACTTCGCCACTTAGAACTCCTCCTCTTCTGGAAGGAGCTGGAGGGAGGTTTCTTTCTAATAATCTAATTCCGGTTTCAAGTGTACGAAGAAATGATTCTTCTTCTTCTTTTATTACTTTTTCAATCAATGTTTTTTGCGCATGTAATTCGGGATAAGCCGCGCCCATGCTGTCTATCAATGCGGGAATAAGTTTGTACATAAAAGCATGGTGTTGTCCTAAGAATGTATATCCGTAGCGCACCGCACGGCGCAAAATACGACGGATAACATAGCCTGCTTTGGCGTTTGACGGCAATTGTCCATCGGTAATTGAGAATGCAATAGTGCGGATATGGTCGGCAATTACACGCATAGCAATATCGACCTGCTCTTGTGCACCGTACTGATGTCCGGTTATTTTGCCTATTTCTTTGATAAGTGGTTGGAATACATCAGTATCGTAATTCGATTGCTTACCTTGTACTGCCATACAAAGACGCTCGAAGCCCATACCGGTATCCACATGCTTAGCCGGGAGTAACTCAAGTGAGCCGTCTGCCTTACGGTTGAATTGCATAAATACATTGTTCCAAATCTCTACCACTTGAGGATGATCTGTATTTACTAATTCTACACCCGGTTTTTGGGCGCGTTCTTCATCTGAACGAAGGTCGATGTGAATTTCGGTGCACGGTCCACAGGGTCCGGTATCGCCCATTTCCCAAAAATTATCTTTTTTATTTCCGTTGATAATGCGGTCTTTTGGTAGATATTTTGCCCAAATTTCGGCAGCTTCTTCGTCTTTTGCTAAATTTTCTTTCGCGTCGCCTTCGAATACAGTGGCGTATAGACGGCTTTTATCCAGTTTAAGTACTTCGGTCAAATATTCCCATGCCCAAGCAATAGCTTCTTCTTTGAAATAATCGCCAAAAGACCAGTTACCCAACATTTCGAACATGGTATGGTGGTAAGTGTCGTGCCCTACTTCTTCTAAATCGTTGTGCTTTCCGCTTACGCGAAGGCATTTTTGCGAATCCGCTACGCGAGGATATTTGATAGGTGCATTACCCAAAAAAATGTCTTTAAATTGGTTCATACCCGCATTGGTAAACATCAGTGTCGGGTCGTTTTTAATCACCATCGGAGCTGATGGTACAATGTGGTGCTCTTTCGAAGCAAAAAAATCGAGAAATGATTTGCGTATTTCTTTGGCTGTCATGTTTTCAGTGAGATGTATAAAATGATAAATGCCCATTTAGGGCTAAATTATCAGTATTTTTAAAACCAGACAAAGGTAATAATAATTTACAATTTGGCAATTTTGGTAAGTTATCAAATGATTTTTATTGCAAATTGCTTATTGTGATTAGCAAAATATTATAACATCTGTTTTTATATTGAAATAAGCAAAATGGATTCAATCTTAAAAAATATAAAAAAAATAGATAATCATTAAAAAACTCCCGGTTGATGAGATTTTATCGTTGGTTGATTAATAAAATTGCATAGAAATTTTCTTGAAATATATAATCATTTTAGATAAAATATACATTTACACCACTTCCGCTACCACAAAAGTACTTCCACCTACAAAAATAAGGTCATCATCATCGGCATCTTTTTTAGCGTTTTGCAGAGCATTTGCTACGCTTCCGAAGACTTTGCCTTGCAGGTGGAATTGTGCGGCTTTTGCTTGCAACTTTTCAGCAGGCAAGGCGCGAGGTATATCGGCATTGCAAAAATAATAAACGGCTTGCGTAGGCAACAGACTGAGCATAGCGTCGATGTCTTTGTCGTTTACCATTCCCAGCACTATGCGTAGGGTTTTGTATGGCAGCATTTTCAACTGTTGCGCTATGTAGCGCATACCCGCTTCGTTGTGTCCCGTATCGCAAATAATGGTAGGATTGCTTTGTAATTGTTGCCAGCGTCCTTGCAGGTTAGTGGTTTCGCAAACAGTGGCAAATCCTTTTCGGACGGCTTCGTTCGGCAGGCTGATTTGTTTTCTCAGCTCGCGAATAGCACAAAGAGAGGTCGCTGTATTTTTTTGCTGATAAATACCGCCCAATCCGACGGTCAGTTGAGAAAAACCGCTACAGTCGAAAATTTGTTTCCCCGGTAGGGTAGCAGATAGCTTTATATCTATTTCCTCGTCGGCAAAATAAATGGGAGCGTTTTCTGTGGCTGCTTTCTGTACGAAAACAGATTTCGTTTCGGTCGTTGTTTCGCCGATAACGACAGGTATTTTCGCTTTGATAATACCTGCTTTTTCGCCGGCAATAGCTTCGAGTGTTTTTCCTAAAAATTGCGTATGGTCGAAACTGATATTGGTTATTAGGCTCAGTATAGGATTGATGATGTTTGTGCTGTCCAATCGTCCGCCTAATCCGGTTTCGATAACGGCGATATCTACTTCTTCTTCAGCAAAATAACAAAAAGCCATACACATGGTAGCTTCGAAGAATGATGGATTTATTGTTTCGAAAAGAGTTTTGTTTTGTTCAGTGAAAGAGCAAACAAATTCCTCGGAAACGGGCGTTCCGTTTACTTTTATGCGCTCTCGGAAATCTTTCAGATGCGGCGAAGTATATAAGCCTACTTTAAACCCCGCGTGTTGTAATGCGGACGCCAACAGGTGCGAAACCGATCCTTTACCATTTGTTCCGGCAATATGAATGGTTTTGTATTGCTTATGCGGATTGCCTAACGAGTTGTCTAAACGCAGCGTGTTGTCTAATCCGGGTTTATAGGCAGCAGCTCCTTCGCGTTGGAAAACGGGCAAACGGCCGTACAGGTAGGATAGGGTTTCTTGGTAGGTCATAAAATTTAATTTGCCAATTTGCAAATGTGCTAATTTTTTTGAGCAAAGATAATTCTTCCCTTTATTTTATAGCCTTAGTTCGATGACATTTAGCAAAATAACTCATTAAAAATCGAAATATTGAACGCATTTGTAGCCTTACAAATTTTAGACTTAAGTTCGATGTAATGTTAAAAAACCAATTTGATTTCTGACTAATCACACTAGCGGTGTGAAATATTTATAGAAAATAATTCGATTTATCATTTGTACAATGCCGAGCGGGGTCCAATGTCTTTAGAATTTCTGATTTCTGTAAAATAACAAGGATTAGTAGTTAGAATTATTATTCCATTACTTTTTTATTCGTAATATGATTATTTTTATGGAATTCATGATTACGCTTCGCTCCAATTTAGCTGACAAACTTAGATTTTTAGCGCTAAGCCACCACAGTCTTGGTCTTTTGTTACTTTTGCATCAAGGCAAAAGTAAATGATCCAATATAAAAACGGTTTTTATCATTTTGAACTACTGATTTGCATTATTTATAATCATGTTTGTTCCATCGTTTCTTTTTTGGTTATTTTTGTGTGAAATTTACACCTGAATTAGGTTTACTTTATGCAAATACGAACCAAAGCTATTGTGCTTCATACTGTAAAGTGTTCTGAAAATACGGTTATTGTGCATGCTTATACCGAGATGCACGGGCGTATGGCTTATGTGGTTAATGGCGCAAAAAGTAAGCGTTCCGTTTTGCGCTCGGCATTGCTGCAACCGCTCACTTTGTTGGAGTTAGAGACCGATTTTAACCCTAAAAAAGAATTACACCGTATTAAAGAAAGTCGTATTTTACAAGCTTTCGAAAGCATTCCTTTTGACCAATCCAAAAATGCCTTGGCTGTATTTATTGCCGAATTACTTTACCGTTCTATCAAAGAACCTCATATCGATCAGAATTTGTATGCTTTTTTGCATAATGCAATTTTACGGCTGGATCAAATCAATTCGGGTACAGGTAATTTTCATATTTCTTTTTTAATGCAATATGCTCGTTTTATGGGATTTGAACCTCATATTGATACTTACGAAGTCAATTCTTTTTTCGATTTGCAAAACGGTATTTTTACACCACAAGCTGCATATGAAGAAAGCCTCGATTTACATGAAAGCGAATTGTTTATGCGTGCATGTACGGTAAATTTCAGTAACATGAGTAAAATTTCTTTCTCAAAAACGGAAAAACAAACTTTATTATCCAACATATTGAAATATTATGCCTTACATTTGCATAATTTTTCAGGAATCCGTTCGTTGGATATTTTGTATCAATTATTTCGATAAAAAAGATGAATCGAATCAAATTTATATTATTGGCGGTGTTAATGCCTACCGCAGTTTTGTTTGCAAAAGAAAAGCCGGTTATCGACCGGAATTTTGAGATAAGCAAAGGGATGGATATTTATAATTCGCTCTTTCGAGAGTTGGATTTGTACTATGTAGATACCATTAATCCGGGTAAGCTGATGCACGAAAGCATCGATAAGATGCTCGAAGGTGTTGATCCATATACTACATATATTCCTGAGGAGGAACAAAAGGAATTTCGTTTTATGACAACCGGTGAGTATGGCGGAGTAGGAGCGGTTATTTCGCAAAATAAAAAAGGAGAAACCTATATCTCCGTGCCATACGAAGGGATGCCCGCTCAGCGAAACGGTTTGCGTGCCGGTGATATTATTCTGGATGTGGATGGTAACAAACTGAAAGGAAAAACAGTGTCCGAAGTGAGCGAATTACTTAAAGGAGAAGCCGGAACAATAGTAAAGGTAACATTGGAGCGTTATGGCGAGAAAAAACCGATTACAAAATCATTTGCCCGCGAGAAAATACAAATCAATCCGGTAGTTTATTATGGCGTAATAGGCGATAAAGTCGGATATATTAACCTGAACCAATTTACTGATAAAGCTACCGACGAAGTAAAAGCGGCAATCATGGATTTGAAAAACAACAAGCAAATCACGGGTTTGATACTTGATCTGCGGAATAATCCGGGCGGGCTTATTGATGATGCTGTCAGTATATCCAATTGTTTTCTTCCACAAGGAGTAGAAATTGTTTCTACCAAAGGAAAAATGAAACAATGGGATAATGTATATAAAAGTACCGAATCGCCGATTCTTCCGACGATGCCAATGGTGATACTGGTAAACGGAAATACGGCTTCGGCTTCCGAAATTGTATCAGGTGCGGTGCAAGATTACGATCGTGGAGTGATACTCGGTACTCGTACTTATGGTAAAGGTTTGGTGCAATCTACTCGTGAGGTAAGTTACAATGGAATCCTTAAAATAACAACAGCTAAATATTATACGCCGAGCGGGCGTTGTATTCAAGCTATTGATTATGCCCATCGTGACGAAGATGGAAACATCACTCGTATTCCGGATAGCTTGACGAACGAGTTTAAAACCAAAATCGGTCGGATAGTAAAAGACGGGGGAGGTATCATGCCCGATGTTGAAGTTAAAAACGATAAAAAAGCCAATATTTCTTTATATCTGTATTTAGATAATAAAATATTTGATTTTGCTACTCTATATGCTGTTAAGCATAAAAAAATAGATTCTCCCGAAGAGTTTAAATTGACGGAAAAGGATTATGAAAATTTCAAACAATTCTTGAAAGAACAAAATTTCACCTATACACTTAGAAGTGCTGATGAACTGAAAAAATTAAAACAGATAATAGAATTTGAAGGCTATGATGAAATTTTAAAAAATGATTTGGATTCGTTGCAACAAAAGTTGGTGCCTAATATCGACCGTGATTTGGAATTATTTAAGTCGGATATAGTGAAATTGCTTGAGGCAGAGATAATTGAGCGGTATTACTATCAAAAAGGAAGCGTTCGCTATGCGCTCAAAGATGATGATGAAGTGAAAAAAGCTTTGGAAATATTGGGTGATAAAGCGGAATACGACCGTATTTTAAGTGTAAGGAAAGACTAATAATAATAAAACTCTTTAATGTCATGGCGGGTTTGACCCGCCATTTCTATTTGTAGGAGATTCCGCGTCAAGTGCGGAATTGAAAATCACGACCAACGGGAGTAATGACGAACGGACTTTTTAGACAGCCTCTTTTTTCTCTATTTTATCTTGGTTACGATAATTTCTGTTCGTCGGTTAAGGGCGCGTCCGGCATCGGTTTCGTTAGTCGCAATCGGTTTACTTTTCCCATAGCCTTTATAAGTCATACGGTCTTCATCTATGCCGGCTTTGACCAGGTAATTTACAGCTGCTTTCGCACGATCTTCGGATAGTGGCTGGTTGTATTCCACAGAACCTCTGGCATCAGTGTGTCCACCTAATTCAATATATAATTTAGGATTTTGTTTTAAGAACTTTGCTACCCGTTTCAACTCAGCAATTGATTCAGGTTTAAGTATAGCTTTATCAAAATCGAAAAATATATTGTGGAGGATAATTTTTTCTCCTACAGCAATAGTGCTTAAGTCAATATTTTTTGCAATTCTCAAACTATCTTTTTCTACAAAACTGCCGGAAAAAAACATATATCCTTTTTTACTGATATTGTACCCGTATTCTTTATCAATTGGTAGAAAAGCCTGAAATTCGCCTGTTACTTCATCTGAAACAGATTGAAATACGGTTTTATTATCGGCTAACTGAAATACCTCTATGCGTGCTTGCAACGGTTTCTTTGTTTTGGCATCGATCACTTTTCCATTGAAAAATTCCATTTCTCTTGGGCGAGAGCTTTCCGGCAGTTCAATTTCGTAAATATCTTTTCCCCGTCCATTATTTTGTATCCCATTTGATGAAAGGTACGCCTTTTTCCCTTGTGCATTTACCGAAAAACCAATTTCATCTCTGTGCGTATTTATAGGATAACCAATGTTTTGGGGAGTTGACCATTTATTTTTATCATCTCTTTTTGAATAAAAAATATCACAATTTCCCAGTCCGGGATGTCCGTTTGATGAAAAATAAAGTGTTTGATTGTCCACATGGATAAATGGAGATATTTCGTCTGAAACAGTATTTATAGGAAGTCCTAAATTTTTGGGTGTTCCGAATTTCAGATAACCATCATCATTGATAGTGACTTGACTTACCCAAATATCCAATTCGCCCATTCCACCTGGACGGCTACTGGCAAAAAACAATTCTTCACCTGTTGGCGAAAATGAAGGAGTTGTTTCTTTATACATCGTATTAAGTGGACTGCCCGGATTAATGGGTGTACTCCAGTTATCGCCTTTTTTGATGGAATAATAAATGTCACAACTACCTAAACCGGTACTTCTATCGCAAGCCACAAAAAACATATACCTGCCATCGACGGAGAAATTTTGTGCGCCTTCGTTTCGGTCGGTGTTGGTTGGTGGACCTATTGGACGGCTTTTACCCCATTGTCCATCCTCACCGAGTTTGCTATGATAAATGTCTTCTTGTACGACAGCTATAATTTGTCCATTTCCCGTTAGTCCTAACTGTACAGTAGTCGATATGTTTTGTCCGTCGGCAGTAATGCTTGGCCAGTAGTCATCATATTCGGTATTTACATTTGTCAGATTTATGGGTGTAAAAGGAACCGGATTCTTTTTTATTTCGATGGCATCATTACATTTTTGTATCCAATTTTTATATTTTCCGGGTGTTTGTTCAAAGCATTCTTTGGCTTTCTCGTATTGTCCGGTATTAAGATATGCACAACCAAGGCGGTAAGTAGTCTTATCATAGAGGCGGAGATTAGGACGGGCTACTTTTTCAAGATAGTACACATAGTTTACCTCGTCGTTTATTTCTTTGTACGAATCGGAGAGAAGCCAATACGCTTCGATAAATTTGTTGTCTAATTCGATGGCTTCTTTTATTTTTCGAATCCTGTCTTTAGGATTGGATAAAAAGCGGGCTTCCTGGTAAACTTCGCGCGCTTTTTTTTCGCTCGAACTCATTTTTTGTGCTCCGGCATAGACCCCCATAAACAGAAACAGGAGCAAAGGAAGTATTTTTTTCATAGCGAGAAGAATTAGATTCTTGTGTTGATAATCAATGGATTTTGCAAAAATAAAAAATTTCATCAAATTTTTCATTTTATATCTTCATCTCTCGTCACTGCCCATCGTTTACTAATCGGGCATCTACCCATTTAAATAGTTTGTCATTGCGACGGATGCGTTCACTTACAGCAATAGAAATAATATCTCCTTTTTGGGCTGAATCCACAGGTTTAAAATCAACGCGAATTTCGGAAGCTACCCCTTCGTAAGCGCCTGTAGTTGGTCCGGTAATTACAAATTCATCGCCTACATTTAAATCGTATGTTTCCAATAGAAACTCGGCAACGCCCGATTTGACAAAATAATTCGTACATTTTCCTATATATACTTTTTTGTGGGTTGCTTCCGAACCGTATTTGGGGCTCCATTCGCCTAAGCGTTGCCCGAGATAGTAACCATCCCAAAATCCTCGGTTAAACACTTTGCTTAATCGTTTGTTCCAACCGGCTATTTTTTTTTCACTATAGCTACTGTTACAATAACTTTCTATTGCTTCGCGATAACATTCGACTACCGTTTTTACATATTCGGCACTTCGCGCACGCCCTTCTATTTTAAATACCCGTACGCCCGAATCAATTAACTTGTTAATGAAATGAATCGTCTTCAAATCGCGAGGCGACATAATATATTCATTATCGATTTCGAGTTCGGTTTCCGATTCTTTGTCTTTTACTATATAGCCCCGACGACAAATTTGCAAACATTCTCCGCGGTTTGCCGAGTAATTTCTTTCGTGCAAGCTCAAATAACATTTTCCTGAAACAGCCATACACAAAGCACCGTGACAAAACATTTCTATTCGGATTAACTCGCCTTGAGGTCCCGTAATTTTTTCTTCAATAATATGTTGATAAATTTTGGCTACTTGTTCCATATTTAGTTCGCGCGCAAGTACTACAACATCGGCAAACTGAGCATAAAAGCGAAGGGCTTCTATATTAGAAATATTCAGTTGAGTGGATAAATGAACCTCCATACCTTGCAAACAGGCGTATGACATAACAGCCACATCTGCTGCAATAATTGCTGAAACGCCACTTTCTTTCGCAGCATCGACGATTTGACGCATTAGGTCGAGGTCGTTGTCGTAGATAACAGTGTTGATAGTAAGATAAGTTTTGACATCTTTTTCAGTACAGATCCGAACAATTTCGCGCAAATCATTTGTCGTAAAGTTATTCGACGACCGCGACCGCATATTTAGATTCTCGATACCGAAATATACCGAATCGGCACCGGCTTTAATAGCAGCAGTCAAACTTTCCCATGAACCGGCAGGCGCCATTATTTCGAGATCTTTTCTTTGCATATTCAAAGATTCCAAAAATCAAAAATTCAAGGATTCCAAGATTATCTTTGAACCTTGAATCTTTGATCGATTGAACTTATTTTAGAATTTTGGTAATTTGTAAATGTCTTGGTCACCAAGCATTTTCTTTACCTGGTTGATTTCAAGGAAAGTGGTTCCATATCCGGCACCGAAGCTTCCGCTTAAGTATGAAATATAATCGTCTTTCGATAATTTCCCTTTTTCAATCAAATCGCTTAGAGCATCGAGCAAGTATTCGCGTGAGTCTGCTTTTTGTGCTTGATATGAGGCATAAATGCCGTATGATAAAGCCAATTCGCGCATTGTGCGTTCTTTGTAGCAAATGGCAAGTACTGGGTTCGGACTGCGGAATGCTGCTAAATAGCGTGCAGTTCGACCGGTATAGCTATCGGTGATAATGGCTTTGGTTCCGATTTCGGTTGCGGCACTGGCTGCTTGTTTTGCTAAAAATGCGGTTGTGTCGTGTTCAGATGTTGTAAATGATATTTGTATATCATTTTCGGGCATTTTGCTTAATTCGGCTTCTTCAGCAATACGAGCCATGGTTGCTACTGCTTCGCGGGGATATTTGCCGTAAGCTGTTTCACCACTAAGCATGATAGCATCGGTACGATAATAAATAGCATTGGCGATATCAGTGACTTCGGCACGCGTTGGGCGTGGATTCGAAATCATAGAATGAAGCATTTGGGTTGCCACAATTACCGGTTTTTTAGTCAATACCGCTTTACGAATCAGTCTGCGTTGGATTCCCGGAATTTTTTCTTGAGGCACTTCGATACCCAAGTCTCCACGGGCAATCATAATGCCGTAAGCCGCTTCCAAAATTTCATCAATATTGTCAACTCCTTCTTGATTTTCTATCTTGGCTATAATTTTTATTTGGCTACCACTATCGTCCAAAATGCGTTGGATATCTAATACATCTTGTTTATTGCGCACAAATGAGTGGGCTATAAAATCAACATCATATTTAATAGCCAAACCAATATTTTTAATGTCTTTTTCGGTTAGCGAGGGTAGATTAATCCGTACTCCGGGGACATTCACACTTTTGCGGTTTCCAAGAGAACCATCGTTTTGAGCTTCGCAAAGTAGATATTCGTCTGTTTTTTCAATTACCTTGAGGTCGATTTCTCCGTCGTCCAAAAGTAAATCGAATCCGACGCTTAAGTCTTTTACAATATTAGGATACGATACTGCAATACATTCTTTCGAAGTCAATAAATCAGGGTTACCTACTACTTTTATTTTGTCGCCGGTTGTAATTTGGATTGATTCTTCGTCAATGGTTTTGGTTGTACGGATCTCAGGACCTTTTGTATCCATCAAAATTCCAATTTTATTTGATACAGTGCGTGTATTACCAATAATACGGGCAAAACCGTCTTCGTCCATGTGGGCAGAGTTCATGCGAACCACATTCATCCCGGCAAGGTACAAATCTTTTATAAAATCGACATCGCAACGAATGTCCGAAATAGTAGCTACAATTTTAGTTTGTTTCATAAGAATTTAGTCCCCTAATTCTCCGATGGGGGAATTTGAGCACAATTTTTTGATTATTATTTATTATTTATTTTTTTAGTTACTTTGAGAAAAGTTAAAATAACCCGAATTCGAATTGAAGGTCCCTTTTTGGCGAATTTAGGGGATTGTTGTTAAAGCTTCGATGGCTAGCCGGTACGAATCCATACCAAAACCACAGATATATCCTTTACATACAGGAGAAAGGAACGAGTGTTTACGGAAATCTTCCCGTGCAAATACATTAGAAATATGCACCTCTACTACCGGCGAAGGAATACTTTTGATTGCATCGGCAATAGCGAGGGAAGTGTGTGTGTAAGCACCGGCGTTAAGCACAATACCATCAGCTAAGAATCCTTTTTCATGAAGTTTATCAATGATATCTCCTTCATTATTCGACTGAAAATAGCTGATCGTATGTTGTGGAAAAATACTCTTTAATTCTTTCAAAAAAGAATCAAAATCTTTATTTCCATAAATAGCAGGTTCTCTTTTTCCTAATAAATTCAAATTAGGTCCATTTATTATAAGTATATTCATAGTAATGAAATTTTTGGCAAAAGTAACGATTTTTTCGACCGTCACAAAACACAATTATTAAAGTACGATTTCTCTTTCCAAACTATAATCATTAGATAAAAATCTTTCCAATTGTTCGGAAGAAACATCTAAAAATAAATCTCCCGATTTTGCTATTGATATTTTTCCGGATTCTTCGGATATAACAATAGCGATAGCATCTGTTTTTTCTGTAATACCAAGAGCCGAACGGTGTCGAAGTCCTAAGTTTTTCGGGATAAATTTATTTTTAGAAACAGGAAGAATACAGCCCACGGCCATTATTTTTTTATTGGCGATTATCATTGCACCATCATGTAGTGGGTTGTTTTTAAAAAAAATGCTTTCTATTAAACGAGCATTGATAGAACTCTTTATGATTTCTCCCGAACTATAAAACCCACTTAAATCGGCTGTTTTTCCTACAATAATAATAGCCCCGCATTTGTTCTTCGACATATGAGTACAGGCAAGTACTAATTGCATAACCAAAAAATCTTCCAAATCTTTTTCTGTTTCTGCTTTTTTTGATAACCATCTGACAACTTTCCACCTTCTTTTGTTACCGATCATGGAGAAGAAACGCCGTATTTCTTGCTGAAAAATAACTACTAGAGCAATAGCACCCACACTCATTATTTTGTCAAAAATGGCGCCAAGCAGATTGAGCTTAAATACAAAAGAAACTAGAAACCAGCAAAAAATAAAAGCAATTATTCCCAAAAAAACATTAAGGGCATTGGTGCCTTTTACCAGTAAAAAAGTTTGGTACATTAAAAATGCAACTAATAAAATGTCTATAATATCTTTTATTTGAAATCCAACTAACATAATTCTATCGTATTTTATTTGCACAAAGGTATATTTATCCTCGAAACTCAGCAAATTAACAGTGAAAAAAGAAAAGCCGAAAAAAGAAAAGTTTATTTAAAAAAATAGATTGTCAAAAAAAAACTAATAAAAATTTTTTTCAAAAAAATAAATATGTATATCTTTACGCCCGCAAAAGTAATTGTGATGTGAAAATAAAAAAATAATCATAACACAATATTATTAATAATAACAAGTTATATTTGTACCCAAATTAAAACAGTTATATTTATATTATGAAACTTAGTTTAATTTCAAAAGCAACCATTTTCCTTTCTTTAGTGGCTCTTGTTTCTTGTGGAAAAAAGGAATCTTCAAGTGTAACAGGGTGGGCTTATAATAGTCCTAAAGAAGGTGGATTTGAAGTAGTAACAAAGTACAATCAACCGACTCCTCCTGGAATGGTGTTTATTGAAGGTGGTACTTTTACCATGGGTAGAACCGATGAAGATATCATTGGCGATTGGAATAATGTCCCTCGCCGTGTAACGGTTACTTCTTTTTACATGGATCAATGTGAAATCAGTAATTTGAACTGGAACGAATATTTGCATTGGACAAAAGTAGTTTTCCATAACAGCCCGGATATTATTGCGCGAGCAACTCCGGATACTTTGGTTTGGCGTTCTGAAATGTCATACAATGAACCTTATGTAGAATACTACTTCTCACATGTAGCATACAACAATTATCCTGTTGTCGGAGTTAATTGGGAGCAAGCTAATGATTATTGTGCTTGGCGTACAGACCGTATCAACGAACTTGTGCTATACAAAGAAAGAGTCATCAATTTACCTGATTTTGAAAGCGTAAAAGATGATACGAATAGTGATGAGATTAGAAATAATGTAGTATTCAATACTAAGAAATATTTAATTAATCCGGAATATAATCCAGAAGAAGGAAAACGCCCGATGCAGAATTTGTACGGCGAAAACAGAAAAACGAATATGTCTGACGGACTTTTATTCTCGGATGTTCGGCTCCCAACTGAAGCCGAGTGGGAATATGCAGCATACGGCATCACAGCTAAAGGGGGAGAAGAAAATGTTGCTGAAAAGCAGCAATATCCATGGGCTGGTCATCAGATGCGTAATTCTGAGAAAAAATATCGTGGACAAATGCAAGCTAACTTTGTGCGTGGACGCGGTGATATGATGGGGTTAGGCGGTAAATTGAATGATAAGGCTACTATTCCTACTACAGTAACGGCTTTCTGGCCAAATGCATTCGGTTTGTATAACATGGCTGGTAATGTTAACGAATGGGTAATGGATGTTTATCGTCCTCTTACATCAGAAGATGCAAACGAATATAATCCATTCCGTGGTAATGAATACAAAACACCTCAGATGGTTAGTAATACTGTAAATGGTGTTCCTGTTCGGATTCCTGTTATTGATAGTTTAGGTCGTGTAAAAATGGTTTATCCTGTAGAAAAAGATTCTTTAGCAGCATATGTGAAATATGATGTCCGAAATTATAAAGATGGAGATGCTCGTTCGAGCAGGAACTCTGATTATTGGAAAGCTCCTATGGATCCAGATGCTGCAACTAAAATGATGTACGATCCTGATTCTCCGGAAGAAGGTTTGTTAGCTCCAAAGCTTACAAATACAACTCGTGTTTATAAAGGTGGTTCGTGGAAAGATCGTGCTTATTGGTTAAATCCTGGTACTCGCCGTTATTTAGAACAAACAAAATCTACAAGTGATCTTGGTTTCCGTTGCGCAATGAGTAAAGTGGGATCTGAAGCAGCTGCAGATAGAAAAAAATAAATTTTAATATCTAAAGGAAAAGCACTTGTCATAAAAGGCAAGTGCTTTTTTGTTCATACTTAAGATTCAGATTATGGTAAATCCGTTACAACGAACTAAAGTGAAAGACTTGTTGATTCAAGAAAGAACAGGTTTGGTAAATGTAAAAGGTTGGGTGCGCTCTAAGCGTGGTAATAAGAATGTAAATTTTATCGCATTGAATGATGGTTCTACAATAAAAAATATACAAATTGTAGTTGATTTGGCAACTTTTGACGAAGATATTCTGAGAAAAATCTCTACAGGAGCATGTATTAGTGTAAATGGAGATTTAGTTAAATCGCAAGGAGGAGGACAAGATAAGGAGATTCAGGCTAAAGAGATTGTCGTTTATGGAGAAGCCGATCCTAATACTTATCCACTACAAAAAAAAGGTCATTCATTAGAATTTCTTCGTGAGATAGCTCATTTGCGCCCTCGTACTAATACTTTTAGTGCTGTGTTACGCATTCGTCATGCAATGGCATTTGCAATTCATAAATATTTTAATGATAACGGTTTTTACTACCTTCATACGCCAATTATAACAGCATCTGATTGTGAAGGAGCAGGTCAGATGTTTCAAGTAACTACTTTGAATTTAGGAGATGTTCCGAAAATCAATGGAGCTGTTGATTTTTCTGCCGATTTCTTTGGAAAGCCTGCGAGTTTAACTGTTTCAGGACAATTAGAAGGTGAATTGGGAGCTTTGGCATTGGGTGCTATTTATACTTTTGGTCCCACTTTCAGAGCTGAAAATTCAAATACTCCTCGTCACTTGGCTGAATTTTGGATGATTGAGCCTGAGGTAGCTTTCAATGAAATTAATGAAAATATGGATTTGGCTGAGGATTTTTTAAAGTATTTGATTCGTTATGCTTTAGAAAATTGTCAAGAAGACCTGGCATTCTTAAATGAAATGTGGGACAAAGAGCTGATAGAACGCTTAACTTTTGTTGTTAAAAATAATTTTGTAAGATTATCTTATACTGAAGGAATTGCTATTTTAGAAAATGCGGCAGCAAATGGTTATAAATTTGAGTTTCCGGTATCATGGGGGATTGATCTGCAATCGGAACACGAGCGTTATTTAGTTGAAACACATTTTAAATGTCCGGTTATTTTAACTGATTATCCAAAGGATATTAAAGCTTTCTATATGAAATTAAATAATGACGGGAAAACTGTTCGTGCGATGGATGTGTTATTTCCTAAAATTGGTGAAATTATAGGAGGTTCCCAACGAGAAGATGATTATGAAAAACTTAAAAATCGTATCGAAGAAATGGATATTCCTATAAAAGATATGTGGTGGTATTTGGATACACGCAGATTTGGATCAGCACCGCATTCCGGATTTGGTCTTGGTTTCGAACGCTTATTACTTTTTGTAACCGGAATGTCAAATATCCGTGATGTAATTCCATTTGCTCGAACTCCTAAAAATGCAGAATTCTAGTATCGATTTGTTTTATAATAATAAAAAAAGAGAATATTTCAAAATCGAAACATTCTCTTTTTTTATTAGCAATGAAATGACTTAATTATTTACCGTATGCTTTGATATTGTGTATGCGGAAAACTTGAAGTGCTTTTTCATCTTTACCACAAAGGGTTGGAACGAATTTTAGAGCTACATCACTTTCATTGATAGTGATTTTATTAAAAAATCCGTATTGAGCATCAATACTCTCTCCTTTAATACCAAGATATTCGCCAACTTTAACCCATTCTCCACCTTTAACCGATTTATATAAGGCATACCCACGCTCATCTCCTGTAGCAGAAGCACCGATTTCAATTGTAGAAATATACTTTTGCTCATTAATAAGCATTTCTCCACCCTTTTTGTTAACTTCTACATAACCTTTAGTAACACCTTCGGTCATTGGAGATTTTTTTGTTTCACATGTAGGTGCTATACCACAAGAAATAAAAGTGTATTCTACTTTGTTACCATTGTAGGTTTGAGTCACTTTAAATTTAGCTTTTGAATCCAGTTTTTTGAATCCGCAAATAGTGTCATTTCTCCAACCTTGTTCTTTGAATGATTGAAAATTTTCATCAATAACTACCGCCTGGGCACAAATGGCAGAACTAAACGAGATAAGTACTGCGCTTACTAAGAATTTTAATGTTTTCATTGAAATAAAATTTAGATTAAAACATTGCAAATCTACAAAATAATATTCAAACAATCATTCTTAATTCTTTAAAATCTTGTACCTTTGCTCTCTAAAAAGGAAAAAAGATATGAATTTTGTTGAAGAGCTGGAATGGCGTGGTATGATACATACCATTATGCCGGGAACTAAAGAACAATTAGAAAAAGAAATGACTTCGGCTTATGTGGGTATTGATCCTACTGCCGATTCATTACACATTGGTCATTTGGTGAGTGTAATGATGTTGAAACATTTTCAACGGGCAGGACATCGTCCTATTGCTCTTGTAGGAGGAGCTACTGGTATGATTGGCGATCCTTCTGGAAAATCGTTGGAACGAAATCTTTTGAATGAAGACACCTTGCGTCATAATCAAGAAACGATTAAACTTCAGTTAGCTCGTTTTCTTGATTTTTCGAGTGATGCGCCTAATGCTGCTTTGCTCGTGAATAATTACGATTGGATGAAAGAATTTTCATTCCTTGCGTTTATTCGTGATATAGGTAAACATATTACTGTAAATTACATGATAGCAAAAGACAGTGTGAAAAAACGCATTGCCGGAGAATGTTCTGATGGAATGTCATTTACTGAATTTACTTACCAGTTGGTACAAGGTTATGATTTTCTTCATTTATATGAAAACTATAATTGTAAACTCCAAATGGGTGGTAGCGATCAATGGGGAAATATCACTACCGGTACCGAATTGATTCGTCGTAAAGTAGGAGGTGAAGCTTTTGCTCTTACTTGTCCGCTTATTACAAAAGCAGATGGAGGTAAGTTTGGAAAAACAGAGAGTGGCAATGTGTGGTTGGATAGAAAATATACATCACCCTATAAATTTTACCAGTTCTGGCTGAATGTTAGTGATGTCGATGCAGAAAAATATATCAAGATTTTTACATTTCTTTCCAAAGAGGAAATAGATGTATTAGTTGCAGAACAAAATGCAGCACCACATTTGCGCCCATTACAAAAAGCTTTAGCGAAAGAAATAACAATTATGGTTCATTCTGAAAATGATTATAATGCTGCTGTTGAGGCTTCTAATATTTTGTTTGGAGGCTCAACTTCGGATGTTTTAAAAAAATTAGATGAAGATACTTTATTAGCTGTCTTTGAGGGTGTTCCACAATTCGAAATTTCGAAAGAAGCATTAAAAAAGGGAGTTAAGGCTGCTGAACTGTTTGTGGAAGAATCAAGAGTTTTTTCATCTAAAGGTGAATTCCGGAAAATGGTCCAAGCAAATGGTTTTTCTCTAAATAAAGATAAGTTCACGGATGTAGAAGCAACCGTTACAGAAGCTAATCTTGTAAATGATAAATACTTATTAGCTCAGAAAGGTAAAAAGAATTATTTTTTGTTAATAGCAAAGTAAAAACTTTTGCAAGAAAGAAAAATAGAACTATCTTTGCAACGCTTTTTTAGAAAAGTATAGATTGTCTCATGGTGTAATGGTAGCACAACAGATTTTGGTTCTGTTTGTTTAGGTTCGAATCCTAATGAGACAACTTTGGAATGCCTTTGTAAGAAATCTTACAGGGGTTTTTTGTTTATTTAAAAGTTTAGAACTAAAAAAATCTGTAACTTTGTTTTTTTAGAAATGGGAATATTATATCAAACTACTATACTATGTTTTTTGCTGATATTATTGGACAAAATGAAATAAAAAATCGATTTATTTGTACAGTACAGGAACAGCGAATTCCTCATGCGCAACTTATTTGCGGTATGGAAGGTGTTGGAAAATTGCAATTAGCTTTGGCTTATGCTCAATATATATGTTGTGAGGATAAAAAAGAAAATGATTCTTGCGGAGAATGTCCTTCTTGTGTGAAGTTTGCTAAATTATCTCATCCTGATTTGCATTTTGTTTTCCCGGTAGTTAAACCAATAGGTAAAACAACTGTAGTATGTAATGATTTCTTGCAAGACTTTCGTGAATTTATTCTTCATAATCAATATTTTAGTGTTAATTCTTGGTTGGAAGAAATAGATGCTTCTGGAAAGCAAGGAATAATTTATTCAAATGAAAGTGAAGAAATTCTCAGAAAGCTGAGTCTTAAAACTTATGAATCAGAGTATAAGATAATGGTCATTTGGCAGCCTGAGAAAATGCACAATTCATGTGCTAATAAATTATTGAAAATATTAGAAGAACCTCCGGCTAAAACGGTTTTTCTCTTAGTATCCGATAATCCGGAAGAAGTATTGCCTACAATTTTGTCTCGAACACAGCGCATAAGTGTTCCACCTATAGAAACGAAACAGATAGAAAATCATTTAATGCAAAACTTCAGTCTTCCTCTTGAGGAGGCATCTTATATTGCTCGTCTTGCTAACGGAAGTTATCTTAAAGCCCGTCAATTGGCGCTACAAAGCGAAGAGGATAAAGTGTATTTTGAGAATTTTACAATATTGATGCGTGTTGCCTGGGGTATCCGGAATTTTAAAAACCTAGATAAAAAAAGCGATTCATTAATAACGCTCCGTAAATTTTCAGAAGATATGGCTAAAATTGGCAGAGAAAATCAAAAAGCCTTTCTTTCTTACTCTCAGCGTATGATTCGTGAGAACTTTATTTATAATTTTCATAAAGAAGATTTGAATTATCTTTCCCCTGTTGAGCAAAGTTTTTCTGCCAATTTTTCGCCCTTTATCAATGAAGGTAATGTGATTGAAATGATGAATGAGTTAGCCTTAGCCGAACGGCATATAGAACAGAATGTTCAAGCAAAAATTGTATTTTATGATTTAGCTTTAAAAATCATCATGTTGCTCAAATAAAAGTCGTACTTTTGTAAATTTAAAATAGACACAATCTGCAAAAAGCAGTTTTTTCAAGAGAAATTGTAATTTGTAAATTGAAAATTTGTAAATTGAAATGGATTATACTCTAAATACAGGCTGTCAATTTAATAAAAAAGGATGTTGTAAAAATACACATCAAAAATTGGCAGTTACGGATTGGTTGTGCGATTTACCCGAAACAGTTGCTGATGCTGATTTTATTGAAGTACAATTTAAAAATACACGCAAAGGATATTTTCTTAATAGTACGAAAATTCCGTTGGAAAAAGGTGATGTAGTTGCTGTAGAATCAGTCCCCGGACACGATATTGGCGAAGTAACTTTGGTGGGGCGATTGGTGTTGTTGCAAATGAAGAAAAACGGCATTAATCCTGAAAAAACAGAAATTCGTCGGGTGTACAGAAAAGCTCGGCAATCAGATTTGGAAAAATATGCCGAGGCAAAAGCTCGCGAAGACGAAACAATGATAAAATCTCGTCAAATAGCTGAAGAGCTTAACCTAAATATGAAAATTGGCGATGTAGAATATCAGGGTGATGGTAACAAGGCAATTTTTTATTACATAGCTGATGAGCGCGTAGATTTTCGTCAATTGATAAAAGTATTGGCAGATACATTTAAGATTCGGGTAGAAATGCGCCAAATCGGTTCTCGTCAAGAAGCCGGTCGTATTGGGGGAATTGGTCCTTGTGGGCGAGAATTGTGTTGTTCTTCTTGGCTTACGAGTTTTACTTCCGTTTCTACAAATGCTGCCCGTGTTCAAGATTTATCATTAAATCCGCAGAAATTAGCCGGTCAATGTGCAAAACTCAAATGTTGCATGAATTATGAACTTGATATATATTTAGACGCAACAAAAGATTTTCCGTCTAAAGAAATAGTTCTTGAAACACAGGATTCGTCATGGTTTCATTTTAAGACAGATGTGTTTAAAGCAGAAATGACATATTCATCGGCGCCTAATATGGCTGCAAATCTAACTGTTTTATCTGTTCAAAGAGTTCAAGAAATCATAATATTAAATAAAGCCGGACAAAAACCCGAAAAATTAATTGAAACCAAGGAAGCATCAAAAGCAGTTAACATTGACTTTCAGAATGTAGTAGGACAAGATAGCTTAACTCGTTTTGATAAACCCAAAAAGAAAAAAGGAAATAATCGTAATAAAAATGGTGATAATAAAAATCATCATTCACAAAATAATAATTCATAAACTAATTAACTTTTTCTCCGATCATATTATTGCCGTGAAAAAAATATTTTTAACAATAGTATCTTCAATCGTATTGTTTAGCTGTACAAACGAAATTGTTTTTAACGAACAGCGTACATTGCCTGCAAACGGGTGGCATAAAGACAGTGTCCTCGTCTTTTCTGTCCCTATTACGGATACAATGTCATCATATTCAATGTTAATGGATATTCGGAATAATAAAAATTATAAATACCAGAATTTTTGGTTGTTTCTAGATTATGTAAATCCCGATAAAATAACCAAACATGATACAATTGAATGTTATTTGGCAAATAATGAAGGTAAATGGATGGGAGCTGGTGTCGGTGCATTACGCCAAATGTCCGTGTTGTTGGATTCGGCTTTTGTGTTTAATCGAACTGGAACTTATCAAATTTTCATTCGTCAAGCCATGCGAGATACGACTCTTATTGGGATAAATGATATCGGCTTAGAAATCATCAAAAATAATAAAAGTCGATAAGCACCAAAATGGGGAAAAATAAACTCAAGAAATTTGAAGAAATGGAAAACTTCTCTCATGTTTTCCAACTTTCGTTTCATGAAATTCGATCAGGTATTCCTTTTGATATGAAAGGAAAATGGAATAAACAATTTTTTAAAAATGATAATCCCATCGTATTGGAACTTGGCTGTGGAAAAGGTGAATATACTGTTGAATTGGCAAAAATGTTTCCATTCAAAAATTTCATTGGGATAGATATTAAAGGTGCTCGCATGTGGACCGGTGCGAAACTGATTTCGGAACTGAAATTGAATAATGTCGCTTTTCTAAGAACTAAAATCGAATTATTATCCCATTTTTTTGCAAAAGACGAAATAAGTGAAATCTGGATTACATTTCCGGATCCTCAAATGAAGAAATGCACCAAAAGAATGACTGCGACCAATTTTATGGATCAATATCAGCAATTTATAAAAGCGGACGGACTTATTCATCTTAAAACGGATAGCCGATTTATGTACACATATACTTCCGAAATGGTCCGTGCTAATAGTTATCCAGTTATTTTGCAAACTGACGATTTATATCATTCCGGAATTTTGGATGATATATTAAACATTAAGACTTATTATGAACAACAATGGTTAGCTCGAGGAATCACTATTAAATATTTGAAATTTCAACTTCAATATAGGGAACATTTTATAGAACCAAATATTGAGATAGAATTTGATGATTATCGTAGTTTTGCTCGCAGCAAACGAAGTGAATTGTTATCAGGTAAATAATAATTAAAAAGTGATGTAAATTAAAAATAATTATTACATTTGCATACTTAAAACCTTAAAAAAATACTATTATGAAGCGAAGATTTACTTATTTCTGCATGGCATTTTTGTGTCTAAGTATTTCTTTATCGGCACAATCTGTATTAAAATATTCCACTCATGCAATGCAAGAAGGTGATGTGTTGACCTTAAAAACACTCGAAGCCATTTCTGAAGGAAATGCCGGAGCCAATCAAGTATGGGATTACTCTGATGTTCAGATCGGAGCAGACTATACAATAAACTACTTATTGGATAACAACACAACCTACCCTGAAGGAAAAGCATTCGCTTGCGATCAAAATGGGGTGAGTACTCCTTATTATCAAATTACTTCCACTCGAAAAATATTCTATGGGATTAGCGGAGCCAACTTTGTTATAAACTTAACTAAACCTATGGTAGAATTGGCGTTCCCTTTTGCTTACAATGACCAAATTAAGGGAGAATTAGAAGGGACCTACTCATTAGGTACAACACCTTATCCGTTGACAGGAGAGTATGTAGTTACTGCTGATGCTTGGGGTAAGCTAATATTACCTAATGGAGTTCAATTTGAGAAAGTATTGCGTGTGAAAACGGATTACACCTATAATTTTGATATCAATGGAATAAAATATAAACAACATTCTGTGAAATATGCATATTATGTAACCTCATTTCGTTATGCTTTATTACAAATAATTACTACAGATATGGAGTGCGGTTGTGGTACTGCTTATAATACAACAAATAAGGTTGTGTATTTTAATCCATCGGCACTTCCTGTAGCAGAAAATGTTATTGCTCAAAAATTATCAGGAGAAGAAAACTTTACATATAAAGTTTATCCGAACCCATTCGAAAACGAAATAAAATTAACTTACCAATTGAAATCTTCTGAAAAAGTTAAAATTACAGTTTTAGATATGATGGGTAAAGAGATAAAAGTGTTGGAAAATTCGCTTAAAGAAAAAGGTGAATATATAACCTCTACATCTTTTAATAACACTCAAGCTCAAAATTATATTCTTCGTATCCAGATAGGAGAAAGAATATTTACAGAGAAGCTTATCCAAAAAGCGCAATAACTTTAAACATGCCAAAATTTAATTTTATTAATTAAACTTTGGCATATTTTATTTGTCTGATTTTCATGAAAATATATACTAAAACTGGTGATGATGGAATGACTTCTCTTATTGGAGGAATTCGTGTAAAAAAAAATACGCCTCAGGTTGAAGCATATGGAACTTTAGATGAGTTAGTTGCACAATTAGGACTTTTAAGGGTAATTGTTAAAGATGAAGAATTAAAAAAAGAAATTTTAACTATTCAGCAAATCTTATTTCAAATAGGTATTATTTTATCTTCCGATTTGACAAAGAAAGATAATAGTTTTGCTAAAATTGATTTAAAAGAGAAAATAATTTGGATTGAAAAAAGAATAGATGTGATTCAACAAACACTTCTTCCTATCAAGGAATTTGTAGTGCCAGGGTTAGACTTAGAATCTTCGTTTTTTCATGTATGTAGAACTATTTGTCGTCGATTGGAGCGCCGTATATTGGATATAGAAGATTTACCGTCAGAAACAAAAGAGGTGAAAATATTTATCAATAGGTTATCGGATTATTTATTTGTTCTTTCTAGGAAAATTGAAAACGGAATATAAGTTTTTTTTCAAGAAAAGTTGTTTGTAATAGATTTTATTTTATTTTTGCACGAAATTAAAATAGGTACAAGTAAAATTTATTCTTTCAGATATATGTATTGGACGCTTGAATTAGCATCAAAATTGGAAGATGCTCCGTGGCCTGCTACCAAAGATGAATTAGTTGATTATGCAATCCGTTCAGGGGCGCCTTTAGAAGTGATTGAAAATTTACAAGAGATGGAAGATGAGGGTGAAATATATGAAAGTATAGAAGACATTTGGCCTGACTATCCAAGCAAAGAAGATTTCTTTTTTAATGAAGAAGAGTATTGATGAAAAATATTGTATGCAATTTTTATAATAAAAGTAATTGTATACACAATATTTTGCTACTTTTGTGGTTAGTAAGAAACAACTTCTCAAAGTTTTGATATAACAAGCTTTAAGAAAAAAGTTTGAGAAATAAGGTTACATTATGAGAAAAGTAATATTTTCAACTATATTTATGTTGCTTATATTTCGTTTCTCAGTTCAAGGACAATCTGAAGCGCAGATTAGTCAGTATATGTTTAGTGGAGAAACTTATAATCCGGCAATAATCGGTACATATGAAACTATGAGTTTATTTGGGTTGCATCGCCAACAATGGTTGGGTTTCCCTAATGCTCCACAAACAACATTTTTTGCCGCCAATACACCTGTAAATCTTTTTGGGAAAAAGCATGGAGTTGGTATTATATTTTATAATGACAAGGCAGGTATTTACTCTGATCAATCCGTAAATCTGCAGTATGCTTATAAATATAAATTCTTAGAGGGTACTCTTAGTTTTGGCGCGAACTTAGGATTTATTAGTCAAACGATACATGGCGATAGCGTTCGTCAGATAGAAAGTGAATACCATAACATATCGGGAGATATCAATATCCCTACAACATCGGTGAATGCGATGGCTTTTGATTGTAGCTTGGGAGCTTTCTATGTTTATAAACAGTTTTACGCTGGGGTTTCGGTAGCACATTTGTTAGCTCCCGAGTTTGATATGGGAGACAATGTCTCTAGTTACATTAATCAAATTTTATACTTAACCGGAGGTTATATATTTACATTGCCAAATCCGCGTTATAAGGTAAAGCCTACCATGTTAATTAAAACTGATTTTATTTCATGGCAAACAGATTTAACCGCCTGTGTAGAGAAAGATGAAAAATATTGGGGTGGTTTAGGTTGGCGTTTGCAAGATGCGGTGATATTTTTATTTGGAATAAATTTGTCTAGTGGAGTTTCTATAGGATATTCCTTTGATTTGGCAACAAATGAATTTATTTCTAACTCAGCCGGTTCACATGAATTATTTATACGCTATAATTTTACCCTTGGTAGTAAAAAAACTAATAACTATAAAAGCATTCGAATTTTATAATAACTTGCATTTCATTTTTATTTAAGTATATGAAAAAATTACTGTTTTTACCTGTATTCTTATCAGTTCTGTTTAGTTGTGGAAAACAAAACAGCGGAGAGTTAGTTGGTGTTTATTCGAGAGCATACAAAGAACCTGTTCCTGTTGGAATGGTGCTTATCAAAAGAGGTGCTTTTACTATGGGCTCCAATGATCAAGATGCAAATTGGGCTTCCAATTCACAATCAAGAGTAGTTACTGTAGATCCATTTTGGATGGATGAAACTGAAATTACAAATGGTGAATACCGTCAATTTATATTGTATGTGCGTGACTCAATTGCGCGTGAACGCCTTGCAAACCCTGCTATTGGCGGAGATGAAACTTATAAGTTTACAGAGGATAAGGATGGTAATCCACTTCCTATCCCTCGTCTGAACTGGGATAAGAAAATCCCATGGGCAAAACCGAATGAAGATCAAAAAAGAGCATTGGACAGCATGTTCTATATCGGAGATGACGCTATTGAGATGATACCTCAATTAAATGCAACAAAATTGAATTATAAATATGTCTATGTTGATTATAAACAAGCAGCTCGTGTTGAAAATAAATTCAATGCACTAAAAGGTTCTTATGATAGAAGCTTGGATGGTTTGGGTGTAACAAAAGATAGTGCAGATGTAATGATTCGAAAAGATACTACTTATATTGATGAAAATGGTGTTATTCAAAATAAAACTATTTACAGACCCCTTCGTAAGCGCTCAGACTTTATTTCTACAAAAGTGCTAAATATTTATCCAGATACTATGTGTTGGATTCGTGATTATACTTATTCGTACAATGAACCATACATGAAAATGTATCTATCGCATCCAGGTTTTGGAGAATATCCTGTAGTGGGTGTTACTTGGGAGCAAGCACAAGCATTCTGCCATTGGAGGACTAAATCTTATAATAGAGTACAAATTGACAATAAAGGACCATTGGTACAAGATTGGCGCTTGCCGACTGAAGCTGAATGGGAATATGCTTCACGCGGAGGAAGAGATTTATCTATGTATCCATGGGGAGGAAGCTATATCAGGACTGCGAAAGGATGTTTCTTGGCTAACTTTAAGCCTATGCGTGGAAATTATACTGATGATGGATATCTAATTCCGGCAGCAGTAGGTTCATATCCTCCAAATGATTATGGTTTGTATGACATGTCCGGAAATGTGTCTGAATGGACATCTTCTGCTTATTCAGAATCAACATTAAGTTTTGTACATGATATGAATCCGGACTATCAATTTAATACAAAAACATCAGATCCGAATGTAAAACGAAGAAAAGTAATTAAAGGTGGTTCTTGGAAAGATGTAGGAGCGTATCTACAATGTGGTGCTCGCTCGTATGAATATGAACAAGAAAGCAAATCATATATTGGATTCAGATGCATAAGAAGCTTTATTGAAGGACAACGATAAATTAACTTTAAATATATAAATTTTAAACCTTAAAATTAATTATTATGAATATTGGAGATTGGATGGAAACTCCTACGGGAGCAAGACTTGTAGGATATGCCTTTGGTTTTGGTGCTGCTCTAGTAATTATTGGAGCCTTATTTAAAATCCAACACTGGCCTGGAGCATCAGCTTTATTGACTGTTGGAATGGGTACTGAAGCCGTTTTATTTACAATTACAGCTTTTGGAAAACCTCATAAGACATATCATTGGGATAATGTTTTTCCTCAATTAAAAGATGACGCAGATACTATGGAAGGAATTGCTCATTTTGGTGGTTCTTCTGGAGGAAGTGCTTATGGTAATATTGCTGGTCTGAATTTAGAAGGAGTACCTTCTATCTCAGATGAAGATATTAAAAAATTATCTTCCGGAATTTCTAAATTATCTGAAACAGCTAATCAATTATCTGGTTTAGCTTCAGCTAAAGATGCGACAATGGATTTCGTTAAAAACCTTACAGCTGCATCAAACTCTGTGGTAACTTATGTTTCTGCACAAAATGAAATTAATTTTTACTCCTCTTCTTTAATTGATTCTTATAAGAATATAGCATCAAATGTTTCTGCTGTTTCTGAATCATCAAAGAATTATATTGGAGAGATGAATAACATTAATAAAAATCTTTCTTCTATCAATGCTCTTTATGAACTGCAAATGAAAGAAGTTGAACTTCAAAAGAATTCTGTGCAAACAGTTTCTACAGAATGGAATAAAACTCAACTGGCAGTAGCTCAGTCTTTGAAAGAAACAGAGTCTTATAATAATGAAGTAGCTCGATTAACTAAACAAGTGGTTGATTTGAATGGTATTTACGGCAATATGTTGAATGCCGCTTCAATCAAAGGATGAGTTAATTGTATTTTATAAATAAATATAAAACTATAAAAAATTATGGGTGGAGCTACTAATTGTCCGGAAACCCCGAGACAGAAGATGATTGGGATGATGTACATCGTGCTTACAGCTTTGTTGGCACTGAATGTATCGGTTGAAGTTATCAATGGGTTTACGCTCGTAGAGGAAAGTTTGAAAGTCAATATCCAAGGGACAGAAAATCGTAATCTTGGATTATATAATAAGTTTGATGATTTAGATAAATTAAATCCAGATAAAGTAGGTTACTGGTTAAATGAAGCTAAACGAGTTCGTAAAGAATCAGACAAGTTGTACAATGAAATAGAAGACATCAGGCTTCAAATTGTAAAAGCGGTTGATGGTAAAGATGGTACATTAGATAATGTAAGAGGGAAAGATAATCTTGATGCTGCTTCTTATGTGTGTCTAAGTGATGGAGGTTTGGGTCGAGGAGTTGCTCTAAAGAAATCGATTAGTGACTATCAAAACTTGTTATTAGGATATGTTAAAGCCGATAAGGAAAAAACTACACTGATTGAAAGAACTTTCGATACTAGTGATAGAAGAGGTGAAGATAATCAGAAGAGATCTTGGGAAGTTGCTAATTTTCAAATGATGCCTGTTGCTGCAGCGTTGACGCTTTTGACAAAAATGCAAGCTGATGTGCGTAATTTGGAAGGTGAAGTGGTTAATTATTTGAGGGGTCAAGTTGATGCTGATGACTTCCGAGTGAATGATATTAAAGCACTGGTTATTCCGACTTCGAAATATGTAATTAAAAATGGTAGATACGAAGCACAAATCGTTTTATCTGCAAGTGATTCAACTCAACGACCACAAGTGTTTATCGGTGGTGATCCAAAAACGGGCACCGGTGGTACGGAAGTTAAAGATGGGAAATATGAATTTGTAGCCAATACAATCGGAGAACGAAAATATGCGGGATATATTAGAATTCAAAGTCCGACATCAGGTGCTAAAATTTATCCATTTGAAAGTGACTATATTGTAGGTGAAGCTTCAGCTACTATATCAGCGGATAAAATGAATGTTTTTTATGCAAAAGTTGATAACCCTGTAAGTATTTCAGTTCCAGGTGTTCCTTCAAGTTCTGTAAATGCAACAATGACTTCTAACGGAACTATTCGTAGAACTCCAACAGGAGGATGGATTGTAAGACCTGAGCGTGCGGGACAGGAATGTGTGATTTCGGTTTATGCTAAAATTGCAGGAAAAGATGTAAAAATGGCTGATGGTAAATTTAGGGTAAAGTTATTACCACCGCCAGTTGCTTATATCCCATATGCAGACGAAAATGGAAACCCCATGAAATATAAAGGGGGAGAAAAAATATCAAAACAATATCTTCTTAATTTGACAAACTTAAGAGCAGAATTGGATGATTCGGATTTTGATGTTCCTTATACAGTTACAAAATTTGAGCTTAATATTACAAATGCAATGGGTTCTATGGTGGAAATGTCTACAGGAGCTGCATTTACAGAAAAACAACAAACTTTCATACGGCAAATGCCTAAAGGTAAAAAATTCTTCTTGTCAGGAATTGAAGCCGTTGGTCCAGAAGGTCCTAGAAAGTTGAAGCCAATAGAAGTTATTATTAATTAATCAGAAATAATATAATTTTATGAAAGCTTACAATCGAATATTTCTAATCTTGTTAATGTCAATGTCATTCGGGATTTTAAATATTTCAGCACAAGGTGTGGAAAAGAGTTTTTTTGACGCTAACGGAGAAATTTCGTCTAGTATGCCTACTAGTTATGAAATGGAAGAATTGTCTCCTATTGAATTTCAAGCGCCAAGAGCAGATGATGTTAGATGGAGTAAGGATGTTTACAGAGTAATCGATTTGCGTGAAAAAATTAATTATCCTTTGTATTATCCTGAAGTTCCTACTAATAACAGAGAGTCTCTTTTCTCTATTATATTTAAATTGTTCCAAGCAGGTAAAATCCCAGCTTTTAAATTTGATATAGATAGGGAAGTTTTTTCAAAAGATAATTTGATTACTTTGGATGAAACTTTCTTGAAGACATATGATATTATCTATAAAGCGAAAACTGTGGATGGAAAACAAGTTTTCGAAATAGAAGAAAGTGATATCCCAAATCGTCAGATTGTGAAATATTATTTAAAAGAAACATGGTTCTTTGACAAACACTCTTCTACTTTCTCAGCAAAAATTATTTCAATTTGTCCGGTGATTGTGATTGATAAGGGAATGGGTAACCAATCTTTCCCAATGTTCTGGATTCCTTATGATTTGTTGCGTCCATATCTTGTTCAACGCGAAGTGTTGATTACCAATAAAAACAATACGGCTCGTATGAGTTTTGATGATTTGTTTATCAAACGCCGTTTTTCAGGAAATGTCTATAAACAATCAAATGAACAGAATAGAATTCTTCTTGATATGTATAATAATTCTGATGATGTTAAGCGTGCTCAAGATGAAATTAAGACTGAAATTATCAATTTTGAAGAAGATTTGTGGGAATATTAATTTATATTGCATAATTTTGAAAACAGTGAGACTATTAAAGTTTCACTGTTTTTTTTTAGTAAAGCGGATTTTATGAAATCTTTTGACATTATAGCTAAAACACTTAAAGGATTGGAAGAGGTTTTAGCTAAAGAGCTAATATCGTTTGGTGCGGATGAAGTCCAGATACAACGAAGGGCTGTAAGTTGTAAAGGAGATCTTTCTTTTTTGTATAAAGCCAATTTATACTCGAGAACAGCTCTTCGTTTTTTAGTACCTATTGCTGCTTTTAATGCTAAAAACGCCGATCAGATTTATAAGCAAGTTAAACAAATAGATTGGACTGATTATCTTACAACAGATACTTCTTTTGCGATAGATTCGACTATTTATTCGGATAACTTTACTCATTCTCAGTTTGTATCATACAGAGTAAAGGATGCTATTGCAGATTATTTTATGGAGAAAGAGAATAAACGCCCTTCTGTCAATATCAGCGCACCTGATTTGTTGATTAATATTCATGTTTCTCAAAATAAATGCACTATATCGCTCGACAGCTCGGGAGAATCATTACATAAGCGAGGGTATCGGGTCTCGCAAACAGATGCTCCTATAAACGAAGTGTTAGCTGCGGGTATTTTATTGTTAGCAGGATGGGATGGACAGTTTAATTTCATTGATCCCATGTGCGGTTCGGGAACATTTTTGATAGAAGCTGCTCTTATAGCTTTAAATATACCTCCCGGAATTTTTAGAAAATCGTTTGCTTTTGAAAAATGGAGGAACTTTGATAAAGAATTATTTGACGAATTGTACAATGATGATTCACAAGAGCGAGAATTTAATTTTATGCTATATGGTTCTGATATTTCTTCCAAAGCAATAGAAATAGCTCAAAAAAATATAAAAGCAGCAGGGCTTAGTAAATATATTGAATTAAAAGTAGCTGATGTGGCAAATATGACTTTCCCGCAAGGAAAAGCGTTATTAGTTACCAATCCGCCTTATGGCAAGCGTTTGCAACCGGAGAAATTGTATGAAATATACGAGAATTTAGGTAGAATGTTGAAGTTCAACATGTCAGGAAACCAAGCTTGGGTAATTAGTTCGGATGAAAGATGCCTTACTCGTACAGGGATGAAACCATCTAAAAAAATCGGTTTATTTAATGGCGATATAGATTGTTTGCTTTGTAATTACGAGATTTTTGAGGGAAAAAGAAAAGATTTTGTTGTTAAAAAGAAAGGATTAGAAAAATAGTCGTGTCAAATTTTCTTGTCTATAAAGCTTCAGCAGGTTCGGGTAAAACTTATGCGCTTGCGGTTGAGTACATTAAGCAATTAATGCTTAGTGACGATCCAACTGCTTATAGAAACTTGCTGGCTGTTACTTTTACAAAAGAAGCTACCGGAGAAATGAAAGACCGTATAATGGCTGAATTGTACGGATTAGCTGTTCGCTTGAACGAGAGTAAGAGTTTTGCCACTTCGATACAGGCTTCTTTGTCTGAAAAACAAATGTTGACTTATGATGAAATTTGTGATAAAGCGAAACTTATCTTAGTTGCCATTTTGCATGATTACAACCGATTCTATATTGGTACGATTGACGCTTTTTTTCAGCGAGTGTTGCGTAATTTGGCTCGAGAATTGGGAAAAGGTTCCAAGTTTAATCTTGAACTTAATACAACGCGTATTTTGAATGATGCGGTGAAATCGTTAATTGAAAAATCCAATCAAAATCCTGAATTGTTAGATTGGATGAGTCGTTATGTGGAAGAAAATATTGAAGAAGGAAAAAATTGGCGAGTAGATAAAGAATTGAAATCTTTCGGGCTTAATATTTTTAATGAATACTTTCAGGAACATGAGTTGTTGTTGCGTAGGCAGTTGGAGGAGAATCCGAAGTTGATAGCGCAAATGGTTGCAACTCATCGTAAGCTGAAAAGTGATTTTGAAAAGAAAATGATGATGATAGCCAATTTATTTTTTGAAGAAAATCCTGATGATAACGATTTTTATCAAAAAGGCAAAGGTATTCCAGGGTATTTCAAGAAAATAAAAAATGGAGATTATACTGCTCCCAACAGCTATGTGAATAATGTGTTGAATGGTAACGCAGGAAAAGATGGCGATAAGCGATTTCTTTCCCTGCTGCAAGAAGCAGAAGTTTTCCGAAGCAAACATATTATTTCTTATAATTCTTCTGTGTTGTTACTGAGAAACATACATCAGTTGGGCTTATTGTGGGATATTTCGTTAGAAATAGAGGCTCAGAATAAGGAAAATAACCGGTTTATGCTTTCGCAAACAGCGTTGTTTCTTAGCCAGATGATTGGCGATTCGGACGCATCATTTGTTTTTGAAAAAATTTCGGCAGAAGTAAAACATGTGTTGATTGATGAGTTTCAGGATACATCGCGGTTGCAGTGGAGGAATTTTAAATCTTTGTTGTTCGAAATTCTCGCCAATAGATACTTCAGTTTGTTGGTCGGCGATGTGAAACAATCGATTTACCGCTGGAGAAATGGCGACTGGAGTATATTAAATAACTTGGAAAAAGAACTATCGGTTAGTATAAAAACATTGGATCGGAATTACAGAAGCGCCCGCCGAATTGTTGAATTTAATAATTCATTTTTTGTACGAGCGGCTCAGCGTTTAGTAGAGGAGGTGCGACGACAATTTGCCGGAATTATAGATGATGATCCTTTTGAAACTGCATATAGTAAGGATTTGGTGGAACAAACACCTCTTGATTTAGAAGAAAAAGGTTTTGTTTCGATTGATTTTATCGGAAAAGATAAAGAAAACGGTGTACCTTACAAATCGGCTGTTCTGACACGGATTGTTGAGAAATTGAAAGATTTTAAGAATGCAGGCATTTCACCTAATGATATTTGCATTTTGACCAGAACCAATAAAGAAATCCGTGAGATAGCTGCCTATTTGATATTACAAAAAAATACCGATCCGGAATTATCCGAAAGTGGTTATTTAGATATTGTTTCGAATGATGCGTTTTTACTGAGTGCATCACCTGCGTTGAAAATAATTATTGAAGCGCTTCGCTTGTTGGTGGATTGGGAAAATAAATTGCCTCAAGTACAACTATTTTTGATGTGGAAAGACTTTGAGCAATCTTATACTGGTAAGCCTGTAAGCGATATTTATCAATTGTTATCTTCGGGAGAGGAAATTGATGATTTGTTTCCTTCAGGATTTAAAAAAGCTGATTTTGCTACTATTAGCTTAATACCTCTGTACGATTTGGTTTTACATATTTATCAACTGTTTATTCAACCTGTTTTTGATAAAGTACCGGATTCGTCGAT
Organism: uncultured Paludibacter sp.; assembly: GCA_964546015.1. GTDB lineage: Bacteria > Bacteroidota > Bacteroidia > Bacteroidales > Paludibacteraceae > JAFGVL01. The sequence continues at coordinate 43,878 of CAZJHO010000001.1, forward strand.
AAAATCAGATCAATCGGCTTATTTATACACATTTTTGGATAATTTGGTACAGTATTTATCGAACAGTGCCGGCAATATTAATTCTTTCATTACTTATTGGGACGAAGAGTTAAGTTTCAAGGCTTTGCCCAAGAAAACAGATTTGGTAGGTATCGAAGCCATGACGATACACAAATCCAAAGGGTTACAGTTTCACACAGTTTTGCTGCCTTTTTGCGATTGGGATATGGCAAAATATTCCAACCTACAGCAGAAAAGTATTGTTTGGTGTAAACGCAAAGAAGCTCCGTTTAACTTGGAGATTCTGCCTGTCGAATATACCAAAATGATGAAAGATTCTATTTTCTCGGATGAATATGCCAAAGAAACTGTGCAACTTTGGATGGATAATCTGAATGTTCTTTATGTAGCATTTACCCGTGCCGAAAGGAATCTTTGTGTGTTATCCGAGCCGAAAGAAACTTCTAAATCGTTTAAAGTTTCAGATTTGTTGTTTAGCTTGTCTCAGTTGCCTCAGCATGGTACTTTTAATGCCGATACTTTACACTTTTCGTACGGTACTTTGGACATACAAAAGAACAGCCAAAAAGATTCTGAGAATATATTGAAAAATAAATCGGCTGTTTTCGAAGTTCCGGTTGTTTTCGCACAAAAAAATGCAAATAAGAAACCTTTGATGTTTTTACAGTCGAATCAATCAAGGGCATTTATTCATTCCGAAGAAAATATTGATACCGTTCAATATGTGAAACAGGGTAATATTATGCACGCGTTATTTGCCCAGATTAATACTTTGGACAATATTGAGCCCGCTGTTCGACAACTGATTTTTGCCGGTTTATTAGCATCTGCAGAAGAAGAGTACTATATCAGCTTGATCAAAGAATCGATTCGTGCAACAGATACCGAAGATTGGTTTTCCGGTCGATACAGAGTTTTTAACGAATGCCTTATTTTACAAAAAGAAGACACGATGGGCAAAGTGCTCACTTGCCGTCCCGACAGGGTAATGGTTTCCGAAAACGAGGTGATTTTGGTTGATTATAAATTTGGGAAAGCACATGAATCTCACTTCCGGCAAGTAAAAGAGTATATGAATGTATTGGCAGAAATGGGTTATACAACTATTTCGGGCTATTTGTGGTATGTGAATGAAAATAGGGTAGAGAAAGTTATTTTATAATAAACTCTTTTGTATTTTTGGCATGTAAAATTTTAACCTATCGATAAAATGCTTTCAATATTATTAAATCACCGGACAATACGAAAATATACCGACCAAGTGATAGATGCCGCAGTGATGAATCGCTTATTAGAGGCAGCGTGTAGAGCGTCTAATACAGGCAATATGCAGACTTACAGTATTGTGGTAACAACAGATACGACACTTAAGGAAAAACTATCGCCGTGTCATTTTAATCAACCTTTGCTAAAACAAGCCTATGCTTTAATTACTTTTTGTGCCGATTTTAATCGCTTTAATAAATGGTGTGAGCAACGAGATGCCGTGCCCGGATATGATAATTTCCTATCCTTTACATCGGGAATGATAGATTCTATGCTGGCTGCTCAAAATTTCTGTGTGGCAGCCGAAACTGAAGGTTTAGGTATCTGTTATTTGGGAACAACTACTTACACTGCCGATAAAATTATAGAAATATTGGGGCTTCCTAAATTTGTAGTTCCTATAACAACCGTTGCTATTGGGTATCCGGCAGAGATACCTACTGTACAGGAGGATAGACTTCCGTTAGAAGGAGTTGTTCATTATGATACCTATAAAGACTATTCAGTAGAAGATATTGACAGAATTTACAAAGCCAAAGAAGAATTGGAATCTTCTAAAGAATTTGTGGCTGAAAATAATAAACAAACTTTGGCTCAGGTATTTACAGATATTCGCTATTCGAAAAAGAATAACGAATTATTTTCTGAAATATTTATCAAGGTATTAGAAAAACAAGGTTTCTTTAATTTTAAATAATATTCAAAATGATAACATCTATTATTTCCGACATATTGTCCGAAGCCAACTCTTTTTTATGGGGTTGGTTTATGATTATATTATTGTTTTCAACACATTTGTTTTTCACTTTCCGAACCGGATTTATACAACGCTACATAGGAAAAGGGATTCGATTAACTTTTTCCAAATCAAATCCGGATCATCCCGGTGATGTTTCGCATTATAGTTCGCTTATGATTGCTTTAGCCGCTACTATCGGAGCCGGTAATATTGTAGGTGTAGCTACTGCTGTTTCGCTTGGAGGTCCGGGCGCTGTATTTTGGTGTTGGATTACCGGATTTTTTGGTATTGCGACTAAATATAGCGAAGCAGTTTTAGCGCTCAAATATCGAGTATTAACTCCCAAGGGAACCTATTTAGGGGGACCGATGTATGCTTTGGAAAAAGGACTAAATTCAAAAGTTTTAGCAATTCTTTTTTGTGTCTTTACTGTTATAGCATCATTTGGTATCGGTAATATGGTACAAGCGAATACTTTTTCTGATGTTTTAAACCATTCATTTAATATTCCTTTATGGGTTTCGGGGGCTGTAAGTGCGGTAATTGTAGCTATTGTTTTAATTGGAGGGATCAAATCCATTGCCTCTGTTTCTTGTAAATTAGTACCATTTATGGCTGTATTGTATATTGTGTCTTGTTTGGCTATTTTAGTAGTAAATTCAGCTTTTCTTCCGGCTACTTTCAAGTTGATATTGCAAAGTGCCTTTTCAGCATCAGCTCTTGGAGGAGGGATGGTTGGTGGAGGACTTATGTTAGCCGCTCGTTACGGGATTGCTCGTGGATTGTTCTCAAATGAATCGGGAATGGGTTCTGCACCGATTGCTGCCGCTGCTGCCAAAACAAAAATTCCTTCGGAACAAGGATTAGTATCAATGACCGGTACTTTTTGGGATACTGTTGTAGTTTGTGCGCTAACGGGGCTTGTGCTTGTGAGTGCCCAGCTGAAGAATCCTTCTGCATTTATCGACCTTAAAGGGGCTCGTATAGCCTACGAAGCATTTACTGTAATTCCTTTCGGGCATTACTTTATGGTGATCAGTTTAGTGTGCTTCACTTTTTCAACTCTTGTAGGCTGGTCGTATTATGGCGAGCGTTGTATTGAATATCTTTCAGGAGGAAAAGGAATCGTTGCTTATCGTATCGTATGGATTATTCTTGTTTATATTGGCGCAACAACGACACTGGATATTGTATGGAATTTTTCCGATTTATTCAATGCATTAATGGTAATCCCCAATGTAATTGCGCTTTTGGGTTTACATAAAATAATTAAACAGGAAACCGAAAATTCAATGTTTTATAAACCAATACTTGGCAGGAAGAAATAAAAAAAGAAGCAACAGTTATCCGTTGCTTCTTGATTTTTCGCCCAAATAACCTCCGTGGTGTCGTTTGGAATATTCTTCTTTCGTGAATCCTATTTTTTTCATAGTTCCTACTACTAAAATATCTCCAATAACGGTCATGACAGTTGTTGATGTTGTTGGAGCCATGCCTAATGCGCAAACTTCTTTCGGGTTTCCAGTATAAAGCATCGCTGTAGCATGCTCTTTAAGTGAGCTCTCTGTATTTGCGGTGATCACTATGAATTTAATATCAACATACAATCGGCGTGCTAATTTTATCAATTCAATGATTTCGCGTGTTTTCCCTGAGTTAGATACAAGCAACATGACATCGTTTTGTTGCAGAAGTCCCAAATCTCCATGCTGTGCTTCGCTTGGATGAAGAAAAACGGCAGGAGTACCGGTAGAACTGAAAGTAGTCGATATATTCATGGCAATTTGTCCGGCTTTTCCCATGCCACTGGTTACAAGTTTACCTCCTTTTTGATGTACTTGTTCTACAATTAAATTAATTGCTTTCTCAAATTCATCGGTAATAGGAATATTCAGTACAGCATTAGCTTCTTCTTGAAGCAAGTATTTCATTTCTTCTTTTGTCATGAACTTAAATTTTCGTGCAAAGGTAATAAAAAAGAGTTGCTTGATGTTATCAAACAACTCTTTCATTTTTACAAAATAGTTTTTATTGGTTCTTAGTATAAATACGAACCCAATCTACTTCAATATGTCCTTCGCCACCTGGATTTTTATCCGAAATGAAAGAATTGAATGCGGGGAATAAGGCTTGTCGAGGTATTTTGTTTGTTTCGCGGTGAACTTCCACATTGTTAATTCGCCAAATTAGTTCTTTAGGTGTCCATTCAAGTGAATAGATATAAAATTCGGCAGGAACAATTCCTTTGATTGTTTCTTTTGAAGATAAAATTTTACTTCCGTCACTTTCAAAACTGCTGACATGTAATGAGCCTGCATCATAATCAAAGATGTTGATATGAGGCAGTTTTCCATCAGTACCTAACCAGAAAGCATGGCTTAAACTACTGTCTCCTGATATGCGGATTTTTGCTTTAAAGAGTCCGTGTGTTTGTTGAAAAGCTTCGCCGGAATTAATAATCCCTGATGTATAAGAGAATGATTTATTGATAAAACCTTTTTGGGGATCCCAAGCTAAAGATTCTGTTTTTTCATTGATAACGCGTATTTTTAAGCTTCCGTCAATATAGATGTTTTTGCCTTCTGTATTGGCTTGTTTTTCATTAGAGAAAGAATAAATCTTTTTTAATGCCGATGAACGATGAAAATAACCGTGCTTCCATTTAGAGGTATCTAAATCTAATCCGGTAAATTCATCGTTAAAAGTCAATTTCCATTCAAATAATTTGTTAAACGATTTCGGATCTGTACTTTCGTAAAAAGAAATATCCGGTGTTTTTTGTAGTTCGTAATAGCGTTGCTCTTGTTTGTATTCGGGAGTTGTTTGCCAACGGTTTCTGTTTTCCCAGAATTTTTTTGCCTTAATAAATTCTTCTGTAGCAACTAGTTTCTTTAATTTTTCATATTCTTTAACAATGAAAGAATCATGAAAGCGGATATAATTTTTATATTCTTTCGATTTTTCATACGCTTTCATTTTTTGTAATAAATGGTCAGCCTTTACTTCTTTCGGGTTACCTAGTTTTTCGTATTCCGGAGTGGCTTTAAAAGCCAAAAACTCAGCTAACTCTTTTGTTTCGAGCGTATGATAATACTGCTTGAGTTTAAACGAGTGGTGCAGTTTTCTGTACTTTCTAAAATCGCGATACTCTTGGGTATCTTTAAATTTACGATTTTGGAGTGTCTTTTTCTTTTCTTTAAAGTCAGCACTTTTAATCAAATGAAACAATTGTGTGTATTCTTTCAATTGTTCCGAAGCCTCAATGTCGCAATAGCGTTTATAGGCTAGCATAAGTGCTTCTTCTTCTTTTTCAAACTTTTCGGTTGGAGTTAATTTCCCGAAAGTTTTCTTCCAAAATAGATTCATGTGTTTATAGTATTTAAAATATAAAAAGAATTAAATCTAAAAGCTACAACAATAACGGTTTTGTGTCTAATTTATTTTCTATGCATCAATATTTGCATAAGTAGCGTTTTGTTCGATAAACTCACGGCGTGGAGCAACCTCATCACCCATAAGCATAGAGAAAATATGATCGGCTTCGGCAGCATTTTCTATCGTTACTTGACGAAGTGTACGATTATCAGGATTCATAGTCGTTTCCCAAAGTTGTTCGGCATTCATTTCTCCCAGACCTTTATAGCGTTGTACATGAACATTTCCTTCGTTACCGCCGCCCTGTTTTTCGATAAACATAAGGCGTTGTTTTTCGTTCCAACAATATTCTTCTACTTTTCCTTTTTTACACAAATATAAAGGAGGAGTTGCAATATACAAATATCCTTTCTCTATTAATTCTTTCATATGGCGAAAAAAGAATGTCATAATTAGTGTAGCAATGTGGCTCCCATCCACATCGGCATCGGTCATAATTACGATTTTATGATAACGAAGTTTATCAATATTTAGCGCCTTACTGTCATCTTCACGACCGATAGTAACGCCTAAAGCTGTATAGATATTACGAATTTCCTCGCTTTCGAGCACTTTATGTTGCATCGCTTTTTCCACATTAAGGATTTTTCCACGCAAAGGAAGAATTGCTTGGAAACGACGATTACGACCTTGTTTGGCTGTACCTCCTGCCGAATCTCCTTCGACAAGGAATATTTCACATAATTTAGCATCTTTTTCAGAACAGTCTGCCAATTTGCCGGGAAGTCCGCCACCGGAAAGAGGCGATTTTCGTTGCACTAATTCGCGAGCTTTGCGTGCTGCCTGACGGGCTGTTGCTGCCAAAACCACTTTTTCTACAATTGATTTTGCTTCTTTTGGATGTTCTTCTAAATAGTTACCTAACGCTTCGCCTACAGCTTGATCAACTACTCCCATAGTTTCGTTGTTTCCGAGTTTGGTTTTGGTTTGTCCTTCAAACTGAGGCTCGGCTACTTTTACGGAGATAACGGCAGTTAATCCTTCGCGGAAGTCATCGCCGGAGATTTCCACTTTTGCTTTTTCGAGCAGTTTATTGTCTTCTGCATATTTTTTTAGTGTACGGGTCAATCCGCGGCGGAAACCTGCCACATGCGTACCTCCTTCAATTGTATTAATATTATTTACATAGGAGTAAATATTTTCGTTGAAAGTGGTATTGTAAGTCATAGCGATTTCTACCGGAGAACCGAATTTATCAGTGCTTACATGAATTACATCTTGGATAAGATGCTCACGAGTCGAGTCGATAAATTCTACAAATTCGCTCAATCCTCTTTCAGAGTGGAATTGTTCGGTTTTATATGAGCCATCAGGAAGTACTTCGCGTTTGTCTGTCAGCGAAATATTAATGCCAGCATTAAGGTATGATAGCTCACGCAAGCGCGCCATCAAAATATCGTATTTATAAACAGTTTCGATAAAAATGCTTGAATCCGGCAAGAAAGTAGTTTTTGTTCCTGTAGTTGTAGCTGTACCGATTTCAGCAACCGGCGCTTTGGGTATGCCACAGCTATACTCTTGCATATAAAGTTTTCCCCCGCGTCTCACTTCTACACGCATATCTATCGAAAGTGCATTCACACACGAAACTCCTACCCCGTGCAAGCCTCCGGAAACTTTGTACGAATCTTTGTCGAATTTACCTCCGGCGTGGAGCACGGTCATTACTACTTCGAGGGCTGATTTTCCTTCTTTTTCATGGAAATCGACAGGGATGCCACGCCCGTCGTCTTCTACTGTGATGGAATTATTTTCGTTGATTATAACGGTAATATTTTTACAATGTCCCGCCATAGCTTCGTCGATAGAGTTATCGACTACTTCGTAAACCAAATGGTGGAGACCTTTTACGCCGATATCGCCAATGTACATGGCGGGGCGTTTGCGTACTGCTTCTAATCCTTCTAAAACCTGAATACTACTCGCACTATATTCTTGCGATTTTTTCTGTGTTTCGCTCATTATTTCTGTCTCTGATTTTTGTTATTTTTAAGCGAGCAAATATACATTTTATTGGTGGTTTTGCCAAAAAATAATTTCAACATTTGAAAGGCTGTTGAGAATAATTAATTTTGCATCAAATTCACCTCTGATAAGTATGACAAAATCTGCCGACAAATTATTTTATGTGCCTGATGTTTCGAATGAGAAAGTTATCTTTTTGCCCGAAGCGGAATCGCAACATGCCGTAAAGGTTTTACGCCTGAAAGCGGGTGATATTATCCATCTGATAAATGGAAAAGGAAGTTTGTTTGAGGCAGAAATCGTGAATCCCCATGCTAAGCGCTGCGAAATTAAAATTGTTGCTTCAAAAACAAAAGATATGTCAGCCTATTCGTTACATATTGCTATTGCTCCGACAAAAAAGAACGAACGCTTCGAATGGTTTTTAGAAAAAGCTACCGAAATTGGGATTCAGGAAATAACACCTATTATTTGTCAGCGGTCAGAGCGAAAAGGAGTAAATCGTACCCGTTCGGAGCGTATTTTGGTAGCTGCGATGAAACAATCACAGAACCTTTATTTACCGAAATTAAACGAGGCTTCTTCATTTGAACAATTTCTTTTAAAAAAGACAGCGTCCATCAATATGCAAAAATGTATAGCGCATTGTTTGGATGAAGACAAAAAATCGCTTCAGCGAGTTTATGAAAAAGGAAAAGATGTGTTGATTTTGATTGGTCCCGAAGGCGATTTTTCTGAAACGGAAATAACTATGGCTATAAAAGCCGGATTTCTTCCTGTATCTCTTGGTGAAAGCCGTTTGCGTACAGAAACGGCAGGTGTTGTAGCTTGTCATATTGTGGTTTTGAAAAATGAAGAAACCTGATACAAAAAATATTTTTTCAAAAAAGACTTGTTAGCTTGAAAAAAAGACTTACTTTTGCAGTCCGTTTTGGGTAACCTCTGATAGAATGAAGTGAGATCTGTGAATGTTGCTCTTAATGTTGTTTAATTTATTAATTTCATATAAAAATGGATTTGATTAAAGTTGCAGAACAAGCATTTGCAGTAGAAAAAAGTCATCCTGAGTTTAAAAGTGGTGATACTATTACAGTTGCTTATCGCATTGTAGAAGGTAACAAAGAGCGTATACAACAATACCGTGGTGTTGTTATCCGAATTTCAGGTCATGGAGATCAAAAACGATTTACTGTTCGTAAAATGTCTGATAATATTGGTGTTGAGCGTATTTTTCCGATGAATTCACCTTTTATCGAAAGTATTGCAGTAAATAAAGTAGGTAAAGTTCGTCGTGCAAAGTTATATTATTTGCGTGGTCTTACCGGTAAAAAAGCTCGTATCAAAGAGAAAAGAGTTTAAAAAATAATTATTTCAATCTGAAAGATGCTCAAAAGGCATCTTTTCTTTTTTAAAGGATATATTATGCTTTCAAAAGTAGGTATATACACATTTCGGATAGAATCGTATGTTTGTGATTTTAGAGGAAAAGCGACGCTTCCTATTTTGGGAAACTTTATTTTGCAAGCAGCTACCATGCATGCACAAGAGCGTGGCTTTGGTTACGAAGATGTAAGTAAAGACGCTGTGGCTTGGGTGTTGTCACGCCTATCTATAGATATTTACGAATATCCGAATCATAACGAAACTTTTACGGTGGAAACATGGATTGAGGATGTGATGAAGTTCTTTACCCAGCGTTGTTTTAAGTTTAGAAACGGCGAAGGAAAAGAAATTGGTTATGCTCGCTCAATATGGGCAGGCATCAATACTAAAACTCGCCGTCCGGTAGACCTTACTGTTTGGCGTGCGGATATGTTCGATTATGTAGATAATACAATTGACTGTCCGGTAGATAAACCATCAAAAATTCCGGCTGCCGATGGTGACCCAATTATGGGTTATTCGGTGCGTTACAGCGATATTGATATCAATAATCACATGAATAGCATCAAATATATTGAGCATACGGTTGACATATTTGACTTGAAGTTTTTCAAAAGTAACAATATTCGTAAGTTTGAGATTGCTTATTTGGGAGAGGGAGGTTTTGGCGACAAACTGAAGCTGTACAAAAAGGAAATCAGCCCGAACGAATATGTAATTGATACCAAAAAAAACGACGAATCAATATGCCGTAGTCGAATTGCATTTTAATAAAAAAGACTGAATTATTTCGGTCTTTTTTTGCTATATCATCAAAAAAAAGAAAATCAAAAAAGGTGTAAAACCGACAAATGTACCGAGCATGGCTTTTTCTTTTTTCATAATAGAAAAAACAGCTAGCAGGATAAGTGAGGGCAATAAACAAGTGAGCATGTCATTTTTACTCATTCGTCCGAGTGAGATAAATTCCCAAAGGGCAGCAAAAATAGGTTTAGCCGTTTCGTATCTTAACTCGAAATAAATAATAGTTGTTATTATCGGCATGATGAACGAAGGGATAAATCCTATCCAAAAATTGTCTTTGGATTCTTTTTTTTGTTGTGGTGAGTTATTCCAAGTCATAAGTCCATTTGTTTAAATCTGACATAAATTCGTAAGCAGTCATATCAATTTTTATCGGTACGATAGAAACATAACCTTCTGAGAGAGCTGTTTCGTCCGTGTCGTCGCTTACAGATTCGGCATTGACAAATTGTCCGGTAAGCCAATAGTAATTTTTGCCCATGGGATCTTGCCGTTTTTCAAATTCTTCTTCCCAATAACCATCGGATTGTCTGCATATTTTTACTCCTTCAATTTTTTGCGTATCAGGGATATTCACATTTAAACATACATTATGGGGAAGTCCTTCTGTAAGAACTTTCTTTGCAATGGCACGAGCATGCAGCATGGCTTGTGAGAAATTAGCCCGAGGATCGAAACTGCACAATGAAAAACCGATTGACGGAACACCGCAAACGCAGCCTTCTATAGCGGCGCCCATTGTGCCGGAATAAATAACACTTATCGATGAATTGGTGCCGTGATTAATGCCTGAAACAACAAGGTTCGGTTTCCTTTCCAGTAATTGGTTTATTGCCAATTTAATACAATCCGCAGGAGTACCGTTACATTGATATACAATCAAGTTATCTTCCTTAGTGATAATCTTTACTCTCAGCGGATTGGTAACGGTAAGCGCACTTGATTGTGCCGAGCGAGGCCCATCAGGTGCTACTACCACAACTTTTCCCAGTGGTAATACTGCTTCGATAAGGGAACCGAGACCTTTAGCTGCAACACCATCGTCATTAGTGACTAATATAAGAGGTTTCATGTGTAAATATTTTTATTTTAAAGATCACATGGAATTCGCATGATTTTTATTTTCATATTCTTGGATAATTTTTGGAAATCATGCTTGTTTTATTTTTTTATAATCAATTTGGTAAGAAAAATGAAAACAGCTGTTGTGCTTATAAAATACATAACATCACGACTGTCAATAACTCCGCGACTCATAGATTCGTAATGCGCATTAATTCCGAACGAAGCGATAGCCGCATTTATTTTTCCGGAAGCAAACATAGAACCAATCAAATCGAAACACATATACAAAGCAAAGCTTAAACAAACAGCCAGTATGAATGCTATAATCTGATTATCAGTAATAGCCGAAGCCATTAATCCAATAGCAACATAAACGGCAGCTAAATAAAATAATCCTATAAAAGAACCCCAAAAAGCACCGACATCAACATTGCCGAACGGTTCTGCCAAGTAATAGACCGTGCCGAAATAAATCAATGTAGGTAACATGGATAGCATAACCAACACAAGTCCGGCTAAGTATTTTCCCATGACAATAGATAATCCGGAAATCGGTTTTGTGTAGAGTAATTCTATTGTTCCGGTACGCTTTTCTTCGGCAAACATACGCATGGTAATTGCCGGTACTAAGAATAAGTACAACAATGGGGCAAGTGCAAAGAGTCCATCAAGTTGTGCGTAACCTGATTCTAAGATATTGAATTCATTAGGAAAAACCCAAAGAAAAAGTCCTGTTATCAATAAAAAAACACCAATAACGATATAACCGGTAGCGGAAGAAAAAAAACTGCGTAATTCTTTTTTGAATAAAATAAACATAATTGGTTTAAAAGGTCAAAATTTAAGGTTTAAAGTTGCTTGTAATTTATTACTTTATATAATTATAAATTCGTTGATAGTGTAAATTTTTTAGAGTTTGTTCGTATATTTGCGAGTTGTAAAACAGGAACAAAGATATAAATTAATTCAAAGTCGTGAATTGACTATTGAAAACTAATTCTAAAATTATTTTAATTGATTTAAACCAATAATATATTTTATGAAAAAATCATTTTTTATTTTAACGAGTTTATTTTGTGGATTGATTGCTTTTGCTCAACAAAAAGAAGAAAAAACACTAATGACTGTTGGTGGAAAAAGTGTACCTCTTTCGTATTTTGAATATATTTATACAAAGAACAACTCCAATATACTTGCTGACCAAAAATCGTTGACAGAGTATCTGGATCTTTTTACGATTTTTAAATTAAAAGTAACGGATGCCGAAGTGCAGCAGATGGATACGCTGGAAACATTTAAGACAGAATTGGCCGGTTATCGTAGTCAATTGGCAACATCGTATATGACAGATACCATTGCGCGTAATGCCATGGCGGAGCAAGAATACAACCGGATGAAAAAAGAGGTAAATGTAAGCCATATTTTACTTCGAATAGGAGGGAAGCAAACTCCTGCCGATACTTTGGTTGCATATAAAAAAGCACTTGAAATAGAAAAACGCCTGAAAAAAGAAGATTTTGCTACTGTAGCACAAGAAGTTTCAGAAGATCCATCGGCTAAAGATAATAAGGGCGAACTGGGTGTTTTGCCTGTTTTAGCATTTACTTATCCGTTTGAAGATGCTGTGTACAATACACTGGAAGGAAAAATTACGGCACCGGTTCGTTCACAATTCGGCTACCACATTATTAGAGTAAATAAAATAATGCCATCAAGAGGAAAAGTATTGGCGGCTCATATTATGGTGGTAGCTTCGGATTCGCTTACCGAAGTGCAAACGGATTCCGTAATTCAGGCGGTATATAAGAAAGCCCTTGCCGGAGAAGATTTTTCCGAATTGGCAAAAACTTATTCAGCTGATTATTATTCGGCGCAAAATGGGGGAGAGTTACCTTGGTTTAATGCCGGGTATGGTTATCCACAGTCTTTCGAAGAAGCAGCTTTCTCTCTTGAAAAAGGACAAATTTCAGCACCATTTAAAACACGCTTCGGATGGCATATTGTGAAATTGATTGATAAAAAACCGCTGGAATCTTTTGACAAGCTGAAACCTCAAATCGTGCAATCCATCACTCGAAGCGATCGTAATGAACTACTTGTAAATGATTATGTTTCATCTTTGAAAAAACAATACAATTTTGTGTTGGATACTAAAACAGCATTAGAATTGGATAAAACAGCATCGTCTGTGCAATGGAATGATTCTTTATTTATCGTTAATGCAAAAAACATAAATAAACTATTATTTTCTTTTGCCGGAAAAACTTGTACTTCGGATCAGTTTATAGAATTTATGGAAGCTAAACGATTGCGGGCAGCAACGGTTCGTAAAAATATTGATAGCTATGTGTTTTCGGAGTTGTTGGAATATAAAAACAGCCATCTTGAGGAGGAATATCCAGAGTTTAAAAATTTGATGAGAGAATACCATGATGGTATTTTATTTTTCAATCTCAGTAATCGGGAAGTATGGGAAAAATCGATGACAGATACACTCGGTTTACGACAATATTTTGAAAAAAATAAAGTTAACTATTCTTGGAGCGAACCTCATTTTAAAGGAAGAGTTTTTTACTGTAAAAACAGCAAAATTGCTAATAAAGTGCGTAAAATTATAAAGTCACAACCCGAAGATTCTATTAACAAGCATATTAACGCATTGAATACAAAAGATAATTTGCTTGTAAAGGTAGAGCAAAAACTTTTTATAAAAGGAGATAATCCTGCAGTGGATTTTTATGTATTCAAAGAGAAAAACAACTATACTCCACCCGCCGAGTTTGAAAAAGTGTTCACCAGCGGAAAAATCCTTGCTGCACCCGAAGTTTATGGTGATGTAAGAAATGCTGTTATTAATGCTTATCAAGAGTATTTAGAAGAAGAATGGGTGAAGGTTTTGCGCAAAAAATACTCGGTATGGGTTGATGAAAAAGTTTTGAACGAATTAAGCGAAAAATATAAAGAATAAATTTAAGTTTCTTGAGATATTTAAAAATTATAGCAATCCTTGTATGTGTGTGTCTTTTTGCCTGTAGAAAAGGTGAAACGATAGATGAATCGCGTACGCCTTATTTGGAGGTTTCGGAGCGTTTCTTGTATCTGGATGAGTTAGAAAACTTAGTCCCGAATGGAGTGAGCAAAGACGACAGCCTGATGATTGTGTCGGACTATGTGCGTAAGTGGACAACCGAAGTACTCATGTACGAACAAGCAGAACGAAATATTACGGATGAGGATGAAATAAATGCTTTGGTGGACCAATATCGTAAAACATTAGTAATTCATCAATATCAGCAAAACCTGGTAAAAGAGCGCTTGGGTAGTGGTTTGTCCGAACAAGAAATACGAGCATTTTATGATAAAAATAAAGAAAAATTTGTATTAAACAACGCTGTAATAAAAGGTGTTTTTATTAAAGTTCCCAATGGTGCGCCTCATTATACAAATTTGCAAAAGTGGTTTCGTGATTTTAATAAAGAATCTGTCCCCAATATCGAAAAGTACAGTATCCAAAATGCGACTAGTTACGAATATTTTGGTGATAAATGGGTCTATTTCTTAGAATTAATAAAAAACACGCCACTTAAAGTCGAAGATCAAAATAATTTTGTAGCGACAAATAAATATGTCGAAATGCGTGATAGCACACATAGCTACTTGATAAGGATTTCGGACTATTGTACGGCAGGAAGCATAGCTCCATATGAAATCGCCAGAACCGAAATACAAGCTGTTTTAACCAATAAACGAAAAATAGATTTCATTCGCGATTTTGAACAGAAATTGTATCAGAATGCGGTTGATAAAAAGAAAATAAAATATTTCAAAAACACTGATTTAAAATAAAAATCGACAAACTTTTGTCGATCTTCAATAAAGATTCAATGAAAAAAGCGTTAAAAATATTCTTTTTTTGCTTGTTTGCAGGTGTTGTTCTTCTTCGGGCAAATGATAAGATAATAGACGAAGTAATTTGGGTTGTTGGTGATGAGGCAATCTTAAAATCCGATGTAGAACGGCAAATCCAACAAATGAAATATGACAAGGTAGATGTCGAAGGTGATTTGTATTGTATGGTCCCCGAGCAGTTAGCCGTGCGAAAATTATTTTTACATCAGGCTCAATTGGATAGTCTTACTGTGAGTGATCTTAGCGTTTCTATGCAAGTAACCCAGCGGATAGATGATATTCTTTCTCAACTCGGATCAGAAGAGCGTATGGAGTCTTATTTCGGGAAAAACATGAAACAGATAAAGGAAGAATTAACAATACAAGCACGCGAGCAAGGGTTGATTCAACAGGCACAACAAAAATTGGTAAGTCACATAAAGATAACTCCTTCGGATGTACAACAATATTTCTCCGGACGCGAAGACGAACTCCCGACAATTCCAGCTAAAGTGGAGGTACAGCTTCTAACTATCGATCCGGGTTATTCTACCAAACAAATAGAAGGAATTAAAGAACGCTTGCGTGGCTACAAAGAGCGTGTAGAAACAGGAGATGCTTCGTTCTCAATGCTGGCAACGCTTTATTCAGACGATACCGGTTCGGCAAAGAATGGCGGCGAACTTGGTTATATGGGTAAAGCCCAACTAGTGCCTGAGTTTGCCAATGAGGCTTTTTCGCTTACCGACCCTAAAAAAGTATCGCGTATAGTACAATCCGAGTACGGATTTCATATCATACAGTTGATTGATAAAAAGGGCGATAGAGCTAACTTTCGACACATATTAATAAAGCCGAAAGTAGAAATAGAAGAAAAAATCAAAGCAATCCATAAGTTAGATAGCATTCGTGATTTGATTACAGCTGATAAATTAAGTTTTGAAAATGCTGTGCTTGTTTTCTCCGACGATAAAAACACTCGTATGAATGGAGGAGTGATGATAAATCAGCAGGATGGAACAACTAAAATAGAATATAATGCTTTGCCGGCTGAAATATCCCGACTGGTTTATTCCATGTCTATTGGCGAAATATCAAAACCAATTACTATTACTCAAAATGGGAAAGAAGTTTGTGCCATTGTCAAGCTAAAAAGTAAAATAGATGAGCACAAAGCAAATATTCAAGATGATTATCCGCAAATGAAGGCTGTTGTCCAAAATCAAAAAAACAACGAGGTAATTGAAGCCTGGATAAAGAAAAAACAAGCCGAAACTTATGTTCGTATTAATCCTAGTTGGATAAACTGCGAGTTTCATTATCCTAATTGGGTAAAAAAACAATAGTAAAAGTCGGCAAGAAAAGTTCGCATGAAAAAAGTAATCCTATCCACTTTATTAATAACTCAAATAGTTTTGGTGTATGGTGTGTCGTCGCTTTATCTGGAGCGTTGCGATGAGCTTTCGTTCGATAAAAACTTAATGTCCGATGCACAGGTATTGCGTGGGAATGTTGTTTTTCGCCACGACAAAACGCGTATGTATTGCGATTTAGCTAATTATTACGAAGTTCGTAATGCATTGGATGCGTATGGCAATGTGCGCATTGTAACCGACTCTGCCACTATCTATGGTGACAAGCTACGCTATGATGGAAATACTAAGATGGCCCGAATAAAAGGGCATGTGCGTGTGCTGACCAAAAACATAACTTTGGAAACCGACAGCCTTGACTTTAATCAAGAAACCGAAACAGGATACTACTTTACCGGGGGAAAAATATATGATAATGAGAATGTGCTTACTTCCGTAAAAAGTGAAATGAATTTTAAAACAAATCAATTTATTTTTCGTGAAAATGTAGTATTGAATAATCCTAAATTTGTTTTGACCACATCGGCTTTGAAATATGCTTCTCGTCAACACACGGCATATTTTATTGCGCCTACTGATATTTTGTACGAAGACGAAACTAAAATTTATACCGAAGGAGGTTGGTATAATACCTCTACCGAAGAAGCTAATTTGATAAAAAATGCATCGGTAAAACGCTTGAAAGGCGAACGATTAAAAGCTGATACTATTTTTCATAATAAAGCTACCGGATTCGCCAAAGCATTTAATCATATAGAGTTGACAGATTCGGTGCAGCAAATGACTTTATTTGGCGATTACGGTACATTTAAACAAGAAGGGAAAATAGGGTTTATAAGTAAACGAGCTTATTTGGCTCAATATTCATCGGGGAAAGATACGCTGTTTGTCCATGCTGAAGAATTTTATACACGAGAAGATTCCACTTATCAAAAATTGCGAGGGATTGGCAATGTACGATTTTATAGCATCGATATGCAAGGCAAATGTGATTCTATTAACTACAGTACACGCGATTCTATCCTGAATATGTATAGCGATCCTGTTATTTGGGCAGATTCTACTCAACTTATGGGCGATTTTATGCAAATGTATCAAAAAGACAAAAAGCCGGATATGATATATGTGCATAACTGGGCACTGGGTATTTCTCGGGTGGATTCGACTCATTTCGATCAGTTGTCCGGAAAAACGCTCAAAGCATATATAAAGAACAATGCTATTTATAAAGTAGAAGTGCAAGGAAATGCTGAAAGTATCTATCATCTGGTAGAAAAAGATAAATCCATTACCGGTGTAAATACAGCGCAAAGTGATATGCTTACTATTCATATCAAAGACAAGAAAATGGATCACATAGTGATGTCTCCTACAGCAACCGGAGTATTATATCCGGAGAGTCAGCTACCGGATGATAAAAAGAGCTTTCCTCGTTTTGTGTGGTTAGAAGATATCCGTCCGAAAAATAAAGAAGATATTTTTACCAAATATCAAAAAAAAGAAGATAGAAAAGAAAAAAAGAAATCAAAAAAATAATTTTAAAAAAGGTAAGCTTAATAGCTTACCTTTTTTAGGATGCATCTGTAACTTATGAAATTTTAAAAACTAATACCAAAACGAATGTTAGCCGTAAAAGCATTATCAAGCA
The DNA here is from genome assembly GCA_964546015.1 of uncultured Paludibacter sp. GTDB lineage: Bacteria > Bacteroidota > Bacteroidia > Bacteroidales > Paludibacteraceae > JAFGVL01. Next base: position 61,465 of record CAZJHO010000001.1, read on the forward strand.
TTTCACCTGTTCCTGCAGGGTTTATAATGCATTGAACATCTGGTTGAATATAGATGTTATCCAATAATTGGTATTTGTAAGTCAATTCAAAGATTGTTTCCGGATCAATATTCTCTTTATAATGCTCACGAGCGAACGCCAAGCCTATTTCGTCTTTGCCTTTTTTGCTGAATAATCCTGTGTAATTACACCCCGCTCCGATGTAATAATCACAAACACATGCCTCCGATGGGCTATATCCAAATTGAGCAAATACCCCTAAACTTTTATCTCCTTGTTCCCAAAGCTTCTGATTTCCATTGCCGTAAAAACTGCTTATATTTATATCTTTGCCTTCTTCTTCGCGAGAATTAAAAAGTCCACCAACTTTATAAGTTCCATCCAATCCATTTAATGTTGTTTTCTGCTGAATTTCTGAAATAGTTAAATAACCATCGCCATTTTCAAACTTCCACTTGATATTGTATGGGTTTTCTTCGAAATCGGTTGGAGTACCGTCATATACTGCTCCCAGCCATGAGAATTTATCCGAAATATCCCAACGGGCAGTAAAGCCCATATTAGTCAGCGGGAAGATAGGGGCAGGGATATTGTGCGAGATAGATGATTTTACTCCGAACGATGAGTTAAGGTACAATCCGCCATATTCCACATTACCAAATTCGGCTGCTAAATCTTGCAACCCGGCAGTAAATTCAAATTTACCCAATCGTTGTTTGTACCATAATTCTTGTAAATAGGTATGATTTCCGGCTTCGATATTTGAAAGACCTTGTAGGTCACCGATCAAATCGGCAGTTGGAGTTGCTCCGTGAGTATTTGCCCCGAGTACGAAAAATTTACCGCCTTTCCAAAGATTGGCTTTTTCGAAATCGAATTCGGCAGTGACACTTGCCATACCTAAGTAAGAAGAGCCCGTTTTGATCCCTCCGTTGAGGTTATTAATAAAATCACCGGTGTAACTTGCGCCGAATGAAAGATAATCAACCGACGACTTTTTTTCTTCTTCTTGTGCTATGGCATTAATCGAAGCAAATGTCATTATTACTGCATAAATTGTTTTTTTCATTATTTTTTTGTTAAAATTAATGGTGCAAAAGTATAAGTGTGGTCAAAATATTAAAATACCTACATTTAGTGAAAAATAGACTTCATGTAATAGGTTTTTGCTTTGTACTACCTACTTTGATGTTATTTCTGGAAAAAATCAGAAAAAAATTGGCAGGATAAAAAAAATATCTATCTTTGCACCGCAAGACAAAAAGGTGCCATAGCTCAGTTGGTAGAGCAAAGGACTGAAAATCCTTGTGTCCCCGGTTCGATTCCTGGTGGCACCACCTTAGAAAGAGAGTTACAATAGTGACTCTCTTTTTTTGTTTTAGTAAGACTTAATAATTCTCTTAATATTTTACAGATTTATACCCTAAAATGTGTATTTCTTATTTTTTAGTGTCCTTATTTTTTAAACTATCTTTGCATCTGAATTTTTATTATCAAATATGACAAAACAAACTGACGGACCGGACTCTAAATCCGCACAAGTCGAACGAAAACTGTTTATCGAAACCTACGGCTGCCAGATGAATTCTGCCGACAGCGAGGTAGTTGCCTCCATTATGCAAATGGACGGCTTTACATTGACCGAAAATATTGATGATGCTGATGCCATCTTTGTAAATACCTGCTCTGTACGCGACAATGCCGAGCAGCGAGTACTTGGGCGCATACAGCAATTTCGTGCCATGAAAAAGAAGCGCGGTGGAAATTTGATTATCGGTGTCATCGGTTGTATGGCGGAGCGCGTAAAGGAAGAATTGATTAATGAATACGGTGTGGATGTTGTTGTTGGGCCTGATGCTTATCTGGATATTCCTAACCTTGTGGGAGCAGTAGATCGCGGCAAGAAAGCAATCAATGTAGAGCTTTCGACGACAGAAACATATAAAGATGTAATTCCTTCGCGCATTGGCAATCCGTTGTCGGGTTTTATATCCATTATGCGTGGTTGTAATAATTTTTGTACTTATTGCATCGTACCTTACACTCGCGGGTGCGAGCGAAGCCGTGATATTGCCAGCATTCTTGCCGAGTTGCAAGACCTCCGCAACAAAGGTTATAAAGAAGTTACATTGCTGGGACAAAATGTCAATTCATATAAATTTGAAAGTAAAGAAGGTACAATTTATTTTCCCGAATTACTGAAACGAGTTGCCGAAACTGCTCCCGATACGCGTTTCCGATTTACCACTTCGCACCCCAAAGATATGAGCGACGAGATGCTCGAAGTTATCGCCGTCCACTCAAATCTTTGCCGCAGTATTCACCTGCCTGTACAGTCGGGTAGTACACGCATTCTCGAGTTGATGAAACGAAAATATACTCGTGAGTGGTATCTGGACAGAATAGCTGCCATTCGTCGTATTTTACCCGATGCCAGCATTACTACCGATATTTTTGCAGGTTTCTGTTCCGAAACGGAAGAAGACCACCGGCAGAGCCTTTCGCTTATGCGCGAGGTTGAGTTTGATATGGCTTTTATGTTCAAATACAGTGAGCGTCCCGGCACTTTTGCCGCCGAAAACCTGCCCGACGATGTTCCCGAAAATACCAAAATACGCCGCCTGAACGAAATTATTGCTTTGCAAAGTGAATTATCATTACAAAGCAATAAAAATGATGTAGGAAAGATTGTTGAAGTTTTGGTCGAAGGCTATTCCAAACGCTCTCGCAATGACTTTTTCGGGCGTAGTTCGCAGAATAAAGTAGTTGTTTTCCCAAAAGGAAACAGTAAGATGGGAGAGTTGATTCGGGTAAAAATAACCGAAGCATCATCGGCTACTTTAAAGGGAGTTATTGTAGAATAATGCGAACCAGCATTTCAACATTATATTTATATTTACTTTTGTCTTGACACAAAAGTAACAAAAGGTCAAGGCTACGGTCGCCTCACACTAAAAAGCTAAGCTTGTCAGCTAAAATCTCCGAAACTTGTTTCTCCTTTTGGTCGAAACTTCAAACAGCGGATATTTTTTAACGCTGCCTTCACTTGCTTTTTAGGCTCACCGTCCGAGGCCGACAGGCTGACGGTTTACCAGACAAAACTGTAAGCATTGTTATTCAAAGCTTGTAGCGTAATGAAGAAAAATCTTAGCGAAGCAGGTGAAGCGGCGGCTTTTTTTGTTACTTTTTTCAGCTAAAGGAAAAAAGTAAAGGGATACATATTAAATTAAATAAAAAAATAAATTATAAACGGATGAACAACAAAAAGTCTTCTCCATGGGCGTGGGTGCCGTCACTCTATTTTGCTGAAGGGATTCCTTATGTAATCGTGATGACCGTTTCGGTAATTATGTATAAACGCATGGGAATTTCGAATACTGATATTGCGCTTTATACCGGTTGGTTGTATTTGCCTTGGGTAATTAAGCCTTTTTGGAGTCCTTTTGTCGATTTGATTAAAACCAAGCGTTGGTGGATTGTTGTTATGCAATTATTTATAGGAGCGGCATTAGCTTGTGTGGCGTTAACTATTCCTGTACCTGATTTTTTTCGTTATACATTAGCTTTTTTGTGGCTTATTGCTTTTAGCTCGGCTACACATGATATAGCTGCCGATGGCTTTTATATGCTTGGGCTCAATTCAGGCGAACAATCGTTTTTTGTGGGCATTCGCAGCACTTTCTACCGCATTGCGATGATTACCGGACAAGGTTTGCTTATTATTTTGGCAGGTTCTCTCGAAACCTCCACAGGATTGACGCCCGTCAATATTACAGTAAATGCAACGACTGAGAAAGGAGACTCGTATTATCTGCTTTCGACAATGGAAATTAAACAACAAACCTTTGTTATAAGTGCATCGACTTTAAATATACCTATTCAAAATATTGATAAAAAAGTAGTTGACAGTCTTAACAATCATGTAAAAACACATAACGAAACCATTGGAGTAACTCCCAAAGAAATAAAAATAGTATCAAATCCCTCGTGGTGGTCAGCGCATGTATCTGACCCGTTAACAGCATTTTTGAAAGAAAAATTTGGAAGGGCTCAAACCGTTTTCACAGAAAAAGGTAATATTGGTGTACTTACGGTTCGTTTATCCCAAAAGCCGTTGGTTGGCGAAGAAATCGTATTAAATACCGACCAAATCAAAGGAGATGCCGGAATCCGCTTGATAGTCGGCGAACGATTAACTTTTACCGACAAAAATTGGGATAAAGAAGCTTTATTACTATTTCAAATTGACCCCAATATTAACAATAATGCGAGTGCCCAATTTATAGGGCGTTCGGGAAATATCCCCTTTGCATGGCAAATTACTGTTGGCATCATTGCCGTGTTATTTTTGGCATTATGTGTTTATCACTATTTTCGCCTGCCATATCCTGATAGTGATAAACCTGTGCAACACGGGAATAATCAGTTTTGGAAAGAATTTTTTGGAACTTTTGGCTCATTTTTCAGTAAAAAATATATTTGGCCTGCATTGGGTTTTATCTTGTTGTTTCGTCTGGGTGAAGCACAATTAGTAAAAATGGCATCACCGTTTTTGCTTGACAGTCGCAATTTGGGTGGTCTCGGACTCAGCACGAGTGAAGTTGGGTTAGTATATGGTACTATTGGTGTAATTGCGTTAGTAGTAGGTGGAATTTTAGGAGGTATTCTTATTTCTCGTAAAGGATTGAAGTCATGGATATTACCAATGACTTTAGCTATCAATATACCACACCTTGCGTATGTATATTTATCGTATGCTATGCCCGAAAATATGGTGGTTATTGCCTTGTGTGTGGCTATTGAGCAATTTGGCTACGGATTTGGGTTTACAGCTTATACGCTTTTTCTTATTTATTTTGCCGAAGGAGAAAACAAAACTGCTCATTATGCCATTTGTACTGGTTTTATGGCACTTGGGATGATGCTTCCAGGTATGATTTCGGGTTGGATACAGAGTATTATCGGATATGATCATTTCTTTGTATGGATATTGATTTGTGCTGTACCTACCTTTTTGTTGTTGAAATTTCTGCCGATAGATCCTGAATTTGGGAAGAAAAAAAGATAAACAGGTTACTTATCCATCATTAATGATATGTAGCTTTTTTCTATGTCGTTGAATGATAATTGTGATTTGTTTATGATTTTTGCCATGCCCGAGAATTTATTTCCACCATTTTTATCTAAATAAGAAATACGGGCTTCTTTTGTTTGGAATTTTTGAGAAAGAGCAGCCAGCAGACTGCTATAGGTAATTTTATCCGGAGCTAAAAAATCAAGCGTAAACAATTGATTGTCTTTCATTTTTGTCAAACAAAGGCCATTTATTTTTCCATTTTTCGAGATAGCTATAATTTCTCCGTTTTCTTGTTGCAGGTTAGTGCAAATAAAATTAAACTGCTCAAATGTAAGTTTTACGCCATCGGTATTTTTGTAGAATTTTTGATAAAAGTTATAGCTTTCTTCTATGCTCGGCGCGAAATATGCTTCCGACGAATCAGGTAGAGAAACAGTTTCTTTCTGTATTTTAAAAGCTTGTTCAAAACCATATTTCCGATAAATATCAATCAAGTATTCTTCTTGCGGAATAAGAAATACGAGTGGAATATTTTCTCGGTGCAATTTCTCAAAAGCAGTATTCAACAACAAATCCATGTAACCTTTTTTGCGTTCGTCGGGGGCTGTCATTACTGCATAAATATATGATGCGCTAATTGTTTTTCCGTTAACAACAAACGAGTAAGGAATCATCTGTAGCGCAGCGCATAATTTATTCGCTTCGTTTATGGCAATCAAACAATTTTCCGGATGAAATATTTTTTCAAAAAAAAGATTTAAAAAATCATCCGTCTCATTAAAAATTTCTTTCCAAAGAGATTTGATTGATTGATAATGCGATATGTCCGGATGGAGAATCATAAGTTAAATACCAATACTGTCGCGATAAAAATCGAATGCTTCAAAAATCAGTTTTTTATCTGCATGTTGGTTGATATGAATATCGCCAATAGTTGCCAGTAAAGTGAAATTAATTTCTTTGCTGTCGTTCTTTTTATCATGTGTCATCAGGTCAAACAAATGCTCGTAATCTTTGCACGAAATGAAAAACGAACCATAGGCATTTTTAATTATCGAAATAGCTTGTCGCAGAGTGTCTTTCGGAAATCCTAGTAATTTGTGCGATAAATATAATTCGCATATCATTCCCCAAGCTACAGCGTAACCGTGCAGGATTGGTTCTTTTCGTTCGTGAGACAGACTTTCGAATGCGTGTCCAACAGTATGCCCAAAATTAAGCGCTTTTCGTATGTTTTGTTCGGTTGGGTCTTGTTCTACAATTCGTTCTTTAATCGAAATTGATTTTGCGAGAATAGGTTTTAATTCTTCCAGATCAAATTTTTCAATATCGAACCGGATAATCTCTTTCCAGTCTTCAGCTGAACTAATTAAGGCGTGTTTAATCATTTCTGCCATTCCCGAAAGCAGGTTTTTATGGTCTAAAGTAGCAAAAAAAGCCGTTTCAATCAGCACTGTTTCTGCCGGATTGATAACACCGATTTCGTTTTTCAGTCCGTTGAAATTGATTCCGGTTTTTCCACCAACAGCAGCATCTACGGCTCCTAACAATGTGGTCGGTATGTTAATGTAGCGTATCCCCCGTTTAAAAGTCGAAGCAGCAAAACCTCCTAGATCAGTTAGCATACCACCACCAACATTAATAAGCAATGATTTTCGGGTTGCACCGTTTTCGCTCAAAAATTGCCAAACCGAAACAATGGTTTCTACCGTTTTATTTTCATCGCCGGGGGGGATAGTGTGAATTTTTGCTTTACTTAATTTTTCATGCTGAGAAATAAGCGCAAGACAATGTTTTTTAGTGTTTTCATCAAATAAGATAAAAATGTCATCCTCAGCCTGAGGACCAATAGCTTTGATTAAATCAGCTGTAAAATTTTGACAGATAAATACTTGTTGAAGGGTCATGAGTTTATTTTTTGCAAAATTAAAAAATAATTATTTATCCATACACTAAAAGAGGAACCGTTTCGTTTAAACAATCGGTTTGTCTTTGACGACATTAAGCTAATTCAATGACTTCGAGGTTTTGGATGTTTTTTCCGTCAATCTCAAAACGAACCAGCGTTCTTATAGTATGAAATCCATATTTCCCGGCAGCACCGGGATTTATATGCAATAGGTTTAGTTTTTTATCGTATTGTACTTTTAGTATATGCGAATGACCGGAAATAAAGAGTTGAGGAGGATTAATAAAAAGTTCAGCGCGAACTTCGGGAGCATATTTACCCGGATATCCGCCGATGTGTGTTAACCAAACATCAACATCTTCGCATTGGAATCGGTTGTGCAATGGAAACATACGGCGTAGTTCGACACCATCAATATTTCCATACACGGCGCGTAAAGGTTTAAATTCGGATAAAGCATCGGTAACGGTAAGTGAACCAATGTCGCCGGCATGCCAGATTTCATCACAAGAATCAAAATGAATAAAAATGCGTTCGTCTAAAAAGTTATGAGTGTCTGAAAGTAATCCGATCTTGGTCATGTGCTAATAAATTTTTAGACAAAAATACGGTTCAACTTTCGATTTTGTATATTTTGGCATTAAAAAATGTACATTTTATAAAAATAAATTGGAATAAAAACTTGCCTTGTCAAAAATATCTGTAAATTTGGGCGTTTTTTTTCAAAGAAAAATAACCTTGAAAATACAATAATTAATGTAAAACACTATAATGATGACTGAAGTAATTGGTCGTATTGTACAGGTAATCGGACCTGTTGTCGATGTAGTATTTCCGCGTAGTGAAAATGATATGCCGAAAATACACGATGCCATGATGATTGAACGCTCAAACGGTAGTTTTCTTATTATTGAATGCCAACAGCATATTGGAGAAGATACGGTTCGTGCTATTGCTATGGACTCTACTGATGGTTTAGTTCGTGGTATGCAAGTAAAAGCATTGGGTTCTCCTATTACTATGCCTGTTGGCGATCAAATTAAAGGTCGTTCCATGAATGTAATTGGCGAACCAATCGACGGTATGCCTGCTCTTTCCAAAGAAAATGGTTATCCTATCCATCGTGAGCCTCCTAAATATGAAGATTTAGCCACCACGCAAGATATTCTTTTTACCGGGATCAAAGTGATCGACCTTTTGGAACCTTATGCCAAAGGAGGTAAAATCGGTCTCTTTGGGGGTGCCGGTGTAGGAAAAACTGTGTTAATCATGGAATTGATTAATAATATTGCTAAGAGCTACAATGGCTATTCGGTATTTGCCGGTGTAGGTGAGCGTACTCGCGAAGGTAACGATTTGCTGCGTGAGATGATTGAATCAGGCGTTATTCGTTACGGTAAAGAGTTTGAGGAAAGCATGAAAGAAGGCGATTGGGATTTATCTAAAATTGATTACGAAGAACTAAAAAAATCGCAAGCAACACTTGTTTTCGGACAAATGAACGAACCTCCGGGCGCTCGTGCTTCGGTAGCTTTGTCGGGTTTGACTGTTGCCGAATCTTTCCGCGATGCTGATGGAACAGGTAAAGATATCTTATTCTTTATAGATAATATATTCCGTTTTACACAAGCAGGGTCTGAGGTGTCGGCATTGCTTGGGCGTATGCCTTCGGCAGTTGGATACCAACCTACGCTTGCTACCGAAATGGGTTTGATGCAAGAACGCATCACTTCAACTAAAAATGGTTCTATAACTTCTGTTCAGGCTGTATATGTGCCTGCCGATGACTTAACAGACCCGGCTCCGGCAACAACCTTTGCTCACTTGGATGCCACTACTGTATTGAACCGTAAAATTTCCGAACTTGGTATTTATCCGGCAGTTGATCCGTTAGAATCGACTTCTCGCATACTCAATCCGAATATTGTAGGTGAAGAGCATTACAATACTGCCCAAAGAGTAAAACAGTTGCTTCAACGCTACAAAGAGTTACAAGATATTATTGCTATTCTTGGTATGGAAGAACTTTCGGATGAAGATAAACGCGTGGTTTCGCGTGCCCGCCGTGTACAACGATTCTTGTCGCAACCATTTTTTATGTCGGCACAATTTACCGGAATTCCGGGTGTTATTGTTCCGATAGAAGAAACCATTCGTGGATTTAATATGATTATGGACGGGGAAATGGATCAGTACCCTGAAATGGCATTCAATCTTGTGGGAACAATTGATGATGTAATTGCCAAAGGTGAGAAAATGTTGGAAGAAACAGAATCTAATTAGCTAATTGATTATGAAACTTCTATTATTATCACCGGAAAAAACGCTTTTCGACGGCGAGGTAAAATCGGTAACACTACCCGGCACAAAAGGTATTTTTACCGTGTGGGAACATCATGCACCTTTACTTTCAACTCTGGGGAAAGGTAAAGTTGTATGTAAAGCTGGTGGTATAGAACGCTATTTTCAAATAAATGGTGGTTTTGTGGAAGTGAAAAATAATGTGATTTCGGTGTGTGTAGAAGAAGCTAACGAATTGACTGTTTACAATTAAAATTTGAAATATAAGTGAAACGATACAAAATCATATTAATCGTCTTGATGCTGTCGATTTTCATTATTGAAAAAGCAGTCTTGCTCTTGGCTTTGCCACAATATGATTTTGCATTATTGCCGCTGATACCATTGTTTTTCGTTTTGTTTGGAGTCGCGGTGATCAAACTGGTTTATGCAAAAAAAGAGTATAAAGTTTCATCGCTAATGAGTGTAAAGATGGTGAAACTGATGTTGTCGCTCATCATTATTTTTGGATATATTTTTATTGTAAAAAATAATTCGCAAGCATTTCTGGTTTCATATCTGTTGTATTTTATTGCCTATTTGGGGTTTGAAACTTGGATGCTGCAAAAGAAATAGCCTTACCAAACCTCTCCCAAAGAAATACTTTAAGGTGGTTATCAATAAAACGACACAAGAGTTCATTTTTTGGAGGGATTGAGGAGACTTGGTTTATATGAAGAAATTATTAATGACATGCCTTTTATTGTTCACGCTGATTCCTGTGGGGTTTGCCGAACATGCTGCCGAAAATGAAAAATTCGCTCCGGGCGATTTTATTTTCGGGCATATCCGTGATGGATACAGTTGGCATGTTACCAATATAGGCGAGCGCGAAATTTCTATTCCATTGCCTGTTATTATAAAAAGTAGTGACAGGGGTTGGTTTGTTTTCATGTCATCAAAGTTAGAGCATGGTCATTCAGCTTACAAAGGTTTTTATATTTCGCACAAAAAAGAGCATATAGGCAAATTGGTAGAACAGGTAAATGGAGAAGAAGTTCGTCCGTTCGATATTTCAATTACCAAAAATATACTTTCGTTAATCATTGCAGCTATTGTTCTTTGTGTTATATTTCTCAATATTGCTAATATCTATACCCGTAATCCGATGAAAGCACCTGGTGGTTTTCGTGGTGCACTTGAGGTAGTTATTCTTTTTGTGGTCAACGAAGTTGTGAAACCATGTATCGGAAAAGGTTACGAAAAATATGTGCCTTACATGCTTTCGTTGTTTTTCTTTATTTTGCTGAATAATATCATGGGACTTATTCCCGTTTTTCCCGGAGGAGCGAATGTTACCGGGAATATTGCAATTACAATGATTCTAGCCCTTTGTACATTTTTTATTGTACAATTTTCGGGGACAAAAGAATATTGGAAAGAAATATTTTGGCCCGAAGTACCTTTGGCTCTGAAAGCTTTTCCTCTTATCCCATTGCTCGAATTTATAGGTATTTTCACCAAACCGATTGCACTTATGATTCGTCTTTTTGCTAATATCTTGGCAGGACATATTATTGCGCTATCATTTATGGCTCTGATATTTATTTTCGGAGCAGCGGGTATAGCAGCCGGAACTGGAGTAGGAATATTCTCTGTATTATTCTCAGTAGTGATGATGATGCTTGAATTATTGGTAGTATTTATCCAAGCTTATGTATTTACATTGCTTTCGTCAGTATTTATTGGCTTGGCTCGAGTAGAGCCACATCATGCCAAGCATTGATATTATTTATAACGAAGAAATTTAATAATTTACAATTAATAATTAACCTTTAATATTATGTTAGGAACAATTCTTTTACAAGCTGCTGCCGGAGCTGCAGCAGGAGCTTCAATCGCTAAATTGGGTGCTGCTATCGGAGCAGGAATCGCAGCTGTAGGTGCAGGTATTGGTATTGGTAAAATCGGAGCTTCGGCTGTTGAGGCTATTGCTCGTCAACCGGAAGCTGTAGGCGATATCCGTTCGAATATGATCATCACTGCTGCGTTTGTAGAGGGGGTAGCACTTTTTGCTATCGTGGTAGCGGTGTTAGCAATCGTAATGTAAAATCCAGAAGCGAGAAATGAGGAATGGAAAATGAGTAAAATTTAGCAAAACTAAGTTTTACTTATATACTCACTCCTCATCTCTCATTTCTTATTCCTAAATGTTATGGAACTATTTAATCCTGAATCGGGGCTGATACTATGGATGCTATTAGTGTTTGGGACGGTGGTGTTTATTTTGGGTAAATTCGCTTGGCGTCCCATTATAAATGCTATTAACAAACGCGAAGAATACATTGCAAACGCAATAAAGGTAGCTGATGAGGCTAACGAAAAACTAGCTCGTATTGACGATGAAAAAACAGCGATACTTACAAAAGCCCGCGAAGAATACAATGCTATTTTAAAAGATGTTCAAGTCTTGAAAGAAAAGTTGATTGCCGATGCAAAAGAACAAGCAAGAATCCAAGCAGAAAAAATTATTGAAGACGCTCGTTTGACTATTGCAAAGGAAAAAGAACAAGCATTGAAAGATGTGCGTAACCAAGTAGCACAACTTTCAGTAAATATTGCAGGTAAAGTTTTGCGTAAAAATCTTGAAACAGAATCGGCGCAAAAAGAACTTGTCGATAAAATTTTAGACGAAGTAGCAACACTTAATTAGTTGAAAATGGAGAATGGAAAGTGGAAAAACGATTTCACTTTCAACTTTCAATTTTCAACTTTCAACTAAGAAAAATGAACTTAGGAAAAATATCTATACGGTATGCTCGTGCGCTTTATGCGTTGGCAAAAGAACAAAACTTGCAACATGTGATTTATGAAGAATTGCATTTGTTGGCAGGTTCGTTTTTTCATTTTCCGAAGTTGCCCGAAGCTTTGGCAAATCCGATGCACAAGCCCCATGAAAAAGAAAAATTGCTTGTTACAGCTGCAGGAGGAGATAAAATATCCCCTTTATTGAAACAATTTTTTCAATTCATTATCTCAAAAAATAGAGAAGAATTCGCTGTTTTTATGGCAATGTCGTACCAAGATATTTATCGTAAAGATGAAAATATTGTGTTGGGAACAATAACTTCGGCAAGTCCGATGGGAGAAAAAGCCGTAAAAAGAATTAAATATGGCGTGCTTGAAAAATACGGGCAAAAATTATCGCTGCATACTGAATTAGACGAATCGCTTATTGGTGGATTCGTTATTCAAATAAATAATTTTAAGCTTGATGTAAGTGTGAAAAATCAGTTGCAAGAGATAGCTAAAGAAATGGCTGTAAAATAATATAAAAAAGATAATCTGATACTTTTAAAATATTTTGATGAAATACTGAGTTTTTCACTATTTCACCATCTCACAAACTAAGATATGGCAGATATTAAACCAAGTGAAGTTTTTGATATTCTGAAAGACCAATTGGCTGGTCTGGAGAATAACCTGAAGCTTGAAGAAGTAGGTAAAGTACTTCAAGTGAGCGACGGGGTAGCGCGTATTTACGGCTTGGACAATGTACAATCAAACGAACTGATTGAGTTCGAAAACGGCATAATGGGTGTAGTGTTCAACCTTGAAGAAGACAATGTGGGTGCTGTGCTTTTTGGTTCAACCGAACAAATTAAAGAAGGTTATTCTGTAAAACGAACCGGTCGTATTGCATCTATAATGGCAGGAGAAGGTTTGCTGGGGCGTGTGGTAAACACGCTTGGACAACCGATTGACGGTAAAGGTTCAATTCATGGCGAATTATATGAAATGCCGTTGGAGCGCAAAGCTCCGGGTGTGATTTTTCGTCAGCCGGTAAGTGAACCTTTGCAAACAGGTATCAAGGCAATTGATGCGCAAATTCCGATTGGTCGCGGACAACGGGAGTTGATTATCGGTGACCGTCAAACAGGTAAAACAGCAATTGCCATTGATACGATTATTAATCAAAGAGAGAATTTCCTAAATGGAGATCCTGTATATTGCATTTATGTCGGTATCGGACAGAAAGGCTCAACAATTGCCAATTTGGTGCAAACACTCGAAAAATATGGTGCAATGGATTATACTGTAGTAGTAGCGGCTTCGGCTTCCGATCCTGCTGCTATGCAGTTTTATGCTCCGTATGCAGGTGCAGCTATTGGTGAGTTTTTTCGAGATACCGGTCGACATGCTTTAGTGGTTTATGATGACTTATCTAAGCAAGCAGTCGCTTACCGTGAGGTTTCACTGATTTTGCGCCGTCCACCGGGTCGTGAAGCTTATCCGGGCGATATTTTCTATTTGCATTCTCGTTTGCTGGAGCGTTCGGCAAAAATTATTAAATCAGACGAAGTAGCTAAACAGATGAATGATTTGCCGGAAGTGATGCAACCACTTGTGAAGGGAGGAGGTTCACTGACTGCATTGCCGATTATCGAAACACAAGCGGGTGATGTGTCTGCCTATATTCCTACCAATGTGATTTCGATTACCGATGGGCAGATTTTTTTGGAAACAGATTTATTTAATGCGGGTATTCGTCCGGCGATAAATGTGGGAATCTCAGTATCGCGTGTGGGTGGTAATGCACAATCGAAGGCAATGAAAAAAGTTGCCGGAACATTAAAGCTTGACCAGGCACAATACCGTGAGTTGGAGGCATTTTCAAAATTTGGTGCCGACCTCGACGCTGTTACTAAGGCCGTGCTTGATAAAGGTTCGAAAAATGTAGAAATATTAAAACAAGCTCAATATTCTCCTGTACCCGTAGAAAAACAAATAGCTATTATTTATTTAGGTACAAAAGGTTTGATGGCGGGAGTGCCGATTAACCAAATTGCGAATTTTGAGAAAATGTTCCTTGAACGCTTAGAAATGAAACACAAAACAACTGTTCTCGAACCATTGAAAACCGGAGTGATTAATGATCAGATTACAGCAATTTTGGAAAGCGAGGCGAAACAGATTATAGAAATTGAATACAAATCAAAATTAAAAAATTAAGAAAATTAAAATAATTAAAGAATTGAAATGCAATGGCTAAGTAAAATGTAATTTTGATTAAATCATATTCATTTGCACTTGGTGTCATTCAATTATTTCAATATTTAACCAAAGAAAAGAAAGAGTTTATTTTATCAAAACAATTATTGCGAAGCGGAACATCTATTGGAGCCAATGCCGAAGAAGCAACTGCCTTCCTATCAAGAAAAAAGTTTATTGCAAAACTGCAAATCTCATATAAAGAAGCACGCGAAACGCATTATTTGGTTGAGACTATTGCGTGATAGTCGGATTTTGGAAATAGAAAAAGTAAACGAAATTTAGCCAAAATTGGAAGAGATAATACGAATTCTAAATGCAATATTGCAATCATCGAAAGATGAAGCATAATTGTTTTAATTTCCTTCATTATTTTAATTCAAAGATAAAATGGCATCATTAAAAGAAGTACGGAGCAGGATTACATCAATGACATCGACACGGAAGATTACCAGTGCGATGAAGTTGGTATCGGCAGCAAAACTGCGGCGGGCACAGGATGCTATTGCCAGTTATTTACCTTATCAAGAAAAATTGACGCAGATTTTGAGCGATTTTTTCAATAACTCAACTGACGACATTAATCTTCCGCTTAATGAAATGCGAACTGAAATAAAACGCATTGCAATTGTAGCTATTTCTTCGAATGGCAGTTTGTGTGGAGCTTTCAACAATAATGTGATTAAACGCACGGAGAGTATTTTAGAGAGACATACCGATTTATCAAAAGATGATATTCTGATTTTTCCGATAGGAAAAAAAATATCCGAAGCTTTGCAAAGAAAAGGTTATGTCGTTCAAGGCGATTTTAATTACTTAACAGAAAAACCTGACTATACGACCATCGCCGAGATTGCGAATACGCTTGTCAATTTATTTTTAAACAGAGAGGTTGATACTGTTCGTTTGGTGTACAACCATTTTAAAAACACGGCTATACAACAAGTGCGTGGCGAAGTATATTTGCCGATGGCAAAACATATTTGTGCACCTGGCGAAAAGCCTAAAATGGTGGATTATATCCTTGAACCGGACAAAGATTATTTGGTAAAACAATTAATCCCAACAGTAATGCGCCTTAAACTATATAGTGCCTTACTTGATTCTATTGCTGCTGAGCATGGAGCTCGTACGACAGCAATGCAAACAGCTACAGATAATGCAGGTGAGCTTATTCAAGAACTAAAATTGAAATATAATAAAGCTCGCCAAGAAGCGATTACAAAAGAGATTCTCGATATTGTGGGTGGTGCAGAAGGATTGAAATAAATTGTTAATAATAAAAAAACAGCCAAAAGCATTTATAACTTTTGGCTGTTTTTGTTTCCTTAATATTGGTGTAATCTAATGACTATGTCAAAATAGTTGGTAAAAAAAGGAAAATAAATTATATTATTGAATTTATAGTAAAGTTGAAGAGTAAGTGGCTTTACTGAAAATATTTTTTTTTATAGAAAATTATTTAATAAATCAATTGGATTTTCCAGCATATTCCTTTCTTTATTTCCCCCAAATGTTATAATAAATTAATTAATGACAAATGTGTCATTGAAAAATCTAATAAATAATAAGAATTTTGTACTAATGAAAACACAAAGGCGTAATACAGAATTACTTATAAAAATAGCGAATGGGATAAAAAAGTTAAGAGAAGAAAAAAAAATTTCGCAAGAGACATTCTTTATTGATACAGATATACATATAGCACGAATAGAATTAGGGAAAGTAAACATTACAGTAAGTACTCTAAAGGATATTTGTGACTACTTTTCTATCTCGTTAACAGAGTTTTTTGAAAGTATAGAGCAAAGTTTTAGTAATAATGAGAATAGACAAAAATAGCTAAAATGTGATATTTTTGTCTTGTTTATTGATGTCATGGGTAGGTTTTTTTGTACTATATAAATGTAAAATTGAGTAATTTTTAAAGAATAAGTGAGGAAGAGAGAATAAAAAATAGTTGCAATTTTGGAAAATTGATTTTTTGTATCGTGAAATGCAATCTTTTTATTTATATTTTATTATAAGTTTAAATATTTTCAAGAATTTAAACATAATATATGTAAAATAAAAAGAAGCTTTAATCGGTCTTGCATTTTTTTGAATTTAGATAAAATAATTTAATTATCTTTGTTTCGTTTATTGACAATAATATATTTAAAATTATGAAAAGAACAATTTTACTATCATTAGTTTTTTGCTATATGGCTGGAAATATTTTGGCACAGCAAGATACAGTACAGAAAAAACCAAGTGAATGGTCAAGATGGTCTGTACAAATAAAAGGAGGTATTGATGTGCCTAAAGGGAGTCAAGGATTCTTTAAAATATCCTATTTTGATCCTGAGTTTGGAATAGGAGTTGAAAGAACTTTTAATTCTTTATTTGGATTAGGTATTGATTATATGTACATGAAACACTCAAATGATGTGTTTGATGCTCACATTCAACAAATTGACCTTATTACACCTGTTAATGTGTCTAATTTGTTAAGCCCATGTCGTTCTTGGCAGAAATTAAATGTTTTTCTTACACCAGGTTTAGGATTAGGCTTTGGAAGTCTTAAAGAATTTACACATCAAGGTGTTACTTATCCATCTGTAAACAGAGAGAAAAGTTTAAATGTAACGATTGGTTTAGGGGCAGAATACGACATCTCAAGTCATTTTGCTGTAGGTCTTGATGGACAGTTTCGTTGGAACTCGAATACTCACCATGTACCGAAGCTTCCTGATGTAGGAAATAAATATGGAGACTACGGGTATTTTGCTGTGAATTTAAGTGTTCGTTATAAATTTGCAGGTAAAGATAATATCCGGAACATTAATCAACTTGCAGAAAAATGTTTACCGGTGAATGATGATCGTTTTGTAAAATTAGAAGAAAAATTAGGAGAACTTGAGCAAAAAGTACTTCGTGATAGTTTAAGAAATAAAGCAGATGAAGATAACTTAGCAAAGTTGAAAGATTTAGTAGAAAAACTGGAAAATTGTTGTGAAGATAGTAAGCCCTCCGGTGCTGTAATTAAAACAACAGTGCCAACTACTGTGCCTGCTCCTGTAAAAATCACATTGCGTAGTATTTATTACAAATTAGATAAATGGGATTTATTGCCTGAGTCTTACCAAGAATTGAATAAAGTTGTAGAGTTCATGCAGAAAAATCCTGATTTTAAAATAGAAATTGGTTCGCATACAGATAGTAGAGGAGATGATGCCTATAATTTAGAACTTTCTAACAAGCGTGCTCAGTCTGTAGTTAACTATCTAGCATCTAAAGGTATAGATAGAAATAGAATGACAGCTAAAGGTTACGGAGAAACTCAAATATTAAATCGTTGTAAAAATGGTGTAAATTGTTCTGAAGCAGAACATGCAGTTAACCGTCGTACTGAATTTATAGTTTTAAATGCAAATGAAAATACTATAATTAGTTCTGAGTTGATTGATCATCCTACTAATTATGATCCAGAAAGTGTTTCTAATAAGCCGGCTTCTTCATACGCATCGACCAATGCACCTGCATATGTAATTGTTGGTTCGTTTTCGAAAAAAGAAAATGCTGTTGCTGCAGTAGAAATGTTATCAAAAGTACAAGAAAAGGCAGAAATTATAGAAGAGAACACAAGTGGTTTTTTTAGAGTAGGAATACCGTGCTCATCTGTTGCTCAAGCTAAACAAAAAATTGAGCAATTAAAATCAATACATCCAGATGCATGGATATTGAAGTAAAAGATTCACATCCTAAAAACAAAGGGGAAACTTTTTTAAGTTTCCCCTTTGTTTTTTTGCAAAAATAAACGGAAGAATATAATTAAATATTACAATAAAGGCAATTTATAGATTTCTACCCGTATCTTGTTTGTTCAAAATTATAATACGGAAATAAAAGAAACTACGAGATTTTCTGCTGTGTTTTTTTATTATAGTATTTATTTCGAAGCCTCTTCAATAGCCACCGCTACCGCTACAGTAGCGCCTACCATTGGGTTATTACCCATACCGAGGAAGCCCATCATTTCCACATGCGCGGGAACAGATGACGAACCGGCAAATAGAGCATCGCCATGCATACGGCCCAGCGTATCGGTCATACCGTATGAAGCCGGTCCTGCACCCATATTATCCGGGTGAAGTGTACGACCTGTACCACCTCCAGAGGCTACCGAGAAGTATTTCTTGCCCAACTCCATGCACTCTTTTTTGTAAGTGCCCGCTACAGGGTGTTGAAAACGAGTTGGGTTGGTAGAGTTGCCGGTGATAGATACATCTACGCCTTCGCTACGCATAATGGCAACACCTTCGCGCACATCGTCCGCACCATAACATTTTACTTTTGCACGAAGACCGGTTGAGTATGCTTTTTCTTTTACCACTTTCAATTCGCCCGAGCCGTAGTTAAACTCGGTTTGCACATAAGTAAACCCGTTGATGCGCGAAATAATCATCGCAGCATCTTTACCTAAACCGTTGAGAATAACACGCAATGGCTCTTTGCGCACTTTGTTTGCCATTTCGGCAATTTTGATAGCACCTTCGGCAGCTGCGAAAGACTCGTGTCCTGCCAGGAAAGCAAAACATTTGGTTTCTTCGCGAAGAAGCATTGCTGCCAAGTTTCCGTGTCCGATACCTACCTTGCGGTCGTCGGCAACAGAGCCGGGGATACAAAATGATTGCAAACCGATACCAATAGCTTCGGCAGCTTCGGCAGCATTTTTTACATCTTTTTTGATAGCAATGGCAGCACCTACCACATACGCCCATTTAGCGTTCTCGAAAGCGATAGGTTGTGTTTCCTGACAAATTGTATAAGGGTCAATTCCCTTTGCATCGCAGATGGCTTTTGCCTCGTTGATGTCTTTTATTCCGTATTGATTGAGCGCAGCATTAATCTGATTAATACGACGGTCGTAACTTTCAAATAACATGTTTTTATAATTAATAATTAAAAATTAATAATGAATAATTAGATAATCAACAAATAATTAATCTTCGCAATCTTCATTGTTTTTGGAATTTGTATTAATGATAGATGTTAGGATTTTTATAATCTCTATGCAATCATCGTAAATACTTTTAAATTCCTGCTCGGCAAGATAATCCGTAGCAACTAAAAGCTCTAACCAATAGGTTGTTTCATTAGATTCTTTCAGGGCGATTCTTAATTTTGATCGAAAGTCTTTATCGCTCTGAGCATAAACCGATTCTCTAATGTTCGCTCCTATACTTGTACCGCTTCGTAAAAGTTGTTTTGTCATTATAAATTCTTTCTTTTCAGCTTGTAAATACTGAAAAAGTCGAATAATCCGAATAGCAAACACTTTACTTTTATCAGCTATCAAGTTATCGGTCTTCATGCAAAATATTAATTATTAACTGTTAATTATTAATTAACTTTCTCTTGGGTCAATAAATTTAACTCCTTCGGCAAAGCGACCGTAGTTTGAGGTAGCTTTTTTTAATGCTTCGTTAGCATCTGTGCCTTTTTTTACATCGTCCATGAATTTACCAAGGTGGATAAATTCGTAACCAATTACTTCACCATCAGCATCGAGAGCCATACGGGTACAGTAACCTTCGGCCATTTCCAAGTAACGAACGCCTTTTGCCAATGTTCCGAACATAGTTCCTACTTGGCTGCGAAGTCCTTTACCCAAGTCTTCCAATCCGGCACCGATAGGCAAACCGCCTTCAGAGAAAGCCGATTGTGTACGACCATAAGCAATTTGTAAGAAAAGTTCGCGCATAGCCGTGTTGATAGCGTCGCAAACCAGGTCGGTATTCAATGCTTCGAGCAAAGTTTTACCGGGAAGGATTTCAGCTGCCATCGCCGCCGAGTGTGTCATACCTGAGCATCCAACTGTTTCGATCAATGCTTCTTGAATAATACCGTCTTTTACATTGAGCGTAAGTTTACATGTACCTTGTTGAGGCGCACACCATCCTACACCATGGGTCAGACCTGAAATATCTTTGATTTCTTTGGATTTCACCCATTTACCTTCTTCGGGTATGGGTGCCGGACCATGGTTAGGTCCTTTCTTTACAACACACATGTGTTCTACTTCGTGAGAGTAAATCATATTGTTACAGATAAAATTAATTTTGAAAAAACTTCGCGAAGATACGATTAATTTAGAATTTTTCAATTGACAATTGACTATTTTTGTACTCGTAATTTTTAATTCGTAATTTGTTATTATGCGAAAGATTATTTTTTTGTTATCCGTAGCGATTTCTTTTTCTGCTTGTAAGAAAAAAGCAGAAGAGCCATTGGTAAAAATTACCACTACCGAGGGTATTTTTGTGGTGAAGCTGTATAAAGAAACGCCGCAACATCGGGATAATTTTGTGAAATTGATAGAGCAGGGATATTATGATGGATTATTATTTCACAAGGTAATGAAAGATTTCTTGATTCAGACCGGTGATCCGAATTCCAGAGATGCCGGACAAAATCGTTTGTTGGGCAGTGGAGGACCCGGATATACTATTCCGGCAGAAATTCATTATCCGCAGTTTTTTCATCGCAAAGGAGTATTGGCTGCCGCTCGTCTGTCTGATGCCGATAATCCGAATAAAAAATCTAACGGTAGTCAGTTTTATGTTGTATTAGGGAAGAAATATACTGATGTAGAGCTTGACAGTATAGAAAGGGAGGATTATAATCGCCAAATGGAGAAAGTATGGCAACGGATTATCGCTCTTCATAAAAATAAGATTGCGGCTGTACAAGGTGATAAACAAAAATTAGCTGCCGTACAGGACACACTTATTGTACTTGCCGAAGAAGAAATCGATCTGAAGCAACTATTTCATTTTACGCCCGAACAGCGAAAAGCTTATACTACGGTAGGAGGTATTCCTTTTATGGATAATGAATATACTATTTTTGGAGAAGTAACCGATGGGTTGGAAGTGCTTGAGAAAATATCTGAGCAACCAGCTAACCACAATGATAGACCAATAAAAGATATTCGAATATTAAAGGCTGAAATAAAGAATGCGAACTGATAAAAGTTTGCATTCTTTTGTTATTTTTTCATAAGTATTTTATTAACTTTCTGCATTACATTTTCTGCCAGTTGTAAAAAATATTGTGCAGTAAGCGAGTTTCCATCTGTTGCAATAGGAGAGCCGTTATCGCCACATTCGCGTATGCTTTGTATAATAGGAATTTGTCCCAGTAAAGAAACGCCCATTTTTTTTGCTAAGTTTTTTACGCCATCTTTCCCGAAAATATAATATTTATTTTTCGGTAATTCGGAGGGAGTAAACCAAGCCATATTTTCTACCAAACCAAGGATAGGGATATTCACCTTGTCGTTGGTGAACATTTCTATTCCTTTGCGGGCATCAGCCAGCGCGACTTCTTGTGGCGTACTTACAATCACAGCCCCGTTAATTTCGATAGATTGAATTAATGTAAGGTGAATGTCGCTCGTGCCGGGAGGCATATCGATTATTAAATAGTCGAGCTCACCCCAATTGCCATCTGTAATAAGTTGTTTTATAGCGTTGCTTGCCATAGCTCCACGCCAAATAAGGGCGGTATCCGGATCAACAAAAAAACCAATGGAGAGTATTTTTACGCCGTATTTTTCTTCGGGTCGTATTAAATCTCTTTCTCCAACTTGTTCGGACGTTGGGCGGGCGTCTTCCAATCCAAACATTTTAGGTACGGACGGACCAAAAATATCAGCATCGAGCAAACCTACCCGGTAGCCCATGCGTGCCAAAGCCACTGCCAAATTGGACGAAACGGTCGACTTCCCAACTCCACCTTTCCCCGAAGCCACTGCGATTACATATTTTACTCCACTTAGATTTTTTTGAGGCTCAGGCTTTGCTTCTTGTCGAAATTTTGCTTGAATATTTCCTTTTATCTCAGCCTCTTCGCCGGCATAAGTCAAAATAGCTTGCTCAGCAGCTTTGATAACAGATTTCACGAAAGGATCAGTTGGTTTTTCAAAAATAAGCGAAAAACTGATTTTATTTCCGTCAATTCGGATATCGTCTTCCACCATTTC
Source organism: uncultured Paludibacter sp. (assembly GCA_964546015.1). GTDB lineage: Bacteria > Bacteroidota > Bacteroidia > Bacteroidales > Paludibacteraceae > JAFGVL01. The sequence continues at coordinate 83,812 of CAZJHO010000001.1, forward strand.
GTTCTCGACCAGATTTTTCCCGTTACCCGGATAGCGCACATTTTTCAGTGCATCTATTATTAATGAAGGATAAAATGCCATATTAATTTATAATTTGACAACCGAAGGTCAGCGACCAACGAGAGATAATTTACAATTGAAGATATGATGATAATTTTGGTTTATTTGATATATTAAGTCTTTTATATTTATGTTAATTAATTGAGCTGCTTTTTGATAAATTTCTTCAATTGATGCTTCTGAATCATCTGTTTCTAAAAAGATTTTATTCATAGGAATAGAAATGATTGTTTCTTGGAGGTGTTCTATTCCTTTTCCGAACGATAGATAGAATCCTTGTTTGATCAATTGCTGCGCTAATTCCTTTTTACCTCTGAAACTGTGGATTATCCAAGCTTTTGTTGGATTCTGTTCTTTTTTTACCGCGATTAATTCCTCATAGGCTTTTACGCAATGGATAAGCAAAGGTTTTTGTACTTCTTCGGCTATTTTTATTTGTGTTAGAAAAATTTCTTTTTGCTGTTCAAAAGGTGTTTTACAAGTCTTATCGAGTCCTGTTTCGCCAATGGCAATTACTTGGGACAATGTAGCGGCATTGCTTAATAGTTGTATTGCTTTTTCATTATCTGCACCAATATCCCAAGGGTGTAATCCTATTGAAATTACTTGTTTTGGAAATTGTTCGATGAAATCTTCTATTTTATCTAACGGGCAATTGATAATTGCATTGTTGCATGGCTCTTGCCTGTGAGTGTGTATGTCTATAAAATCGTGTTTCATATCGGTTACTCACGAAATCTTAAGGTACAGGGTCGTAACCATGTCCTCCCCAAGGATGACAGCGTGCAATTCGTTTGATGGCTAACCAAACACCTTTTAATCCGTATTTTTTTATCACTTCTACGGCATATTGCGAGCAAGTGGGTGTATATCTACATGATGCCGGCAATAAGGGCGAAATAGCCCGTTGATAAAAATAAACGGGTATAAGCAATATGGTTACGAATATTTTTTTCATCAAGCACAAAGATAGAAAATATCAGATAAAGTTTATTCCAATGATGTTATCAGTTTATCTAATGCTTCGATCATTTTTTTCTCGATTTGTTTGTATGGTAATATTTCGTTGGCAATATAACTGATACCAATGTGAATAGTGTAATCTTTTTGTAGGACAGAAGCAAATAAACGGGTGTTGTTGAGTCGGTATATTTCGCGTAATCGTCGTTTGATAAGATTGCGATCAACGGCTTTCTTAAATCGTTTTTTAGGCACGCTGAAAACTATTTGCGGATGTTGTGACTTGTTCTCTTTGTTGATAAAATACACCACACGCAGAGGAAATGCCATAAATGCTTTGCCCTGTGTGAAAAGCCTTGCGATACGAATTTCGCCCGTCAGTCGGTGTGTTTTAGGAAAAAGATGTTTTTCTGCCATAAGTGTAAAAAGAGAAGACACAAAGATACTAATTCAAGTGTCTTTGTGTCTTTTATGAAAGGAAAAAACAGAATTATTTTTTTCCGTTTTTATTATTTTCTTTTAAGAAGAAATCTAATGCAGCAGTCATAGATGAGAATTGTGGTTGCGGCACTTCCAAGTCTAATCTGAGTTTTGCTTCTTGTACAGCTTGTGCTGTGGTTTTTCCAAAAACGGCGATTTTTATATCTCCTTGATCGAAATCAGGAAAATTTTTCAATAAAGATGCAATCCCTGATGGACTAAAAAATACCAACATATCGTAATTGAACGGTTCATCCGGTGTAAAATCGTTGCTTACTGTTTTGTACATTACTCCTTTTTGATAATCAAATTTGTTTTCATCTAATAATTTGATAATTTCTTCGTTGTGTACATCTGTACAAGCCAACAGATATTTTTCGTTGGCATGTTTTTGCATAACAGTTATTAGTTCGGGGAGTTTGCCCGATGTGCCGAAAAATATTTTGCGTTTGCGGTATTGGATATATTTTTGCAAATAAAAAGCTACCGATTCTGATATGCAGACATATTTCATTTCTTCGGGAACTGTAATGCGTAACTCTTGACAAAGGCGGAAAAAATTATCTACTCCTGTGCGTGCAGTAAAAATAATAGCAGAAAAGTCTAGGATATTTATCCTTTGGGCACGAAATTCTTTAGCCGGAACAGGTTCGACTTTAATAAACGGACGAAAATCGATCTTAACACCGTGCTTTTCTATTATGTCGTAGTAAGGAGATTTCTCAGTTTCTGGTTTAGGTTGAGAAACCAAAATGTGCTTAATTTTCAATGTTTTGTATCTTATTAGGTGTTAAATTAAGGTTAACTGATAATTTCCAGCATGACTAATGCAGGTAAAATTTCGAGGGTGCAAAGATACAAAATAATGTAAAAAAATGAACCAATTCCAGTAAGAAAAATTTGTGCTGTTTTGTAAAAAATGAGGATTAATGTAATGGTAATTGCTATGAGACCTGTTATTATAAGGGGATAATAGAACGAAGTTGGAGCGTAAATAAGGGCAGTGTCGATCAAAAATAAAATTATACCTAAACTAAATAATGCAGTAAAATATCCTCTCACGAAAACAGAGGTGATATTTTTGTCAAAAAAGATGTATCCTAAAAACCGAAAAAGCAAAGCTTTAATTAAAATAAATACAAATGCTAATCCTATAAATAAAGCCAGGTATAGCATTTTGTTTTCAAAATTTCCAATCAGATTTTTGTTATTAAAAAATACGATGTGTAAAAACAATCCGGTAGAACCGATGAATAATAATGCAAAATTATTTTGTAAAAAAGTTTGTCCGGATAAGCTTTCAATAAAAATACTGGAGCGCAACCGGAGATAAAAAAAATCTTTAATAGTTTCTTTTATTATTCTTTGTCCTTTTACAATTGTGTATATGGTTAATAGGAAAAGTGTCAGTAACAAAATAGGGATTATAGGTTCAGAAGCAATTGTTTTAACAAACGGAATACCTTCAAAACCGATAAATTCTACTGTTGGTTTTGCTACTTGAATAGTATCCGTCGCTATAGTATTAATCGTGACAGGATCTATTGGTAAAAAAGATTGAGTTATTTCTTTTTCAGGCATTTATACTATTACAAATTTACTGATGTCTTTATCCCATACAGGTTCTTTTTCTATGGTAGGGAGTACATCTTCTATAATTTTTACTTCTTGCCAAATCGCTCCATGTTCCAATTTCATGAATTTTTCATCGATGGCTTTTTCCAGCATTTGTATTAAAGGGTCGAAATATCCGTTGATGTTTACAATTATTACCGGTTTAGGAAATATGCACAGTTGTTTCCAAGTGATAATTTCCATCAGTTCGTCCAATGTGCCTACACCACCGGGAAGTGCGATGGCTGCATCCGAAATGCTTGCTATATAGGCTTTTCTTTCGTGCATGGTTTGTGTTACCACCAGATTATCTACACCACGATGTTGCCACCCTTGATCGACCATAAATTGAGGAATTACGCCTACAATATCTCCTTCGTTATTAATCATAGCATCTGCAAAAGCAGCCATCAGTCCGCTGTTCCCTCCGCCAAATACGCCTCTTACTTTATTTTTCGCCATAATACTGCCCAATTGTGTAGCAGCATCAAGATAAATTTGAGCTACTTTGGAACTGGCTGCGGCATATATGCAAAATGTTTTGCTCATGCCAGAGATTTTTTAAATCGGGTTAAAAATTCATCGGCATCAGCTATTGTAAGGCATAAAGGTGGTAACAAGCGGATGACATTTGTTCCGCTTACACCTGTAAATACTTTTTGTTCGAAAAGTAATTTGTTTCGTATCTCTTTTACCGGTTCGGCGAATTCGAGACCGATCATTAATCCCATGCCTCGTATTTCTTTTATTTGAGGAAATTGTTTAAGGTTTTCCATTAAATAACTTCCGACTTTTGCCGCATTTTCTATTAAGTTCTCATTTTTTATAATGTCGAGTACGGCGATAGCTGCGGCACAAGCTAAATGATTTCCTCCGAAAGTTGTACCTAATTGTCCATGTACGGCTGTAAACATAGGGCTGATTAACACTCCGCCGATAGGAAATCCATTGCCCATACCTTTGGCTACAGTTATAATATCGGCTTTAATATCAGCATATTGATGTGCAAAGAATTTTCCGCTTCGTCCGTAACCTGATTGTATCTCGTCTAAAATGAGTACGGTTCCGGTCTCGGTACAGGCTTTTCGAAGTTCTTGCAGAAATTGTTTTTCAGGAATTTGAATGCCGCCTACTCCTTGTATTCCTTCTATGATAACGGCACAAACATCGTGTTTTATAAGTGATTTTTTTACTGAATCAATATCTCCGAAAGAAATAAACTCTACATCGACATCTTCGTTTATCGGAGCAACAATTTTAGGGTTATCTGTAGCCCGAACAGCTACAGAAGTGCGTCCGTGAAACGATTTAGAAAATGAAATTATTTTTTTTCTTCCTGTATGAAAAGATGCTAGTTTAAGCGCATTTTCGTTGGCTTCAGCACCCGAATTGATGAGAAATAAACCATAATCATCGTACCCCGATTGTTTGCCTAGTTTTTCGGCTAATTCAACTTGAAGCTTATTGATGACCGAATTCGAATAAAAAGAAAGTTTATTCAACTGTTCGGTTATTTTTGCTATGTAATATGGGTGGGCATGCCCTATTGAAATTACAGCATGACCTCCGTACAGGTCAAGATATTCATTACCGGCATCGTCATAAGTACGACAAGCTTTTCCTTCTACAATGTTAATATTAAAAAGAGGATAAACATCAAATAAATTCATACGGTAAATTTACAATTAGATAATTTACAATTTCGTGTAAACTGTTTTACTGTTTGGATAGCATTTGCTACAAATCGTTACAAAGGTAAAGTTTTTGAACAAATATAAACTACTCTAAATCCAACTTTAGTTGTTTTTCAAGTAACTGATAACTCATTCTGTGGTAAGGAGAAACGCCGTACCGACGGATACCTTCACGATGTTTTTTCGTAGGGTAACCCATATTTGAATCCCAGCTATAGTAAGGGTATTCATTATGAAGGGTTTTCATGTAATCATCACGATAGGTTTTGGCAAGCACCGAAGCTGCGGCGATAGGCAGGTATTTCCCATCACCTTTGACGATGGTTGTGTGTGGAATGTTCTTATATTTCTTAAATCGGTTTCCATCAATAATCAAATGTTCGGGTATAATTTTTAATTCCTCGATAGCGCGGTGCATAGCAAGGATAGAAGCATTAAGAATGTTTATCTCGTCAATTTCTAGTGCCGTAACCATACCTACAGCCCACGCCAAAGCTTTTTCTTCGATAATGGGACGAAGTGCGTAGCGTTGCTTATCTGTCAGTTGCTTAGAGTCTGTCAGCAGGTCGTTTTTAAAATCGGGCGGAAGAATAACCGCTGCTGCAAATACCGAACCGGCAAGACATCCTCGTCCGGCTTCGTCGCAACCTGCTTCAATCAGATTTGGTGTGTGGGAGAGGAGTAAAGGCATTTCTTTAACTTTTAAAAAGCGAGTCAAAATTACGAAAGATGTTTGTAAAGTTCGTTAATTTCTTGAATTTTATAGAAACAAAGTGAAGTTTAAAATAGAAAAAAGTTAATATCCTTGTCAATACTTTTAGGATTCCTTTCCATTTCATCCCCCAAAAGGATGTGCTTCAAACTTAATATTTTACTCTTTGTTCTCATTTTTTATTTTCTCAAAATATCACAGCATATTTTTGTATGTAATATTTTAATTATTATTTTTATTAGTAGTAATGAAATCAATGACTTAGAAGGCTATATTTATTTTACTGAGCTTGTCTATATTTTAACAGACAAACCTTTCTTTCAAATAATGTGTACAAACGAAAAATATCAATGTACAAATAAATACAGTATTGATTAGGATAAATGCCGTTATTCGGGGGTTTACAAGTTCTATGATATTGACTTTGATTGTTGAGTTATTTATTATATCTTTGATAAAAGACTCCTCGTTTATGTAAATGTATCGGTTATAAAGTTGTATTTCAGAATATTAACCCTTTAAATTCACTATTATGTATAAGACAGATATTGGTATTAATGCCGGCGTTATTTGGCATCTGCTTTCAGACAATGGTGCATTAACGATCGAAGAGATTCAAGAAATGACAGGCTATAAGGAAGATTTCATTCTTTTTTCTTTAGGATGGTTAGCAAGGGAAGGCAAGATACTTTTTTTTAAAAAGGATGAGGAAATATATGTTGATTTAGAACATACTATTTCTGACTTGTATTATTCTTGAGGAATTTTTATCATTGATTGGAAAAACTTCAACAAGAAAGAGATTTTAATATTCTTCCTTGTTAAAGTTTTATGTGTTGTTATGTTGTTCATTATAAATTTTCAGGAATTTATAAATTTTTTATAAATGAAATTTCCTTTAGTGTTATTATAAACTCTAAATAGTTTTTAAATTTGCAGCCCTTATTTTTATAAAACAAGTTTTTTGAGATATGTTCATTAATTCTACAGGATTTTATGTGCCTTTGACAAGAGTTCACAATGATTATTTTCTTAGCCTGAACGGTCTTACCAGCGAGTGGATTCATCAGCGTACCGGAATTATGACTCGTTCCAAAGCTGGCAAAGGAGAAGACACTCATACTATGGGTATTGCTGCTGTAAAAAATACTCATACAAAACTTCCATATAGTATAGAAGAGGTAGATTTAATTGTCGGGGCATCTTATTCTCCACTTGATACGGTTGCTACTTTAGCACATACGGTTCAGCGTGAATTTACAATTTCTAACGCAAAGGCTATTTATATTTCTTCGGCGTGCTCGTCCTTTATCAATGCTTTAGAAATAGTAGAAGGTTATTTTGCCATGGGAAAAGCAAGTAAAGCTTTGATTGTTTGTTCGGAACATAATACTGCATATAGCAATGAAACTGATCCCAAATCAGGACATTTATGGGGTGATGCGGCAGTGGCTATGTTTGTTTCTAAAGACAGACAATCGGAAAAAGAGCCTGAAATTGTTGAAATATATACTCGTGGATTGGCTCATATAGGAAAAGGAACGGGAAGTGTTTACCTTCGTCCGAAAACAGAAGGTATTTGTATGCCTGATGGTCGGGATGTGTTCTTAAATGCATGTAAATACATGGTCGATGCTATTAATTATGTTACCGAAAGACAGCGTATTGCTATAAAAGACATTTCATACATTATAACTCATCAGGCTAATATGCGTATAGTCGCCAATGTGGCTCACCAGTTAAAATTTCCCATGGAAAGATTATTAAGTAATATAGAGGAACTGGGAAATACCGGTTCGGCAAGCTCAGCTTTAGTGTTGGCTCAGAATTACGGCAAATTTAAAGCTGGCGATACGGTTGTACTGACTGTTTTCGGAGGGGGTTATTCGAGTGGCAGTTGCTTTATCTGTTTTTAAATTCTTTTTTTTAACACAGATAACTCTGATTTACTTATATTTTTATCGGTAATGATGCCCTAAAAAATAAGAACTGTTCGGATACTTTTCGTTGTCCGAACAATTTTTTGCTTTTTTAGATATATAGCGGATTTATAATTATTTGTTATCTGTGTAAATTAGTGTTATCAGTGTCATCTGCGTTCTTTTGATTCAGCTTTAATTTCGTTTATGCTCTGAATCCGATAATTTCCCTCACTTCGCGGATGGTTTTTCGGGCACTTTCCTGAGCTTTTTCTTTCCCTAATAAAGCTACTTTATCCAGATATGCTTGGTCGGCAATAAGAGCTTCGATTTTTTCGCGGAAAGGATTAACGAATGTGATCATATCTTCAGCCAATTGTTTTTTCATATCGCCATAGCGGATTTCGCAAGTGTTGTATTTTTCTTCGAAGAAAGCTAAAGTATCAGGAGTAGAAACTACACTCATCAGTTGAAATAAATTTTGAATAGCTTCCGGTTTGTCTTGGTTCGGAACAGTTGGTCCACTATCGGTGACGGCTTTCATTACTTTTTTGCGAATGTTTTCCGGTTTGTCTGCCAAGAAGATAGCATTACCTTCTCCTTCCGATTTTCCCATCTTTCCGCTTCCATTTAATCCGGGAATTTTCACTAGATTCTCACCAAAGTTAAAAGCTTGTGCTTCGGGAAAATACTCAACATTATACATGCGGTTAAAACGATTTCCGAATGTACGAGTCATTTCCAGATGTTGCTCTTGGTCTTTACCTACAGGGACTTTGGTCGCGTGATGCAATAGAATATCAGCAGCCATAAGCGTGGGATAAGTAAGCAATCCTGCATTTACATTTTGTGGTTGTGTGCGGATTTTGTCTTTAAATGAAGTACTACGCTCCAACTCACCGATGTAAGCATTCATATTGAAGTACAAATACAATTCTGCCACTTCGGGGACATCGCTTTGGATATAAAGTGTACACTTGTCAGGATCAAGTCCGGCTGCTATGTATTCAGCCAAAACTTGGTTTACATTTCCACGCAGATTTTGTGGTGTCGGATGCGTGGTAAGCGAATGATAATCGGCAATGAAGAAATAGCATTTATGCTCTTCCTGCATTTTTATAAAGTTACGCAATGCACCAAAATAATTACCAAGATGTAAATTTCCTGTGGGGCGGATACCGCTAGCTACAATTTCCATAGATTGTTTATAATAGTTGATAAGTTTATTGGTTAATAGGATTATAAGTTAAGAGTTTATCTACCGCTAAACTACTTAACCCATCAACAAAAAAATTTAATTTGTTTTATAAGCGTACGATACCTTATTCAATTCTTCGTTCGCATCTACAATTTTTTCCTTCAATTCTTCTTTGTACGAGACTAATTTTGCTTTCAAAGCGTCATCGCCGGTAGAAAGAATTTGCACGGCGAGGATGGCTGCATTTAGTGCGCCGTTGATGCTGACTGTAGCTACCGGAATACCCGGAGGCATTTGCACAATTGCTAATAAAGCGTCTATGCCGTCAAGCGATGCATTGATAGGAACTCCGATAACCGGAAGTGTTGTCATGGATGCGATTACGCCCGGTAAATGTGCAGCCATTCCGGCTGCCGCAATTATAACTTCAATGCCTCTTTCTTGGGCTTGAGTAGCAAAAGTTTCTACTTCTTTGGGTGTACGGTGAGCTGATAACGCATTAATTTCAAAAGGAATTTCGAAATCGTTGAGCAATTTAGCTGTTTTTTCCATTATGGGCAAATCTGATGTGCTGCCCATGATAATACTTACTCTTGGGGTCATATTTTTATTATTTATCTGTTTGTTGAAAAACTATATCACAAGAAATCGGATAGTGATCCGAAAGATTTATTTTGTCAATTTTAAAGTTTCCTGATTTTAACTTTTCATCATGAAAAATATAATCAATGCGAAAAAGAAATGGTAATTCGTTATAAGTAATTCCTAAACCACTTGAAGTAGTGGCGAAAACATCGGTCAAGTTTCCTTTTATTTTTCTGTAAGTATATGAAATCGGTATATCATTGAAATCTCCGCAAACGACTGCTGGGTGAGGTGATTTGCTGATTTTCAGAGCAATAGAGTCAGCTTGCAATGCTCGCTTTTTTGATGCTGCACCCAGTTTGCGTGTTAACTGTGTGGCTGTTTCCGATATTTTTTCTTGGCTTGTGCTATCGATCAATTCAACCATTTTTTTCTTATCGTTTATCGTCAGTCTGTTTGACTCTAAATGACAATTAAATAGTCGTATTACGGTTGTATCTATTTTTATGTCGGAATAAATGGTATGGTTAAATGCCGAACCATAATTTACTTCCCCTTTTTTTATTATTGGAAGTTTAGAAAATGTAGCTACTCCATAAGTACTTTTTTGATTGTCACTCAGATGATACATGATATGATGATACGGGTATTTATCTTTCATTACATTTAAAATATCATCACCCGAAAGAAAATCATTGGTGTTATAGTAACCGAATTCTTGGAGACAAACAATATCAGCATTTCTATTGATAATATAATCAAGAACCTTGTTGTAATTTTCGGTCGATTTATTTTTTTTATAAAAGTCGAATAATTTTACATTATAAGATAAAATGTTGATTGCAGGTGAGTCTTTGTGGATTATTTTATTTGCATCCGAACCATGTATCGGAAATTCGGCATGTATATTACTCCACATACAAGCAATTGCTACTAATGGAAATACCAAAAACCATTTTAATCTGAATGCCCAAAAAAGGAAAAATATGATATTGATAAATAATAACGGAAGAAAAAATAAACTCAGATAAGAAGGCAATACAAAACTGGACGGATTTACATAACTAGCCATGCCTGCTAACAAAAACATTCCGATAAACAGAATATTGATGACCAGGAAGAATATGTTGAAAAAACTTTTCATTCAAGTTATGGTAGCTATTATTTTTTTTTGAAAAGGCGTTTCTTTTCTTCATCTGTCAAGCTATTATAGCCCAATTGTTTTATCTTGTCAAGAATTCGGTTCAATTCATCCATTTCTTGTTTTTTTTGAGCATTCCACTCGGCATCTGTTTTTAGTTTTTTCCTGGTAATTACTTTGAATTTTGTTTTTCGAGTAAACAAATCTACACAAAAATCAAAAAAGTGATTAATGCCACGAGTTATATCTTTACCTTTTTTAAATTTTATGGTAAAAATATATCCGGCAACGATTCCACCCAAATTATCAAAACCATTTCCGGTATCTTGTTCTGCCGCAGTAAGTAGGCTTAATCCACCAATTATTAGCGCTAAATATTTTAATTTTACTCTTCCGAATAGAGTTAATCGTATTTCAGTGTTGGGAACATAAGTTGCAACACTGGTCATTATGGCTAATGCACAAGATGAAGAGCCTAATAGATAATAGCTTTCAATATGTTGATTAAAATAAGGGAAAATATTACATAAAATGATAAAAAACACGACCCCAAATAATCCTCCGATTACATATAATCCAACCAATTGCTTTTGATTAAAATAATGTAAAAATAGTTTTCCTGACCAAAATAAAACAAAAAGATTAAATAAAAGCTGGAAAAAACTTACATGACTAAACATGTAGGTGACAATAGTCCATGGTTGCGTAATGACTCTTGTTATATCTGCCGGAACTTTGAAATAGTTTATCCATTCTGAACTAAATAACATCAATTTGCAAAATATGACGGACAGAATAAATATAAAAAAGACAGCGACATTAATATAAATAAGCTTTGTAAGTCCTCCGCCATTTTTGTAGGATTCGACAATTTCATCTTTGATACTCATAGATATTGAAATCTTAAAGTTAATACCTCCATTGTTGTTTCCTCCAGAAAAACAACAATAAAAAACCAAATAACATTCCTCCTAAGTGTGCGAAATGAGCTACATTATCACCACTAAAATTTGCTACACCAAAGAAAAGTTCGATTACGGCGTAACCAATAATTACATATTTGGCTTTAATCGGTACAGGAATAAACATGATATACAACGGAATGTTCGGAAACATTAATCCGAAAGCCAGTAGAATACCGAACACAGCACCCGATGCACCTATCGTTACAAAATGATTTAATGGTTGCAAATAAAATGTCAGTCTGTCGCCTGTAAATTGTTCTTTAGCTTCTTGCACAAGCGGAAAAAGATCAATACTCCAAATAATTTGTTGCACCAATGCAGCTCCAATTCCGGTTATTATATAGTAAATCAAAAATCGTTTCGATCCCATTGTTTGCTCCAATACACGCCCGAACATATACAGAGCAAACATATTAAAGAATATATGCGAAATATCTATTCCGCCTGAAACGGTTTGTGTACTGTGCATAAACATGTAAGTGATTATTTGAGCCGGATTAAAATCATCAGCTTGCCAATAGTGCATACCTAGATAATAATTCAGATCAAATTTATTGCCTAAAATAATCGCAGCAAACCAACAAAGCACATTAATGATAAGAAGGTTGCGCACTACCGGAGGCATAAAACTCAAAAAAGAAGAATTGTTGTTGAACATTTATTGGTTTTTTTAATAAAAAGACAGCCACAAAGGTATGAAAAATACCTAATAAATATGCTGTAAAACATATTTTTGCAAATAAATGAAAAAAAAGTGCTTTAAAAATTTGGAAACAATTTTCAATCTGTTATTTTTGCATCGAAATAATTCAAAAAACAACTTTTTTTAATTGTTTAATCTTATAAAGCAAAAACTATGAACAAAGCTGAATTAATTAGCGCAATGGCCGAGACTGCTGGTCTTAGCAAGGTAGATTCTAAAAAAGCATTAGATGCTTTTATTAGTGCAGTAACTAATGCATTGAAATCAGGAAACAAAGTAAGTTTGGTTGGTTTCGGTTCTTTCTCAGTATCTGAAAGAGCAGCTCGTACAGGTATCAATCCTTCGACTAAAAAAGCGATTAAAATTCCTGCTAAAAAAGTTGCTAAATTCAAAGCTGGTGCGGAATTGGCTAGCGTTATCAAATAATATTTGATGCAAGCAATAAAAAAGGATGCTTTTTAGTATCCTTTTTTATTGCTTAAAATTTAAGAATTCTTCTTCCATTCTCTTTTTCTTCTATATACACATTAACGCAATTTTTCGGTAAAAGATTCTCTACTAATTCGGGCCACTCAATAAAACAATAATTGCCGCTAAAAAAGTAATCCTCGTATCCAAAATCAAAAGCTTCTTCTATACGATTGATCCGGTAAAAATCAAAATGGTAAATGGGTGTGTTATTTTTATCCGCGTATTCATTTACAATTGAAAATGTCGGACTGTTTATGGTATCCTTAACACCCAGTTCTTCGCATAAGGCCTTAATAAAAGTAGTTTTACCGGCACCCATACTTCCATAAAAAGCAAAAACGCGTTTTCCTGGAGTTGCTTCTAAAAAAAGACGGGCAGTCTCATTAATATTCTTTGGAGAGAGGATTTCTAATTGCATATCAACTTGTTTTACGATGCAAAAGTACAGTTCATTTTTCTAAATTTCGAGAAAATCCATTATTTTTGCCACCCTAATAATAAATTTAAACTGAATATTTATCTTATGGCTACTACTGCTGATATCCGTAATGGAATGTGTATCGACCTCGATGGTCAGTATTTTTATGTTGTAGAATTTTTGCATGTAAAACCGGGTAAAGGTCCTGCTTTTGTGCGTACCAAATTGCGTAATGTAATGACCGGTCGTATTTATGAAAAAACTTTTAATGCAGGTGTGCGTCTTGATGAAGTTCGTATCGAGCGCCGTCCACATCAATTCCTATATCAAAGCGAAGAAGGTTACACATTTATGGACAATGAATCGTACGAACAAATTGTAGTTGCCAAAGAAGCTATCAATGGTGTAGATTATATGAAAGAGGGCGATGTTGTGGATGTAGTTGTACAAGCACAAGACGAAACCGTACTTTATGTAGATATGCCGCAACATACTGTGCTTGAAATTACTTATACTGAACCCGGACTAAAAGGCGATACAGCAACCAATGCCATGAAACCGGCTACGGTAGAAACCGGAGCAACCGTGCGCGTACCTTTATTTATCAACGAAGGTGAGAAAATTAAAGTAAATACAGCCGATGGTTCGTATGTGGAGCGTGTAAAATAATTACTTTTAGCTAAATAACTCAAAGCAAGTCAAAACAAAAGGGCTTGCTTTTTTGTTTTTTTATTCAAAAAATATTCAAGAAAGTTTCTTTTAGATAGTTTTTTGTATATTTTTGCACTGATTTTTGAATAATTATACAAAATCAATATTGTGAAAACAAGGAGAACACGCTTACAGCAATTGGAGGAAATTATTCGTACCGTGCGAGTAGGAAGCCAGGAAGAATTACTGAGAGAATTGCAAGCAAAGGGTATTGAAGTAACTCAAGCTACCCTTTCTCGTGATTTAAAGCAACTCAAGGTGATAAAACTTCCTATTGATAGCGGCGAATATGTATATGCTTTTTCTTCCAAAGCACAAGTTAATCCTTTGTCTGTCGATTCATCCATATGGAAAGAAATTTTATCGGTGGAGTTTTCTCGAAATCTGGCTATAATAAAAACCCGTCCGGGATATGCGAGTGCTGTTGCCTCAGATATAGATGCACTTAACGCACCCGAATTTCTTGGAACCATTGCCGGAGATGACTCAGTTCTGCTTATTTTGCGTGAAAATGTAACACATAAGCAAGCGCTGAACAAATTGAAGATTCAATAATCAAAAATAACAAAAACTTTATTAATAATCACAAGAAACTTATTTGAAATACAACTCCCTTTCCTTTGGAGAGGGCTGGAGAGAGGTAGAAAATGAAACCAAAAATAGAAATTCTTGTTGCTAACGAAAGCCATTATCAATATATAGATTTGATATTAGACACTATAGAAAAAGCATCCGTTGCACGCGGAACAGGTATTGCGCGCCGTTCTCCTGAATACATTCATAAAAAAATGGAAGAAGGAAAGGCTATTATAGCTTTTGTTGATGGCGAATTTGCCGGCTTTTGTTATATTGAAACTTGGAGCAATAAAAAATTTGTTGCAAACTCGGGTTTAATTGTTGTAGAAAAATTTCGTGGGCACGGTTTGGCTAAAGCTATTAAGAAAAAAGCCTTTGATATATCTCGTGAACGCTATCCGGATGCCAAACTATTCGGACTTACCACCGGTTTGGCGGTCATGAAAATAAATTCCGAATTGGGATACAAACCTGTAACCTTTTCTGAACTTACCGACGATGAGGCTTTCTGGAAAGGTTGCGATGCTTGTCGTAATTCAGATATTTTGAAGCGAAATAATTACCGAATGTGCCTTTGTACCGGTATGCTTTACGACCCTGCTGTTGAAGAAGCTAATAAAAATAAACGCAAGCCAACTTGGAAAAGTGTGTTTAAAAAGATTATTCGCTTGCCGATAGCACCATTTACGCATTAAAAAGAATACTTCGACTCTGCTCAGTGCCCCGCGTTGGTCGCTGAGCAGAGTCGAAGCGACATTTCATGATTACATACAACATTAAAATATGAAAGAAAAAGTATTATTAGCCTTCAGTGGCGGATTGGATACATCGTTTTGTGCGATGTACTTAGCAAGAGAAAAAGGATACGAACTGTACACCGCCATTGCCAACACAGGCGGTTTCACTGACGAAGAGTTAAAAACGATTGAAGAAAAAGCCTATCGTTTGGGTGCTAAATCACATGCTACACTCGATGTAACCAAAGAATATTATGAAAAAAGCATCAAATATATGGTGTACGGTAATGTCCTTCGCAATGGAACTTATCCTATTTCGGTAAGTTCGGAGCGTATTTTTCAAGCCATCGCCATTATCGAACATGCTAAAAAATTAGGTGTTGACTATGTTGCACACGGCTCAACCGGAGCAGGAAATGACCAAGTACGCTTCGATTTGACTTTCGAAATTTTGGCTCCAAATATCAAAATTCTTACGCCAACCCGCGACATGGTACTTACTCGCGAGTACGAAATCAATTACCTAAAAGAACATGGTTATGAAGCTGATTTTGCCAAAATGGAGTATTCTATCAATGCCGGATTGTGGGGAACTTCGATTGGCGGAAAAGAAACTTTGAAATCAGACCAAACCTTGCCCGAGTCTGCTTATCCTAAACAAGTTACTAAGCATGGTGAAGAAAAATTGACCATTGAATTTGAAAAAGGTGAAATCGTTGGTGTAAACGGTAAAAAATATACTGATAAAATTGCAGCCATCAATGCTGTTGAAGCTATCGGTTCGCAATACGGAATTGGTCGTGATATGCACATTGGCGATACAATTATCGGTATCAAAGGTCGTGTAGGATTTGAAGCGGCAGGTGCGTTGCTTATTATCAATGCGCATAAAATGCTCGAAAAACACACGCTTACCAAATGGCAACAATACTGGAAAGATCAAATCGGAACTTGGTACGGAATGTTCCTTCACGAAGCGCAATATCTGGAGCCTGTGATGCGCGACATGGAGGCTTTCCTCGAAAGTACACAACAAAATGTAACCGGAACGGTAATTATAAGTCTTCGACCTTATTCTTATACTTTGGTGGGTGTAGAAAGCTCGTTCGATTTGATGAAAACTGATTTTGGTGAATACGGCGAAGTAAACAAAGCATGGACAGGCGATGATGTGAAAGGCTTCACCAAAATATTGGGCAATCAAATGAAGATTTTTTATAATGTACAAAAGCGCAATAACAAATAATCAATGGAATTGGTGTTTTCAATAGTAATTACATGCCTTTTGCTGGCAATTATCTGTATTCAACTTTTTGTAAAAAAGAAAGATGTGGGTTTTTTCAATGAATTTGATTCGTTGGAAAAAGGCTTGTTGCGTATTGAAAATAATTTGAAAGAAGATGCTCGTTTGGCTCGCGAAGAGAATAATGTGATAGCTCGTCAAAATCGTGAAGAATTAAGTCTTTCACTTGAAAAAATCAATAAGACTCTTGAAGAAAAAGTAACCGCTTTAATAGATAAGACGGCTGATGTAAATCGAGCGAATCGTCAAGAATTAAAAGAGCAAATATTGGAATTCCAAAAGCAATTTGAGCAATTGCAGCGCGAGAAATTTGCCGATATGGAGCGTAAGCAAGAAGCTTTGCTCGTTTCGACCGAAAAACGATTGGAAGAAATGCGCCAAACGGTTGATGAAAAACTGCAAAAAACACTCAATGAACGAATCAGTCAGTCGTTTAAGTTGGTGAGCGACCAATTGGAAAGTGTACAGAAAGGATTGGGAGAGATGCAGAATTTAGCACAAGATGTGGGCGGACTGAAAAAAGTATTGAGTGGCGTAAAAACCCGTGGAACTTTTGGCGAAGTTCAGTTGTCGATGTTGTTGGAGCAAATGTTGTCACCGGAACAGTACGAAGCTAATGTCAAGACAAAACGCAACTCAAACGATTTGGTCGAATTTGCTATCAAACTTCCGGGAAAAGACGACCAGAAATCAGTTGTTTATTTGCCGATTGATGCGAAATTTCCCAAAGACGCTTTCGAAAATTACATTTCGGCACTTGATTTGAATGATTCTGCCCAGATCGAAATTACTTCGAAACAATTGGAAGCAACCATCATAAATATGGCAAAAGATATTCATGATAAATATATCGATCCGCCTAACACAACTGATTTTGCTATTCTGTTTCTGCCGTTCGAAAATATTTATGCCGAAGTGATTCGCCGTACGGCTTTGATGGAAAAGTTGCAGCGGCAATACAAAATTGCGGTAACCGGTCCGACAACTTTAGGTGCGATATTGAACAGTTTGCAAATGGGCTTCCGAACGCTGGCTATCCAGCAGCGAAGTAGCGAAGTTTGGAAAGTGTTAAGCGCTGTAAAAACTGAATTTGGTAAGTTTGGCGATATGCTCGAAAAAGTACAGAAAAATATCTCGCAAGCCGGCGATGGATTAGAAACGATTATCGGCACTCGTACACGGGCTATTCAGCGTCAATTGCGGAATATTGAAGAGCTTCCTTCCGATCAGGTACAACAATTCTTGCCTGATGTGGAAGATGTTGATAATTAAAAAAGCTTCAACCAAGTTGAAGCTTTTTAGTTTGATAAAATTGGTTATTTTTCGGAAGTTTTTTCTTTGGATTGTCCTTTTCCTTTTTTTGCTTTCTTTTTTTTCATTTCTCCTTTTTGTTTTTGAAATTTGTCATACTGTTCTGCGTTTAATACTTTTTTGAGTTCGGCATCTTTTTGAGCTTGGGAGATTTTAAATTCTTCCATTCGTTTTTGCCGTTCTTGTTCTTTTTTACTAAATTTTTTTTCGTCTTCTTTAGCATACTTTAAATTAATGTCGTACACTGTTTTAGCCTGATCCTCAGTTAATCCGAGTTTTTCTTTCATTCGTTCGGTTTGTTTTTTAGCTCGCTCTTCTACTGTTGGGCGTTGGCATTCTTGTTTCTTAGATTCTTGGGCAAAAGTTGATACAAAGAAACTCCCCACTGTTACTAACGAGATAATTACTCGTTTAAAATTCATTGTTTTCATAATACTTAGCTTTAAAATTAATAATCTGGAATTGAATTTTGCAATTTTCATGCCAAAATCAATGTTTTGTGTTTAATTTATTGGTTTTTAGATTTTTATAAAAAATATAAAAACTCTTTATTCTTCAATATTCATTAATTTTTTATCTTTGCAGACATGGAAAAAATATTTAACAATAATATTCAACAGTCGGTAGAATATACCGAAGATAATATTATTACGCTCGAGGGTTTGGAACATGTGCGTCGTCGTCCGGGCATGTACATCGGAAAATTGGGAGATGGTACTTATGCCGACGATGGGATTTATGTGCTGCTCAAAGAGGTCTTTGATAATTCGATTGATGAATATCGCATGGGTTATGGAAATACCGTGCGCGTAACTATCGAAGACAACAAAGTAACCGTACGAGACTACGGACGAGGAATTCCGCTTGGTAAAATGGTAGCCGCCGTTTCGATAATGAATACTGGAGGTAAATATGACGATAAGGCATTTAAAAAATCCGTCGGATTAAATGGGGTTGGTACAAAGGCGGTCAATGCGCTTTCATCTTGGTTTAAAGTAACCAGTATTCGCGATGGGCAAATGAAATCCGCTGAATTTTCGGCAGGAAAAATTCTTTCGGAAACAGACATTGAATCATCGAAAGAAGAAAATGGGACTCTCGTCGAATTTATTCCGGACAATACTATTTTTACCAATTTCAAGTTTCGAGACGAGTATGTCGAAACCATGCTTCGGAACTATTCATACCTTAATACTGGTTTGAATATTATTTATAATGGTAAAAAATTCAATTCGAAAAATGGGTTGCTTGATTTGCTGAACGAAAATATGACTGCCGAAAGTTTGTATCCGATCGTTCATTTGAAAGGCGAAGATATCGAAATAGCATTTACCCATACCTATCAATATGGTGAGGAGTATTATTCGTTTGTCAACGGACAACACACCACACAAGGGGGTACGCATCAAAGCGCATTCCGCGAAGCTTTTGCCCGTACCATCAAGGAATATTACGGTAAAAACATGGACTTATCCGATATTCGAAACGGTTTGGTGGTAGCTATCTATATTGGCGTACAAGAGCCTGTTTTCGAATCGCAAACGAAAATCAAGCTCGGATCAAAAGATGTGGGTCCGAATGGTCCGACAGTGGCTAAGTTTATAGGCGATTTTGTAAGCAAGGAAGTGGATAATTATCTGCACAAGAATGCTGAAACATCGGAAATATTACTCAAAAAAATACAAGATTCTGAAAAAGAACGCAAAGCTATTGCCGGTGTTACTAAGTTAGCTCGTGAGCGAGCTAAGAAAGCCAATCTTCATAACAAAAAATTGCGTGATTGTCGTATACATTTCAATGATAATAAGACCGAGGCTAAAGTTAACACTTGTATTTTTATTACAGAGGGAGATTCCGCAAGTGGGTCTATTACCAAAAGTCGCGATGTAAATTTGCAAGCCGTGTTCAGCCTTCGAGGTAAACCACTTAATACTTTCGGATTGACTAAAAAAGTGGTGTATGAAAATGAAGAATTTAACCTGTTGCAGGCAGCACTTAATATTGAGGACGGATTGGAAGGTTTGCGTTATAATAAAGTAATCATTGCTACTGATGCCGATGATGATGGCATGCACATTCGCCTACTATTGCTAACATTCTTTCTGCAGTTTTTCCCTGATTTGGTTAAAAAAGGACATGTATATATTTTGCAAACACCACTTTTCCGCGTGCGAAATAAGAAAGAAACACGCTATTGTTACACGGAAGAAGAACGATTGCAAGCCATCAAAGAATTAAGTCCGAATCCGGAGATAACTCGTTTTAAAGGATTGGGTGAAATTTCGCCGGACGAGTTTGTGCATTTTATCGGTAAAGATATTCGACTTGACCCCGTAACACTTACCAAAGCCGATTCGGTAGGTAATTTGATTGAATTCTACATGGGTAAAAATACACCCGAACGGCAAGAATTTATTATAGAAAATTTGGTAGTGGAGGAGGATATTTAATTTCTAAGAAAATATATAAAAATAGGCTGTCTAATCAAAGACAGCCTATTTTGTTTTTACAAAATATTGTTCCCATTGTTTTTATCTGCGTCCGCTGCGATTGTTGGTAGTTGTAGTTGTTGTTTGGCGTGTAGTTTCACTTCTTGTCGTAGTCGTTGTTGTTCTTTCATTAGCGCTTCTGGCGTTGATTGTTTCGCGGGTTTGTGCAGCTCTGGTGTTTGTTGTATTGTTAGTTTGTCTGCTTGTTGTGTTGCTTGCGTTATTTTTATTTTCTTGTTCTGTTACTGTGCGGCTTGCGTTATTAGGGGTAGGTTGTGTTTTCGTATTTTCTTTGTTTTCCGGCTGAGCTTTTGTTGGTGTTGTTTCTTTCGTTGTTGTTCTTGGTGCTGTATTTGTAGTGTTTCGTCTGTTGTTTTCGGTGTGAGTGTTTCTGTTAGTCGTACTGTTACTTATAATTGTTTTGCTGTTGTCCGCATATACGAAGTTTTTAATAGGAGCATCGCCCACTCGTTTGATTTGTGTGTTATATTTTCCATTTCGGTAATTGTTTCGGTGGTCGTTGTTGTAGCGATATGGTTTATCATTATCAATGTTTAATACTATATAAGTAGTTTGTTTGTTGATGATATAAGTGTTTGGTAATGCATAACCCGTAACCCATACTTCGTTGTTTTGCCAGTAATAAGTTTTATTATCAGGATAGAAATAAAAATTATATTCCGGACAATAATAATAATCGTAATAAACAGGAGCCGAAGGTGTATTTACAACCACCACTTTAGTCGGAGCAGGTGGCGGAGGTGTTTGATGCACAATGACTGTTTTAGTAGGAGCGGGAGCTGTTCTGTATGTATATTGAACCGTACCACAACCGGTGGTTAATATTGCCAATATTGCGGGGATGATAGCTGTTGTTTTCATAACGGTAAGTTTTTAAGTTCAACAATTTACTAGCTGATGTACAAAGTGCATGCCAAAAATTAAAATACCTGTTTTTTATGTATTTTTTGTGATAGTTAAAACATTTGCCAATTAAGGCGTTTTTTGTACTTTTGCAATTCTCAAAAAATAATTAAAATTTATGTTCGAAAACCTGAGTGAACACCTCGAACGGTCGTTTAAGATACTGAAAGGACAAGGTAGAATTACCGAAATCAATGTGGCAGAAACACTGAAAGATGTCCGAAAAGCTTTACTTGATGCCGATGTCAATTATAAAACTGCTAAACAATTTACCGAAGATGTAAAAAACAAAGCCCTTGGTATGAATGTGCTTACTGCCGTTCAGCCAAGCCAATTGATGGTAAAAATCGTGCACGATGAGTTGGCAGCTTTGATGGGCGGAAGCAATGTCGATATTAATATCAAAGGCTCGCCTGCCATTATTTTAATGTCCGGTTTGCAAGGATCGGGTAAAACTACTTTTTCGGGCAAATTGGCGAATATGCTTAAAAGCAAGCGAGGTAAAAATCCTTTGTTGGTTGCTTGCGATGTGTATCGTCCGGCTGCGATTGAGCAATTAAAAGTACTTGGTGCGCAAATAAATGTACCCGTATTTTCGGATGAAAGCAATAACAATCCGGTAGATATTGCGGAAAAAGCTATCAAATTTGCTAAACAAAACGGTAACGATTTAGTGATTGTCGACACAGCGGGTCGCTTGGCTGTTGATGAGCAAATGATGCAAGAAATCGCTGCTATCAAAAAAGCGATTGATCCGCAAGAAACTTTGTTTGTGGTCGATTCGATGACCGGACAAGATGCTGTAAATACTGCTAAAGAATTTAACGACCGTCTTGATTTCGATGGCGTTATTCTTACCAAGTTAGACGGCGATACCCGTGGTGGTGCGGCGCTTTCTATCCGTTCGGTAGTAAACAAACCGATTAAATTTGTCGGTACGGGCGAAAAGATGGAGGCGATTGACGCTTTCCATCCGGAGCGTATGGCGGACAGAATCTTGGGGATGGGTGATATTGTTTCGTTAGTGGAGCGTGCGCAAGAACAATACGACGACGAGGAAGCCCGCCGTTTGCAAAAGAAAATCGCCAAAAATCAATTTGATTTCAATGATTTTCTGGATCAGATAGCTCAAATTAAGAAAATGGGAAATCTGAAAGATATTGCTTCGATGATTCCCGGCATGGGCAAAGCCTTGAAAAGTATCGATATTGATGATGACGCGTTTAAAGGAGTGGAAGCTATTATTCGTTCCATGACTCCCGAAGAGCGTACAAATCCTGCTATTATGAACGGCAGCCGTCGTCAGCGTATAGCCAATGGTAGCGGAACAAATATCCAGGAAGTAAACCGATTGCTCAAGCAATTTGAAGAAATGCGCAAAATGATGCAATCAATGGGTAAAATGAAAGGCAAAATGCCATTCAAACGATAGTGAAAACTGAAAGAATTAAAGATACTAATAATTAGCAAATTTGCTAATTAGCACATTAAAATTATGCAATTAATAGACGGAAAAGCAATAGCCGATCAAGTAAAACAAGAAATTGCGGCTGAAGTAAAAGAAATCATGGCTAAAGGAGGAAAACAACCTCATTTGGCGGTAATTATCGTAGGGCACGACGGCGGAAGTGAAACTTATGTGTCACACAAAGTGAAATCGTGCGAACAAGTCGGTTTTAAATCGACTCGCCTTGCATTTGAAGATACAATTACCGAAGCGGAATTGTTATCCGAAATACAAAAATTGAATAATGA
The DNA here is from genome assembly GCA_964546015.1 of uncultured Paludibacter sp. GTDB lineage: Bacteria > Bacteroidota > Bacteroidia > Bacteroidales > Paludibacteraceae > JAFGVL01. The sequence continues at coordinate 106,538 of CAZJHO010000001.1, forward strand.
TCCTGATGTCGATGGTTTTATTGTTCAATTGCCTTTACCGAAGCATATCGACGAACAAAAAGTAATCGAAGCCATCGATTACCGTAAAGATGTCGATGGTTTTCATCCAATCAATGTGGGTCGTACTTCTATCGGATTGCCGTCGTTTGTGTCGGCTACTCCGGCTGGAATTATCGAATTGCTAAAACGCTATAATATTGAAACGGCAGGCAAACATTGCGTAGTTATCGGTCGAAGTAACATTGTGGGCAAACCAGTGGCTACCCTGATGGTGCAGAAAGCTTATCCGGGAGATGCCACGGTAACTATTTGCCATAGTCGAACTAAAAACCTGAAAGAAATCTGTTTGCAAGGCGATATTATTATTGCTGCTATCGGAGTGCCGAATTTTGTAAAAGAAGATATGGTAAAAGAAGGCGCAGTGATAATTGATGTGGGTACAACCCGTGTGCCGAATGCCAATACAAAATCAGGCTTTAAATTAACCGGCGATGTCGATTTCGAAGCGATTGCGTCAAAGTGTTCTTACATTACACCTGTACCGGGTGGAGTAGGACCTATGACGATTGTTTCTTTGCTTAGAAATACATTGTTAGCTGGTAAGAAAGAAATATTTAAATAGAAATACTCAGATAAAACAATTAAAAAAACTTCGTGAAACATTTGTTTTACGGAGTTTTTTGTTTTGGATATAAATCTTTTTTGTAGTTTTGACTTGAATTAAAAAATATACAATTATGATTAAACAACTTTTATTTCCAGAAAAAGCATCAGATTCTGCACTATCAGCAGGATTATTGCTTTTGCGTGTTGTTTTTGGTGCAATGCTAATGACACATGGTTGGATGAAATTGACAAATTTCAGTGATATTGCTCCTGTCTTTTTAGGAGGAAGCTTTGGTTTGAGTTTGGTCGTTTTTGCCGAATTTTTCTGTGCGATGGGTGTGATTGTTGGTTTTTTGTACCGATTAGCCCTTATTCCTATGATTATCAATATGGGAGTTGCGTTTTTCGTTGCACATAAAGCAAGTATTGTAGATGGTGAGTTAGCATTGCTTTATTTGGTAGTTTTTATCGTGCTGTTTATTGTCGGCTCGGGCAAATATGCGGTGGATAGATTAATATTCAAATAGTTAATTCAAGTTGCCAGTTATGAAGTTTATTGAAGATTAAGTCCTTCGGGCTATTAAGTCTTATTGAGAATAAATAGCAACTTAAATTAGTTAAATCTTGAATCTTTGAATATATATGCAAAAAGTTCTACTAACCAATCTTCTTATACCCGAAGGAATAGGTAGTTTATACGGTCGTTTTGAGTTAATCCAGCCGGAAGGCGAATTGTTTTCATTGGATGAGCTTCTTCACTTATTGCCTGAATGCGACGCGCTATTGCCTACATTTTCATTCAATGTTGATAAAAAGATGATAGATGCAGGCGCTAAGTTACGCATTATAGCTAATCATGGTGTTGGTTACAATAATATTGATGTGGAATATGCCACGCAAAAAGGTATTGTGGTTACCAATACGCCCGATCCGGTAACAGAGCCTACTGCTGAGATGGCTATGGCGTTGATGTATGCGGTGGCTCGCCGTATTGCCGAGTGCGATCGTAAACTTCGGATTCCGAATGGCTTAGAGTGGGGACTGATGAAAAATCTGGGCGTTTCGCTCTATGGAAAAATATTGGGCATTATCGGATTAGGCAGGATTGGAAAGTCGATTGCTCGTCGTGCTATAGCTTCGGGAATGAAAGTAATTTACTATAATCGTCATCGTTTGTCCGAATGGGAAGAAAAACAATTGGCTGTAGAATACACTAATTTTGATACATTGCTGCGAACTGCCGATGTTATTTCCATTAATACTCCATTAAAAGAGGAAACCATACATTTGATCAGTACCGAACAATTTAATTTGATGAAATCTAAAGCAATATTAATAAATACGGCTCGTGGTCCGATTATTGATGAGAAAGCATTGGTTTTAGCTTTGCAGCAGAATAAAATATGGGGTGCAGGTTTGGATGTGTATGAGTGGGAACCAGATGTTTCGGATGAATTCTTTGCATTAGACAATGTTGTGCTTGCTCCACATAACGGCACTGCTACTATCGATGCCCGTATTGCTATCGCAGCTGATGCGTGTCGAAATATTATTAACTTTTTTGATGGAAAGAAAGAAATTTCGGTGGTTAATCCGGAAGTATTAAACCACTAAACAATAATTTAATTAAAAACAAACTTATGTCAACTTATACGGAAGATAAGCGAAAAGTCACTACTCATCGTCTTTTTGAGATGAAGCAACGAGGTGAAAAAATAAGCATGCTTACAGCTTATGATTACACAATGGCTAATATCTTGGATCAAGCGGGTATTGATGTTTTGCTTGTGGGAGATTCGGCATCGAATGTGATGGCGGGAAACATTACCACTTTACCAATGACATTGGATCAGATGATATACCATGGTACTTCAGTTATGCGTGGTGTTTCGCGTGCTTTAGTGGTGGTGGATATGCCTTTCGGTTCATATCAAGGAAATTCTAAAGAAGCTTTGGCTTCGGCTATTCGTATTATGAAAGAAACCGGAGCCGACTGTCTGAAAATGGAAGGTGGAGCAGAAATAATCGAGTCTGTAAATCGTATTCTTTCTGCCGGTATTCCTATAATGGGACATCTTGGATTGACTCCTCAATCCATTAATAAATTTGGGACATATATAGTTCGAGCTAAAGAAGAAGCTGAAGCTAAAAAATTGATGGAAGATGCTATTTTATTGGAGCAAGCCGGTTGTTTTGCAATTGTATTAGAAAAAATTCCGGCAGTTTTAGCTGAAAAAGTAGCTAAAACGGTTAAGATTCCAGTTATCGGTATTGGAGCCGGAAGAGGGGTGGATGGACAAGTATTGGTTGTACACGATATGTTGGGAATGAATACAAAAGGTTTTTCTCCGCGTTTTTTGCGTAAATATGCCGATTTGCGTGCTGTGATGACAAATGCTGTTGAGAACTATATAAAAGATGTAAAATCGTCTAATTTTCCGAACGAGAAAGAACAGTATTAAGCGAATGGTTATATAAAAATGAGGATGTTTTAAAAAACTTTTTTGAACGCAGATTTCCACAGATAATGCAATAAATTAGCTAAATCTAATTATCAATAACATAAAAATCTGTGCAAATCTGCCTTATTCGTGTTATTTGTGTTCTTTTTAGACAATTCCATTTTTCTGAAATTTATCCTGCCCAGCCCTCTCTATCTAAATTACGATAATTGATGGCTTCGGCGATATGATGTGATTCAATGTTTTCTGAACTATCTAAATCCGCTATGGTACGGCTAACTTTGAGTATGCGGTCGTAAGCGCGAGCTGATAAATTGAGGCGTTGCATAGCATTCTTGAGTAATGAAGCTCCGCTTTCATCCGGCAAGGCGTATTGTCGTAATAATTTTGAACTCATTTGTGCATTACAATACACACCATCTATTCCTTCAAAACGCTTTGCTTGAACTTGTCGGGCAGCAATGACCCGTTCTCGGACAATAACGCTTGCTTCGGACTCTTGTTGCTCCGAAAGTTTCTCGAAAGGAACAGGCACTATTTCAATGTGAATATCGATTCGGTCTAATAGTGGACCTGAAATACGGCTTAGGTATTTTTGAACTTGTCCCGGTCCGCAAACGCAATCTTTTTCGGGGTGATTATGATAGCCGCAAGGACAAGGATTCATCGACGAAACGAGCATAAAACTTGCCGGATAATCTACTGCAAACTTAGAGCGGGAAATGCTTATTCGGCGGTCTTCGAGCGGCTGGCGCATTACTTCGAGTACGGTACGCTTAAATTCCGGTAACTCATCTAAAAACAATACGCCATTATGCGCTAATGATATTTCGCCCGGTTGAGGGAATGAACCTCCGCCGACCAATGCTACATCAGAAATGGTATGATGCGGACTGCGGAAAGGGCGTTGAAACATTAGTGATGTATTTCCGTCGATCTTTCCGGCGACGGAATGAATTTTAGTAGTTTCTAAAGCTTCGTGCAGTGTAAGGGAAGGCAGAATGGTCGGGATTCGTTTTGCCATCATAGATTTGCCGGCACCGGGAGGTCCGACCATGATGATGTTATGTCCTCCGGCAGCAGCAACTTCTAAGGCTCGTTTTACATTTTCTTGTCCTTTTACATCGGCAAAATCAATGTCAAAATGATTCATATTTTCGAAAAACTCATCTCTGGTATTTACTTCTACCGGTTTGAGTATTGTATCACCATTAAAGAAGTCGACCACTTGCTTCAAATTATCGACTCCATAAACTTCCAGATTATTAACAACGGCTGCTTCGCGAGAATTTTTTTTTGGCAGGATAAAACCTTTGAACCCTGCCTCGCGGGCTTTGATGGCTATGGGAAGTACTCCTTTGATAGGTCGCAAATCTCCATCGAGCGATAATTCGCCCATAATTACATATTTATCGACTTCATCAACTTTGATACTTTCGTTAGCAGCCAGCATACCGATAGCTAAAGAAAGGTCGTATGCCGATCCTTCTTTGCGTATATCGGCAGGAGCCATGTTGATGACTATTTGCCGGCGAGGAAGCTTAAGTCCGTTGAATTGAAGTGCTGAATAAATGCGTTCGCGACTTTCTTTAACAGCATTATCGGGTAGTCCTACCAACGAAAATTGTATGCCTTGCGATGCATTTACTTCGATAGTAACGATTGTAGCATTAATGCCATGTACGGCTGCACCATATGTTTTTACTAACATGAAATACTCCGGCTTTAATTTATTCGATAGGAATTCTTCTCTGTATGCGTTCTTCAAGCGACATGAGAGTTTCGGTAGAAACGACTCCCGGTATTTCTTGTATTTGTTTATTAAGCAGTTTCATTAAATGCTCATCGTTTTTTGCAAACAGTCTAATTAATAATGTGTAAGGACCTAAAGTAAAATGACATTCGACAACCTCGGGAATTTTTTCCAGTTCGGGCACTACATCTTTATATAACGAACCTTTTTCAAGTTTAATGCCAATGTATGTACTGATATGATAGCCTAGGCTTTTAGGATTTACACTATAACCTGATCCTGTAATAACACCTGTGTCTATAAGGCGTTGTACTCGTTGATGTATCGCTGCACGAGATACATTGCACTCTTCTGCAACATCTTTAAACGGAATGCGTGCATTTTGAGTTATGATACTCAATATTTTTCTGTCTAGTTCATCTATCTTTTCCATAGTATAAATAAGGTTTGTTCATTTGACATTTTGCTACCAAAACGAAACAAATATACGATATTTTTATTTTTCTTGTTTAAAAAATTAGATGTTTTATCCTTTTTGTTGACAAATTAATATAAAAAAGCCAAAAATCATAATTTTGATTCTTGGCTTTAGGGATTATAAAATTAATTTTTTTATTTTTCGATACTTAACAATTCGACTTCGAAAATAAGCGTTGAAAAAGGAGGAATTGGATTTTGGCTGCGAGCACCGTAAGCTAATTCTTCAGGAATAAATAATTTCCATTTAGAACCAACAGGCATTAATTGCAGTGCTTCCGTCCAACCTTTGATTATGCCTTGTAGAGGGAATACAACCGGTTCTTTGCGATCATATGAACTATCGAATACTGTCCCATCAATTAAAGTTCCTTTGTAATGTACTTTTACGCGATTGTTTGCAGTTGGTTTTGCTCCTTTTCCTTCTTTGATAATTTCGTATTGAAGACCGCTAGCTGTTGTAATAATGCCTGGTTTTGTTTTGTTCTCTGCTAAGAATTTTTGCCCGATTTCTTTGTTTGTTCCGTATTCTTTTTCTAATTTTTCTTCTTGTTTCTTTTCAATAAGTTTTTGGATAAATTCGTTAGCTTGATCATTATTTATTTTTAAGTCTTTTTTCTCTAAAGCTAAAAAAACAGCTTCTTTGATAATATCAGTATTCATAGATAGAGTAGAATCTCCCATTAATCCGTCTTTAGCATCTCTGTTTAAAGTTGCACCGACATTTAATCCCATTGCATATAAATCTACATTTTCATCTTTGCTTTTTAAGCCTTCTTTTAATCCTTTTACAAATGCATCAAGTTTTGCTTCGGTAGAATCTCCTGCTAAAATGTTGTTAGAGATCTGCGAACCATAAGCTACACCATACGCATAGCTTAATGAATCTTTTTCGTTATTTAAAGCAGTATCACTGCTCTTATTACATGAAGTAAAAATAACTCCTGCTGCTACAGCAAGAATTATGAAAAAACTATTTTTTTTCATTTTAAATTGTTTTTATAGAGTTAAATAATTATTTTTTTATTTCTAATAAACGAACTTCGAAGATTAACACTGAATTAGGCGGTATAGATCCTGCCGGATGTGAGCCATAGCCAAGCTCGGAAGGAATATAGAATTTAAAAGTAGCGCCTTCTGTCATAAGTTGTACACCTTCTGTCCAGCCTTTTATTACTTGATTCAATGTAAATTCGATCGGCTCACCGCGTTGGATAGAGCTATCAAATACAGTCCCGTCAATCAGCGTACCTTCATAATCCACTTTTACTGTGCTAGAATCTGTTGGATGGATCTTTCCCGTACCTTTTTTTATAATTTCGTATTGAAGACCGCTGGCAGTTGTTTTTACTCCTTTTCGTTTGGCATTTTCAGTCAAAAATTTTTGATTTGCTTCTTTGGCTGCTTTTTCTTTTTCTGCGAAGAAAGTTATCATATAATTTTCGATAATGGTGTTTGATTCTTCTTTAGTGAACTCTGTTTTTTCATCTCTAATACCTTCAAGTAATCCTTTTACTATGAGATCAAGGTTGTACTTATTTTCGAAAGTGTTTTCGATATTTGTGCGTAAATCATTGCCCACAGAAACACCAATAGCGTAACTTACAGAATCTATTTGATTTGTTAATTTAGCTTGAGTTGCAGATACAGTAAATAACATTACTATCACTGCTAAAGAAATTTTTTTCATTTGTATTTAATTATTAATTGATTTAAAATTATGCTATATCGATTAGTTCCACTTCAAAAATAAGGGTACTATGAGGTGCGATGTGTTGACCGGCACCTTGTGCTCCGTAAGCTAATTCAGAAGGAATTGTTAAACGCCATTTAGAGCCTACAGACATTAATTGTAAGGCCTCTATCCATCCTTTGATTACCTGGCTTACACCGAAAGTAGCAGGTTGCCCGCGGCGAACAGAGCTATCAAATACAGTTCCATCAATCAGAGTTCCGTGATAGTGGCAAACTACACTGTCTGAGGCAGTTGGTTTGGATCCGTTTCCATCTACTAAGATTTCGTATTGTAAGCCGCTTGGAAGAGTAACTACGCCTTCCTTTTTAGCATTTGTTTCTAAATATTTTTTCCCGGCTTTTTGTTGTTCTGCGGCTTGTTCGGCTTGTAAATTAGTGAAGTAGCTGTTTAAAAGAGATTGTGCTTCTTCTGTAGTAATGGATTGTGGTTTTTTCTCCAAAACATCGCGTATGCCTTCAATAAATTTATCTATAACTAACCCTTTAATACCGGCTCCGGATAGGTTGTGCCCAATATTAAGACCAAGGGCGTAACTGATTTTCTCCATTTTTCTAAGATGTTAAATTTTAAGCTGCGAAGATACATTATTTCTCTCAATAGAAAATGTTTTAGAGCATTTTATTGACTGAATTTTTATGATTTGACTAGAATGAAGTAAAGTAAAGGAGATATTTTTATTATTTGATTTTTAATTGATTCAATAATTTGATGTACAAATCAATAGCATTTTCGATTTCGTGTACGAAAATAAACTCGTTGGCTATATGTGAGCGCGTAGATTCTCCGGGTCCCATCTTTAAGCTTGGGAACGGCATTAATGCCTGATCAGAAAGAGTAGGAGAGCCGAACGGAGAAAGCCCTAATTCTATACAACGCTTTACCAGCGAATGTTCTTTCGATATGAAAGAAGAATTTAATCGAGTAGAACGTGCTTTGACTTCACTTTGCACAGAAATTTTTATCGTATCTAATAGCGTTTGATTGCTGTAACATTCGTTAGAACGAATATCAACTACAAAAGTGCATTTATCTGGTACTACATTGTGTTGAGTACCTGCGTTTATCATGGTTACGCTCATTTTTACTTCGCCAAGTGTGTCCGAAATTTTTTCAAAGCGATGATTTTTAAACCATTCAATATCTTGTAATGCTTTATAGATAGCATTTTCCCCTTCATTTCGGGCTGCATGACCTGCTTTCCCATAGGTTGTACAATCGACTACCATTAGTCCTTTTTCGGCAATAGCGGGTTGCATTCCGGTTGGTTCGCCAACGATAGCCGCATCTATTTTAGGTAATTCGGGTAAAACGGATTCTATTCCATTTTTTCCCGAAATTTCTTCTTCGGCAGAAGCTAAAAAAATAAGGTTATATGGTTGAGATTCTTTGATTAATGCAAAAAAGGCGTGAAGTAGGCTAACAACACTCGCTCCAGCATCGTTTGCGCCTAAACCGTAGATTCGATCTTCTTGCTCAATAGGTGTAAATGGGTCTAAATCCCAGCCTGCAACAGGTTTTACGGTGTCTATATGCGAATTAAGCAATAGGGTGGGTTTGTTTAGATTAAACTTAGGCGATAAAACCCAGCAATTATTCTCTTTCCGATTACAGGAATATCCGAATGATTCGATATAATCCTGTAAAGCATCGGCAACATTTTTTTCTTCTCTACTGAATGAAGGGATAGATAGTAATGTTTTAAGCAGATTAATAGCATTTTCTTTCATAAGGCTTAATTCTCGTTTAAAGTAAAATCGAATATATCCTGTTGTTTCTTTTCGCGCAAAAACTTTTTCATATCACTATCTAGTTTGATTCTTGTTTCGCGGGCTAACAGGTGCAATTTCCTGCGATATTGATCGATTACTTGGACATGCAATTGTAGTTTTCCTTCGTTATTTTTTTTGACTAAGGTAGATATTTCAGAAACCAATCCGTCATCAATATTTTCTACAGGAATGGATAGTGTAATTGATTTTATTTCTTTTTCGTCCATTTCGCTCATGAACGATATTTTCTGTATTTTGAATTCGTATTCAACAGGCTTGTTTTCGTCGCCTGTTGTTTTGTCGTTTTTTTTCCATATTCCGCGTTCTTGTACAGTTCCTTTCACTAATACATAAGAATCTTTTAGCATGTAATTGCCAAAATTGCCAAAATCATTCCCCCAAAGCATAAATTCATAGCTGCCGGAGAAATCTTCTAAAGTAAATCCACCATAGGGATTTCCTTTTTTAGTTGTTCCGGTGCGAGATGAAGTTATCATACCTCCAAACTTTAATGTTCTGTTTTTTAGCGGTGCTAATCCATCTTTTAGTATTGATACTTCTGCATTGCAATAGCTTTTCAGTTCAACAAAATATTCGTCCAGCGGGTGGGAAGAGAGATAGATTCCGATTAATTCTTTCTCTTTGTTTAAACGCTCAATCAATGACCAAGCCGGTACTTTCGGAATTTCGGGCTTAGTAATATCTACTGAATTAAAATCTCCAAAGAGCGAAATACTTGATTGAGCTTTGTCGTTCTGATATTTATTGCCGTAACGGAGTATTGTGTCTAATACGATTTCTCCTTTATGGATTGCCTCGAATTGTTCGCGTAATATGCCACAATTGTCGAAAGCTCCTGAGTAAGCAAGGCTTTCCATTGCTTTCCGGTTACAGGTGCTGAGATTTACGCGTTCTACGAAATCGAATACATCTTTATATTTTCCATTCTTTTTTCGTTCTTCAATAATGGCATCTACTGCCCCTTCGCCAACGCCTTTAATACCACCAAGACCAAATCGAATTTCGCCGGCATCATTTACAGTAAAGTTGAGGAAGCTTTCGTTTACATCCGGACCCAATACTTTTATGCCAAGCATTCTACATTCGTCCATAAATTTGGTTACCTCAGTGATCGAATCTTTGTTTCTGGTAAGGTTGGCTGCCATAAATTCGGCAGGATAATTTGCTTTTAAATATGCAGTTTGATAAGCTATCCATGAGTAACAAGTAGCATGCGATTTATTAAATGCGTATTTGGCAAACTCAGACCAGTCCGACCAAATTTTTTCGAGTTTTTCTATAGGTCCGAATCCTTTTTTTGTAGCTCCTTCGATAAATTTTATTTTCAGAGTTTCCATTTTATCTTTGAGCTTCTTTCCCATTGCTTTGCGCAATTCGTCGGACTGACCACGGGTAAAGCCGGCTAAATCACGACTGAGAAGCATGACTTGCTCTTGGTAGACAGTAACTCCATAAGTGTCCTTTAAGCGTTCTTCCATTTCGGGAAGATCATATTGGATATGTTCTTTACCATGCTTTCGATTGATAAATTGAGGAATGTATTGCATCGGACCGGGGCGGTACAATGCGTTCATGGCAATAAGGTCTTCAAATTTCGTTGGTTGAAGCTCTTTTAAGTTCTTTTGCATTCCGGGGGACTCAAACTGGAATATTCCGGTTGTTAATCCTTGACTGAAAAGTTCATATGTTTTGGAGTCGTCAATCGGAATAGTATCTATGTTTATATCTATCCCTTTCGAAAGTTTGATGTTTTTAAGGGCTTCTTTAATGATAGATAAAGTTTTTAACCCAAGAAAATCCATCTTAATCAAACCAACATTTTCCACAACCGATCCTTCATATTGTGTAACGAGAACATCCTCGTTGCTACCTTTTTCTTTTGCTGTACTGAGTGGAACGAAATTGGTTAAATCGTCGGCTCCAATAATAACTCCACATGCATGTACTCCGGTTTGTCGAACTGTTCCTTCGAGCATTTCGGCGTATTTCAGCGTTTCGATTAGATTTTGATCACCTCGAGTCAGTTCTTGCTGTAATTCAGGCACCAGCTTGATGCAATTCTTAATATTTACTTTCGGTGATTTACCATCTTTATCTTCGGGAAAAGACGAAGGAATTAGCTTAGTTAAGCGTTCGGCATCCGAAAGAGGTAGTTTTTGTACTCGAGCGACATCTTTAATGCTCAATTTAGTAGCCATAGTGCCATAGGTGATGATGTGTGCTACCTTTTCTTTGCCGTATTTATCGGTTACATATTTAAGTACTTCGCTACGCCCATCGTCATCGAAATCGATGTCAATATCAGGCATTGAAATACGATCTGGATTAAGAAAACGCTCAAACAGCAAATCGTATTTTAGAGGATCAATATCCGTAATACGCAAGCAATAAGCTACTACAGAGCCTGCTGCCGAGCCTCGACCGGGACCAACCGATACACCCATCTTCAGTGCTTGTCTGATAAAATCTTCAACAATAAGAAAATAACCAGGGAATCCCATTTTTTTCATGGTTTCGAGTTCAAAGTCGATGCGTTCTTTTACTTCATCGGTTAGATTTTCGCCGTATCGTTTAATAACTCCTTCGTAAGTAAGTTTTGTTAAATAATCGGCTTCCAATTTTATCCGGACGACTTTGTCATATCCTCCGAGTTTTTCGTACCGGTTTCCGAATTCTTTTTTTAAATCTTCTTCTGAGAATTTTTTTCGATACGATTCTTCTGTTCCAAATTCTTCAGGGATAGGGAACATAGGCATCATAACTTCAGAGTCGATACTATAATATTCTACCTTATTTGCAATTTCGAAGGTGTTTTCTATTGATTCGGGAATATCAGCAAAAATGGCTTGCATTTCTTCGGTTGTTTTTAACCATTCTTGTTTGGTGTAGCGCATTCGCTTAGGATCGTCAAGGTCTTTTCCGGTGCTTAAGCAAATCAAACGATCATGGGCTTCGGCATGTTCTTCTTCTACAAAATGGACATCATTAGATGCAATAACCTTTGTGTTTGTCTTTTTTGCTAATGCAATAAGATGTTGGTTAACAAGTTTTTGCTTCTCATAGGTTCTTCTTTCCGCTCCGGGCTTACTTGTCTCGTGGCGTTGCAGTTCAATGTAAAAATCATCACCAAACAGGTTTTTATACCATTCTATTGCTTTCTCAGCTTCTGTAAGTTGGACATCAGAAATCAAATTAGAAGCCTCTTCAAATGAGTTGCTATCAGGTTGGACTTCTTCATCCACCTGATATTTACCACCCATGAGTTTTTGTGGTATTTCGCCTCCTAAGCATGCTGAACAAGCAATAATTCCTTCGTGGTATTTTTCGAGCAATTCTTTGTCAATGCGCGGTTTCGAATACACTCCGTCAATCCATGAAACGGAAATCATTTTACAAAGATTTTGATATCCTTTCTTGTTTTTTGCCAAAAGAATCAGATGCCAACCACCAATATCTTCTTTAGTTCTTTCCGGATTTGTATTGTTGTATTTATATGCACGGCGCGCTACATAGACCTCGCAACCTAGAATCGGCTTTACCAGTTTTTTTTCAAGCTCTGATATCTTTGTTTGAATTTCAGCTTTTTGGGATTCGTTTTCTGTGTCGTTTAGTTGTTTCTTGAGCTCTTTAATTTCTTTTTGCGTTCCACCGTTTTTTTTGCTGGCATAGTCAATAAACTCTTTGATGCCAAACATATTACCGTGATCTGTAAGTGCAATGGCAGGCATACCACATTTGGCAGCCTTATCAATTAAATCTTTGATGTTAGACATACCATCCAGTAACGAATAGTGTGAATGGACATGCAGATGGACAAATGAGGACATATTTTTGTGTGTTTTGAATCAAAATAAACGAGCATAAAGATACAAAAACAACCTTGGTTTTCCGGAAAAAGATATTAACAAATAAAAAGATTACTTTTGCATAAATAAAATTTTTCGATGAAAATAGCCTTTGTTTCGGTAGTACATTTCCCGGATGATGAGCGGATTTGGTTTCAGCAAGCGGAATCTTTGAAAAAAGCCGGCTGTGAAGTCTTTGTTATATCTACAAGGATTGATAATTGTTTGTTACCCAATACTTTTTGTTTTGATGATTTAGGTATTCCTAAATTAAAGGTAGTTTCAAAAATCGTTGACTGTCTCCAGAAAATAAAGCCGCAGGTGATTATTTGTGATAACCCGATTGCTGTTTTAGCAGGTGTAACCTATAAGAAATCGGATAAAAATGTACAAGTGGTTTATGATATTACTGAATGGTATCCATCCAAAAAAAATTTACGAAATATATCTTTTTTGAAAAAGGTATATAAAATTTTTGCGACAATCCCATTGTCTTTATATGCCGGACTTAGAGTAGATAAATTTATTTTTGGAGAATATTACAAAGCAAAACCTTTTCGTATTCTGTTCTTTTGGAAAGATTATATCTTTTTGCCATACTATGCTACTTTTAGTCTTGTTAAAAGTTATCCGATAAGTGATATTTCTAAGAAATGTGAGTTTTTTTATGCCGGAAGATTAAATTCGGAGAGCGGATTTTGTAAACTACTCGAAGTGGTAGTAAAAATTGCACAAAAATATCCGAAAACAGCTTTCTCATTGCAAATCCTAACAGCGATCGAAGATATGCAAATTAAAGATGAGTTACCTTCGAATTTACAGATAAAAAAGAAATCAATTTTACCCTTTAAAGATTTTTGTCAAGAAATAGGTAAAAGTGATATTTTTTTCGATTTAAGGAAAAAAGATGTTGAAAACACTCATTGTTTGCCGATAAAGTTGTTCTATTATATGGCAAGTGGTCGCCCTGTTATTTATTCGGATTTAAAAGCAATTAGGAAAAAAAATTTCGAGATTAATCAAATCGGCTTTTTAGTAAATCCAACAGATACGAATGAAATCATTAATGTTATCTCGAACTATTTACAGAATCCTGATTTGTATAGACAACATTCTCTTAGAGCCCGACAACTAGCAGAAGAAAAATATAATTGGGAATCTTTAGAAAATAAGTTTGTAAATTTTGTTTGTGGAAAATAAAAAAAGCTTTCGCAAGATTCCTGCGAAAGCTTTCACTTTTATATTTTATAAAAATTATCTGGCAGCAAAATAAGTTTCTTTTTCTACCACTTGTTTGAATGCGTCAATACCTGCTTTATCTAAGCTTACATCCATTGTTTTGCCATCAGGCAAGAACATGGTAACTTCATTGTTGTCTGTCATTTGAAGAAGTTTAGTTGTTTCCCCATCATCAGTTTTTACATTCCAAGTGTTGTCTTCCTTGTTGTAGATAAGTTCGATACTTTTTTCTGTTCCTTCTTTTTCGATGATATATCCATCAGTTTTAGAAATAATAGTATAGTTGCTTTTTTCGCCTTCTACTTTTTTCACGCTTCCTGCTGCAATAGGATTGCTGCCTGTCCAGAATTCAATAGTATTAAGTACAACGGCATCTGCAAAAAGCGAAATCTCATAAACAGGAACAATGCAAAAAGCAAGAAACACTACTTCGTTAACCCATTTGCTTCCTACTAATTTATTCCAATTGTATACTTTGCCGGTTAAACCAAACGAACCGATACAAGAAGTAAACATGATGCTGCTGCCCAATAGAACAGCTGCTGCCATTTTCCCAAAATTCTTTTTCATAAGCTTAAGTTTTAGTTAGAAATTAAATTTATTATTTATTATAGATAGACAAAATTAAAAAAATTAAAATAAGTTTAGTAATTTTTTTTAAATATCATCCTTCACTTATAAGGTAGGTAAACTCATACCATTAATTTTTCGGTATAGGTCAAGAGCATAAATATCCGTCATTCCTGAAATATAATCCAATACAGCTTGTATTTTTCCATAGGTTGTGGGGTTATCTGTTTCATATTGAGAAGGAATGCGTAAGAGCAACATCTCCGAATATTTTTTTTCTTTGTTTAATACAGCATGTGTCAATCGGTTTATCAGAGTATAGATAATATTATATCCGGCAATTTCGATATCTACTACATCTTTTGATTTGTAAATTTGTTTTAACGAGATCTTTTCACATTCATTGTATGCAGAGTATAATTCCGTAGAGATTTTTTCTATTAATGAAGAAGAAAATTCTCCATCTAGAATAGACTCTTCGTTATTTACGAAAACTTCTACGCAAGCATCGATTAAAATACCAATAACAGAGGAACGCAAATATGCTATTTGTTCATTTTCGTCTTCCACTATTTTAAGCGTTTCAAAAGTGCGTTCTAATCGTTTTTCAGGGATAAAGGACAAAAGTAATTCTTTCGTTTTCTGATTATTGATGAGTTTTAGTTTGTGCGCATCTTCAATATCCATTATTTCGTAGCAAATATCATCGGCTGCTTCGACCAAGTAAACTAATGGATGGCGGGTATAGCGGTTCGGTTGTATTTCTTCGAGTCCGATTTCCGTTGCAATGCGCTTAAAATCATCTTTTTCGGAAAGAAAGAATCCGAATTTTTGTTTCTTTTCTGTTGTATAATTTGAAGAATAGGGATATTTAACGATTGCAGCCAAAGTCGAATATGTTAGAGCAAAACCACCTTTTCTTCTTCCTTTAAATTGATGGGTAAGTAGCCGAAATGCATTGGCATTTCCTTCAAAAGAAATAATGTCTTTCCATTCTTCATGGTTCATTTTTTCTTGTAGAAAAGCGCCTTCTCCTTCCGAGAAATAAGTAGCAATAGCTTTTTCGCCCGAATGACCAAAAGGAGGATTCCCTAAATCGTGAGCCAAGCAGGCTGCTGAGACAATAGCGCCTATTTCATCAATAAATGGAGAAAACCCGAAGCCATGTTTTTCTTGTAGTTTTTTGCTGACCCCATTTCCTAAAGAACGACCAACGCAAGCCACTTCTAGACTGTGTGTAAGACGATTATGTACAAATACACTCCCCGGAAGTGGGAAAACTTGTGTTTTGTTTTGTAATCGACGAAAAGCTGAAGAAAAAATTAATCTGTCATAATCTCGTTGAAATTCGGTACGGTCATCGTGGTGGAGATTGTGTAGATTCTCCATTCCAAATCGTTTATTAGATAAAAGAGTAGTCCAATTCATCATAAATTAAAAAAACTCAAAATGAGTGTTGAATCAAATATGGTATGTTTTTATTTCTTTTCGTAATGCTTTTGCACAATTGTTGGTTACTTTATTCATCAACTGCCAAAATCGGTCGCCATGGTTCATTTCTGCTGTATGACAGAGTTCATGAAGTATTACATAGTCAATTAAATGAGCAGGAAGCGTCAATAAATAATATGATAAATTGATGCTTTTTTTGCTTGAACAACTCCCCCAACGACCTTTGCTCTTTTGTATCTTTACATCTTTAAAAGTAAAATTGTGTTTCTGAGCTAATTGAGCTAATCTTGGAATAAGCAATCGTTTGGCCTCTTTGCGTAAAAAAAAGTCAATTCCGTTTTTAAAAGTATTTTGCATTTGTTCAGAGTTGGCGTTTGCCGTCTCAGGATATTCGATCAACAAAATACCATCTTTTAATCTAAAAAATACCTTATTGCGAGGCGATGCTTTTACTTCTGTTATGAACGATAATGTTTTTAGTGGATTTTCTTCGTTAATAATAAAAGATTGTTTTTGCTTTTTTATTTTTTGTTGTTTAGCTCTTATTTTGGGTCGCATTTGTTCCAAAAACGACACTCCTTCTTTAATATTTGCATTTGGCGGTAAAGTCAGGTGTAAACTGTTGGGTTTAATAGTAATTCTGATTCGGAGTGATCGTTTGCTGCGTATTACTTCAATTTCTCCGAATTCTTTATCGTCAATAATGTTGTTCATTTTAATAGACTATTTTCGGATAATTTTTATCACATTCCCTTTTTCTATTTTTATGATAGATGATGGCTGTGCAGGTGTAATATCGTCTTGTTTATAGTAGATAACATAATCTGCGGCGGAAATAATTTCTTTGCTTATTTCTTTAAAATTTTTAGGCGATGGCATTCCTGTTATATTTGCCGAAGTCGAAACAATAGGCCGGTTAAAAGTAGCACACAATTTTTTAGAAAATTCTTCATTGGTAATTCGTATGCCGATACTTTTGTCTGATGCAATAAGATTAGCAGCTAAATTTTTAGCTCCCGGATAAATAATTGTTAAAGGCTTATCGGCTAAATCAATTAAATCCCATGCAATATCAGGAACTTCATCTACATAACTTTGTATACGGGCAATATTATCCATCAGTACAAGCATGGATTTTTGGTCGGAGCGTTTTTTTATTTCGTAAATTCGCTGTACGGCGCTTTCGTTAGTGGCATCGCAACCTAATCCCCAAATAGTATCTGTAGGATAGAGAATTACCCCTCCGTTTTGTAACACTTCGACTGCTTTTTTTATTTCTTCAATCATAAGAATGATAATTTTGGCTTGTAAAAGTACTAAAAAGAAGCGAAACCGATTTGATTTAAATTTAATCGTAAAAGTCAAAGTTTGTATTTGTATTAGTATAGTCTAATTTTTAAATTAAAAACTTGATTTGTCTAAAGTAAAATCTTATTTTTGCAAAGTCACATTAGATATAATGCATTAGTACCATTCATCGTTTTAATATATGGATATAAGTTTACTCGAAAAAGTACGAAAAATATATCAGCCTAAATTACCTAATTCACTAAAAGGTTTTGTGAAAATAAAGGAAGGAAAAGCGACAGAGTCGGTTGATAATCAGATTGAAATAAGAGCTTTGTTTCCTAAAACTTACGGAATGCCAATCATTGAGTTTGTGGAAGGCGAGCAAAAAACATATAGTCCTCAAAATGTTGGTGTTATACTATCGGGTGGGCAAGCTCCGGGAGGACATAATGTGATTTCCGGTCTTTTTGACGGATTGAAAAAAATTAATCCAAGCAGTAAATTATATGGATTTTTGTGCGGTCCTTCAGGTTTAATTGAGCATAAATATAAAGAACTTACAGCCGAAATTATTAATGAATACCGTAATACAGGTGGATTTGATATGATTGCTTCAGGACGCACTAAATTAGAAAAAACAGAACAATTTGATCTAGGCGCAGAAATTTGTAAAAAGTTAAATATTAACGCAATCGTGATTATTGGTGGTGATGATTCTAATACAAATGCTTGTATTTTGGGCGAATATTACAAACAGAAAAATATTGGTATTCAGATAATTGGTTGTCCGAAAACAATTGATGGCGATTTAAAGAATGAAATGATAGAAACATCATTCGGATTTGATACTGCTACCAAAGTGTATTCGGAATTAATTGGAAATATCCAACGCGATGCTAATTCGGCACGCAAGTATTGGCATTTTATCCGTTTGATGGGTCGTTCGGCTTCTCATATTACACTTGAGTGCGCATTACAGACACAACCCAATGTGGCAATAATATCAGAGGAGGTAGAAGCTAAAAGACAATCACTTATCGATGTGGTAAATCAAATTGTGGATTCTATTGTCGAACGAGGAAATGCAGGTTATAATTTCGGAATTGTACTTGTCCCTGAAGGTTTGCTTGAATTTATCCCTGATATAAAAGCATTAATTGCCGAATTAAACGATTTGTTGGCAACCGACGAGTTTAAAGCCTTATCATGCAATGATAAACAGCGCGATTTTATTCTTTCCAAGCTTTCGGAGACTAATAAAGCGATTTTTGCTTCACTACCATTATTTATTGCTAAACAATTAACTATGGATCGTGATTCACATGGAAATGTCCAAGTTTCGCTTATAGAAACAGAAAAAATGTTGATCGAAATGGTAAAAGTGCGTTTGAATGAATTAAAAACATCAGGTGTTTATAAAGGAAAATTCGGATCATTAGCTCATTTCTTCGGTTACGAAGGGCGTTGTGCATTCCCATCTAATTTTGATGCGGATTATTGTTACGCTCTTGGATACAATGCAGCACTATTAATTGCCGAAGGAAAAACAGCTTATATGTCCTGTATACGCAACTGCTGCAAACCTTCGGAAGAATGGATTGCAGGAGGAATTCCAATTGTTTCAATGATGAATATTGAGCGTCGTCAGGGTAAAAATGTACCGGTAATTCGTAAAGCGCTGGTTAACTTGAACGATGCACCATTTAAATTTTTTGCAAGCAAGCGTAAAGAATGGGCTGGAGCCAACGATACATTTGTATATCCGGGTCCTGTGCAGTTCTTTGGACCAACAGAAATATGCGATGTGCGTTCGAAAACATTGCAATATGAAACAAACGGATATTAAATTTATTTTTAAATATTGTTAAACTTAAAATATTTTAAATTATGCCAACACCAGTGTCAGAATGTTTGTATTGTCAGAATAATGAGACATTACACGATTTAATGATTAAAATTTGTGATTTAGGAGTTTCACAACTGTTTTTGTTTAAAGAACAATCACATCCGGGGCGTTGTAATGTTGTTTATAAAGATCATGGAGTAGAGTTCCACGAATTAACAGATGAACAACGAAATGCTTTTATGGCAGATGTTGCTAAAACAGCAAAAGCTATTGCTAAAGCTTTCAATCCTACTAAAATTAACTATGGGGCATATGCCGATACTTTGTCGCATTTGCATATGCATATTGTACCTAAGTACGAAGGTGGTTTCGGTTTCCCGGGTATTTTTGAAATGAATCCTAAAAAGACTTATTTGTCAGAAACGGAATACACCGAAGTTATTACTAAGATCAAAGCTAATTTATGATACAGTTTTGCTGTTGCAAAGACACCAAGGTTGTATTATCCTTGTGTCTTTGCAATTGGTAATAATAACCATTTAAGGATTTCATTGAAGTGTCTGATTTAATTCATTATATTCTTTCTTTTTTGCTTCAAGTGGATAAAAATTCCGAAGGCATGAAAAGTATCGGTTACACGGCAGAAAGTAAGGATTTTGATTCTTTTAAAGTGGTAATTATTCCATCGGGATTTTTTACGAGCAGTAATTATGGTAAACCCGAATCTTTGCCATCTTTGCCTTTGGCAGAGATAAGAGGGATTCCTTTTGTTTATGGTAACTCGCTTGTAGAAAAAGTAAATAATACAATAGTAATTCATGCAGACTTAATAGCTTCCGCTTATTTCTTTTTATCTCGTTACGAAGAATGGGTAAGGACAGATGCGAATGATAAGCATGGGCGGTTTAAAGGAAAAGAATCAGTAGCTTTTCGTGGAGGTTTTATTCTTCGTCCGATAGTTGATGAGTATGGGAGATTTTTGCGTCAGATTCTTCGAGAACGAGGAGTTAATATTCCTGAACCGCCTAATAAGATTTGTAGAGTATATCTCACTCATGATATTGATTATGCATTTCAATATCGTACGGTAAATGGTGTTCTGGGATCTTTGCTTCGTTCTTTTAAGACCGGAAAAAATGAGATAATTCCGGCGCTTCGTGTTTTTTTTGGAAAAACGGATAAAGACCCTTTGTATCCTACATATTTGTTTATTGCATCTAAAAATGATGAGTTTCAACAAAGTACAAGTATTCCAGTTAGTTCTATTTTCTTTTTCAAATCTTTAGAAAAAAAATCAATATACGATAAGCCATTCTATTCTCTTAAATCAAAAGAACTTCAACGCATTTTTCTTTTATGCCGTCACAAAAATATTGATATTGGTTTGCACTCAAGTTATGCTTCAGGAGATAACCCCGAGTTAATTGCTTATGAGAAGCAGCATTTGGAAAAACATACTCTTACCTCGGTTTGGTGTAATCGTCACCACTTTTTAAGAATAAAGAATGTTATGGATATGCAGGCTTTAATACAAAATAATATCTCTGATGATTTTACTATGGGATACGCTGATATTGCCGGATTTCGTTTAGGAACATCTCGTTCTGTTCGGTGGATAAATCCACAGACACGAACGGTTACAGAATTGCTTTTGCATCCACTGACTGCAATGGATAAAACATTGACCGGAGCTAAATATATGAATCTCACACATAGTGAAGCTTTCAATTATGTGTGTAAACTAGTAGATGTAATTAAGGAACATAATGGTGAAGTATGTTTTCTTTGGCATAATAACATGTTTCTACAGGGTAAAGAAAATCACAGAGAACTTTATTCTAAATTATTAGATTATTTGAAGAAATAAAATAATATTTAGTGTCAAAAAGAATTATCATATCAGTTTCCAGTGATTTGACGACCGATCAACGAGTACAAAAAGTTGCTAAAACATTATATTCGAATGGATATGAAATATTATTGGTTGGAAGGTTAAAACGAAATAGTGATAATTTCTCGTCTTTATATCCGCATAAACGACTAAAATTATTTTTTGAAAAATCGTTCTTTTTTTATGCTGAATTAAATATTCGGCTTTTCTTTTTTCTCTTTTTTTATAAGTCCGATTACTTACTGGCAAATGACACGGATACATTGTTGTCTAATTTTTTAGTTTCCAAATTAAAAGGGAAAAAGTTAATCTTTGATGCACACGAATTATTTCCGGAAGTTCCTGAAATAGTTCATCGGAAGATTGTAAAGAAGATGTGGACTGCAGTTGAGAATTTAATTTTCCCTCGATTAAAAAACGCTTATACGGTTAGTGCTTCTATCGCTGAATATTATAAAAATAAATATGGTATAACAATGCAGGTAATACCTAATTATCCTGCTACCAAAAAGATTTTCCCTAGGTCAAAGTTTAATTTTGGAGATAAAAAAATAATATTTTATCAAGGTGTCTTAAATGTAGGTCGTGGTTTGGAGTGGGTGATAGATGCCATGCCTTTGGTAAACGATCAAGCGATATTTGTTATTGCAGGTGATGGAGACATAACATATATGTTGCAAAAAAAAATAAAAGAAATGAATTTGC
The DNA here is from genome assembly GCA_964546015.1 of uncultured Paludibacter sp. Classification (GTDB taxonomy): domain Bacteria; phylum Bacteroidota; class Bacteroidia; order Bacteroidales; family Paludibacteraceae; genus JAFGVL01. The sequence goes on from CAZJHO010000001.1 coordinate 128,220, forward strand.
AGCAAAAGGTGATTTTTGTTGGTAAAATTACACCGGACGAGTTAAGTCAATTAACACCATTAGCAAATATCGGAATTTGTTTGTTAGAAAACGATGGACTGAGTTATTATTTTTCCTTGCCCAATAAACTGTTTGACTATATACAAGCGGGTGTTCCTGTTTTAGCGAGTGATTTTCCCGAAATATCTAATGTAATAAACTCTTATCATGTTGGGAAAACAATTTCAGAATACACTCCGGCTTATTTATCGTTAGTATTAAATAATATGCTTGATGAATCTCAAAATGAAGAATATCGCAATAGAATACGGGAAGTAGCAGGAAACTTCCGATGGGAGAGGGTTGAACAAAAATTGTTGTCTATCTTTGAAAATTCGAAATAAAAATCTACCTTTGCAGCCCTAAAAGTGTGATGGGAAATTTTGCACTTAAAATTTTGAGTAACACAAAAAATTAAAAGAATGAAAACATTTCAATTAGAAGGATCTGTAAGAGAGAATGTTGGTAAAAAAGCCGCAAAATCAGTTCGTGTAACAGAAAGCGTACCTTGCGTACTTTATGGTAATGGAGAAAATATCCATTTCCAAGCTGCTTTTTCAGCTTTGCGTAAATTAATTTACACTCCTGAAATTTATTTGGTAGAGCTAACTATCGATGGAAAAACCCGAACTGCTGTAATGAAAGATTTGCAATTTCATCCGGTAACTGATGCTGTTTTGCATGTCGATTTCTTGGAAGTAACTCCTAAAAAACCAATAGTAATGAATGTTCCTATTAAATTGGAAGGTCTTGCTGAAGGGGTGAAAGCAGGGGGCAAGTTGACACAAGAGATGCGTACTTTGAAAGTAAAAGCTACTTACGATAAAATTCCTGAAAATCTAGTAATTAATGTAACTAATCTTGGTTTGGGTAAAACAATTCAAGTTGGCGCATTGTCGTTCGATGGTCTTGAAATCCTTTCTCCTGCCATGAATGTGGTTACTGCTGTTAAATTAACAAGAGCAGCTCGTGGTGCTGCAGCTAAAGCAGCTAATTAATTATATAGAATGAAACAAGTCCTTCCGGACAAGTTTTATGCGATATTAAATTAAAAAATTATTTACGGATGAAGTTTTTAATAGTAGGGTTGGGTAACATTGGTGCCGAGTATCAAGGAACCCGACACAACATAGGATTTGAAGTATTGGACGCTTTAGCTAAGGCGTCCAATCTTTTTTTTACCGAGCAACGCTATGGAGCTGTATGCGAAATGAAATTGAAAGGGCATACGCTTGTTTTGCTTAAACCATCTACATTTATGAATTTAAGTGGAAATGCTATGCGCTATTGGATGCAAAAAGAAAATATTCCGATAGAACAAATGCTTGTAGTAGTAGATGATTTGGCAATTTCTTTTGGTACGCTTCGCCTTAAAACCAAAGGTAGCGATGCCGGACACAATGGATTGAGAAGTATCCAACAAGTAATCGGAACACAGGAATATCCACGCCTTCGTTTTGGGATAGGTAATAATTATCCGAAAGGGCATCAGGTTGATTATGTGTTGAGTCAGTTTACATCGGAAGAACGCGAAAAATTATCTGAGCGCATCGATGTGGCTTGTGAAATTGTGAAAAGTTTTTGTTTGTCCGGTGTACAGAACACGATGACAACATATAATAATAAATAGTTGACGGATTTCTTTATTTACAGATTGAAGTAATATTTTTTCAATCTGTAAATTTCTAAATCTGTCAATCTGTCAATCGAAAAATAGGTGAAAACGGAGGTTCGTATAGATAAATGGCTTTGGGCAGTTCGTTTGTTTAAAACCCGCAGTTTAGCTGCCGATGCTTGCAAAAAAGGTAAAGTGAGTATAGGTGGAGCTGTTACCAAGCCTTCGCGCATGATTAAAGTCGGTGATATTATTCAAATTAGAAAGAATCCGATTCTTTTTTCTTTTAAAGTGTTGGCATTGACTGAAAATCGGATGGGAGCGAAACTTGTTCCCGATTTTATGGAAAATGTAACTACACCAGATCAAATCGCTTTACTTGAAATGGGAAAAGTCAGTGGATTTATTGATCGTGCACGAGGAACCGGTCGTCCGACCAAAAAAGAACGACGAGAGCTGGATGCATTTATAGAAGAACCTATTTTTGTGGATGAAGATTGGAATTTTAATTTCTCGGAGGATTGAAAATGTTTATTGCACAGCAAAAGAAAAATGAGAATATAGCCGAATACTTGTTGTATATGTGGCAAGTAGAAGATTTGATTCGTGCCAACAATCTGGATATCAATAAAATTGATAAAAATATTATATCTAAATTTGATTTAAATGAAGATAAAAAGAAGCAAATCTTAGCGTGGTATTCTGATTTAATAGAAATGATGCATGCCGAAAATGTTGAGCAATCAGGACATTTACAGATTAATAATAATGTGATTATTAATTTAACAGACTTGCATAAACAACTTCTTTTTTCGCAACAACATGCGGACTATAGCGCGATTTTTTATAAAGCATTACCTTTCATTGCAGAACTAAAGGCGAAACAAAATGGTCTTGAAAATGATATCGAAGTGATTTTCAATTTTCTATATGGAGTGTTATTGCTTCGTTTACAAAGGAAAGAATTGTCTGATGAAACAACCAAAGCATTAATTACAATCTCAAAATTTGTGGCTCTATTGGTGTTACAATATAAATTGCAAAAAGAAGGAAAGTTAAAATTTGACTAAAATAAAAAAGCCGAATGGCTTTTTGAGAAAACTCCTATAAATAGGATTTGAGACATTGGTTTTCTTTGTAATCTGCTGTGTTCCGGAAGAACAACCCGAAGGTGCAGCCCGCCATTAAAAACTTAATTTAGAGTCTCGGTAGTTTTTTAGTGTTGAGTTTTCCATTCTCGCCATCGGCTCAATACAAATGTACAAAAGAAAAAGGCTTGCTCCAAATTTTTTACCATTATTTTTAGTTTGTGTTTTATTTAACATAACAAAGGGTACTATTTCGGTGAAGCTGCTTTCCCCTTTTCTTTAAAATTAAATTTTCTTTTCTAAAGTCGTATTAATTATCAATTGTTAATTCTAAATTGTTAAATAGTAGATAGTTAAATTGTAAATATTATTGGTGTTCCTTGCGTAATAAATCATTAACTGTTTTGACCGGATTAAATGTACTGATCGGCACTTCAACAAAAATAGTATTCCAATCGCTCATAGCACCATTCCAAAGACCGGGTAATTCTAAAGCTTTCAGTTCTTTCCCGTTTTTTGACTTAGATGATATAAATCCTGTATTCTTATCTACATGTTGTAATAAATTAAATTTATCTCCTTTATAATTTTTTAGTGAACAAACTAAATCAACAGGATTGAAATGTGATGCACTCATCATAATTGCTTTTTCTTTAAGGTCATTTGTATTTATCTGAGAGCTTTCTAAAATTTGTGGTGAGATACTGCCATCTTTGTTGACAACTAAATAAGGTCCGCCGCCGGGTTCACCTTCATTTTTTACCATACCACATACTCGAATCGGACGGTTTAACTTTGCTATCAGATAGTTTTTTAAATCACTATCGTTCAAGTTTGTTGTGTTTTTGTTGAAGTTAAATAATTTTTTCTCACAAAAATCGGCAATCTCGATTAACTTTTCATGTGAAATACTATCATTTTGTAGCTCTAATAAATATTGAAAAGTTTGTTCTTGCAATGAAACCAAGATGCCGGCTATAAGTTCTTTGTATTTTACAGTGTCTGCTTTTAAATGATCAGGAACAACATTGTCTATATTTTTAATAAAAACTATATCTGCATCTAAATCATTTAGATTTTGAATCAAGGCTCCATGTCCCCCCGGTCTGAAAACCAATTGGCCATTTTCTCTAAAAGGTTCATTATTGATATCAACAGCAATGGTATCTGTAGATGGTTTTTGTTCTGAAAAACTGATAGAATATTTAACATTAAATAATTTACTGTATTTTTCTATTACTTCATTTACATGGTTATTAAATAATCCTTTATGCTCAATTGAAACCGTAAAATGAATGGCCACTTCATTTTGAGATTTTGAGTACAAAGATCCTTCTACCAAATGTTCTTCAAGTGGAGTTCTATTGCCGTCAGGATAAGAATGAAATTTTAGTAACCCTTTAGGTAAATTGCCATAATTTAGTCCTTCTTTTTCCAGGAGGTTTTTAACTATTGTTTTATATTGCTTATCCGAAAGTAATTGATTTATATTTTTATTGGAGTTCTTTATACAAACTGTATTTAAATCATTGTAGAATGCAAAATATTGTATTTTTTGAAAAAAATCCTTTTCAAAAGATGTTTTAGGTTCATCATAAATAGCGTATGCAAATTCAAATAAATCTTTAAACATTCTGCTGGCGGCACCGGAAGCCGGAACAAATTTTACTATTTTTTTATTTTTAGCAAGATATTCTTTCCATTTTCTGATAAAGGTAGCTTTAGCCATTTCATTTACCGCAATAATCCCATCATTTATTTCGGCAGCCTTACTTATTTTTAAATAGGGGAATCCGGATTTGAATAATTTTAATTGTTCGTGTAACATTGTTTCTGATATACCTTTTTCTTTTAATAATACTAAATCCTTTGTGTCCATGTCTTGAGTTTTTAGAGGTTTTTTCGCAATTCATTTTTTAGCTGTTTTTTGACAGACGGGCTATTTGTCAAAAGTAAAGATTCAAATAGATCCCAAAAAAACAAAAAAATGAGGCGAAACAAATGTAAAAGATCTTTTTTTAGTGAATTTTTAAATAATCTTTTATAACTATTGCAAAGAAAATAATAAAGCTTGATTTTTCATGCATTATTCAATAAAAAAGTCAAAGATAACAATGAGAGTATCGAAATAATGCGAAAAAAAATTAAAAGTAAAAAAAAACTCCTTTCGTTTTGTGTATTTTTCGAATTTAATTAATACATTTGCCTGGCAAAAATTTCTTTTTTGGATAAGTGGCTTCATTTCTTGTAGAAAGAATCTGATAACCAGAAAAATAAAAAAATGATGGGAAATAAATTTACATTAACCTTTAATTTAAATTCTATGAAAGAAAAAGCGAATAAGCTTGGGAGCGTGAGACGCTCATTATTCATGCTTTTATTGTTTTCCGGAGTTTCAGTGCAGGCTTTTGCACAACAAACAGTATCCGGAGTGGTAAAAGATGAGAACAAAGAACCTTTAATTGGGGTGTCTGTAGCTGTAAAAGGTCATCCGGAATTTGGTGCGGTAACTGATTTTGATGGTAATTTTACTATCAGTGATTTGCCTTCGGGCGCGAACATTCTGAAACTATCTTATGTAGGGATGGATTCTTTGGAAGTGAAAATTGCAGGACGCGCTAATTTAGGTGAAATTATTATGAAAGCTGATGCAAGAGAATTGGAAGACCTTATTGTTTTAGGTTATGGACCTGCAGTGGAGCGTAAAAGTTTGACTGCTGCTGTCGGTTCTGCCAGTGGAGATCAGCTCCGCGAACGCCCCACAAACAATGTAGCAGAAGCTTTAGCCGGACAAATTGCTGGTTTGAATGTTACCACAACAGATGGTTCTCCTGATGCTGAAATCCAATTACGCATTCGTGGTGCGAGTTCTGTGACTCAGAATTCAGAGCCTTTGTATATTGTTGACGGTATGCCGGTTTCTTCTATAGCAGATATACCTGCAAGTGTAATTCAATCGGTAGATGTGTTGAAAGATGCTTCTGCAACAGCAATTTATGGTGCTCGTGGTGCAAATGGGGTAGTGTTGATTACCACAAGAGACCCATCAGTAGGAGAACAAGACGGTTGTAATAAAATTACAGTGGATTATGCCGGATCTTTTGGTTGGAAATGGTTAGCTGATGAATTACCTCTAGTATCTTCTGAAGATTATGTATTGTGGCAATATGAAAGAGCTAAACTTATTACAAAAAATGATGCCAGTAAATTTAACAGTGAATTCGGCAAATACTTTAATCCAGGAGGAGCAATGAGTTTTAGTGATATGCTTGATAAATATACAGGTGTAACACAAAATTGGCAAGATTCTGTTTTTGGTCGTACAGGTCAAACAATCAATAATTCGATTACCATTAGTGGAGGTAGCAAAGCTTTAAATTATAGCTTGAATTATAGTCGCTTAGATGATAAAGCTATAATGGAAGGTTCTAGTTATACTAAAGATTATTTGCAATTTAAACTGAATGCTCAACCTGTTAAAAACTTTAAGTTAGGTTTTACAGGTCGTTACTCTGGTATTCATACTGTGGGTTCAGGTGCTAATGATGCAGGTTCTGGAGGTAACTCCAAATCAGAAGGGCGTTTAAAACAAGTGTTATTATACACACCGATACCACTGTCAATGTTATCTGCAAATATGGAGGAAGATCCTGATTTGGACCTGGATGAGCAATATGCTTTGGTGTCTCCTTCTGAAATGATTGAAAATAATTACAAAGAGAATACGAAGCGTACATATACTTATAATGGTTATTTAAGTTGGCAGATAATAAAAGGGTTAACTCTTCGTACAGAAGGTGCTTATGAAATGAAAACTAATGATACTTATCGGTACTATGGACCGAAAAGTTATACAACACGCAATGGTGGAGCAACAGATGATATTATTATTGATGAATTAGAAACATCTTACAAATATCGTAATACAAACACTCTTAGCTTTGAGAAAAAACGCTGGAAAGAGAATCATAACTTCTCAGCAGTAATAGGTCAAGAAATGATAATTACAGATTACAATACAGTAAAATCTGAAGTGCACGATGTGTCATCTTACTATAGTTATAAAAATGCAAATGCTTTTACTGCTTTGGGTAATGCCATTTATTTTGAGAACTCTTATCCTTTGAGTGATAGATTGTTATCTTTCTTTGGCCGTGTGAATTACGATTATAAAGGTAGGTATTTAGTTTCTGGAACTTTGCGTGCTGATGGTTCTAGTAAATTTGCACAGGGAGATCAATGGGGTGTTTTTCCTGCTGTATCAGCAGCTTGGCGTATTGCCGATGAATCGTTTATGAAATCTACCCGTTCTTGGTTATATGATTTGAAATTGCGTGCAAGTTATGGAACTACAGGTAATAATGATATAGATGCAGGCTTGTTCCAGAAGATTTATAGACCAAAAGTTGTTAAAATTGGAAATCAGGTATATAAGTTATTAACAGCAGGTGATGTAGCTCCAAATCCTGATTTGACATGGGAAACATCTACTACTAGAAATTTAGGACTTGATTTTGGATTGTTAAAAAATAGATTATCGGGAACAATTGATGTATATTGGAATTCTGTATCTGATATGTTAATACAATACAAACAAAGTGGTGGTGGTTTTACATACAGATGTGAAAATGCTGGATCTACATCTAATAAAGGAGTTGAGTTGACTTTAAATGGAGTTATTCTTAACAAAAAAGACTATAGTTTGAATGCTAACTTCAATATCTCCTATAATAAAAATGAAGTGGATGATTTAGGTGCAGGTCGTGATTATCTACCTGCAAACTCAGGATGGGGTGGAGGAGGCTCTAACCTTTCTGATGATTTCATGGTTCAAGTGGGTGCTCCTCTTGGGCAAGTTTGGGGTTATGTGTCTAATGGCGTATATGCTTTTGATGATTTTAAGCCAGAAACAATTGGTAATTACACATTTGAATTGAAAGAACAAACTACGAATACGCCATATACTTCATTGTATATATTGACTCCGGGAACTTTGAAGTTGAAAGATTTAAATGGAGACGGTGTAATTACTACAGAGGATCAGACTGTTATAGGTAATACTTTGCCTAAATTTACTGGAGGATTTAATTTAAGTGGTCGTTATAAAGCTTTTGATTTTGCTGCCAATTTTGCATTTGTGCTTGATGTTGATGTATATAATGCTAATGAAATGGAATTAACTCAATATCACAACAAAACGAAATTCCGTAATATATCGGCTACAATGGCAAGTGGTTCCCGTCACACGATGTTTGATCCGGAAACAGGAAATTTGCTCACAACAGCAGAAGATTATGCTAAGTGGAATTCTGATGATATGGCTCCAATGCCTATTATGAGCAGTAGTTTTGTTCTTTATTCAGATATGATCGAAGATGGCTCTTTCCTTCGTTTAAGTACTGTTACTGTTGGATATACAATTCCATCTAAGTTGATCAAGAAAATATATTTGACTTCAGCTAGAGCGTATATTTCTGGAAGCAATTTGTTCTGTTTAACTAAATATTCAGGCTATGATCCGGAAGTAAGTACTCGTCGTAGTACACCTCTAACACCGGGAGTTGACTGGTCGGCTTATCCTAAAACGCGATCATTTACCATTGGTTTAAACTTAACTTTCTAAAATAAGAATAATTATGAAAACTTTAAAATATAGTTTTTTAGCACTGTTTTTTTCAGTGGTATTTACTTCTTGTGTTGATGACTTTTTAGAAGTGAGCACAGATAAAGTTGCTATTCCGGATTCTATTGTATTTTCTGATCCAAATATGTTGCAGATGTATATCTTGACTATTTATGATAATATGGGTAAAGATAGATCTTATCGTAACCGTGCAGATTATTATTATCATGCTAATACAGATATAGAACGGAATAAATCTGTTACTTTTAATCAAAGTATAAACGCGAGTAATGGAGCTGGTGTAGCTATGTATTATACTTCAGAATCAGATGCTGCTTCTGGGTTTGAAGAAGTTTGGAATTATACTTATCAGAATATAGAAAGCTGTAATCAAATAATAGAATATGTTCCTTTGTTCGGTGATCCTGTAAAAAATAAACCTTTAGGAGCATTGTATGCTGAGGCTTTGGCTTTGAGATCATATTTTTACTATAATTTAATTGCTTGGTGGGGTGATGTCCCTGCCCGTTGGACTACAGGTGATGATACCTATCAACCATCTAAGCGTGAAGATATTTATGATCATATTTTAGCAGATTTGTTGGAAGCTGAGTCGTATGTAACAGATGGACAAATTACATCTGTTCTACATCCAACTCTTGCAGGTATTCAGGCATTTAGGGCTAGAGTAGCTCTTGCTGCTGCTGGATATGCACAGAGACCAATTAGCCAAATTAATGAATATGAAATTCGTCCGGGTGCAAATAGTCAAAATTCTTACGCTTTTGTTGGTAGAGTAAAAGAAGAAAAGCGTAATTCTTATTATCAAATCGCTAAAGATGAATGTACCAGTATAATAAGTCGTGGTAGTGGAGCGGGACAGCTAATGTCTTCTTTTCAGGATGTATTTTTAGCAATTAGCCGTGGTGAAGAAAATCCTGCAAATACCGAATCTTTATGGGAAATGAGATATCGTAACCAGTTTGTTAAAGGGTGGGGATTACGACATGATGTAGATACTTATACTCCAAGTAGAGCTACCGGAGATAGAGGCTGGGTTGTTGGTTCTCTTTGGTGGGATTATGATAAAAATGATATTCGCCGTGATGTTTCTTTGGCTCCATGGTATTGGAAGACTGGTGCTATTACTGCTCACAAAATGAATGAAATATCATTTGCAAAACTTCGCCCTGAGTGGGCTAGTGGAAATACAGATATGATTCCAGATGCTCAAGGGGATACTTATAGGGGTAAGGTAATAATACGCTATGCTGATGTCTTGTTAATGCATGCAGAAGCTTGTTTGGCATTAGGTCAGGTAGCTGAAGGACAACCATCTTTTAATAAAGTTCGTGATCGTGCGTTTGGTGGTTCTGCACCTTACAAGGAACTTACTTGGGATAATTTGATGGATGAGCGTAAGTTTGAATTTGTAGGTGAGCAAATTCGAAAAAATGACCTTATTCGTTGGGGTAAGTTAAAGGAATTTATGGATAAAGAATCCCAAAAATGTATTGATTTGCAAAATGCGCATAATAACAATCCTTCTCAGTATGGATATGATTACAGTGATGTCCCTAAAAAAGTATGGTCGCGTATGTCTCCAACTAAGAATGATCCGGTAATTAATCAACCTGTTATCGAGCTTTATGGAATGAATAAAGGTGAAATATTACCTGAAGGGGATACTCCTGGAAATGATTGGACTTCTGTTTCTATGTGGAGTGAAACATCTCTAGCGGGAGCTGGAGATCCTGCAAAATACTATGAAAAATGTTTTTATAGAAATAATGGAGGAACAGTAGTTGATCCTGATTTAAGAAATTTATTGCCGATATCTTCAAATGTTGTTTCTGCTAGTGGTAGATTACTTAAAAATCAATATGGCTATTAACATTGATTTAATATTTTAATGTAAAAACACAAAGGTACACAGGTATGGCTGTTGTACCTTTGTGTTTTTTGTAAACAATTTATTATTTTTATTTGTTACATTTGTAGTATAAATTAGAAATAAAAAAATGAGAAAGATTTTGTTTTTACTAGTTAGTTTTTTGTTGGGATTGTTGGGATGTAAAGATGATTCCAATAATTCAAATGGAACACCGGTAGAAGATAAAGTGCTCGCATTTCCTCAAGCAGAAGGGGCAGGTGCTTATGCTGTTGGAGGTAGAGCAGGCACGGTTTGGTATGTTACTAACCTGGATGATGATGGTCCCGGAAGTTTACGCTATGCTTTAATGAATAGTGGTCCTAAAGCTACAATTCTTTTTGCCGTTTCAGGAACAATTCAATTAAATTCTGCATTGACAATTACAAATAATAATATTACAATAGCAGGACAATCTGCACCGGGCGATGGAATAACAATAGCAAATTCAACAATGAATGTTTCTAAGGTTAGCGATGTGATTATTCGTTTTGTTCGTTTTAGAATGGGTGATTTAAAAGCATCTGAAGCCGATGCTTTAGAAGGACAAAATTCTCATTACATAATGATAGACCACTGCTCTATGAGTTGGTCTATTGATGAATGTTCTTCATTTTATGATAATGCGAATATGACAATGCAATGGTGTATTTTGTCTGAAAGTTTGCGGAATTCTAAACACTACAAAGGAAATCATGGCTATGGTGGTATGTGGGGAGGTCGTACTGTTTCGTACCATCATAATTTGTTTGCTCATCATGATAGCCGTAATCCGCGCTTTTGTGGAGCACGCTTTTCTAATAAACCAAATGAAGAAAAAATCGATTTTAGAAATAATGTAATCTATAATTGGGGAGGAAATAGCGGATATGGAGGTGAAGGGGGTGTTTATAACATAATAAATAACTATTATAAACCGGGTCCTGCCACTGATGGAAGAGGTGTTTCTAGTGGCACTTCCGGTGAGGTGCGTAAGCGTATTTTTGCTCCAGACTCGGATACTCGAAATGGAGATAAATCAACAAATTTACCTAAAGGTACTTGGGGAAACTTTTATGTGGAGGGTAACTATATGGGAGGCAGTTATAGTAGCGCAAATGCTACCGGTAATTATTCGGATGGTAGTGATGTTACTAATGATAATTGGAAAGGAATTCACAAAATAATAGATGCAAATAGTCCGGCACCAGTTTCGGATATACGCTTGTATTCTCCTGTAGATATGCCATCTATTAGAACTCAAACAGCACAAGAAGCTTATGGTAGTGTATTAGATTTTGCGGGAGCAAGTTTTGTTCGCGATGCTGTTGATAATCGTATCATTGATAATGTGAAGAACAGAGATTTTACAGCACAAGGTTCTCGTGAAAGCAAGTATGGTATTATTGATAGTCAAGAGGATGTAGGAGGTTTTCCTGTTTTAAATGGAGGAGTAGTTATAACTCGTAATTTGGATGAGTATGATACAGACCGAGATGGTATCCCTAACGAATGGGAATTAGCTAAAGGGCTTGATCCAAATAACGCTAACGACGGTAAAGCAAAAACGCTAGATCCACAAGGACAATATACCAATCTGGAAATTTATTTGAATAGTTTGGTAGAACATTGTTATCCGGCAGGATATTAAAATATATATTTTTTTATAATGGGCACTGTAACTGTAAGTTATAGTGCTTGTTTTTTTATAGAAGATAATTTTATCCTTCAAAATATGTTATAAAGCATAAAATTAGAGGAATAACATAATTCTTTATTTATTACATTTGCAGTTCAGTTCAATGCGAAGGAAATTTATGTTTAACTAAATATTGATGATTATGAAAAAAGGTTTTTACAAATTATTTCTGACATTGGCTATGCTAGTGTTGGGAGTAGTGGTGCAAGTAAATGCACAGCTATTTGAAAATTGGAATTTTGAAGACGGTGGTGTGGAATTATGGCAAGCAACAGGAAATCCTGTGAATACAGCTATGACAACTGCAACCGGCTCGGATGCTAGAACCGGAATTTATGCAGCTAAAGCCGAATGGAATAGGACACAAACAGCTTCGCAATCTTTTGCTGTTTTTTATAATCTAAATGGTGCGCCTCATATTATTGACTGTAGTACTACAGTCCATTATATAGCTTGGGTAAAAACATCACCGGCTATGCCGTCAATGAGCAATGTATGGGGTCTGTGCTTGGTTGGATCAAATTTGTCAAAAACATTTTCCGCAACGAATATACTAGCGTCAGCATCTTCGAATAACTCATACACAACTAGCTATGAGAGATATTCCGCTTCATGGACAAGACCAACAAATTATAGTTGTTCTGCAACTTCTGCCGGCAGGTTTCACCCTAAAATTGCAGGAGGGACTTTTCCTTCTAATGCTGCAGGGCAAAAATGGGCATTCTATTTTGATGATGTAATTATTTATACTTCAACTGATGGGGCTCCTACCGATTTAGCAAAACCAACGGCTCCTACATTTACTACATGTACTACTTCTGAATTGACATGGACTAACGGGAATGATGTCGGTTCAGGTGTTTCCGGAGCTGGTGCTACAGGAATCCAAGCTACGATTCTTTTAAAAACAACCAACTTATCAGCATCTGATCCTGTTTTAAATGACCAAGCTGTTTTTACAACAGGTAATGATGAAAATGATCGTACCGGTGGTGATTGGGAAATTGTTGCTACGAATATAGCAGCTTCAGCTACTACATATAATATTACAACAACAGTTGATACAAAATATGCATTAGTTCATAGAGATTTGGCTTACAATTACTCTATTGCTGCTGTAACAACAGTAGTTACAGCTACTGCTCCTACAGTAACTACAACTCCTGATGCTGCAACAGGTCTTGACTTTGGTTCAATTCCTGCTAATGGGACTAAAGAATTGACATTAAATGTAAAAGGAGTTCTTCTTACCGGTGATTTATCTATTACATCTGACAATTTAGCATTCTCACTTGGCGGGGTTTCATCTATTACGCAAGCAGATGCTGAAGCCACTGAAGGAAAAGACATTGTTGTAACATTTGATCCAACAGCAGAAGACACTTATTCCGGAAAAATCATTATTAGCGGTGGAGGTTTGACCCAGGATGTTGAAGTTCCGGTTTCAGGTGTTGCTATAGCTGCAGATGAAACAAAACCGACTTTGTTAAACTCTTCTCCTGCAGATGAAGCAAAAGATGTAGCTTTGGATGATACTATCAAAATTAAATTTAGTGAAGACATTAGAATTACTGATGTTACAAAAATTAAGTTGAATACAGTAACAGTTGATCCGACCAAAGTAAGTGCATCGAATGATTCTTTATTAATTATTCCGACTTTAGAAGGATGTACAAGTTATACTGTATCTATTGAGCAAGGTGCTGTTACCGATTTAGTGGGTAATATCGCAGATGCTATCTCATTTGAGTTTAAAACGGAAGAAGCATCACAAGGATATGATGTTGCTACAATTTTGAATGTTGGAGCATATAGTTCTTTAGACGATATTTATGCTGCCTTTCCGGAAATTGAAATAAGTACTACCGGTACTTGGGCGGCAAATAATACTAATGGTTGTGGTACTGCTAATAAAATAACGCTAGCACAAGGTGGTGTAGGTAATTTTATTATGACTTTCCCTCATGGAGTAGGTACTTTTACAGCTCGTTTTGCTGCAAGTGGAAATAGTAGAGTTGTTACTGTAGAAGCATCAGGTGCTACAACAGCTTCAACAACTGTAACATTCCCAGGTAGTGGTGGTAGTTCAGCATGTTTATCTTCTGATGTTCTTACATTAAATACAACTAAGTCGACAACAATTACCATTACAAATTCCGGTGCTAGTGGAAATGCTTTCTTAGTAGACGCTACATTTACTTTGCCAATTCTTCCTATTACATTAACTTCGGCAACAGGAACAGATGAGCAAGAAGTAATGCAAGGAGCTGCTATTGAAACGATAGTTTATCAAGGACTTGAGGCTACCCCATCTATTGTGTGGACAACCAGCAAACCTGATAATCTTGTTGAAACTCCTAATACGGAAGAAAAAACACTTACTATTTCCGGTACTATTGCTTCGGAAACAGCTATTGGAGATTATGAATACACTGTCAGCGTAGGTGAATGCAGCTCTCTTTCAGGTAAGGTTTCTGTAACAGAATATGAATTACTTGCTCCTGAAATTACATTAACATCAGATGCTGCTACAACCAGTCAAATAGTGAAAGGAGATGGGGTTACTGCTATTGCTGATATTATTTATACTTTGGCTAATGAAGATCAAACTACGGGCGCTACTATAGAAGTTAAATTAGCTGAAACAGATGTTACTTTAATTTCGGGAATAACAGGAACTTATGATAATGTGAATCATGCATTTACTATTGAGGGTACACCAAATGTATCAGCTCTCGGAATAACAACTTTCCCTGCTGTTTTGGATTATAAGGTAATAGCTGCTCCTCAAAGTGGGTATGTAGGAAACGAAGTAGCTGCTACCGGAACTATTACTATTCGTGATGCTAATGCCAAGAAGATAGCTTATGTTATAAATACAGCATTATCGGCAAAAGACACTAAAATTTATCCGTCATTGTTGCCAATCTATGAGGTTACAACTGTGAAAATAGCAGATGTGCCGACCGCAGATCTTTCATCTTATGATTTAGTAATATTAACGGAAGAACCGGGAACTAACAGTGATGGAATGCGTGCATTAAGAGGAATAGAAAAACCTCTATTAAACTTTAAGTCTTACGCAGTTAGAGATAATACTTGGAATTGGAAAGGTGCTGCCGGCAGTAATCCGGATCCTCGAACAAGTTCTGTTTCGGTTCATTTGTTAAGTCACCCGATTTTTGCAGGACTCGGTTTAACTGACGATAACAAAGATTTAGCTATTTTAGATGCAATAACAACGGGTAATGGTATTCAAGCTGAAACAGGTTTGACACAAGGTTATAGTTTAGCTACTACATCAGCAGGTATTTCTATTCATGAAGTGCCAAGCGGAACAGTTATGGCTGTTAATGATGGCGGAACTCCTTATACTATGGGTGATAAATATTTAATGATTGCAATATCAAATGATAACTATGATAAAGTTAGTGCTACCGGTATTCAATTAATTAAAAATGCATGCGATTATTTGATTAATGGAACACCATTCTCTGCAAGTTCTGATGCTACATTGAGTTCACTAACTTATAATAGTGGAACTTCTGTAGATGATTTTGATGCTGATACGCTTCCTTACTCTGTGGTTTTAGAAGAGGGTACAATTACAGTCCCTATTGATGTGGAAGGTATAGCTACAGATAGTAAAGCTACTGTAGATATTACGCAAGCTACAAGTTTGGAATCTCCAAATAATGTGGCTACCGTTAAAGTAACTGCTGAAGATGGCATAACTGTTAATTCTTATACTATAACATTTACAGTTGATCAAGATCCATTTACAACAGGAACTCCAACATTTGACCTAACTAATGATGTGATTACGGAAAATAGTATAACAATAGCATGGAATGCTTACACAGATGCAGCTACTTATGCATTAACAGTAAAAGATGCTTCGAGTTCTGTTGTTGGTTCTCCTTATACAGGAATTACTTCAACTTCACAAGAAGTGACAGGATTGGATCCGAATACTACTTATACATTTGAATTAGTAGCGTATAAAGCAGATGGTATTACTGCATCTCAAACGGCATCTACAACAAGAACTACTGATACCGGAACAAAAGATAGTAATGCTGTTATTGCCGGAAAAGTTTATACAAGCGGTTCTAATATAGTTGTAGAAACTGAGAATGCTTCAAGTATTCAAGTATTGTCTATACAGGGAGCAAAAGTGTTTAAAGCAGATGCAGCTATTGGAACGACAATTATTCCTGTTACTAAAGGTGCTTATATTGTAATTGTGAATGGAGCTGTTGTTAAAGTTATATTATAACTTTATATAGTGAAATTTTAAAATTGTTAGAGAAAATCCCTTGCTTCTTTTGAAACAAGGGATTTTTGTTGTGATAAAATGGAAATAAAAGTCAATAGTCAATGGTAAAATAGTAAATAGATTTTATCTTTGCACCGCAAAATTAATATCACTTTCAATTTTCAATTTTCCACTTTCAACTAATAAAATAATGAAAGCATTTGTATTTCCCGGGCAAGGTGCCCAATTTGTAGGTATGGGTAAAGACCTGTACGAAAATTCGGCACTAGCCAAAGAAATGTTCGAGAAAGCCAACGAAATTCTCGGTTTCCGCATTACCGATTTGATGTTTGCCGGAACGGACGAAGACCTTCGCCAGACTAAAGTAACACAACCTGCTGTATTTCTCCATTCTGTTATTTTGGCTAAAGTATTGGGTAACGATTTTAAACCCGAAATGGTTGCCGGACATTCCTTGGGTGAATTTTCGGCATTAGTAGCTGCCGGAGCCATGAGCTTTGAAGATGGCTTGACGCTGGTATCGAAGCGTGCGTTGGCTATGCAGGCCGCTTGCGAAAAAACACCCGGAACGATGGCTGCTGTGCTTGGATTAGACGATGCCGTGGTAGAAGAAGTTTGTGCATCAATCCCTGAAATAGTGGTGGCTGCTAACTACAACTGTCCGGGACAATTGGTAATTTCGGGTTCTATCGAAGGTGTGGATAAAGCTTGCGAAGCATTGAAAGAAAAAGGAGCAAAGCGTGCTTTGCGTTTACCTGTAGGAGGGGCGTTCCATTCTCCGTTGATGGAGCCTGCCCGTGTAGAGTTGGAAGCTGCTATTGCAGCAACTGCATTTACCCAACCTATTTGCCCTGTATATCAAAATGTAGATGCTAAACCACAAACAGATCCGCAAATGATTAAAGTTAACTTAATCGCCCAATTAATCGCTCCTGTTCGTTGGACGCAATCGGTACAAAACATGATTGCCGCCGGTACAACCGAGTTTACCGAACTTGGTCCGGGCAAAGTGCTTCAAGGTTTGGTAAGTAAGATTAATAAAGATGTGGCGGTAGGATAATGTTAAACTTATATAGTTAAATAATAATAAGGTTGGTTCAATTTTATTGAACCAACCTTATTTCTTTTGATATAAAAGATTATTTCTTTTGTATTTTTCGTTCCGTTTCAACAAGTTTTATTTTTAAATTATCCTGTTCCTTTTTTAACTCTTTGTTTTGCTTTTTTAGGTCTTCAATAAGTTTTTTCTGTTCTTTTACTTCTTTCATCATTGCGTTCAAATCTTCAATAGAAATATCTGTCTTTTTTAATTCGTTCCATGTATCTGCAACAATCAATTTACCGGATGAAGTTATAAAGGTATTGGTCAATACCGGATTTTTGTTTGTTCCTGCATTTAATGCAATTGCAGATAAAAAAGCGATACCGATAAAAGCTGTTTTTCGTTTCATAGCGGTTATGTTTTGAGTTATAATACAAAGATAAACGAATGATTACAAAATTATATTGCAAAACACAGATAACAGACATCTTATGCTTGTGTTAATCTGTCAAAATAATTACTTTTGCGCTTAATTTAATTGAAAATTGAAAACGAGAAACTGAAAATTTGTATTCACTTTCCGTTTTCAGTTTTTCACTTTCTACTAAAATATGTACAGAACACATACCTGTGGCGAGCTCCGCATCGAAAATACCGGCAATACCGTAACTCTTGCCGGCTGGGTACAACGAACACGCAAACTGGGCGGTATGACCTTTGTCAACCTGCGCGACCGCTACGGCATTACACAATTGGCTTTCGACGAAGCCGTAAATGCAGAATTGTGCGAAAAAGCCCAAAAACTCGGACGCGAATTTGTAGTGCAAGTAACCGGAAAAGTTGCCGAACGCAGCAGCAAAAACAACAAAATCCCTACTGGCGATATTGAAATTATTGTGGACGAATTAATCGTTCTCAACGCTTCCGAAATACCGCCGTTTACCATCGAAGACGAAACCGATGGCGGCGACGAACTTCGTATGAAATACCGTTACTTAGACCTTCGCCGCGCCGCTGTGCGTAAGAATTTGGAGTTGCGCAACCTCTTGTGTTTCGAGGTGCGTAATTATTTGATTGCAAAAGATTTTATCGAAACCGAAACGCCTGTTTTGATAAAATCGACTCCTGAAGGCGCACGCGATTTTGTGGTACCGAGCCGCATGAATCCGGGTGAGTTTTACGCCCTTCCGCAATCGCCGCAAACCTTTAAACAGTTATTGATGGTATCGGGTTTCGACCGTTATTTCCAGATTGTAAAATGTTTCCGCGACGAAGACCTTCGTGCCGACCGTCAGCCGGAATTTACACAAATAGACTGCGAAATGTCGTTTGTAGAGCAAGAGGATATTCTCGAAATGTTCGAAGGTTTGGTAAAGGAGGTGTTCAAAAATATCAAAGGCATTGAATTTAACGAGCCTTTTTTGCGCATGCCTTACAATGAAGCGATGGAGTTTTACGGTTGCGACAAGCCCGACATCCGTTTCGGAATGCGCCTTGTTGACCTAACCGCCGAAGCTAAATCGCGCGATTTTGTTGTATTTAACGAAGCCGAATATGTCGGAGCCATTTGTGCCGAAGGTTGCGCCGGATACACCCGCAAAGAGTTGGACGGTTTGACCGATTTTGTAAAACGCCCGCAAATAGGCGCTAAAGGCATGGTATATGTAAAATATGAAGCGGACGGTTCGTTGAGATCGTCGGTAGATAAATTTTATTCGCAAGAAGATTTACAGATTTGGGCTATTAAAACTAACGCCAAGCCGGGCGATTTAATCTTGATACTTTCGGGCGAAAAAGACAAAACATTGCGTGCGCTTTGCGAACTTCGTCTCGAAGTGGGTAGCCGCCTTGGCTTGCGCGACAAGAATGTATATGCGCCGCTTTGGGTAGTAGATTTTCCACTCCTCGAATGGGACGAAGACAACCAACGCTTTTCGGCAATGCATCATCCGTTTACCTCACCCAAGAAAGAAGATATTGAGATGATGAAAAGCAATCCCGGCGCAGTGCGTGCCAATGCCTACGACATGGTAATCAATGGCGTAGAGTTGGGCGGCGGTTCTATCCGTATTCACGATAAAGACCTGCAAGCATTGATGTTCGAGTGTCTTGGCTTTACCAAAGAGCAAGCCGAATATCAGTTTGGTTTCTTGATGAATGCCTTTAAATATGGTGCGCCGCCACATGGTGGTATTGCTTTTGGCCTCGACCGCTTTGTGTCGCTTTTGGCAGGCTTGGATAGCATCCGAGACTGTATTGCTTTCCCTAAAAATAATTCCGGCCGCGATGTGATGATTGATGCACCATCGCTGATTGATAATAAGCAGTTGGATGAGTTGAATTTGGTGTTGAAGAAATAGAACCAAGAATCAAGACAAATACATATTTCTTGACTCTTGATTCTCGATTCTATAATCTAAAAACATGCATAATTTTAAGCAGTTGAAAAATTCGAAAGATTCGATGAGTTTGGTAAAAGAAATTTATCAACTGACAGAGAAAGGCTAATCCAAAACCAATCCTGATTCTTGATCAAGTGTCTAAAAATATGTTCTTAAACATTTCTTGAGAAGTATTCGAGGGATTTGTTTTCTTAGAAATATAAAAATACTTATCTTCGCAACCTAAAATTAATTTACGATTAAATTTTATTATTATGTCAGAAAAAACAAGATATTCAGATGTCGAACTAGAGGAATTTAAAGCGATTATTTTGGATAAGCTGGCAAAAGCCAATGCCGATTATGAATTGCTTAAAGCAAGTTTGACAAATTTAGATGGAAACGACACTTCAGATACTTCCCCAACATTTAAAGTGCTTGAAGAAGGTGCTGCTACACTTAATAAGGAAGAGGCAGGACGGTTAGCACAACGCCAAATGAAATTTATTCAACATTTGCAAGCAGCTTTGGTGCGTATCGAAAACAAGACTTATGGAATTTGTCGTGAAACCGGTAAGTTGATTCCGGCAGAGCGTCTTCGTGCTGTGCCTCATGCCACATTGAGTATCGAAGCAAAAGAATCGGGTGTAAAATAACTTGATAGTTTTTTTAATGAATATACCTAAATTCGACAATTGGTAAAGGCTGATTGTCGAATTTTTTATAAAATATCATGTCTGTAAAAAATAAGATAATTTGGCTTTCGTTTATTATTCTAGCAATTCTTTTGGTAGATCAAGCATTAAAAATTTGGATAAAAACAAATTTGATGCTTGGAGAAAGCATTTTTGTTACTAACTGGTTTCAGCTATTATTTGTGGAAAATAAGGGAATGGCTTTTGGTATAGAGTTGATTGATAAACTCTTTTTGACAATTTTTAGAATAATTGCATCCGGGCTTCTTATTTATTTTATCATAAAACTAATAAAAGAAAATTACCGGTTTGGTTTTATTGTTTGCATTGCTTTGATTTTGGCTGGCGCACTTGGTAATTTGATTGACAGTATTTTTTACGGACAATGGTTTACACATAGCCATGGTCAAGTGGCAACTATGTTTCCGGAAGAAGGCTATGCTTCGTACTTTCATGGAAAGGTAGTAGATATGTTTTATTTTCCGTTGATAAAAAATAGTGCGGGAGAAACTTTGTTTTTCCGTCCGGTATTTAATTTTGCCGACGCTGCTGTAACGGTTGGTGTTGCATTAGTATTTATTTTTTTTAGAAAAGATTTAAATACTAGTCTCGAAAGTAAATCCAAAAAAGATAAAATTGAAGAATAACTATGTGTAGGATAATATTTTATACGGTTTTATTTAGTTTGTCCGTTGTTTTGTTTTCTTGCTCTTCTCGTCCGGATGATATATTGCCCGAAAAAAAAATGGAAGCGGTCATGTTTGATTTGTATTTGTTAGAGGGAAATGTGTCTGTAAAATCAATGTCATTGAGTAACGAGCAGAAAGCGCCTTATTATAACGCTGTTTTGGCAAAACATGGAGTGACTTCATCTCAGTTTGACAGTTCTCTTGTTTGGTATTTTAAAAAAAGGGAAAGGTTGGAAATAATACACAAACGAGTTGTGGATAAATTAGAGAAGATGGCTCAGGAAACGGATAAAAAATGAAACGATACGCAGCACATTTTGTATATTGCCACCCACAACGAATTATTCGTAATGGGGTTGTTGAACTTAATGAAAACGGACAAATAGTTCGTTTTTTTTCGTTGAATGATTTTCCCGAAGAAACCCATAGTACCGAATTTCTTAACGGAATACTTTTGCCGGATTTATTTATGGATAAAAGTCCGGTTAGATTCAATAAAAAACCGATTTTCGAAACTTTGGATGCATTGCACCAGATTTCTGAAAATCGGTTGGAAGAGAATCTATTAGTTTCCATATTTTTATTGGAAGATATTAATCTGGAAACAATGATGATTGAGTCGGACTCTGTTTTACGAAGAATCAATTAGTTAGTTTTTTCCACCTTCGTCTTTTGTGTGATCGATTGTATTTTTTAAGTTGTCCAAATTAGGAACAGGTATTGTATATTGCAATTTCACTTCCGATGCAGGACGCAGGTTCTTTGCTAAAGGTTCTATATTCAATTGTTTTATCCCATCGACAAATAACTGAGCCATTGCCGTTGCTCCGGCATCTTTAAAATGTGTATTATCTTCTTTTCCTTCAGGGAATTTCGGACATTCACCCGGTCCTACATGTAAAAAGAATTCTTTTGAGCCTTCTACTCCTTTGCTGATAAGTAAATCCATACTGGTATGTTGCATATCAATAAGAGCAACTTTCATACTGTCGGCTACTTGACGGATAAGGTTAGGATAATTACCATGTTGATCGACAAAGTTCCCGTTATTGTCGAATTTGCGGCGTTCTACAGGCGTGCATAAGATTGGTGTCGCTTCTTTTATACGCACATCGGTTACAAAACGGATAAAGTTTTTCTTAAAATCTTCGGGTGTTGTATAACGGTCTGTTTTATCTTTACTTTGGTCATTATGTCCGAATTGGATAACAACAAAATCACCTTTTCCTACGCGGTTTATTAGAAAATCCCAACGCCCTTCGCTGATAAATGTGCGGGTACTTCGTCCATTACGAGCATGATTCTCGATTAATATATTGTCGTTAAAATAAGAAGGAAGAACCATACCCCAGCCTCGTTCGGGGCATGAATTCAGCGGTTTGTCTGCCATTGTCGAATCGCCTGCTAAAAATAGTTTTACTGGTTTTTCTTTACCTGCAATAAATCCTACGAGCATTATCACTGCGGTTAAATATAAAAATAGTTTTTTCATATCGTTTTCAGTTCTCAACCATTATTTACAACCCATTTTTGCCATCTCTATCCCTGCCAGAATAAAAGGACCAATTACTTTAGGATCGTCGTTGCGAATCGGTTCACTGATGTAGTACTCGAAAGTTCCGTCGCGATAAGGGTTTCCTCCCAGTCCGGCTACGCTGCATGCACGAGTGATTGAGGTTGTGCCGTCTACATTCTTTTGAGTTGCATAACTTGTTAGTCCGTTAAATGCTTTTGTGGCAACTTTTTTAAATTTTTTAGGTAAATATTTTTGATTTACGCCTTTTGCCATAGCATAGGCAAACATTGCTGTGCACGATGATTCTATATAATTTCCTTCGCGTGTAGGCATATCAATTATTTGGTACCATAGTCCTGTTTTTTCATCTTGGTAATTCACCAATGCTGTAGATAAACGATTTAAATTAGCTATGATTTGTTTGCGTTGCGGATGATTTTTAGGTAAATAATCCAAAATATCTACCATAGCCATCATATACCAGCCGAGGCTTCGTCCCCAAAAATGCTTGGATAAGCCTGTTTGTGGATCGCACCAGCGTTGTGTGCGACTTTCGTCCCAAGCATGATAATTAAGCCCTGTTTTGGGGTCAAATGTAACAGAGTCTCCGCGTACCATTTGTTTAGCAGCATCGTCGAAAGAAGAAATCGGTTCATTAAATTCTTTGGCACATTGGGCATAGAAAGGAGCACCCATGTATAAGCCATCAAGCCATACTTGATTTGGGTAAATCTTTTTGTGCCAAAACACATCAACTTTTGTTCGTGGCTGCGAATCGAATTGCGAGCGAAGTATTTTAATGGCTTTTAAATATTTTTCATTTTTAGTCAGGTTATACATATCGAACAAGAATTTTCCGCCATTGACACGGTCTAAACTATAGTCGGATTTCTTATAGGTAAGGATTTCTCCGTCGGATTGGACAAAATAATCGGCAAATTCGTTCACATATTTAAAATAAATGCTATCGCCGGTTTGTTCGAAGAGTTTGAGCATCGAATATGCTACAAGTCCTTGCGTATAGTCCCATTTGGGTTTTTTCACAAAATCAGCTTGCCAAAGTTCCGGATTATGTTTCATTTCGGAGTTTGCAATGATTACTGACCATTGAAAACAAGAACTTTTTGTAATGTCTTTTTTTGCAAAAGAAAAACTACAAATAAAAAGGAAGGTAAAAAATAAAACTGGTTTCATTACAATTTTCATAAAATAAAGAATTTTAATGGTTTGGGACAAAAATAAAAGAAAAATCTGTAGAACTATAATTTATACCCTATTTTTATGTTATAAAACATATTTTATGAGATTTAAGTATGTTCCATATTGTCTAAATTTTTGAAAATATATATCTTTGTCAGTCTTTTGCTTTATTGGATAGAACTAACCTTAAATCAAATACTAAACCGAAAAATCTTAATTTGATATGAAAACTAAAAAATTACAATTATTGTTTGTTGTATTTTCTTTTTTTTACATGGGAAATATAAATGCACAAGCGCTTGTTTTCTCTCAAGAGTTTGCCGGAGGGCAAGCCGAAGTTCCTGTAAATACAATAGGAGAAATACCCGTGGGAGAATATGTTAATACAACTAATCCTAATAGCTCTCAATTAACTTCCATTTCTGTAGGATCAAGACAATCAAGTTCTTTTGTTGATATCAATAGAACAACTTCGGGAAATTTTCATGCACAGGATGGTGGTACTAGTTTTATGTGGGATATCACTAGAAATGTTGATGTAGAAAATCCGGTTCCTTCTGCACTTATGTTTAAAATGCGCTCTAAACATGATGTCACAAGTTCTGGTTCTGCAAGTACCGTAGTGTGTCTTGGTTCGGGACTTTCGAATGGGACAACAAAACCAGCAAATGCTTCAGTGCATTCAGGTTTTATGTTTCGGCCGGAAAATAGTGCAGGAACTATGTTATATGATTATTCCGGCTCTAATCAATTAACTCCACGATTAACAGCGCAAGAAGCAGTTTATGTAGAATGGACATTTGTAGTAAATAATAGTGGTTCTGAAATCTCTTATACAGCACCTACCGGAGTAGAAGAAGATTTGGCTAATGATGCTTGGGATTTATGGGCTGATAATACAAAATTATTAAATGATCAGCCTGCTGTAACCGCAACAACCAATATTGGTCAGTTTAAAATAGCAAAAGTTGCATCAAATGGAAGAATTCTTTGGGATATTGATTATATAAAAATATATGATGTAGGCTTGCCTCGTCTTGATCCTCCTGTAGTAGATGATGCTACAAATGTAACAAATTCAGGTTTCACTGCGCATTGGCAATCTGTAGCTGGTGCGACAGGATATACCGTCAATGTTTATAATGGTTCTACTTTGATTACTTCCTATCCAATTAGTAATCCGGCAACTTTGACGCAGATTGTGACGGGATTGCCATCCCCTAATACTACTTATACATATAAAGTTATAGCTAAAGGAGATGGAATAACTAAGGGCGATTCAAAAGAATCGGTGGGTAAAGATGTTCGAACATTGAGTTCTGAGAAACAGATAACTACATTTAAATTATTGGGTGCAACAGGAACTATGGATCATACAGCAAAAACAGTGTCTGTTGTGGTTCCTTTCAGTGCTGATTTAACGGCTCCGATTACACCTGATGAGGTAACGGTATCGCAATATGCAACATTGTTGACTGTTGGAGCTCAAACATTCTTCATAGGGCTACCGGGGACAACATATACAGTTCAGGCAGAAGATGGAAGTACACAAGATTATAGCGTAATTTTGAGTAGAGCTCCTGCCAGCAAAGAAAACTATATTACAAAATTTACTTTTGGAAATTTAGTAACAGATGAACAGGTTAGTATTAATGGAGATTTGATAACCATAAAAGTTCCTTGTGGACAAACACCGGTTTATCCTACGGAATTATTTATGGGTACAAATGTTGAAGTATCTCCTTTAGCTACAGTAACATCTTTGTTGACAAGCTTGAATTTTGCAAATGATGCGATTCCTCCTGTTACAATAGTAGTTCAAGCAGAAGACCCTGATCCTGCTTATGCAAGGACATATTCATTCCATATAGAAGAAGACTGTGATGCTCCTTTATTAGATGCTACAACTATTAATGGAGTAAAAGTGGAAACCGATCCAATAACAGGTGTTTCTTTGTCTGGTAAAATTGTTATGACTTTCAATGAAAATGTTCGTTTAATAGATCCGGCTACAATACAATCTAAAGTAAGTTTAACCGGAGGAGCAGCAACAATTGGTACCGTACAAGTGAAAGATAAAACAGTTACAATTCCATTCAGTGGTTTGATAAAAGAAACAAATTATACATTTACACTTCAAGATGGAACAATAGAAGATCTGTTCGGAAATGATTATGTCCCGGTTTCTTCCCCTTATTCATTCAGTTTTACAACTGCTAATGATATGTTGGAATTTCCGCTAGCAAATGGCGGATCATATATTTCGGAGATGAACGGTGGTGAGTTTATCCAACCAGCCTTTATTACATTTAATGGTTCTGCAGCTATTTATGATGAAACAGCTCCGGGCAAGATTTACAATTCTTTAGCTTGCAAAGGAACTCCGGGTGCCTATGTGTTGGATAACACTAATAATGTAATGACGATTAAAGCTAATAGAGTAGGTAAAGTTAAAATATTGTGTGCAGCAGCGGGTTCTCGTAGTTTGATTATAAGAGCTAACAGTTTGACAGAGTATATTGATTGGATTAGTGCTCCTGTTCCAACAAAAAATAAGCTTAACAGATGTGATAGTGATGCCGGTGGTATATTAGTAGTAAATAGTCCTAATGAAACACAAATAAAAATAGAACTAGTAAATGGAGGAACCGGTTCGGGTACAACATATATCTATGCAATTGAAATTAGTGATTATGGAGAGGATTTGCAAAACAATAGGACAGATGATCCTCGCGTTAGAAGTGAAATGATAGCAAAAGTACGATAACTTTCTTAATTATAGAATAAGGGCTGGGGACGAGAAAAATCTCAGCTCTTATTTTTGTTTTTGAAAAACTATCGTATATTTGCCGCCGATTAAAAAACATTGCGGAAGTAGCTCAGTTGATAGAGCATCAGCCTTCCAAGCTGAGGGTCGCGGGTTTGAGCCCCGTCTTCCGCTCAAGAAGAATAAGTCCGGTTTTTGAATGAAAACCGGACTTGTTTTTTTTATGTAAAATAAATACTTTTGTTAGCTTGAAAATCAAAATTATACTTATATGGCAAAAGAAACAGTTGTAAGTAATGGATCCGGTCACAGTGTATTGGCTGCCGGTAGTCGTATTAAAGGTGATGTTTATTCTGAAGGTGATTTTAGAGTAGATGGCACTGTTGAAGGGAAAGTTCAATGTGTTGGTCGTTTAGTTATTGGTCCGAAAGGTTTTGTGCAAGGTGATGTTGCTTGTGAAAATGCGGATATTTTAGGTTCTTTAAAAGGGAATATTATAGTGAGAGATACTCTATCATTGAAATCTACAGCAGTGGTCAATGGTGACATACAGATTAAAGTCCTTATTATCGAACCGGAGGCTGTATTTTGCGGGTCATGTAATATGGGACAAGAAGAAGGGCTAACTCAATCGGAAGATGATTGATTACACATAAAAAGATGAAAAAAACGCTTTTTTCTTTATTACTTTTTTTGTTTGCATATCAATTATTATATGCCCACGAAAACATAACCTCCGATCATACAAAAATCAGTTTGCTTACTTGTGGAAAAGGTGATGCCTTGTACGCACAATTCGGTCATACGGCAATTAGAGTAAAAGATTCGTTTGCCGGTTATGATGTTGTGTTCAATTATGGTACATTCAATTTTAATACGAAAAATTTTTACTTTAAGTTTATCAAAGGAATCACTGATTATGAATTGGGTGTAGATGACTTTTACTCGTTTTATTTGCAATATGTGGCAAGAGGAATCGCTTTGTGGGAGCAAAATCTGAATTTGACACGAATCGAAAAAGAACAACTTTTAGTTGCATTGACCGAAAATACCAAACCTGAAAATAAGAAATATCGCTACAATTTTATTTATGATAATTGTGTAACCCGTCCAAAGTTACTTCTTGATAAAGCTATTTCTTCTGTCGGTGATCAGATTATTTATCCGAAAGAAATAGAAAAATATACTTTTCGTGAACTTATAGAGCAATATACAGGTAGCAATACATGGAATAAATTTGGCATTGATATTTTAATTGGAAGTGCTGCTGATAAGGTAGTTACTTTTGATGAGCGTATGTTTTTGCCTGCCGAATATATGAATGTTTTACAAGAAGCAAAAAGAATGGATGGAACTCCTATGGTAGAGTCAATGGAGCAGATTTATATAACTCCCGATCTTACTCCTACAGCTTCTTTTTTCTCTCCATTGTTAGTTTTCAATTGCTTATTTGTATTAATCACATTGATTACTTTCTTTTGTTGGAAAAGGTATTTGTTTTTACTTGACACTATCCTGTTTTTAGCCGCAGGAATATTAGGGATTGTTGTTTTTTATTTAATGTTTTTTTCGTTTCATCCTATTGTAGGAGCCAATTACAATTTATTATGGTTGTTGCCCACTCACTTGTTATTTGTGATGTTATTACCAGTAAAAAAAATGCGTAATTTTTTAGGCTATTATCAGTTATTTAGCGCTATTTTAATACTTGTTGCTATTAGTGGCTATTTATTTTTTCCACAGCAATTCAATTTAGCATTTCTTCCTTTAATGTTAACCTTGTTTATTCGTTCGTTGCATTTTTATGTTTTAACGAGAAAATAACTTATCATATGAAAAAAATATTGCCATTGCTTTTTCTGTTATTTTCTGTAACAATTTTTGCACAGCGTACAGATACTATTGCACGACCTAAATTGATTGTGAATATTGCCATTGATGGTTTACGATCAGACTATATTTCTTTATTTTGGAACAATTTAGATGCGCACGGTTTTCGTCGATTGATACGCGAAGGAAATTATTGTAAAAATATGACTTTTCCATACATGACCGTTGGTAATGCGGCTGATTATGCTTCGGCAGTAACGGGTACACTTCCTTCCGAGCATGGTATTTGTGGACTTACTTATTGGGATAAAAAAACACGCACAGCACAATCTTTTCTGTATGATGCTGATAAAAAAGGAATAAACACATCTTTATCCCTTTCTCCTAAAAACATAATGACCTCTACTTTTTCAGACGAGTTAAAACTAAATACGCAAGGACGGGCGAAAATAGTTACTATTGCGTTGAATGCAGATGAAGCTATTGTAATGGCAGGGCATAGTGGAGATATAGCTTTGTGGATTGATGAAAGGACAGGAGAATGGGCAACTTCGTCATATTATTCGTCCATGTTACCTTCGTGGGCAGTGAAAATTAATTCTTTTAATTCCGGAAAAAGTTATGCACAATGGAACTGGACAAATTTGTATATCCCATCCTACTATAAAGCCAACTCAACACAAAGTTTGTCGGCTGCTACATTTAATTATCCTTTGTCAACAATAATGACAGATAAAAATGTGCCTTACCACAAGTTTAAAGAATCTCCTTTTGTTAATACGATGGTTTGTGAAACTGCTTTGTCTGCCTTGAGATCTGAATATATGGGTTTGTATGAAGTTCCTGATTTACTTAATTTGCAGTTTACGGTAAAAGGATTTAATCAAACTAATACAGGTGTGCTTACTGCAGAAACACAAGATATGTATTATCGATTGGATAAAGATCTGCGTAACTTGATAGATGAGATAGAATCAATATGTGGTGTAGGAAATGTCTTGTATGTGCTTTATGCAACTCAGGCAGAGTATACATCGCCGGATTATCTGGCAAAATATAAAATTCCTTCCGGTTATTTTGTGTCGGAGCAAGCTATGTCTTTGCTTACTTCCTATTTAATGTCTCAATACGGGCAAGTGCCATTTATAAAAGGCTATAGTAATCAACAAATATTTTTGAATACCGATGCTATCGAAGCAAAAAAGTTAAATATAAAAGAAGTAAAACAAAAAATCACCGAATTTATGGTTCGTTTCGAAGGCGTTCAGTATGCGTTTTCGGACGAAGATATATTCTCCAACAGCTATTCGAACGAATATATCCGCATGGCGCAAAATGCGTACAGTAAAGATAAATCGGGCGATATTATTATTTACCTGAAACCGGGTTGGGTAGCGGTTGAAACCGAAAGTCAAAAGATAGGGGTATCAAGCCGTGTAAATAATTATGTGCCTTTTATTGTGAGTGGTTGGCGCACGAAAGCAAAATCGATAACACAACCATTCTCGGTTGTTGATATTGCTCCAACTATTTGTAATATGCTCTCGATACCTTATCCTAATGCCAGTATTGGTAAAGCAGTTACTAATGTGATGGAATAAATAAAAGAAATCAAGATTTGATTTGAATCTTGATTTCTTTATGATTAATTGTTTAGGAGTTGTTTTACTTTTTCCGAAATAAGTCTGCTTTCAGCTTTTCCACTCAGTTGTTTCGTAGCAACGCCCATTACTCTTCCCATATCTTGAGGTCCGGCAGCACCTATTTGTGCTATAATCTCTTTTAAAGTAGTTTCCAGTTCCGCTTCACTCATTTGAGCCGGTAAGTATTGTTCTATAACGACAACCTGTGCAAGCTCGGCTTCTGCTAAGTCAGCCCGATTTTGGGTGTTATAAATTTGAGCTGCATCTTTGCGCTGTTTTATCATTTTTTGTAAAATTTTCAGAGCAGCATCGTTATCAAAGGTTTCTCCACCTTTAGCAGTTTTTGCTTCCAGAAATTCTTTTTTTATACCGCGCAAAGCATCTAAAGCTATTTTATTTTTAGCAAGCATGGCTTTTTTGATGTCTTCACTAATTAGATCAAATAATTCCATATTGTTATCAGCTTATTTCTAATTGAAAATCGGTTTTCGGTTGTTCTATTGAAGAGAGTTTCTTTTTGTAACCTCCACCACCCGGACAGTTACAGTCTGATTTGCAAGATAATACTACAATAGAAATGCTAATACAAGCGGCTATAATTAATAACTTTTTCATTGAATTGAAGATAAATTTTATGTATGATAAATGAAATATGATTGTTTTTTTTATGATTTTATGCGTCTAATAATTTTATAAATTCAGATGCCATAGTTTCTAAATCGGTATATTGTTCCGGTTTTAGTGTTTGTTTTTCTTCTACGGCAGATTCGCAGATAGTCCAATTCATTTTTTCTCCGAATGTTTTTAATCTTTTTATTGCGGTTCCTGCCCATGTAAAAGAACCGAACATCCCAAAGATACGATTCTTGATGGCATGAACTTCGATTTTTTGTAATAGAGAATCTATCTCAGGAAACAGTTCGTTACTGTAAGTAGGGCTGCCGATTATCAGACCTTTATATTTGAAAATGTCGCGTAAAACGAAACTGGCATGTGTCCTTGAGATATTATGAATAATGATGTTTTTTAATCCTTTTTGAGAGAGATAAGCAGCCAAGGCTTCTGCCATGTGTTCAGTGTGTCCATACATAGAACCATACACAATCACAACACCTTTTTCTCCTTCGTATCGGCTCATTTTATCGGTCATTTCGATTACTTTCGAAATGTTTTCTTTCCAAACAGGACCATGCGTAGAGCAAATAAGTTCCATAGGGAGAGAGCTTAATTTTTCTAACGCTTTTTGCACAGGAGATCCATATTTACCCACAATGTTGGCATAATAGCGAATCATTTCGTCCCAATAGCGGTTAGCATCCAATTCTGTATCGATAATTCCACCGTCTAATGCCCCGAATGTCCCGAATGCATCGCCCGAAAAAAGTGCTTGGGTTAATTCATCATAAGTCATCATGGTTTCGGGCCAATGCACCATTGGTGTCATATAAAAACGCAATTGGTGTTTCCCCAGCGATAAAGAATCGTTATCTTTTACTTCAAAAAGATTGTCTTTGATACCGTAATAACCGGCAACCATATCGAATGTTTTAGTATTGCCCACAATTTTTATATCGGGGAACAAGCGTTTGATTTGACGGATAGAACCGGAGTGATCAGGTTCCATGTGATTGATTACAAGGTAATCAAGTGTTCTTCCTTGTAATACGGCTTGTATTTTCTCTGTAAAGATCTCAGAAAAGCCAAGTTCGACAGTATCGATTAATGCTGTTTTTTCGTCAACAATCAGATAAGAGTTATAAGAAACTCCCGATGTCATAGGTATCATGTTTTCAAAAAGCTCGATACGGCGATCATTTACACCTACATAAAAAGTATCTGTTGTAATATTTCGAGTAATCATTTTTTTGAGAATAAGATTCTTGCAAAAGTACATAAAAGCTGTTAGTTAACAATTAATATGAGTTTTATTTTATAAAAATTTCTTTAAAATTTAGTTGTCAATCATTTATCATTCATCATTATTGATTATCTTTGCCCGCTATTTTGTAAAAAATCAGAATTTTAGATAAAATGAACATTACCAGAAAAGACATTGATGCTGTAAATGCGGTAGTTACAATTGAGGTAACAAAAACCGATTACGCCGAAAAAGTAGAAAAACAATTGCGCGAATATCGCAAAAAAGCAAATATTCCTGGATTTCGTCCGGGTATGGTGCCTGTCGGTTTAGTGAAAAAAATGTATGGAAAAGCTGTTGAGGCAGAAGAAATCAACAAACTTGTATCAGAAGGACTATTCGGTTATATCAAAGAGAAAAACATTAATACTCTTGGCGAACCCCTTCCGAATGAAAGTCAAGCTAAAATTGACTTTGATAGCCAAGAAGATTTCGAGTTTCAATTTGATCTTGGTGTCGCTCCTGAGATTGATGTAAAATTATCTGCTAAAGATAAAATCAAATATTATCAAATCACTCTTACCGACGAAATGATAGAAAATCAAGTGAAATCTTACACAAGTCGTTTCGGTTCGTATGTGCAAGTAGATGAAATCGAAGAAAAAGATGTTGTGAAAGGTGAAATGCTTGAATTAGCCGACAAAAAAGTAAAAGAAGCAGGACACAAGATTGAAGATGCTGTACTTTCTCCTACATATATGAAAGGAGACAAACAAAAAGCTTTATTTATTGGCAAAAAAGTAGGCGATGTAGTTGTGTTTAATCCTAAAAAAGCATTTGAAAATGGAGCGGAAGTCGCTTCGTTGTTGAAAATGTCGAAAGAAGAAGCACAAACTATCAATGCTGATTTCCAATTTACTATCAGCGGAATTACTCGTTATGAAGAGTCTAAAGTGGATCAATCATTATTTGATAAAGTATTTGGTGAAGGTATTGTAAAATCAGAAGAAGAATTTATCGCTAAAATCAAAGAAAGTATACAACAAAACTTGGATGCCGATGGTGATTATAAATTCGGAATCGATGCACGCGAGGCTGTTGTGGCTAAGTTGAAAGATGTAGTTTTCCCAGAAGCATTTTTGAAGCGCTGGGCGTTGGCTGCGAACGAAGGTTTAACGCAAGAAAAACTGGACGAAGATTTTCCTAAAATGATCGAAGACCTTAAATGGCATTTGGCGAAAGATAAAATAGCCAAAGATAACGAGGTGAAAATCGAATTCGAAGATATCGAAGCTTTTGCTAAAAAGATTGCACAGGCACAATTTGCACAATACGGAATGGCAAATGTACCCGAAGATATTTTAGCCGGTTATGCCAAAGATATGCTGAAAGACGAAAAATCTATTCGTAATATGATGGATGGTGCTTTGAACGATAAAGTGATTAACACCATTAAAGCTGTTGTAAAATTAGATATAAAATCTATCTCAATAGATGATTTTAATAAAATGTTGGAAATAAAATAAGTTTCTTCTTATAATGAATCGGAGCCAATAATCAAGATTTTGATTGTTGGCTCTTTTGTTATTGTTTGGTAAATAATTTTACTATTTTTGCAAGGTAAACGAATAACTAATTATATGCTAAAAGATATTTTATCGGTACCCGGGAAGACCGGTTTATTTAAACTAATCTCCCAAGGAAAAAACATGTTGATTGTAGAATCGCTAATCGACAAAAAACGCTTACCTGTATTAGCACACGAAAAAGTGATAGCATTGTCCGATATAGCCATTTTTACGGAAGAAGAAGAAATATCACTGGGTGATGTATTAAATTTGATTAAAGAAAAAGAAGCCGGAAAGAAATCGACGATAAACCCTAAGGCTGACGGGAAAATGTTAGTTGATTTTTTTGCAGAAGTTTTGCCTAATTTTGATAGAGATAGAGTTCGTGCTTCTGATATTAAAAAGATAATATCGTGGTATAATACATTAATTGATGCCGGATTTACTGACTTTTCTAAAAAAGAAGAGAAATCATCAGTAGATAAATAATGGTGAGTCGAAATATAGTTTTATATCTTGTTTTCATTATTAAATAATATTTCGAGGATGGATAACATGCGTTTACATATCAGGTTACGAATGTTTAGCTGTAAAAAGTTATTCAGTTCTCGATTTTTTTTATTGTCAATAATGTTTTGTTTGACTGTTGCTTTGCAAGCACAATACAAAACAGAGACTTTTAGGAAAAATATCAAAACCATTCAGGCAATTCATTCGGACGGAATCTTTGCTTTGCCTGTTATCACTTTGAATGGGAACGAATACATCACCATTTCGTTTGATGAGCTATCTTCCCAAATATACGATTATTATTATTCAATTTACCATTGCTCGGCTGATTGGACACCATCGTCCATAAATACTACCGAATGGTGTCAAGGATATGCTTTTAACCCGATCACGGAGATTCGTCCATCAATCAATACTACGGTTGCTTACTCGCATTACAGTTTTACTGTTCCTAATCAGGACTTCAATTTTAAAGCTTCAGGAAACTATGTTGCTGTTATAACTGAGGGGAATAATTTACAAAAGGTAGTTGCTACAATTTGTTTTTCTGTAGTAGAACAAAAAGTGGGCATTACGGCAAACATCCGTTCTAATACAGATATTGACTTGAATGGAAAATCGCAACAATTGGATTTTACAGTGCTTACCAATAATTATCCGATATCTGATATTTCATCGGAACTGAAAGTTTTAGTCCAACAGAATAGGCGTACGGATAATCAATCTCAGAACCTGCAACCTACTTATATTACACCTAGCAAATTGAGTTATGTAAATAATAAAGCGCTTATTTTTGAAGGTGGAAATGAGTATAAAGGAGTTGAAATAACTTCATCTTATAGTTATGGTGCGGGTGTAAACCGCATACGATGGTTCGAACCGTATTTTAATGTAGAGCTACTTACCGATAAAATAATACCGCGTGCGCCTTATAATTATATTCCGGATTCGAATGGAAACTATGTTGTAAATGTTCTTGGCACTGACGATGATGATGTTGAAGCAGACTATGTATTAGTACATTTTACATTGGAAGTTGAAGCACCGTTTTTTGATGGATTAGTCTATGTTTTAGGAGCATTTAATCAAGACAGGCTTGATGATATAGTAAAAATGAATTACAACAACGAGAGAAAGTGTTATGAAAAAGCTATCCTATTAAAACAAGGGGGATACAATTATCAATATGCATTTGTACCGGTGGGAAGTAAAACAGCTACCATGCAGCGTATTGGAGGTAGCTATTGGCAAACTGAAAATCAATATGCTATTTATGTATATCATCGTCCATTTGGTGAGCGGTATGATAAATTGATCAGTTTTCGGGTTGTTCAGAATATAGCGGGCAAGTAGATGTATAATATTTATGACTTTTATAAACTCATTAAATTTTCTTTTTAGTGTCGTTTGGTTAATGTACAGTTATTTCTCCTTTGTTTCGTGTTGATTACTAAACTGATATAGGCGAATTCTTTGTTAATACAGAAAACAAGTATTTATAAATTATATTCAATTTTCACAAGGTAAAGCCCATGGGCAGGTACCGATCCTCCGGCTTTACGGCGGTCTTTGGCTTCGATAATACAGCGGAAATCTTCAGCAGAGAGTTGTCCGCGTCCAACTTCGAGTAGTGTTCCGACAATAGCGCGCACCATATTGCGTAAAAAACGGTCGGCTTGAATGGTGAATATCCATAAATTGTCGTTTCTTTTCTCCCAAAATGCTCTTATTATACGGCAATTATTAGTTTTTACATCGGTATGTAGTTTGCTGAAACTTGTAAAGTCGGTGTAGTCGAATAGTATTTGTGCAGCATTGTTCATTGCTTCAAAATCTATATTTCCATAAATACGCATCGCAGCATCCGTCAAAAAAGGATTTTTAGCTGTTGTAATCCAATATTCGTAAGTGCGCGAAACAGCATCAAAGCGAGCGTGTACATCGTCTTTTACCGGAATGATTTTTTGTATAGCGATATCGACGGGCAAAAAACTATTAAGTTTGTAAACTAAATCGGAAGTATTTGTTATAGGATGTTCAATATCTGCATGGGCGACCATTTGACAAGCATGTACACCGGCATCAGTTCTTCCTGCTCCGACTACTTCTATTTTGGTTTGAAGAATAGAGCTGAGTGAGTCTTGTAATTTTTCTTGTACCGAAATGCCGTTTGGTTGTATTTGCCAACCGTGATAGGCTGTCCCTTTATACGATAGGTATATAAAATAACGCATATGATATTTTCTCTTAAAAATAGGTTTAATTTACCCTTTCTCACCTACGATAATTTCGTAAAATTCATTTAAAGAAAGATATTTTTGAGCCAACAATTGGATTTCTTTTGCCGAAATGTGCCGAATGGTATCAATTTGTTCTTTATAAAAATCGAATGATAAATCGTTTGCTAAAAGCGATATATAAGTATCTGTCAAAGAAAAAATACCGTCAAAAGTGCGTGCTAAGTCCCCCAGAAAAAAATTCTTTACAATATTCAATTCTTCATTACCGACAGTTGTGTCGCGTAATTTAGTTATTTGTGCATATACCTCTTTGATAAGGGGCTCGACAAACTCATTGGCTGTTTGAGTACTGATGTTGAAAGTGCCCGTATCTTGTATGGATGATAATGCCGATGATATGCCATAAGTATACCCTTTTTCTTCTCGAATGGAAGACATCAACCGGCTTCCGAAATATCCTCCTAAAATAGTATTTGTCATTTTCAATCCGTGGAAATCAGGGTGTTTTCTATTTATGGTGGAACATCCTATCCGAACGGCAGATTGCACTGCATCTTCTTTGTGAATAAAATGATATTTTTTTGTATCGGGCGCAATATTGAAAGACAAATCATTTGGCTTTATCATGCTAACCCAGTCATTACCTCCAAATAAAGTTTCAAGTTGTAAAACAGTCGAATTTTCAATTTTTCCGGAAACAATTATTTGACAGTTTCTGCTATGATAGTATTCTTTGTAGAATTTCTTAAGCAGGTCGGTTGTTAGTGATTCAAAATCTTTTTCTTCGGCAGTTTTAGCGTATGGATAATTGACGCCATAAATACATTTTGAAAAATTGTTGGCAGCAAGTACTTGTACCTTTTGTTTGTCAAGCAAGTAGCGTTGTTTTCTCTTTTTCAGTTGTAAATCAAACTCAGCCTGAGGAAAAGTGCTTTCTTTTAACATTGATTCTAAAATAGACAATGTCTGTGGTAAGTATTTACAAAGCGAATAGATAGTGATGTAAGAATAATGATAACTACATGAAAGAGATAACCACGAACCATAAAAATCAAGTTTTTTTGCAATTTCTTGTGATGAAAGAGTAAGTGTTCCTTCGCGTAGCATGTCGTTTGTCATGCCGGCTATTAATGGTTGTGACTGGTGCCAAATACCACAACCGAACATAAAGTCAATGCGTAATACATCTTGAGAGTCATCTCGTAATAAATGTATAGGTAATTTATTATTTAACAATATTTTTTCTATTTCAGGAAAAGGAATAGAGGTAATGGCTTGTGTGGCAGGAGGTGTTTTACGGTCGAACATTTGATGCAAACTACTGTTTTTGTTTGACAAAAATACAGATAAAATTGTTCTCATAAAAAGCTGTTTGAATTACTTTAAATTTTCTTTGATTTTTTGATATGTCAATACATATCAATCCGCCATTAATCATTATCTTTGTCAGCTAATTTTGTCATAGAATCATAAAAACATTCAAAATATGAGTTTTGCTTCCATATTATCAAAAATTTTGGGTAATAAATCCGAACGCGATTTGAAAGAAATCAGTCCCTATCTTGAAAAAATAAAAGCCGTTTATTCACAAATAGAGCAACTTTCGAATGATGATCTGCGTCGTAGGGTAACAACTATCCGAAAAGAAATAGCCGATTTTGTAGCTCCGGAAAAAACACAAATAGTAGAACTAAAATCTACTATTGAAAGCCTACCCATTAATCAACGCGAAAAAGTGTATAACGAGGTTGATAAGCTCGAAAAACAAATTAAAGAAAAGTACGCCGAGATTCTGGATAAAGTGCTTCCCGAAGTTTTTGCTATTACAAAAAATACGGCATTCCGCTTTAAAGAAAATGCTGAAATTATTGTTACGGCAACAGATTTTGATCGTGATTTAGCCGCCAAACACGATTTTGTAAAAATAGATGGCGACCGTGCTATTTATTTTAATGAATGGCAAGCCGGTGGCAATCTTATCAAATGGGAAATGTGTCATTACGATGTACAATTAATTGGTGGTGTGGTGCTGCACAAAGGAAAAATTGCCGAAATGGCAACCGGTGAGGGTAAAACTCTTGTAGCTACGCTTCCGGTGTTTCTTAATGCACTTACCGGCGAAGGTGTACATGTGGTTACCGTGAATGATTATTTGGCAAAGCGTGACTCAGAGTGGATGGGACCTTTGTATATGTTCCATGGATTAACTGTAGATTGCATTGATAGACATCAGCCCAACTCCGATGATCGCCGTCGTGCATATGAAGCTGATATTACTTTTGGAACAAATAATGAATTCGGTTTCGATTATTTGCGCGATAATATGGCAACATCGCCACTCGATTTAGTGCAACGCAAACATAATTTTGCCATTGTGGATGAGGTCGATTCAGTATTGATTGATGATGCCCGTACGCCACTTATTATTTCAGGGCCGGTACCAAAAGGCGATGATCAGCAATTTGAAGAAATGCGTCCTCGTGTAGAGAAATTGGTAAACTTGCAGCGCACTTTGGCTACTAACTATTTGACCGATGCCAAACGATTATTGAAATCGGAAGATAAAAAAGAGCAAGAAGAAGGAGCTTTAGCATTGTTTCGTTCTTTTAAGGCTTTGCCTAAAAATAATCCGCTTATCAAATTCTTGAGTGAACCGGGCATAAAACAAACCTTACTCAAAACAGAAGAAGTTTATATTGCTGAAAATAATCGCCGCATGCCTGAAGCAACAGATCCTCTTTATTTTGTGAT
Organism: uncultured Paludibacter sp.; assembly: GCA_964546015.1. Lineage (GTDB taxonomy): Bacteria > Bacteroidota > Bacteroidia > Bacteroidales > Paludibacteraceae > JAFGVL01. Next base: position 167,162 of record CAZJHO010000001.1, read on the forward strand.
AGATGAAAAACATAATTCGATAGAACTGACAGATAAAGGTATCGATGCTTTGACGGGTGAATCGGATGACCCTTATTTCTTTGTTCTTCCGGATGTGGGTAGCGAAATTGCCGAAATAGAGAAATCATCGTTTTCTAAAGAGGAAAAACAAACGAAAAAAGATGAATTGCTTCAACGATATGCTGTTAAATCAGAATTAGTGCATACAGTAAACCAATTGCTTAAAGCATATACATTGTTCGAAAAAGATGATGAATATGTGGTGATTGATAACAAGGTAATGATTGTAGATGAGCAAACCGGTCGTATTATGGAAGGACGCCGTTATTCCGATGGTTTGCATCAAGCTATCGAAGCAAAAGAGCGTGTAAAAGTAGAAGCAGCTACGCAAACTTTTGCTACAATCACATTGCAAAATTATTTCCGTATGTACCAGAAACTGTCCGGTATGACTGGTACAGCCGAAACAGAAGCTGGCGAGTTTTGGGATATTTATAAATTAGATGTAGTGGTAATTCCAACCAACCGTTTTATAGCCCGAAACGATATGCAAGATAAAGTGTATCGTACCAAAAGAGAGAAATACAATGCCGTAATTCAAGAAGTGGTTGATTTGGTAGAAGAAGGTCGTTCGGTGTTGGTAGGTACTACTTCGGTTGAAATTTCGGAATTACTTAGCCGTATGCTTACGCTTCGTAAAATCAAACATAATGTATTGAATGCCAAGCTCCACCAACGAGAAGCAGAGATTGTAGCCCAAGCCGGACAACCGGGCACAGTTACCATTGCCACTAATATGGCAGGTCGTGGTACGGACATTAAACTGTCTCCATCGGTAAAAGAAGCGGGTGGTTTAGCGATTATCGGTACTGAGCGTCATGAGTCGCGTCGTGTCGATCGTCAGTTGCGTGGTCGTTCCGGTCGTCAGGGAGATCCTGGCTCATCTGTGTTCTATGTGTCATTAGAGGATGATTTGATGCGTTTGTTCGGATCTGAGCGTATTGCGGGTATTATGGATCGCATGGGATTTGAAGAGGGTGAAGTGATTCAACACAGCATGATTTCAAGATCGATAGAGCGTGCTCAAAAGAAAGTAGAAGAAAATAATTTCGGAATTCGTAAACGCTTGCTCGAATATGATGATGTGATGAATTCTCAGCGTGAAGTAATCTATACTCGTCGTCGTCACGCTTTGATGGGCGAACGAATTGGTGTAGATATTGCCAATATGATTTATGATACTGTTGTGTCTGTAGTGGAAGATTATCTGCAAACTAATGATTTGGATGCCCTGAAAATTCAATTAATGTCCACTTTCAGTGTCGATTGGGAGATAGAAGAAGACGAATTAAAAGGTAAAAAAGCCCTTGCTATCATTAATAAAGTGGAAGAGTTGGTGCTTGAAAGCTTTGAACGCCGTATGGATAAGCTGGCTTCAGTAACTTATCCGGTTATCAAAAATGTGTATGAAGAAAAAGGGCACATGTATGAGAACATCCTTGTTCCTATCACTGATGGTAAACGAGGATATAATGTAGCAGTAAATCTTAAAGCGGCTTACGAAACCGAAGGTAAGGAAATTATCAAAGCTTTCGAGAAAACAATTCTACTATATGTTATTGATGAAGCTTGGAAAGAACACCTTCGCGAATTAGACGAATTGCGTAGTTCGGTGCAAAATGCATCGTACGAACAAAAAGACCCATTGTTGATTTATAAACTAGAATCATTCAATTTATTTAAAACAATGGTTAATACTATAAACCAAAAAGTGTTGTCAATTTTGCTTCGTGGGCATATCTTAACGAATGAACCTGACCAAGTAAAACAAGTACAAAACGAACGGCGTCAGGATCTTAGTCGTTATCGAACACAAAAAGATGAATTCTCTCGTAACTCTGCCGATCCTACCCGACAAGATACTCGTGAAAAACAAAAACCAATGCCTGTGCATGTAGATAAAAAACCGAACAGAAATGATCCTTGCCCTTGTGGTAGCGGTAAGAAATACAAAAATTGCCACGGAGCAAATGAGGGATAAATTACCGAAAGTGCTTATTTATCAAACAATGATAAGTAGGCATTTTTGTTTTGAAGAAAAATATATCTTTGTACATATAATCTAAAAAAGTAGAATTATGAAAACTGAAAAATTTTGGATTGCGGTTATTCTTGCTGGAGGACTTGTAGTTGCATCCTTTATTGGAGGGTTTTATATTTATAAGTCAAAGACTCCGATAAAAACAGTGTCAGTGGTTGGTCTTGCCGAGAAAGATTTTGTTTCGGATTTGATAGTTTGGAATATGTATTTTACTTCCAAAAATAAAGATATGAAGTTGGCTTTTGCTGATATTAAGGAAAAAGGAACTCAGGTAAAAAAATATTTGGTTGCAAAAGGAGTATCGGAAAAAGAAATTGTTTTTGAAGCAATAACAAATTACGAAAGTACTCGTACTGAATGGATTGGAGAAAAGTATATCTCTGTTTTTGATGGTTATGTGCTTACTCAACAGGTTCGGGTAGAATCGAAAGAGGTAGAAAAGATAGAAAAAATATCTCGCGAAATCACAGAACTTATTGATAAAGGTATTGATTTGAATTCGGCTTCGCCAGAGTATTATTACACTAAATTGTCCGATTTGAAAATAACTATGTTGGGTGAAGCATCTAAGGACGCATATAATAGAGCAAAGACTATTGCCGATAATTCCGGAGGTGCATTAGGAGAACTTAAAACTGCTAATATGGGTGTTTTTCAAATTACAGCACCCAATTCAGCCGAAGATACTTATACTTGGGGTGGTGCATTTAATACTTCATCTAAAAATAAAAGAGCTAGTATTAATATGAGGCTCACTTATTTTGTAAAATAGAGACTGAGAATAAGAATCTCTTCTTAAAATAATTACTTTTGCAACACACAAAGACGAATTTTAAATGTTAGGATATATTACATGGGATGTCGATCCGGTTATTTTTACCCTCGGACCATTGAGCGTTCGTTGGTATGGGTTGATGTGGGGTATCGGTTTTTTAGTTGGGTACGAAATGATTTCCCGTATTTTTAAAAATGAAAATTGTCCGAATGATTGGGCAGATAAGATTTTTATTTATATGGCAGTGGGAACGCTTATCGGTGCACGCATCGGGCATTGTTTATTTTATGCTCCGGGATATTATCTAAGTCATCCTTTAGAAATTCTTAGAATTTGGGAGGGGGGGTTGTCACGCCATGGAGGTGCTGTAGGTATTCTTATTTCTATGTTTCTCTACGACAAATATGTAAGTAAGAAAGGTTATATCTGGATTCTTGACCGGTTGGTTATTCCTGTTGCCTTTACCGGGATGTGTATCCGGTTCGGCAACTTGATGAATTCTGAGATTTACGGTGAGCATACTACGATGTCTTGGGGAGTTATTTTTGTTCGTGATGGACAAATATTTCCTTCACATCCAACCCAAATTTACGAAATGATTTATTGTTTAGTCGCCCTTCTTACAACAGGATATTTATATATCTACAAGAAAGCATACCAAATGAAAGGGTTGATTCTGAGTGTCTTCTTGTTGATTGTTTTCGGGTCACGCTTTTTGCTTGAATTTCTTAAAAATCCGCAAGAAGAATTTGAAAAAGGAATGTTGCTTAACATGGGACAAATACTTAGTTTGCCATTGATTATTTGGGGAATCTATTTGCTTGTCCGAGCTCTTCGTACTAAAAAAAGTATCGGTAATTATTGATTCTTTTTTAAAACTTGGTGTCCAATTCGGCATTGCAGGCACTTTTTGTTGTCACAGTAGTTCTTTTTGAGCTGTAATAAAGCTTGAGAGAAGAATGCGGAATTAGCTTTTATACCCAATTCTTCCCATTTCTGAATGATGCTATTCTTTTCGGACGGAATTTTCTCTAACAAGGTAATAGATTTTGCTTGAATATCTTCATCTTGTTTTTTCTTCCCGTAACAAAAAAGAAAAGGAATAACCGTGTTTATTAAAATGATGTTGATAGAAGAAGTGCTGAGTTTTTTCGATTTTGTAGGACTTTCATTCTCAAAAATAAAATGTGTTTTCCAATAATCCGAGGGTTCGCATTTAAATAATTGATGCAAAATTTCGATATCGGGATTTTCAATTATTTGTGAAAATAATTTTGATGACTGATGTATTAATGCTGCAAATTGAGCTATCCGCACATGAGGGAAATTTGCCGGACGAAGGCGTAAAAACTTCCATTGTGAAGCCTCTATAGGGGTTAAGCTGAATTTTGCTTTTAGAAAATTATACTCCTTTTGTAGTGCTTTAAAATATTCGTTCGAAATATTTCTTTCCAAAGATAATAATCCCGCTTGTCCAAATAGCAATGCCTCTATTTGGAATAGATTGTTTTTGTGTTTTCCTAGAAAAAGAAGAGAAAGTGAGCGCGCTAATTGTTCAAAAGCATCGTTGTTAATACCAAACCCGAAATTGCGTGCCAATGTAATATAGAAAGCTTCTTCCCAGTTATTTTTATTATCGGTCAAAAGCTTAAAAATAGCGTCGGTTTTTCCTTCCAACCGTTCAAAAGTAAGCCTGCTTAATAAAGATTGTATGGTAAATGAATCTACTAAGTGCAATTTTTCGGAACAAGGAATCCAGTTTTTATTCTTCTGCAAATATTCATATTGCAACTTTAGTTCGTTAGGACAAGGTAATTGAAGTTGAGGGATAAGATTCCCGTCTGTGCGAAAAATAGGGCAATCTATGTTTTCAGCAACATGCAAAATGACAGAATCGTATGTTTTGTTATTTTGGTGATTGTGTTTTTTCCAATCCGAAGAGTTGGTGTGGATTTCGATATTTCCTGCCCAAAGAGTATTTCCGATTTTTATTTTAGCGTTGAAAAAATCCGGACCGGCATCCGAGTTTGGTTTACCGGTGTCTATTATTTCGATTTTTTCGCCTGATTCGGTTTGCAACTCATGTTGAGAATATAGCTTATATTGCCAAATGTAATGGAGTAATTTTTCAGACATAGTTTTTATTCAAAAATTCAAGGTTCAGAAATTTAAAAATTCGTCTGAAATTTGATATTTTTGTTCTGATTTTAGTTGAACTTATGAGTATCTCAGAACAAAAAAAACAACTTAGAAAACAAATTTCTGAACGAAAAAAAATGTATTCGGTCAAAGAATTGTATGAAAAATCGCTATCTGCATTGATGCGATTAGAACAAACACCCGAATTTATTTCAGCACAATCGGTTTTGATTTACTGGTCTTTGCCCGATGAACTTTTTACGCATGATTTTCTCGTCAAATGGAGCAAAGAGAAAATAATGCTTCTTCCGGCTATTGTAAATGATAAATTGGAAATACGAAAATATACCTGCCGTGAAAATTTACAACAAGGAATGTTTTGTGTTTCCGAACCTTGTGGCGATTGTCACACACAACAAATAGACCTTGCCGTTATCCCCGGTGTGGCTTTTGATAAAAGTGGTAACCGGGTTGGACGGGGTAGAGGCTATTATGATAGATTTTTATCTGATTTTACAGGATATAAAATCGGTTTATGTTTCGATTTTCAATTAGTCGATTCTATTCCGACAGAAAAATTTGATATAAAAATGGATAGAATAATCTGTTGATTATTGTGCATTTTTTTTCAATAAATCTCTAATTTCGGTTAATAGTTCTTCTTCTTTTGTTATTGCCGGTGCTATAGGTGTCTGAGCTTCTTCTTTATCTTCGCGTTTAAGAGAATTGATTCCTTTTATTAATAAAAAAATGGCAAATGCAATAATAGTAAAATCAAATATGATTTGAACAAAACTTCCGTAATTGATAGAAACTGCAGGAATTGCTTGACCTGCTGCATCAATGCTGGCTTCTTTGAGCGTAACTTTAAGTTCTGTAAAATTCACTCCACCGATTAATAACCCTATCGGTGGCATAATGATGTCAGAAACAACAGAACTGACAATTTTACCAAAAGCGCCGCCAATAATGATACCTACCGCCATGTCGAGCACATTGCCCCGCATGGCAAACTCTTTGAATTCTTTTAAAATACTCATATAATAAATTTAGAATTTATACGAAAATCCGAGACTAAATATTTCTTTTATTTGTAGTCGTTTACTTTCATTTTTATAATATCTGAAAGTTGTATTGAGTGTTGTAGTAAGGAATTTGTTGATTTTACAATTTAGTAAGATTTCCCAATTTGCATCTAAACGACCAGATTCCGAATTGTATGGAGTAAATAAATCAAATTTGGTGATAAGATCAACATTTTCTACCAGATTTTGGGATATTTTAGCTACAAAATAAGCTCCTGGCTCCATTTTGTAATTATCACCATCCTCCATGCCAAATGCACCTGTTGTTGCCAGAGAATCATCAAGAACAAATGTAGTTCTTATTGTGATAGGGGATAAGAAGAATGAATAGTTTTTTTTCGGCTTATAAGCAATACCTAGAGCAAAATTGGTGTATGCCGGTGCCATGAATTTAGAAATGTAATGATCCGGATTATTAGCATAATCGTATCCTTTGTCGAATTGTGAATTAAAATCACCTAAAAAGGCGTAATACCATTTTGTATTGATTTGATACCCTGATTGTGACGAAAGTGATATTTTATCTAAATTTTTTTGCCAGTCGTTTGTCGAAGAATAAGTTGTTCCGTATTGCAAATCTAAAGAATTATCCCATGCCCATTTGTTTTTGGAGTAGTTTAAAGAGGTATTTATCAAAGCATTTACGGAAATGGTATTTTCTCCGCCGGATGCCCAATTAACCAAAGCTACCTGCCCGAAATTAAGGGTTGCAAAACCCGAGAATTTCCATCCCGAAATACTGTCTTTAGGAGTTGCCGGTGCAGAACTGATCTTAGTAGATACATCTTTAGCAGCGTCTATTACTTCTTGTGCATATAAACTGTTTACAAAAAAGGAACAAAATAAAATTCCTATACAGAGTAAATGTTTTTTCATAAAATTTTTATTGGTTTGTCCTGCAAATTTATGGAATGTTTCCAAAAATAAAAGAAAAATTAAGAAAAATCAATGATTAACAATTCTAGATAATGTAAAAGTATATTGAACTCGGAACTTTTTTTTGCTTTTTAGCCGATTGTTTAGTGAATATTTTGGAGATTTTTAATACCTTTGCGAGCTAAATGTATATTTTGTTGTAAATGATTGAGAATAAGAAAATTAAAACAGCATTAATCTCGGTTTATCATAAAGATAAATTAGATTTAATCATAAAAAAATTACATCAAGACGGTGTACAGTTTATTTCTACCGGTGGAACACAATCGTTTATTGAATCCTTGGGTATTCCTTGTCAAGCGGTAGAATCACTTACCGGTTATCCTTCAATATTAGGTGGGCGTGTGAAAACACTTCATCCTAAAGTATTTGGCGGTATTCTTTGTCGCCGTGAAAATGGGATTGATATTGAACAAATTTCCGAATACGAAATTCCTGAAATTGATCTTGTGATTGTGGATTTATATCCTTTCGAAGAAACTGTTGCTTTGGGAGCCGATGAGCAAAGTATTATAGAGAAAATAGATATTGGTGGTATATCGTTGATTCGTGCTGCTGCTAAAAACTTTAAAGATGTAGTAATTATTGCTTCTCAGACTCAATATGAACCGTTTTTGGACTTAATAGAGGAAAAAGGAGCGCAAACAACTATTGAAGACCGTAAATGGTTTGCTAAAGAGGCTTTTGCTGTTTCCTCGGGTTACGACTCTGCTATTTTTAATTGGTTCGATGCTGAAGAAGGCTCATACCTTCGTTATACTGAAAATAATGCAAAACACCTTCGTTATGGCGAAAATCCACATCAAAAAGCATTGTTTTTCGGTAAGTTCGACGAACTTTTCGAGCAATTGCAAGGAAAAGAAATTTCATACAACAACTTATTAGATATTGATGCGGCTGTTAATCTGATTGCCGATTTTGAAGACATTACATTTGCCATCTTAAAACATAATAATGCTTGTGGATTAGCTTCACGCCCAACAGTATTAGATGCTTGGAAAGACGCTTTAGCCGGCGATCCGATTTCGGCCTTTGGTGGCGTGCTTGTTACCAATGCTGTTGTAGATAAAGCTACTGCCGAAGAAATCAATAAACTTTTCTTTGAAGTGATTATTGCTCCTGATTATGATATAGATGCGCTTGAAGTGCTTTCACAAAAGAAAAACCGTATTATTTTGATTCAAAAGCAAGCAAAATTGGCAACTCGTCAAGTGCGTACTGCACTAAACGGTGTATTGATTCAAGATAAAGATTTAAAAACGGAAACGAAAGCTGACCTTAAAGTGGTAACTGTCAAAGCTCCTGATGCTTTGATGGTCGAAGATTTATTATTTGCCAATAAAATTGTAAAACATTCGAAATCAAATGCAATTGTTTTGGCAAAAAACAGACAACTTTTAGCGAGTGGAGTGGGACAAACATCGCGTGTGGATGCATTGAAGCATGCGATCGAAAAAGCCGGTTCATTCGGTTTTAGCCTACAAGATTCTGTGATGGCTTCAGATGCATTTTTCCCATTTGCCGATTGCGTGGAGATTGCTAATAAAGCAGGCATTGTTTCGGTTATTCAGCCGGGTGGTTCTATCAAAGACCAAGATAGCATCGATTGTTGTAATAATAACAATATGTCAATGGTTATTACCGGATTCAGACATTTTAAACATTAAAAAAATCTATAATTAGAAATTCAATGATTCGAAGGATAATCTTTTGAGCTTTGAACTTTAAACTTTGAACAAAATTATATATGGGGTTATTTTCATTTATGCAAGAAATTGCAATTGACCTGGGAACAGCAAATACTATTATTATTTGTGATGATAAAATTGTAGTGGATGAACCTTCGGTTGTAGCGCTTGATCGTCGTAGTGATAAGTTGATTGCTATTGGAAAGAAGGCACAGCAGATGCAAGGTAAAACACATGAAAATATTCGCACAGTTCGTCCGTTGCGTGATGGTGTAATTGCCGATTTCTATGCTGCAGAGCAAATGATTCGTGGTATGATTGCCATGATGAATAACAAGCCAAAATTATTTTCAACATCATTTTCACTTAAAATGGTGGTTTGTATTCCTTCCGGTTCAACCGAGGTAGAAATTCGTGCCGTGCGTGATTCGGCAGAACATGCCGGTGGTCGTGAAGTATATATGATTTACGAACCGATGGCTGCTGCTATTGGTATTGGCATTGATGTGGAGGCTCCGGAAGGAAATATGGTAGTTGATATAGGTGGAGGTACTACCGAGATTGCTGTTATTTCATTGGGTGGAATTGTATCAAATAAGTCAATTCGTATTGCCGGAGATGATTTTACTGCTGATATTATGGAATATATGGGGCGTCAACACAATGTGCGTGTAGGAGAACGAACTGCCGAATTAATTAAAATCAATGTAGGTGCTGCATTAACCGACCTGGACGATGCTCCGGAAAGTTATATTGTTCGTGGTCCGCATCGTATGACAGCTTTGCCTCTTGAAATTCCTGTATCATACCAAGAAGTGGCTCATTGTTTGGACAAATCTATTTCTAAAATCGAAGCTGCTATTTTGAGTGCGTTAGATCAAACACCTCCCGAATTATATGCAGATGTTGTTAGTCGTGGTATTTATCTAGCCGGAGGTGGTGCATTGCTTCGCGGTTTGGATAAGCGTTTCTCCGAAAAGTTCGGTATACCGTTCCATATTGCTGAAGACCCCTTGCATGCAGTAGCCCGTGGTACTGGTATCGCATTGAAAAATGTAGATAAGTTTTCTTTCTTAATGAGATAAAATTAGATGGCGAGTTTGTGAGATAGAGAGAACTATAAATATAAACAGTTTACTCGCCATCTCACTATCGTGCAACCTAACTTGCTCTTTTATGAAGACATTAATCAAGTTTTTTGTTACTTACGGAGTTTTTTTTCTTTTTCTGTTTTTAGAAATCGTCTCTGTTTTATTGATTGTAAATAACAATCAATTTCAAAGAACTGTGTTTTTTTCTGCCATGAATGATGTTGCCGGTAGTTTGTATGAACAAAAACAATCGGTGGTCGACTATTTTAGTTTGAAGCGTGTGAATGAGGAATTGGCTGTAGAAAATGCATTGTTGAAAAATAAACTCATGTTATCAGAAAATAAGTTGAATGTTCTTCTTACCGATTCACTAAGAAAGCGCATACTTGTTCTTAATCCTGAACAAGAATATATTTCCTATTCGGCAAAAATAATTAATAATAGTACTAATAAAGCACAAAATTATATTACCTTGAACAAAGGTTTTAGTGATGGCATACAGGAAGGAATGACTGTAATCAGTCCGAAAGGAATAGTAGGTGTAGTGAATTCAGCATCGAAACATTTTTCGATAGTAATGTCGCTACTGAATACAAATACCTATATTAGTGCTAAAATTAAAGGAAATGCATCAAAAGATAGTGTTGGCTCTGTAAAAGATATTGGTGTGTTAAAATGGAATGAAATAGATCCTCGTTATGCAGAAATGTCAATATCTCGCCATGTACCTGTACACACCGGTGATTCTGTTGTGACAAGCGGTTATTCCGATTTTTTCCCTGAAGGTATTATGATTGGAACGATAAGTGAAATAACCAAAGGAAATGATGATAACCTATACGATTTGAAAGTGAGATTATCGGTTAATTTTAAAACTATTTCGTATGTAAATGTGTTTGAATACAAACATAAAAAAGAGCAGGAAGCACTGGAGTCGCAAACACAAAAGCAAATAGGAAAATGATTGTGTTTTTTCAAAATCTTGTCCGTTTTGTTATTTTGGTGTTGGTACAAGTACTGATACTGAACAATATTAATTTTTTAGGATTTATAAATCCGTATTTGTATATTTTGTTTATTATTACGCTTCCGATTAATTTAGCTCGTTCTTATTTATTATTGATTGCATTTATATTAGGACTGACCATCGATGTTTTTACAGGAACACTTGGAATGCACGCTTGTGCAACCGTAGCAGCAGCATTTGTACGAGCACCTTTAATTAAGTTTTTTACTCCTCGAGATTCTAATTATGAGTTGGAATTTCCTTCCATGAAGACTTTTGGGACGCTTAATTTTGTTTACTATGTGGCATTAATGGTCCTTGTGCATCATACTGTTTTGTTTATGGTCGATACATTTTCATTTCATCGAATAGGATATACGATGCTTTTGATTCTTTCAAATGTTATTTTTACATTGGCATTGCTTTTAGGGATTGAAAGTGTTGTCTTAAAAAAGAGATGAATTTAAAAAATTAGAAAAAAAGAAAGACAACAATTAAAAGTTGATTTCGATGTTTTATGATAAATGACAACTTACAAGGACGGAAATCTGTTGTCGCAGGAATGATGATTCTTGTGGTTGTTGTTTTTGTTATTCAACTTGCTAATCTTCAGCTGTTTACATCCGATTATAAAGAGTCTGCCGATAGCAATGCTTTCCTAAAAAAAATACAATATCCTTCGCGTGGTCTTATCTACGACCGTAACGGAAAACTTTTAGTGTATAACCAACCTGCATACGATGTAATGGTGGTTATGAAAGAAGTGACTGATTTTGATACTTTGGAATTTTGTAAAACAGTAAACATAGATAAAGCTACTTTTTTACGCTTAGTGAAAAAAATGCAAAATTCAAGAGGATACTCTCGTTATAAACCCCAATTATTAATATCTCAATTATCTATTGAAGATTATTCTATTTTACAGGAAAAATTGTTCAAGTTTCCCGGATTTTATATTCAAAATCGTACATTGCGCGAATACACTTATCCTTGTGCTGCCCATGCATTAGGATCGATCGGAGAAGTTTCGGAGCGAGATATTGAAAATGACAGCTACTACACCATGGGTGATTATACAGGGAAAAATGGGGTCGAAAAATTTTATGAAAAACAACTCAGAGGCGAAAAAGGAGTAGAAATATTGTTACGGGACGCTAATGGGCGTATCAAAGGGAGATATGAAGATGGTGCTCTAGATCGGACGCCTGTTTCAGGTAAAAATTTGACTTTATCGTTAGATATAGAATTACAACAATACGGAGAGCAACTGATGAAAGGAAAAGTCGGCAGTATTGTTGCTATAGAACCTGCTACCGGAGAGATTTTGGCTTTAGTTTCAAGTCCTTCATTTAATCCGTCCGACTTGGTGGGAAGAAAACGCTCCAAGAATTTTTCCGCATTAAACAAAGATCCTTATAAGCCATTGTTAGATAGACCGTTGATGGCTCGTTATCCTCCCGGTTCTACATTTAAAGTAGTTAATTCTCTTATTTTTCAGCAAGAAGGAATTATTACTCCCGAAACCCGTTTTCCTTGTTCACATGGCTTTGTTTATGGTGGGTTGAGAGTAGGGTGCCATGCACATCCTTCTCCTTCGGATATGCGCCATTCGTTACAAACATCTTGTAATGCATATTATTGCTGGGGGTTGAAGAATATGATGGATAATAAGAAATATGCAAATACAGAAGAAGCTTTCACAAAATGGAAGGATGATGTTGTTTCTTTTGGTTTCGGGTATAAATTAGGAGTTGATTTTCCGAATGAGAACCGAGGTTATATTCCTAATGCCGATGTTTATAATAAAATTTACGGAAAAGGTCGTTGGCGTGGTTTGACGATTATTTCAATCGCCATTGGTCAGGGTGAAGTTATTTCTACTCCGATGCAAACAGCTAATTTTGCAGCTATTTTAGCAAATAAAGGATATTTTTATACGCCGCATATTGTAAAAACCATTCAAGATGGTAAAATTGATTCTTTGTACATGCAGAAACGCCATGTAGCTGTTGAGCCAAAGTATTTTGAAGCTTCTATTGATGGAATGGAAATGGCGGTAACGGGCGGAACGGCTCGTGTCGCACAGTTGGACAGTATCGTTGTTTGTGCTAAAACCGGAACAGCACAAAACCCTCACGGAAAAGACCACTCCATATTTATGGCTTTTGCACCTCGTGAGAATCCTAAAATTGCAATTGCTGTTTTTGTCGAAAATGCAGGTTTTGGTGCCACATGGGCAGGACCTATTGCTAGTTTGATGATGGAAAAATATTTGAAAGGAAGCATATCTCCTAAAAGAAAATATTTAGAAGAAAGAATGATTAACACAGTATTAATGCCAAATGTCGTCTCGAAAAATTAACATATTAAAAGAATTAGACTGGACAACAGTAATTTTGTTTCTGGTATTATTGTTCATGGGCTGGATCAGTGTCTATGGAGCCAGTTATGATTTTGATCATCCGGGTATTTTTGATTTTAGTCAGCGGGCAGGAAAACAGCTTGTATGGATTGTTTGTAGCATATTCTTAGGAGCAGTGTTGTTGATGATAGATAGCCGTATTTATGAAATATTTGCCTACTATATATTTGCAATTGCGCTTATGTTGCTGATTGCTACGATTTTTCTAGCTCATGATATAAAGGGATCTCGATCGTGGTTGGTGTTGGGACCTATTAGTATTCAATCTGCCGAATTTGCGAAATTTGCAACCGCTTTAGCTATAGCGCGTTGTATGAGTAGCTATAACTTTAAGCTAAAAGGTTTAGGCAGCTATATTCCTATTTTAGCATTTATTTTTGTGCCGGTAATTCTTATTCTGTTACAAAAAGAAACTGGATTAGCGTTAGTGTTTTTAGCATTTTTCTTAATGCTTTATCGAGAAGGAATGCCGGGAGTATTTTTGTATTTAGCTTTATGTTTTGTCTTACTATTTATTTTTACTACAAAATTTGATATTGAACCTGTACAAGGGGATGTAATTTTTTCCGGATTATTTTTAGCTCAATTATTTATCATTATTTCTTCTCTTGGATTTATAATCGTTTTTGAGAAAAAACTGAAAGAATTTCGTTTTTTACTGATTTTTGTTATTGTTACAGTTCTTATAGGGATTATTTTGGCGTATTTATTTGGAATTTCATGCACAAATGTGATTTTTATTGGTTTATCTTTATTTGTAGGTTATTTATTCTGGTTATCTATTAAACACAAACGAAAAAATTTTGCATTTATAGCTATTTTTATTGTAACAATGACGGGATATAGTTTTTCTTGTAATTATATCTTTGAAAAAGTGCTTGAGCCACATCAACAAATGCGTATAAAAGTGGCTTTAGGAATGGAAAATGATTTACAAAAAGCCGGCTATAATGTAAACCAGTCGAAAATTGCTATCGGATCGGGTCAGTTCTCAGGTAAAGGTTTTTTAAACGGCACACAAACAAAATTAAAATATGTACCCGAACAAGATACCGATTTTATTTTCTGTACAGTTGGCGAAGAATACGGATTTGTGGGGTCGGTGACTGTAATTGGCTTGTTCTTATGGTTTATGCTTCGTTTGTTAAAACTTGCCGAACGACAGCGGGATAATTTCAGCCGTATATATGGATATTGTGTTGTGAGCATATTCTTTTTCCATTTTGCTATAAATATAGGAATGATATTAGGTCTTTCTCCTGTAATAGGTATTCCTTTGCCGTTTTTCAGTTATGGGGGATCGTCATTATTCGGATTTACTTTCTTGTTATTTATCTTTTTACGGTTAGATGTTGCCCGATTAGAGAGAATGTATTAAAAAATGACAGAAAAACTTACAAAGGAGCAACTACACCAGATATTCAAGATACATCAAAAAGCACAAAAATGTATTAAAGAATATGGACTGATAGAATCTGGCGATCGTATTTTGATTGGTCTCTCCGGTGGAAAAGATTCATTAGCTTTGACAGAGATTTTGGGTGAACGAATGAAAGTTTTTAATCCGAAATTCTCTTTAGTAGCAGCACATATAAGCGTTACAAATATTGCTTACCAATCCGATATGAAATATTTGCAACAATATGTATCTCTATTCAATATCCCTTTAGTGCATAAAATAACAAGTTTTGACGCCACTACCGATAATCGAAAATCGCCTTGTTTTCTTTGTTCATGGAATCGCCGGAAAGCTTTGTTTGAAATAGCCAAAGAAAACGGCTGTAATAAAATAGCTTTGGGGCATCATCAGGATGATATTTTAGAAACATTGTTGATGAATATGACTTTTCAAGGAGCAATCAGCACTATGCCTCCAAAGTTAAAAATGGATAAATTTGACATGAGTATTATTCGCCCATTGGCGCTGAATACTGAAAAGGAAATGAATGAACTATCCAAATTAAGAGGATTCAGAAAACAAGAAAAAAATTGTCCGTATGAAAAAGATTCTCATCGTTCGGATATGAAAAATATTTTGCACCAACTTGAGGAAATGAATTCTAATGCCAGACATAGCATTTGGGCTTGCATGAATAATGTGCAGGGAGAATATCTTCCTAAAAAATAAAATTAAAAAAACATAATCTTGTTAAGTCGTTAGTATTTTTTATCTTCGCATTTCAAAAAAAGAATATTATGCCAATAATTTCACAGCGAGGGATTGCAATGCCTGCTTCGCCTATTCGTAAACTGGTTCCGCTTTCCGATGCAGCTAAAGCTCGCGGATTAAAAGTATATCATCTAAATATCGGTCAACCTGATTTGCCTACGCCTCAAGTAGGACTCGATGCACTAAAAAACATCAAAGATAACATCTTGGAATACAGTCCGAGCAATGGTTTTCGTAGTTATCGCGAAAAGTTGGTGCACTATTATGCTAAATATAACATAAATGTGTCTGCCGATGATATAATAGTTACAACCGGGGGTTCGGAGGCGGTATTATTCGCATTTTTAGCTTGTCTGAATCCGGGTGACGAGATTATTATTCCCGAACCTGCGTATGCAAATTATATGGCATTTGCCGTATCGGCAGGAGCCGTTATTCGTACTGTGGCTTCTACTATCGAAGAAGGATTTGCCTTGCCTCATGTAGACAGATTCGAAGAGCTTATTAATGAGCGTACTAAAGGAATTATGATTTGTAATCCGAATAATCCGACCGGATATTTATACACACGCTCAGAGATGAATCAAATCAAGAACTTAGTTAAGAAATATGATTTGTATTTATTCTCGGACGAAGTATATCGTGAATTTGTTTACACAGGTTCACCCTATATCTCGGCATTTCATTTGGTGGGAATAGAAGACAATGTGGTGCTTATTGATTCTGTATCGAAACGATATAGTGAGTGTGGAATTCGTGTCGGTGCGTTGATTACGAAAAACAAAGAACTTCAAAAAACGATAACTAAATTCTGTCAGGCGCGTCTTAGTCCGCCGCTTATTGGTCAAATTATAGCAGAAGCTTCACTTAATACTGACGAAAATTATTTGCGTGAGATTTACGATGAATATGTAGAGCGTCGTAAATTTTTAATTGATGGATTGAACCGGATTCCGGGAGTCTATTCTCCAATACCAATGGGTGCTTTCTATACAATGGCTAGGTTACCGGTAGATGATTCGGATAAATTCTGTGAATGGTGTCTTAATGAATTTGAATATGAAGGACAGACTATATTTATGGCGCCCGGTTCAGGTTTTTATACAACGCCGGGTTTAGGAAAAAATCAAGTACGCATAGCTTATGTGTTGAATAAGGAAAATTTGGCAAAAGCTCTTATTGTTTTAGCGAAAGCTTTGGAAGCATATCCCGGGAGAACATTATAACAAAAATAATTAGCATTGAATCTTGAACTTTTCATAGCTAAACGAATTCATTTTAACAAACAGGGCGCGAAAACCGTTTCGCGCCCTGCTGTTCGTGTTGCTATGCTTGGTATTGCGCTCGGTTTGGCAGTGATGATTGTATCTGTTTCTATCGTTGTTGGCTTCAAACAGGAAATTCGCAATAAGGTAATAGCATTCGGGTCGCATATACAAATCACTAATTTTGATAGTAACGAAACTTACGAAACTAAACCGGTTACTATTTCTGATAGTTTGATAAAAAATTTAGCGAAAACCGAAGGTGTGCGGCATATACAACGCTTTGCAACCAAACCAGGTATTATTAAAACTGATGACGAAGTGCAAGGAGTTGTATTAAAAGGTATCGATAAAAGTTTTGACTGGGAATTTTACAAGCCTAATTTAACTACAGGGGATACGCTTACATTGAATGACTCTGTTGTATCAAGGCAGGTGCTAATTTCCGATTATTTGGCAAATTTATTGCGTTTGAAACTTGGAGATTCGTTTCTCACTTATTTTATGCAAGATGAAATGGTGCGTGCCCGGAAGTTTACCATAGCAGGACTTTATTGTACCAATTTTACCGATTATGATAAACTTTTTATTCTTACCGACATTAAACAAATACAACAATTGAATAATTGGGGCGAAAATCAAGTAAGTGGTTTGGAAGTGTTGGTAAAAGATTATAACAAACTCTCACATGTTGCCGATAATCTGTATTATAAAGTAGTAAATACAGTAGGTAAAGATCATTCTGCAATGCTTCCCCGGACTATTGAAGAAATGAATCCGCAAATATTCTCATGGCTTTCAATGCTCGATCGTAATGTTTGGGTAATTCTTGTTTTGATGCTTTTGGTAGCAGGATTTAATATGATTTCGGGTTTGCTTATATTGATTTTGGAACGAACTAATATGATCGGTGTGTTAAAATCGATGGGCGCACAAAACTGGTCGATACGCAAAATATTCCTTTATCATTCATTTTTCTTGATAGGAAAAGGAATGTTGTGGGGAAATGTAATAGGTCTTTTCCTTATTCTTTTGCAGTATTTTACGCATATAATTCCACTAGATTCGACAGCTTACTATGTATCATATGTGCCTGTATCAGTTAATTGGTGGCATATTTTATTGCTGAATGTAGGCACATTTATTTGTTCTGCATTAATGTTAATTTTTCCTTCAATAATTGTTTCTAAGATTTTACCGGCAAAATCCATTCGTTTTGAATAAAATAAGTCTAAGTTTTTTTCCGTTTTTTTCATCAAAAAGGAATATCTTTGTGAGAGTCTTATTTTAAATTAAAAGGAAATGATTATTAAAATTGGAACAAATGCAGGTTTAGTGTGGAATGCACTAAATAGTGGAACAAAAAATGTAAAAGACCTAAAGAAAGCAACAAAGTTAACTGATAAAGATTTATTTGCAGCTTTAGGTTGGTTGGCACGCGAGGCTAAAATTGATTTAATAGAAGACGGTGCCGATATTACTGTGAAATTAATTTAATGTATTAAATCAAAAGGAGGTTGTCTTTTTAGGGCAACCTCCTTTTGGTTTTAAAACTCGGAATCAACACAAGCACGGGCTTCCATTATTTCACGCATTTGAACGCTTATTTTCAAATGTTCCGGATGTGTAGCATAGATGTGCAAGTCTTCCATGCTGTCAAACTCAGTAAGTAAACTCATGTCAAATTGCTCTGATGGATTAATATTTAATCCTACTTTTAATAATTTTACTTGAGGAATTATAGCAGGCAAAGCCTCTAACCCTTTTTTGAAACCTTCTAATTTTTCTGCTTTCAATGTCTTTGTTTCTTGCATTTTGAATTTGAAAAGTACAATGTGACGAATCATATTTTTGTTTTTTGTTATTAAACGGCAAAAATAATTCTTTTCATTACTTTTGCAAGCATAAAATTACCATATGTCTAAATTCTTCTACAACCGATTGTTAGTGCATTTACGCAATGCATATCAAATATTTACTGATTGGCGGCAAAAACGAAAAGTATCTTTTAATACAGCACCTTTTTATAAAAAAATATTGCGGATTTCTTTAAACGCAGTTTTACTTTTTATTCTTTATTTATTTTTGGTTGATATTAATTTTTTGTGGCTATTTGGCAAATCACCAAGTTTGTATAGCATAAGCCATCCACAGCAAAGCGTTGCTTCTGAGATTTATAGCAGCGATGGTGTTTTAATAGGAAAATATTTTAGAGAAAACCGTACCCCGGTTACTTATGAAGAGATTTCTCCAAATTTGATTAAAACTCTTGTTACTACTGAAGATGAACGCTTCTACGAACATTTCGGAGTAGATATCCAAGGTCTTTTTTCGGCAGTAAAAGATATGACTCAAGGAAAGGCGAGGGGAGCAAGCACGATTTCACAACAATTAGTGAAAAATATGTTTAAAACCCGTAGCGAATATTCGACAGGTTTGTTTGGATATATTCCTGGTGTCAAACTGCTGATAATGAAAACCAAAGAGTGGATTACAGCTGTTAAAATTGAGTTATTTTATTCAAAGGATGATATACTTACAATGTATCTTAATACGGTAGATTTCGGCAGCAATGCATATGGTATAAAAACAGCTGCAAAGACTTATTTTAATACAACACCTAAAGATTTAACTATTGAAGAATCAGCTACTTTGGTCGGTTTGCTCAAGGCAACTACTACTTATAATCCTCGTATTAATCCGAAAAACAGCATCCGCCGGCGTAATGTGGTGCTTGAAAATTTAAAGAATCATTATATTATCACTCAAGCTGAATTAGATTCTTTAAAGCAAATTCCAATCAGCTTGAAAGATTATAATATTGAAAAGAATTATGATGGTAAAGCATTGTATTTTAGAGAAGCATTGGTAGATGAACTCAAAGATTGGGCTAAGGAAAATGAAATCGATATTTATTCAGATGGATTGAAAATTTATACGACACTTGATTCTCGGATGCAGCAGTATGCCGAAGAGGCTGTGCAAAAGAAAATGAGCAGCTTACAGCGTACTTTTGATAATCATTGGGGGAACGAAGAACCTTGGCGCGATGCCAATCATCAACCAATTACCAACTTTGTTGAAGATTTAGCTAAGCGTACACCTCGATATAAATCTCTGGCTGAAAAATATAAAGGAACGCCGGATTCTATTTGGATAGAACTCAATGTTCCTCATAAAATGAAAGTATTCGATTACAAAACCGGTTCGCGTGATACGACGCTTAGTGTTCTGGATTCGATACGCTATATGACTCGTTTTATGCATGCCAGTTTTATTGCGATGGAACCACAAACCGGCAATGTGAAGGCTTGGGTAGGTGATATTGATTTTAACTTTTGGAAATATGATAAAGTTACATCGCTTCGTCAGCCGGGTTCTACATTTAAGTTGTTCGTATATGCAACTGCATTTGAAAAAGGAGCCGGACCATGTGATTATCTAACCGAAGATTATGTAGATTGGGAATATTTGGAGAAAGGTGAAAAGAAGCGTTGGGTGCCTCGTAATGCCACCGGAATATATTCGGGCGAGGAGGTGACATTGAAATATGCCTTTGCCCGTTCTTTTAATTCTGTTGCTGTAAAATTAGCGAAGGAAGTAGGAATTCCGAGTATTATTAAGACCGCTTATGCGATGGGAATCCGAACGAAACTAAACAATACGCCTTCCACATGTTTGGGTTCATCGGATGTTTCACTTGAGGAATTAGTTAATGCTTATTGTACAACGATTAATGATGGGATGGCAAATAAACCTGTTTTAGTCAAGAAAATTGTTGATCAACAAGGAAAAATAATTTATGAAGCTAAAAAGGAACAAATGCCTGCCATTCCTTACGAAACAGCTTTCCTGATGACTCAAATGTTGCGTGCCGGGCTTACTGAGCCTCTTGGTACTACACAAGCCCTTTGGGCGTACGATATATTTAATGGCGGAACTGAATTTGGTGGAAAAACAGGTACTTCGTCTAATCACTCGGATGCTTGGTTTGTGGGTGTCTCTCCCAAATTAGTTGCAGGTGCTTGGGTTGGAGGTGAGTATCGCAGTATTCATTTCCGGACGGGGAAACTTGGTGAAGGCAGCAAAACGGCACTTCCTATTTTTGGAGCATTTATGGAGAAAGTGTTGAAAGATAAATCTCTCACTCAATATCGGGCAAAGTTCCCCAAACCAAAAGAAAAAATAAGCAAACCATATGGTTGTCAAACTCCATATCCTGTTTTAGAAAATGACAGTACAGAGCTTATGGATGAATTAGTTGTTGAATAAAAAAAGAAAAGAGATTGATTAATCAATCTCTTTCATTTTTTTCTCTACTTCGGCAAGCATATCGCTTAGTCGTTCTACTTTCGATTTTGTAATAGCTACACGCCCCGATCGAATAAATTGCAACACCCCGATATTTTCACTTAATTCTTCAAAAACAGCTTGTGTTTCATCGTAACTGCCTGTTTTTTGAATAACGATACATGAATCTGAAATTTCAAGGATTTGTAAGTTATATTTACGGATAAAGTCCTCTAAACTTCCCTTTTTTAAAACACTTTCCGTGGAAATTTTGTACAAAGCAATTTCTTGATATACCAATTCGTCATCTGTATTGTAATAAGCTTTGATAATATCAATTCTTTTATCAATTTGTTTTACTACTTTATCGATTGTTTCTTCATCAGAAAAGGTAGTGATAGTGAATTTGTGAATACCTTCAATCGCAGATGGGGAAACTGATAGTGTTTCGATATTCAAATTACGACGAGTGAATACAATGGTGATTTGATTTAACAAACCAACTTGGTTTTCTGAGAAAATTGTTACTGTATATAATATCTTTTCCATGATTTAATCATTTTATTATTCATTGCCTAAAAGCACATTTGTTACTGCTGTTCCTGCCGGAATCATTGGATATACCATTCCTTGTCGTTCTACTTCTACTACAAGCAAATAAGGTTTGTCGTCTTTAAGCATATCGGCAATAGCTGTATCTAATTTGCTTCTTTCGGTCACCAATTGACTTTCGATTCGATAAGCTTTAGCAATAGCCACAAAGTCCGGGTTGTCCATTTCGGTAGAAGAATATCTTTCATCATGAAATAATTCTTGCCATTGACGCACCATTCCCAAGAAGTTATTATTCAATAAAATAATTTTTACACCCAAATTTTGTTGCATAATAGTCCCTAATTCTTGAATGGTCATTTGTATTCCACCGTCGCCGACGAAGCAACAAACCGTACGATCAGGAGCACCAACTTTGGCTCCGATAGCAGCCGGCAAACCAAATCCCATAGTGCCGAGACCACCGGAACTTACTAAACTGCGATGTTTGCGAAATTTAAAATAACGCACTGCCATCATTTGGTTTTGACCAACATCGGTAACTAAAATTGCCTCATTATTAGTAGCTTCGGATACTTTTCGTATCACTTCTCCCATTTTTATTTTTCCTCCAATCGGATTTATTTCCGGATTAACTACAGCTGTAAATTCTTTTTCTTCTAAAGGTTCAAATTCGGCAATCCAACTTTCGTGTTTGGCTTTTTTGAGTAATTTGGTTACCATTGGTAAAGTATTTTTTACATCACCCATAATAGCAACATCGGCTTTTATATTTTTATTTATTTCAGCCGGATCTATATCGAAATGAATAATTTTAGCTTGTTTGGCATATACACTCATGTCACCAACCACTCGGTCGTCAAAACGCATACCGATTGCAATGAGCACATCGCATTCGTTGGTTTTCATATTTGGTCCCAAATTGCCGTGCATACCCAATATTCCCATGTTTAAGCGATGATCTGTTTCGAGAGCCGAAAGTCCGAGTATTGTATGCCCTGCCGGAATTTGTGCCTTTTCCAAAAATATTTTTAGTTCTTTTTCTGCCTGCCCGATGGTTACGCCTTGTCCGATAAGCGCTAATGGTTTTTTAGCATTATTGATTAGTTCGGCAGCTTGTGAAATACTTTCGGGATCGGTATCCGGGATTGGTTGATAGCTTCGGATGAAAGTACATTTTTTATATTCAAAGTTACATAAAGTATTTTGTGCGTCTTTCGTAAAATCAAGCACAACAGGACCGGGTCGACCGCTGCGAGCAATATAAAATGCGCGTGCAACAGCCCAAGCCACATCTTCGGAACGGCGAATCTGATAGCTCCATTTACTAATTGGTTGTGTAATTCCTACTACATCTGTTTCCTGAAACGCATCACTACCCAAATAAGTAGAAACGACTTGTCCGGTAATAACTACTAACGGAGTACTATCAATCATAGCATCTGCAATACCTGTAATGGCGTTTGTTGCTGCCGGACCCGAGGTTACAATAGCTACACCAACTTTACCCGAAACTCGTGCATAGCCTTGAGCTGCATGTACTGTACCTTGTTCATGACGAGTAAGCACATATTTTATTTTATCATGATAATCGTACAAGGCATCAAAAACAGGCATAATTGCTCCACCCGGATAACCAAAAATTGTGTCAACACCTTCTGCTAAAAGGGATTGCATTAAAGCGTGAGAACCGTTCATTTGTTTCTTTTCTGACATATTGTAAAAAATCTATAAATTACTAAAAAAGAAGAAGCCTTTCTCTATATGGAAGAGAAAGGCTTTCTTATATTTGAAATTATATCCATTGCCTTATGTACATTTCTCTTCCATTACTCATGGTTGACGAGCACACTGACAAGGATAATATGAGTACTATTATGTTTCATTTTTGTTTTTAATGATGCAAAATTACTATAATTTGTAAGAAAAACAACAAATTATTTTATTCTTTCGTAATTAATAAAAGAAAAAGAGTAAGGATTTTCTCCTTCAGGAGTATAATTTTCGCGAAATGTTTCTTTCCAATCGTCGAAATTAATGGTTGGAAAATATGTGTCGGCATCCGTAAAATTGTGTTTAATCCAAGTAAGGTAAAGTTTATCTGCGATAGGAAGCGCTTGCTTATATAGGTTTCCTCCGCCGATAATGAAAACTTCATCGTCACCTTGCGCCATATTTAAGGCTTCTTCAAACGATTTGGCATGTAAGCAACCTTCTGCTTTAAAATGTTTATCCGAAGAAAGAACAATATTTTTTCTGTTAGATAACGGAGCTTTTGGTAATGATAACCATGTGTGCCGCCCCATAATTACGGTATGTCCGCTTGTTAAGGTTTTAAAGCGTTTTAGATCGCCGGGTATGTGGCAAAGCAGGTCGTTGTTTTTGCCGATGGCGTAATTTTGTGCGAGGGCTACAATGATGGAAAGAATCATTCTAATTACGAATTAAAAATTACGAATTACGAGATTTTTTGATAGTTATTTCGATTTTACCAAGAATCTTACATATTTCGTCAATATCACCAATAAGACTATCGGCTTGTTCTTGGTTTAAGTAATTTGTTGCCAGAAGTAAGCGGAGCCAATATAAAGTTTCGCGAGCTTCTTTGTAAGCAATAGATATTTTTGATAAAAAATCTTTCTCCGATTGTCTTCCAATAGCTTCTTCGATATTTGTACCGATAGATGTTCCACTACGCAAAACCTGTTTGGACAAAACAAATTCTTTTTTTTCTTCGCACAGATGTTTGTAGAGATTGACAATTCGAATAGCGAATTTAAAAGATTTTTCTTGTATGATGTTATTTGTTCTCACAGCATGTCAATTCGTAATTCGTAATTTTTAATTCGTAATTAATTAAATAGATACTTCCCCTTTAATGTGTGGGTGTGCTTGATAATTAATTAACTCAAAATCAGAAAATTCAAAATCAAAGATGCTTTTCTTTTCCGGATTAATTTTCATTTGAGGTAAAGGAAAAGGTTCTCTTTCAAGTTGGATTTTAGCTTGCTCAGTATGGTTTGTATAAATGTGCGTGTCGCCCAAAGTATGGATAAAATCACCGGCTTGTAATCTAGTTGCTTGAGCCACCGTTTGCAGTAAAAGAGCATACGATGCAATATTAAACGGAACGCCCAAAAACACATCAGCACTGCGTTGATAGAGCTGCAAACTCAATTTACCGTCGGCTACATAAAATTGAAAAAACGCGTGGCATGGTGGTAGATTCATATTCGGTAAATCTGCCACATTCCATGAGCTGACAATCATGCGGCGTGAATCAGGGTTATTCTTAATTGTATTGATTACTTCGGATAATTGATCGATATGCCCGCCCTTATAATCTGGCCAAGAGCGCCATTGGTAACCGTAAATGTGTCCAAGGTCGCCATTTTCGTCTGCCCATTCGTTCCAAATACGAACTCCATTTTCTTGCAGGTATTTTATATTTGTATCACCTTTTATAAACCAAAGTAACTCATAAATGATAGATTTTAAATGCAACTTTTTGGTGGTGAGCATCGGAAATCCTTGACTTAAATCGAAACGCATTTGGTGACCGAAAATACTGATAGTTCCGGTTCCTGTACGATCTTCTTTGTGAACTCCTTCGTTGAGTATTCGTTGTAATAAATCTTTATATTGTTGCATGATGAAAAATATTCAATGTAATGATAATAATGATTTGGCGTTTTCGATAGCAGCATCAGAGAGTGTAGCTCCGCTTAGCATTTGAGCTATTTCGGTAATTCGCTCTTCTTTTGATAACTGGCGAATATTCGTTTTCGAATCGTGTTTGTAAACACTATAATGATGTTCTCCTTTGGAGGCTATTTGAGGTAAGTGAGTAATACAAATGACTTGCATATTTTTACTCATCGAAGCCATTATATTAGCCATTTTATGGGCTACTTCACCTGAAATCCCTATGTCTATTTCGTCAAAAATGATGGTAGGCAATGTTTTTACACTCGCCAACAATGATTTTATACTGAGCATTAAACGCGATATTTCTCCCCCCGAAGCAATATGTGCAATAGGTTGTAATGATGTTTTTTCGTTAGCTGAGAATAAAAACTCTATTTGGTCGTAACCGGTTGCTGTCATCTCATTTTTCTGAGAGATTGATACTGTTATCCTTCCCTTAGGCATGCCCAATTGTTGCAATTGTTCTATGAGTCTTTTTTCGATATTTTTTCCGGCAGCAATTCTACTTTCTGTTAATTTTTTAGAAAGAAGCAAAGCTTGTTGTTCTGTTTCGTAGATTTCTTTTTGCAATTTTGCAACATCATCATCGGCAGATTCTATACGAGAAAGTTTTTCTTCCCATTCCTTTTGTAACGAAAGCAGACCGGCGATATCATTTACCTGGTGTTTTTGCTGTAATGTATAAATAAGGTCGAGGCGTTGTGATATAAATTCTACTCGTTTGGGATCAAACTCAATGTTATTTTGCAATGAGTCAATTTCTTGAGCTAAATCTTTTAAATCAATTAAATTGCTATTTAAACGAGATTCTGTTTCCGAAAGCGATTCGATATATTTGACGATTTTTCGTACAGCACCCAAAGCATCTTTTAGTTGAACGGTTATGCCTGTATTTTCGTCGGCAAGCAGGTAAGCGGCTTTGTTTAATTCTGTTTTTATTTCTTCGCTGTGAGTTAGTTTTTGTTGTTCTTCTTCGAGTTCGTTTTGTTCGCTCTCTCGCAGTTGTGTTGTTTGAAGTTGTTCCAATTGAAAACGAATGTAATCTTGTTCGGCTTTATTTTTAGCATTTGAATCAATAAGTTCATTTAATGTTTGCTGTAATTTTTTATATCGATAAAAAAGTTGCTGAAATGAGTTTATTGTTTCTTGATTTTGTGCGATGGCGTCAACGACATTCAATTGGAATGAATTTTCTTTTAGTAAAAGATTCTCGTGTTGCGAGTGAATATCGATTAATTTCTCTGTAAATTCTTTTAGAATGTTCAGAGAAACCGGTACATCATTAATAAATGCGCGAGATTTTCCACCGATTAATATTTCGCGCCGTACGATTGATTTTTCATCGTAATCGAGATCGTTTTCTTTAAAGAAATCGGTTAGATTGTATTCTTTAATTTTAAAACAGACTTCGATTAGGCATTTGTCTGCTCCATCGCGTATTATTTTAGCATCGGCACGCTGTCCTAGAACGAGCGATAGGGCACCCATAATAATAGATTTTCCGGCACCGGTTTCGCCGGTTATGACAGAAAAACCTTTGTCGAAATCAATGTCGAGTTCGCTGATGATGGCGTAATTTTTTATCAGTAACGATGAAAGCATATGAAATTGACAATGGCTGAATTTTATTATTTAAGTATTTGATCGTACTTGGCTTGTTGCGCCGGATCTATTTCTACCAAGGTTTTATAAGCCTCTGTTTTATCTTTGCTTGAAGCTTTTGAGAAAACATTAAGCAGTTCATCTCTTTTTGTGTCTAAAAATGAAGTAATTACTACATTTGAAGGGCGTGAACGGTTTACTTCTCGTAGAGCTTGCAACGAAACAGCAATTTTAGCAGCTGCATTTGTCGGATTTGCGCTCATTTCGTCTAATTCTAACCGATGATATTCATAGAAAAACTCTCGAAATAATCGCAGATTAGGATCTAATAGGCTATTTACCAATGCATATCTGTTCCTGTTTTCTTCAAAGGCTTTCCAACCCTTTTCAACTCTTCCTTGTGCCATGTTTACTATATTTTCAGCTTTGGTGAAGTAAGGCGTTCCACCCATCTTTGCAAACGAATCGGAATCATATCCGATAATTATATAGCAATAGTAAGCAAGGAGTGAAGTTAGGTTAGAAGTGAACATTCCATCGGTATATTCGAGCGAAGTCATTTCGATGTATTCAAACTCAAAATTAGGGTCTTTAAAATTGAAAATTGGGGAAAAATAATTCGAATTGTATACCGGGCGACGCGATTGTATCTGCAAATCGGCTTTAAAGTTCCGTTCATTTTCAGTCTCTCTTAATATAATAACCATCGAACAATCTATTTTTTCATTTTGTTGAAATTGCAAATCAGTCCACCGCTTATTATTGATAAATTGATTGATTTCCAATTCTAATGCGCTCACAATTCGTTTATTAAGAGTCGGAACATTATCTGCATTAACACTCACTTTACAATTTAATTCTTGTGCTGAAATGGAGAATAAATTCACTAAAAAACTTATAAGTATAATGGATGTTTTTTTCATAATTATTTCAAATAAGTTTCGACCATGTCAATAATATCATTGGCTACCAGTTTTTTATCTTTTAAAGTAAATGCTTTTTTATTTCCTTTATTTGATAGAATGGTAATTTTATTCGTGTCGTGTTTAAATCCGGATCCTTTATCATTTAATGAGTTAAGGACGATAAAATCAAAATTTTTCTTGATCAATTTTTCTTGTGCGTTTTTTTCTTCATTATTTGTTTCAAGGGCAAATCCGATAAGAAGTTGATTATCTTTTTTTAATTTTCCTAGTTCGGTAGCAATATCTTTAGTTTGTTCTAATTGTAAAGTAAAAGTTTGTTCTCTCTTTTTTAGTTTTAAGTCTGATTTTTTTATTGGAGTGAAATCTGCTACGGCAGCACTCAAAATTCCTATATCGGACTTTGCGTAATGTTTTTTAGCTTGTTTATACATTTCTTCTGCTGACTCAACATTTATCCGTATTATATCTTTATGTTCTGTTTTTAAATCAACAGGACCTGCAATTAAGATGACTTTTGCTCCTCGTTCAGCACAGGTTTTAGCCAGAGAAAAACCCATTTTCCCAGACGAATAGTTGCCAATAAACCGTACAGGGTCTATTTTTTCGTAAGTTGGACCTGCCGTAATCATAACGGTTTTACCTGTAAGCGTGTTTTTTCTTTCAAAAAGAGTAGATAGGAAATCAACTATTTTTTCCGGGTCTTCCATGCGACCTTTTCCATCTAATCCGCTAGCCAATTCTCCGGTAGAAGGTTCTATTATATGGTTACCATAATTGCGTAGAACTTCCAAATTGTGTTGGGTAGTGGGGTGTGCATACATATCTAAATCCATCGCCGGAACTACAACTACCGGACATTTTGCAGAAAAATAAGTAGTTAGTAGTAGATTATCGGCAATACCGTTTGCCATTTTCCCGATTGTATTGGCTGTCGCGGGAGCTATTACATAAGCATCAGCCCAAATGCCAAGATTTACATGGCTATTCCAATTGCCATTGGTTGGATCAAAAAAATCTACCAAAATAGGATTTTTGGCTAAAGTAGCTAAGGTGAGAGGAGTGATAAATTCTTTGGCTAAAGGTGTCATTACAACTTTTATTTCAGCGCCTTGTTTTACTAACAGTCGTATTAAATTTGCTGTTTTATAGGCAGCAATGCTTCCTGTAACGCCAATGATTATTTTTTTACCGATTAACATATTGTTTCTTTTTGTGGAGCGTAAAGGTATAAAAAAAAGATAAAAGAACAATTTGCACAAAAACGCAAATTGTTCTTTTATCCTCGATTATACTATGAAAACAAAATTTATTTTTTGATATTGCTTGGGTTACGATAGTAAACTTTTTTCTCAATAAATTCTTGTGTTGCAATTAATGAAGGTTTTGGTAATTTCTCGTAAAAGCGAGAAATTTCAATTTGTTCTCTGTTCTCAAAAACTTCTTCTAAATTGTCAGCATACGAAGCAAAATCTTGTAATTTTCTTTCCAATTCCTGTTTTATTTCCGAATTGATTTGATTGGCTCTTTTAGCAATAATTTTTACGGTTTCGTATACATTGCCTACTTCACTACTCAAAATGTTCATATCTCTAGTGATAGTGTTTGTGGGAGCATTTACTTTCTTAAAGTCCATAATATGTTATTCGTTTAAATATTTTTTAGATGATTCGAGAATTTTTTCTGCGCCTTTTAAATATTTACTTTCAGGATATTCGCTGATGAAATTGTTGTATTCATCTATTGTCTCACGATATCGTTCTTCTTTTTTTTCGGCAACACTAAGTTCGGCTTGTTTGAATCTTGATTCTAGAATCAAGAATGAAAACTCTTCTTTATACTTATTGCCGGAATAATCTTTTAAGGCATTATTTGCAGTGATAATCGCAGATAAATAATTATTACCCAGATAATTTCCTAAATTGTAATACAATTTTGCATTTAAATAAGCCTTTTCGGCTAATTTATTATTTAATTCTGATAAATATTTTTCGGCTTCGGTTGCTTTTTCGCTTGATGGATATGTATCGATAAAATCATAAAAAGCATTGATTGCCAAAATTGTTTCTGTCTGGTCTAAACGCACATCAGGCGACTCTTTATAGTGACAATATCCTTTCAGAAACGCACATTCTTCCGTATATTGTCCGTTTTCGTAGCTTTTTATATAGATTTCGAACAAACTTGCTGCTGAGATATAGTCTTGATTGCCCAGGTATGATTGAGCAGTCAAAAAGAGTATTTCTTCCGATTGAGTAGTTCCTTTATAGTAAGGTACGACTGCATCAAAGAGCGTTATTGCGCGTAGATATTTGTTTTTCTCATAATACTTTTTAGCTTCTTCGAGTTTTAATTTGTTATCATTGCTTTTGAGTAGTTTTTCGTATCCACTGCATGATGATAATAAAACCGATAAAAAAAATATGTAGAAAAGAATTTTTTTCATATTTGCATAATAGGTTGCAAAGGTATATAATTCAGTCGGATAATTAAAATAAATTTAATATATCACAGGAAAGTTGTGATTGAGCTTATAAATAGATAAAATAACGCCACCGATTGCGAGTAGTATAAGAATAACTCCGGTTATTTTATTGATTAAATGTAATCCTCTTAAATTTATTTTTGAACGAAATAAATTTACTGATGCAGTAAGGAATCCCCACCACAACGCTGCTCCCAGAAAGATAAAGAAAAACCCGATGATTAATTGCCATAAAGATGTTTCTATTTCAATAAAACTAAATCGAGCGAAAAGTGCGATAAACAAAAATATTATTAAAGGATTAGTTATTGTTAGGCCAAATGCGGTGATGAAGTCTTGAAAATAACTTTCTTTCTTTTTTCCACTAGCAGAGGTCAAATTTTTTACCGGATTGGAATTGAATAAATAAATTCCAAACAATAAAATGATTCCTGCACCGATCAATTCGATAGCAAATTGATTTTTTTCAATAATATTGATTACAAAACTGAAACTAAAGGCAGCCAGAATAGCATATGCTAGATCCGAAGTAGCAGCTCCTAAGCCGGTAATTAAACCATGATATTTCCCTCGATTAAGAGTCCTCTGTATACACAAAACAGCAATCGGACCCACCGGAATGGATATGAGAAATCCTATTAACAAACCTTTTATTATTATATATATCATGAATGAATGTGCATTCTTATTGTTTGAATGATTTCTTCTCCATCAAAAGGTTGAAACCACAGGATACTTTTATCGGCGTTAAACCATGTTAATTGGCGTTTAGCATATCGCCGGCTGTTTTGTTTTATTAGTTCAATAGCAGTGGATAAATCAGATTTTCCTTCTAAATAATTAAAAATCTCTTTGTATCCAACTGTATTTAATGCGTTTAGCGAACGATATGGGTATAAATTTGTAGCTTCTTCCACAAGTCCGTTTTGTATCATTAAGTCAACTCTTTGGTTGATTCGGTCGTACAAAATTTCGCGAGGCAAATTTAACCCTATTTTGATGATTTCGAAAGGTCTTTCTCTTTTTTTATGTTGAAGCATTGATGAATAAGGCTTTCCTATACTCAACGACACCTCGATTGCATGAGCTACACGCTGTTTGTTATTCAAATCGACAGTTTTATAATGCGTCGGATCAAGCTTTTGTAATGTTTTTTGTAATCCTTCTAACCCGTAATCTTCATATATTTTTAGTACTTTACTCCGTATGTCCTCACTAACCGGAGGGATATCGTCTAACCCGTTACAAACTGCATTTATATATAGAGTAGAACCGCCTACCATTAACTGAACGGGATTTTTTTCAAATAATTGTGGAAGAAGCTCTAATACATCTAATTCGAATTGTCCGGCACTATACTTTTCAGTAATACTTTTTGTTCCTATAAAATAATGCTTTAT
Source organism: uncultured Paludibacter sp. (assembly GCA_964546015.1). Classification (GTDB taxonomy): domain Bacteria; phylum Bacteroidota; class Bacteroidia; order Bacteroidales; family Paludibacteraceae; genus JAFGVL01. The sequence continues at coordinate 198,800 of CAZJHO010000001.1, forward strand.
TTTTTGTAATTGGTCATCAGTCGGACTAGCTGTTCCTATTTTCAGTTCTTTATATAATTGGCGGGAGTCACACGAAATTATTGGACAGTTAAAAGTTTGTGCCAATTGTGAACTTAAGTCTGTTTTTCCCACTCCGGTGGGACCAAGTAATACTATGAGAGTAGTTTTTTTCACTATGAATTAACAAAAAAACCCAACATAAGTTGGGCTTTGACAAAAATAAACAATTTTTCAAAATGTAATATCTTCATTTTGTTCTGAACCATCAAACCCGGAAAAGCCTTCTTCGTCCAATTCGTCTAAATCAAATTCTTCATCGCCATAGAATGAATCATCATTAGTTAGTGTGGTAGATGTCAAAATATTGTCTAATTCCAGATCATCCATTAGTTGTTGTGGTGCATTCCCTTTTGCCAAAGAGCATATAGGTTTACTTAAATCTTTTCCGATAATAATTTCTTTTAATTCGATAAAGAAAGCTCTTTCCAATAAATAATCAAAAACAAATAAAAGTTTTTGTCCTTCATCCGAGATATATTCTTGTAGTTGAGTTTCGGACATAATTACACTATCATATTCCGAACTCGAATCCATTTCTACTAAAGTAATTTCTTGTTCTTTTTCCCAATTGTCGGCACAAATGAAAAAAGAAGTCATTTGGTCTTTGGTATATTTCACAGAGTCCAATATTGCATTTTGGAAATCCAGAAATGTGGTTTCTGCATCAATAGAAATCTCCCGTAGGAAATCGTCAACTTCATCAGAAAGAATAAGGAATTTATAAATCATTTGTAGATATTGATTGTTAATATTTTTCAAGCTTAAGGTTATCCTTTTTTCAATTTTATTTCAATTTCTTCAATGTTGGCTCTGAATGATTTGTTGATACTCATTAAATCCGCAACTGTTTTACATGCGTGCAAAACGGTTGCGTGATCGCGGTTACCAATTGCATGCCCAATTGATGATAGTGATAATTTGGTATATTGTTTCGACAAATACATTGCTATCTGACGCGCTTGCGCTACTTCTCTTTTTCGTGAACTGGTTAATATAGAAGGCACTTCTAGATTTAGATGTTCGCAGACTGTTCTTTTTATTTGTTCTATAGAAATAGTTTTCGGCTCTAACGAAATGATTTTACTTACGACTTGTTCTGCTAATTCCATATTAATAGGAGTATTCTTATTTAGCATGGAATGTGCTAGTAAAGAAACGATTACTCCTTCTAAATCACGAATGTTTTCAGAAACATTTTTAGCGATAAATTCGATTACATCGTTAGAAATAACCAATCCGTCGCGGTAGATTCTGCTTTCTAAAATAGCTTTACGCAATTCATAGTCCGGTTGTTGTAATTCTGCCGTAAGTCCCCATTTAAAGCGGGTAAGTAAACGGTCTTCCATGCCTTGAATTGAAGCAGGTGATCTGTCACAAGTTAAAATAATTTGTTTTCGCGATTGGTGCAAGTGGTTGAAAATGTGGAAGAAAGTATTCTGAGTAGCTGTTTTTCCTGCAAATTCATGAATATCATCGATAATTAATACATCAATGGTTTGATAAAAATTTAAAAAATCGTTTACTGTATTTTTACGAACAGCATCGGTATATTGTACTTGAAATGTATTTGCCGAAAGATACAATACTCTTTTCTCGGGATATTTTTCTTTGGTAGAAATTCCAATAGCGTGCCCCAAATGTGTTTTCCCAACGCCCGAATAACCATGTAAGAATAAAGGATTAAAAGCAGTATTACCCGGATCGTTGGCAATACTCAGTCCGGCAGAACGAGCTAATGCATTTGATTTGCCTTGAATAAATGAATCGAACGAATAGTTTGTGTTAAGTTGCGGATCAATATCATTTAATGCAACTTTAGCAAACGGATTAAGTACAGTATTGTTTTTCATTGATGAAGAAACAATGCTGTTTTTCTTTGTACTGGGGATTTCGGTAACAGTTTGTGATGCCTTGTCCATCACGATGCGGTATTTTAATTGTGTACCTTCTCCGATTTCGCGATAAATTGTATTACGCAGTAAATCGATGTATTTTTCCTCGATATACTCGTAAAAGAACTGACTGGGCACCTGTAAAACAAATTCATTGTTTTTGTAATCGAGAGGTACAATAGGAGAGAACCATGTTTGAAAGGCTACTTCGCTTACATTATCCCGAATTACGGTTAGGCATTTATTCCACAATCCAATGTGATCCATTTTTGAAATTTTTTTAGTTTTAGTTCAATTACCATCGCAAAAATGGAAAAGATTTTCTACAAAAAAAAATGCTTTTCCTATTGTTTTTTTTAATTGTTTGTACCTTTCTAAGAATCAATGTCTTAATGTTAAAATGTTGATTATTAGAAAGTTGTTTGCTTGATGATAATTCTAATGGATTGAACCATAAGTTATTATCAAAGCTTAGAAATTCACAATAGAAATAGCATTTTTTTTTCTTTTGACGAACGAATAAATGAATGCAGTTTTTTGTCGTTTTTTTTCTTATTTAAAATTAATACAAATAATAATTTTTGTTTTTTTACAGAGGATTATTGTTTTTAATATCCTAGGATTTTTAACATTGATTTATAACTTTGTTCTTTAGCGAACAACTTAGTGTACCAATCACCTTCTTCGTCTCGATCAATAACTACCATTTTAGGAGCAGGTAATAGGCAATGTTGTATGCCACCATAACCACTAAGTGATTCTTGATAGGCTCCGCAGTGGAAAAAGCCGATGTATTGCTCGCGACCTTCTTGCATTTTAGGTAAGAAAATAGCATTAGAATGAGCTTCGGCATTGTAAAAGTCTTCACTATCACATGTTAATCCACCTAGATGAACGCGTTCGTATTCACTATCCCAATTGTTAATAGCTAAAAACGGGAAGCGTTGGTTAATTGCCCATGTGTCCGGAAGAGTTGTCATAAACGAACTGTCTATCATATTCCAACGCTCTCGGTCATTTTGTTGCTTTTGGTTTACGATAGAATAAAGCATTGCACCGCTTTCTCCTACAGTGTAAGAGCCGAATTCCGTGAAAATATTTGGTTCGGGAACTCCATTTTGTTGACAGATATTTTTGATTTGGGCTACGATTTCTTCAGCCATGTATTCGTAATCGTAAGTGAAATCTAAATGTGCTTGTATTGGGAAACCTCCCCCAATATTCAAACTGTCAAGTTCCGGGCATTCTTTGCGTAACTCGCAGTACAGTTCTACGGCCTTGCTTAATTCACTCCAATAATATAAAGTATCTTTAATGCCCGTGTTAATGAAGAAATGAAGCATTTTCAGACTTACTTGTTTGTTCTTTCTGATTGCATTTTTATAATAAGGAACAATGTCGCTATAGCGAATTCCCAAGCGTGAAGTATAAAAATCAAATTTAGGTTCTTCTTCGGCAGCGATACGAATACCGATTTGAAGTTTTTTATCAAAGTCTTTTAAAAGTAAATCAAGTTCAAATTTATTGTCCAAAATAGGAATCACATTTGTGAAACCTATGTTGACTAGATTCTGAATATTTTCAACATATTGAGGTCGTTTAAATCCGTTACATACGACAAAAGAATCCGATTTAAGTTGCCCGAGTTCGTGTAAAGTTTCCAATAAATTAATATCAAATGCAGAAGAAGTTTCTATGTGTACTCCATTTTTAAGTATTTCTTCCATAACAAATGAAAAATGAGAACTTTTAGTGCAATAACAGTAGTGATAATCGGCATTATAATCAACTTTTGCCATTGCTACATTAAACATTCGTTGAGCTCTTTGTATATTCATCCCTATTTTTGGTAAATAGGCTATTCGTAAGGGTGTTCCGTATTGTTTAATTATATCCATAATGGGTACTTTGTACCATAATAATTCATTTTCTTCTACTGTGAATTCTTCATTAGGAAATTCAAAAGTTTGTTCGATAAGGTCGATGTACTTGTTTTTCATTGCTTTTTTTAAGTTGAAACTAAATGATTTAGTTTGATTGAAAAAGGTAAATCTAAGTAAGTTGGATCTGTCTATTTTTGTAGTTTCAGTAAAAATAGGCACAAATGTAGATAAAATTTTGACAGAAATAAAAGAATAACAGATTAAAATTTAAGAAAAAATAAAATAAATTTCAGATTAGAAATTTTTGTAATTAAACTATCTGTTTTTCAGGGGGATGAATGAAGGTTGTTTTTAAAATGGGATAAATTAATTTGTATCAATAGAAAGTTCTTTTGCTTTTTTTAGCATAAATTCATAAGCTGCTTCATATTCGTTGGGAATGACACCGTCAAGAATAGCATCTTTTATTGCCATTTTTAATTCGCCTACTTTAGAACAAGGAGGCAGATTAAATGTTTGCATAATTAATTCACCTGAAATTGGCGGTTGAAAATTACGAATGCGGTCTTTTTTTTCGATATCGTGGAGTTTTTGGCGAACTACCTCAAAGTTTTTCAAGTATTGTTTTACTTTTCCCGGATTTTTGGAAGTGATATCAGCCTGACAAAGCAACATAAGTTTGTCTATATCATTGCCGGCTTCAAAAAGCAAACGACGGACTGCCGAATCGGTTATTTCTTCCTCAGAAAGTGCAATAGGACGCATATGTAAGGATACCATCTTTTGAACGAATTTCATTTTTTCGTTCATTGGCAGTTTCATTCGCCGAAAGATGTGTGGAATCATTTTTTCACCTACAAAATTGTGATTGTGAAAAGTCCAGCCCAATCTTTTGTCCCACCGTTTAGTATGAGGTTTGGCTATATCGTGAAAAATGGCAGACCATCGTAACCATAGATCGTCGCTTTCTTTGGAGACATTATCAAGAACAGTAAGAGTATGCCGGAAATTGTCTTTGTGACCCTTTCCTTTTTTTGTTTCGACGCCTTTGAGAGCATGAAGTTCAGGTATTATCAGTTCCAATAATCCGGACTCGTCAAGTAGAGAGAAACCCATGCTTGCATTGTTTGATGCAACAATTTTGTTTAATTCTTCAGCTACTCTTTCTTTAGAAATAATTTCAATTCGCTTTTTATTTCTTTCGATGGCATCAAAAGTATTTTGTTCAATATAAAAATCTAACTGAGACGCAAATCTGATAGCGCGCATCATGCGTAATGGGTCATCGGAAAATGTGATATCAGGATCAAGAGGGGTCCGGATAATTTTATGTGTAAGGTCTGTTTGTCCGTTAAAGGGATCGACAAGCTTCCCGAAACGGTTTTTGTTTAAGCAAATAGCCAAGGAGTTAATGGTGAAATCTCTCCGATTAAGATCATCTTCCAAGGTGCCGTTTTCAACAATAGGTTTGCGGCTGTTTTGTTGATATGACTCACGGCGGGCACCAACAAATTCCATTTCTAAATCTTTGTATTTAATTTGTGCCGTACCAAAGTTTTTAAATACAGAAAGATAGGCTTTCTTTCCCAGAACTTCTGCTGTTTTTTCGGCGAAAGCAATACCGCTCCCAACTACAACGATGTCGATGTCTTTAGATGGTCGGTTTAATAATAAATCTCTGACATAGCCGCCAATGACATAACATTCTTGTTCATATTCGTCGGCTATATCGGATATTGTTTTGAATATGGGGAGTTCAAGATATTTTTTCATGCTACCTGCAAAGGTAAATCATTTGCGATAAAGATGTGAGATATAGGACGAAAAATTATGATAGTATTTTATTTCTATACGAATGAAATATTTATTTTTGCAAAAAAGAAAATAATATGAATACAAAATTTTTTACCATTACTGCATTATTGTTAGTAATGTTTGCATGTAAACCGTCGGATAAAAAATTGGCAGAGGCTCATTTGCAAAAAGCAGATACTTTCTTTGTCCAGAAGCGTTATAACGATGCTAAACTACAAATAGACAGTATTAATACTCTTTATTCCAAACAATTGGAAGCACGACGGGCGGCAAAAGTTATTTTTAATCGAATACAAGTCGTAGAACTAAATCAAACAATTGCTTATGCTGACAGTTTGTTGAAAATCAAACAATTTGAGCTTGATTCGTTGAGTAAAAACATGGTATTTGAAAAAAATGAAAAATACGAAACCGATGGTCGATATGTTTACAAACAACAAAAGCTCTCGTTAAATTCGGCACGAACATTTATTAAAGCAATGGTTGAAGAAAGTGGAAAATTTGTGTTGTTGAGTTCTTATGCAGGTGCTAAAAAATTGAAACACATGGCTTTTAAATTGTCGGTAGGGGATATGTTTGTAGAGACAGATCCTGTACCGAACGATAATTATCAAAATAGTTTTGCTTCAGAGGGAGTTTTCTTTGAAACAACTATTTATAAAGGAGATGCAAATAAGGCAATAGCTTCTTTTGTACAGGAAAACATAGATAAGCCTATACAAGTTTCTATTATCGGGAAAGAAGGAAAAACAACTTACACTCTTACCAATGTAGAAAAGAAAGCTATTTCAGAATGTTATAATTATTCTCTAGTGTTGAGCGATATTAAAGGATTGGAGCGCATACGCAAAGTAGCGCAAGGAAAATTGAAATTGTACACCAAATAAGATTAATAAAGCTAAAAAAGTGAGGATTGTATTTTAAAATCCTCACTTTTTTATTTAGAGAACTTTCTTTTTCGATAGAAATTATATCCTGCTGCGAAAAGAATAACAAGTCCTAATGGAAGTACAACATTGATAATTTTCCATTTTTCTTTTCCTGCGACAACTTCCCGTTTATTAAGTGTTCTTAATGTAAAATCGCATGAGCGAAGTTGCAACCATCCATCATCGTCGGTAAGATATAATAATGAGTTGAGTATAAAATTACGATTTCCGTATTCTTGACCGCTATAGCGATCAAGCCCCATTGGCAACGGTTGCATGTTATTGCCGGAACCTTGAATCTCGTTGCGTATGATGTCGGCGTCGGCAATTACCACCATGCGAGTGTGTTCGCTTTGTGTTTTTATCGGACGGTTAGTTATAATTCCTTGAGGAATCATTCGATTGGTAAAAACAGAAGAGAAATTTCCTTCCAACGCTATAGCAACAGGTATATAATGCAAATTGAAATAGGTTTTGCTATTCATCTCATACATGGTATTCAAGTCAATTCGGGAAGGCGTCAGTTCGACATGAGTAGCGTTTGAAGTCACTAAAAGTATGGATTTTTGTATGTTTTTCGGTGTGCTTATACTATTATCAATAGCACTGGCAAAATTTGCTTTAACTTCCATCAGATTTCGTGTAATAGGATGATCCGGCGATGTAAGCAGGAGAGGGGAGTAGTACCACGGCATTGGTTCGAACTTGGGTTCTTCTCCTATAGCGGACATATTCATGGGGATTTGTACACATTGCATATCTTCCAAGATAACGGGAGCTATGCGTACACCATATTTAAAAAGCAGGTCATCTAAATTTAAGTTAAGAGGAATTGCCGGAGAGATTCCTCTGGTAGAAAGACTGTCAATCGACAAGCGAACACCATCTATTAACCACATCACTCTTCCCCCATTCATGATATATTGGTCGATAATAAATTTGTCCGATTCGGAAAATGCGGTTTGAGGTCCTGCAATAATGATGGCTTTGTAGTCTTTTAAAATAGTAGGGTCGGAGCCTAATTGTCCTCTATCCACTTGAAAATATTTGCTGAACGCGACAGAAGCATCGTAAACCAGTTCTGTAGGATATTCTCCATGTCCTTCTAAAAATGCAATTTTGCTTATTGTTTTGGTTGTTTTTGTGCGAATAGCATCTGTAAATTCGAACTCAAGATTCTCAATAGAAGTATTTAGATTTATTTCTCCGGATAATCTTGGATTGTTTTTTAGTAACTTAACCAATGAAGTGTCTTTTCCGATAATAATTTCAGCCCAAGGGAAAATTACTTTTCGAATAACTTTTCCTTCATCGTCTTTCTCATGAATCTCCGTAGCTTCCATGCCTTTATTGAATAACTCAATGTATTTTTTGTTGCGGGCTTCATCGTTTGATGCGGCTGATGGATTAATATATTGATAGGAGAAATTGCTGTTAGAGTATCTTTTAAATTCGTCCAAAAGTTCTCCTGTTGCTTTTTTTAATCTTAAAAATCCGGGGTTTAAATCTCCATCGAGATAGATATTGATTTGAATATCTTTATCTAAATTCGACATTAATTTTTTTGTGTTATTTGATATACTATATCGTTTATCAGCTGTCAAGTCAATGCGAAAAAATATAAATGAAGCTAATATATTTAACAATACTATGATTGTCAATACAATTATAAAAAAAAGAATATTTTTTCGTTTGAGTATCATGTTAAAAGAGTAAATCAAATTTGTAGTGCAAAATTAAAAAAAGAAATTGCTTCAAAGGGTTATAAGAACTATTTTTATATATATTCAATTTGTAAACTTTTTTTCATTTCTATTATAGGAATATTTGGTTCTAGTCTCCAAAAATTGGGTTGTTCCTTTATCTTTTCCAATGCTAATTTTGCTGCTATTTGTTGTGATTCGCGTTTAGATAATCCCATTCCGTATCCACAAATATGATTGTTGATGAGCACTTGGGTTTGAAATAAAGGTTTCTTTTCTGTGTTTTTGGTTTCGCTTACCAGATTGAATGTAATATCGGTTTTTTGTTGTTGTCCCCATTCCAGTAATTTAGATTTAAAGTTGGTTTCTTCATTTACCAATTCATCTATATTGAAGAGTAAATTGATAATTTTTTGTTCAATAAATTGAAAACATTTTTTATAGCCAAGATCTAGATAAACAGCTCCAACAAAGGCTTCAAAAGCATTTCCGAATATATTGTTTTTCCTGCTTGTATTAGCTGGCAGAAACATTAGTTTATTTAGACCTAGTTCAATAGCAATTCGATTGAGAGAGTCGCGTTGAACTATTCTGGAACGAACAGTGGTAAGAAACCCTTCCGGCTTATGTTTGAATCTATTGTACAAAATATCACTTACAATAGTGTTTAATACCGAATCGCCGAGGTATTCAAGCCGTTCATTGCATAATATTCGACCTTGCTTGTCTTTAAATTGCGATGATTTATGAAGCAAGGCCAGTTCATATAACCGAATATCATTCGGCAAAAATCCAATTATCTTATAATGCAAAAAATAAGACTCCCGACAAGGATTTGCCAAGAGTCTTAAATTCTTTATATAAACCCAAAGTGTTTCCACTTTATTGTTTGTTTTATTTTTCAAATTTTTTCACAATCAAACTTGCGTTATGCCCACCAAATCCGAATGTATTTGACAAAGCTGCGCGTACAGAGCGTTTTTGTGCTTTATTGAATGTAAAATTCAATTTATAATCAATTTCCTCATCTTCATCACCCTCTTCGTGGTTAATGGTTGGGGGAACAATATCGTTCATTACCGAAAGTATAGCCGCAATAGCTTCTGCAGCTCCGGCAGCACCAAGCAAATGACCGGTCATCGATTTAGTAGAACTGATATTTAATTTATAAGCGTGTTCGCCAAACACTTCTTTGATAGCTTTTGCTTCGGATGGGTCTCCTACAGGAGTTGAAGTACCATGCACATTGATATAATCAATATCTTCAGGTTTCATTCCGGCATCTTTCAATGCACGCTCCATTACCAACTTGGCTCCTAGTCCGTCGGGATGAGTTGCTGTGAGATGATATGCGTCAGCAGACATTCCTCCTCCTACAACTTCGCAATAAATGCGAGCTCCTCGTGCAATTGCGTGCTCCAACTCTTCTAGAACCAAACATGCAGCACCTTCGGCTAGTACGAATCCATCACGGCTTTTGCTAAACGGACGAGATGCTTTTTGTGGGTCATCATTACGGGTTGAAAGCGCCATCATAGAGTTAAATCCTCCTATACCGCAAACACAAACAGCAGCTTCGGCACCTCCGGCTAAGATTGCATTAGCTTTCCCTAAACGGATATGGTTAAATGCATCGATTAAAGCATTGGTTGATGAAGCACATGCTGAGGCTGTGGAATAATTCGGCCCTCTGAATCCGTACATGATTGAAATTTGCCCTGCAGCAATATCCGAAATCATTTTAGGAATAAAAAATGGATTGAATTTTCCTGTATTATCGCCACTGGCGCAATAACTACTAACTTCTTGTTCGAAAGTTTGAATACCTCCGATACCGGAAGCCATAATCACTCCGATTTCATTTTTATCGACTTTTTCTAAGTCCATACCCGAATTGTCAATCGCTTCTTTAGCTGCAGCAATGGCAAGCTGAGTGTAACGGTCCATTTTTCGGGCTTCCTTACGGTCGAAAAATTGATTTGGATCGAAGTCTTTGACTTCACATGCAAATTTTGTTTTGAATTGTGTAGCGTCAAATTGAGTAATAGGTCCGGCTCCACTAACTCCATTAATAAGCCCATTCCAGAAGTCAGGAACATTGTTTCCTATTGGGGTGAGTGCACCCAGACCTGTTACTACTACTCTTTTTAATTCCATAAATATAGAATAGGAAAGAATTTTTATTTAGCGGCAGCTTCGATGTATGCAATAGCATCACCTACTGTGCCAATTTTTTCAGCTTGATCGTCAGGGATAGAGATACCGAATTCTTTTTCAAATTCCATGATCAATTCTACTGTGTCAAGTGAATCAGCTCCTAAATCATTAGTAAAGCTTGCTGTTGGAGTTACTTCTGATTCTTCAACTCCTAGCTTGTCTACAATAATAGCTGTTACTTTTGATGCAACTTCTGACATAATTCTTTGTTTTTTAGTTAATAATAAAATATTACTTTTAAATTTGCGGTGCAAAGGAACACATTTTTTTTACAACAAACAACATTTTTTTTCAACAAAACACACCTTCTTCTTTGTAAAATTTTGATTATCAATCTGTAAGTATGACTGTGAATATAGCTATATTTGCTTCCGGTTCGGGAAGTAATGCCGAGAATATTGTTTTAAACTTCAAAAATAACCCCAATTTGAATGTTTCTTTGATCTTATCGAACAAAACGGACGCTTTTGTGCTTGAGAGAGCAAAAAAACTGGGCATTCCGTCTGTTGTGTTTTCAAAAAAAGAGATTGAAGAAACTCAGCATATTCTTACTGTTCTTCGTGAATACAAAATTGATTTTATTGTTCTTGCCGGTTTTCTGCTTAAAATACCTGCTTATCTTATTAAAGCTTATCCCAATAAAATAGTGAACATACATCCGGCTCTTCTCCCTAAATACGGTGGTAAAGGCATGTATGGCGATTATGTGCATAAAGCTGTTGTCGATGCGCAAGAGAAAGAAAGTGGCATTACCATTCATTTTGTTAACGAGCATTATGATAGGGGCAATATTATATTTCAAGCCAAATGCGAACTCCTCCCATCGGATACACCTGATGATGTTGCACAAAAAGTGCACGAGTTGGAATACAAATATTTTCCCTCGGTAATAGCTGATGTTATTTTAGCCGGAAAATAAAATTTCAGTCACTGAAAGTTAATTTTATTCCGGCTTTTACCCATATTCCGGGTTGTTCAATATTGCCGATGTCCTGATATTTTGTGTTGAATAGATTATTTGCTTCTGCAAAAATACAATATTGTTTTTCGTTCCAAGAAATTCGTAGATCACATAACAAATGAGGTTTGTAAGCAACTTCTTGTTTGCTGTCGTAGTCAAGGTAAGTGCCCGCTCTGTTTTGAAATCTGAACAGCCATGAAGCCGAAAGTTGTTTAAATATTTCATGTATAAAAGATAATTTGGCTTGATGGCGCAAATAATCCGTAGCGTATAATGAAAGATAGTCTCCACTTGTTTTACTTTGTGTGAGATAAATGTAATTTGCCTCTATTTGTTTTATCCAGTTGTTGGGATGAAATAGATAAACAATAGCAATATCAGTACCAATAGTCTGTATGTTCGTCAGATTCTCACAATGCCATTTTTGTTCTAATGGTAATCGAGCCCAGTCTATGAGTTCAAATCCATATCGATAAAAAGGATTAATATTTATTTTCCAATGCGTTGGCTGCCAAAGAAAACTTAATCCTGTACTGGCAATTTTTTCTGGGTTAAGATTTTTGTTCCCTTGTTGGGTCGGACTGCTATAATATAAATCGGTAAAAGTTGGTATTCGATACGAATTTTGAGCATAAATTCCTATTGAAAATTGTTTGGTAGGATTGTAAGTACTCCGTATATATCCGTAAAAATCGATTCCAAAATTGGAGTTTCCTGCTGTTGTAACTTTCAAATCTCCATTCCATTTATTGTGTTTTAATTGATGTCCGCCAGAAATGGCAATGTGTTGCTGTGTATCTCCATAGTAAAATGTGCCGTCATTTGTGTAAGGATCGTTTTTGGGTGAAGATAATTTTTCGCCGAGGTTTGAGCTGTATATATGGGCATTTCGATAATCTATTGATAATGCTGTGATTCCATATTTATGCCAATTATAGCTAAATTGGCTTGTAGCTCCGATTACATCAGTAAGATGATAATTATTTCCGTTGTACCAGTCCGGAGCTTCATGGCGAAACAGGCTAAATTCATCATGTTGTCTTCGGTAATAAATTGTTGTTTGGTTGGATAATCGTTCGAAATTATTTTCGTATTGCATTACGGCAAAGAAACATCCTATTTGTTCGTATTGGTCTTTGTAGGCGGGCGAATAAAAACTATTAGCTCCATATTCTTTTTGTTGATAACCTGTTTGAAAACTGAGTCCCCCGTTTTTTAATCGGGTAAATGCTTTAGCGTACACATTAATAATATCGAAATCGGTATTGTAAGCAAATCCGTCTGAAGTTGTTTTGCTTGTACTAAAATGAAGATATTGGCTTTGTTTTTTATTAATAACTCCACCTGATGCTAATAGTTGATAATAATTGTGGAGTCCTCCGGAAAGCTGAATGGTAGCATTATTTTTAGTTGGTTGGATGGACCGGAATTGGACTTTTCCCGTGTTATAATCTGAAGTTGTGACTGCTCGAATATCAGTTAAATTAATAGGAAGATTGAGAGAATAATGTCCTGTTTGTGGGTCGGTAAGGTTTGCATTATCTAAATAAACCTGAGCTTGATCGAATGTGCCCCCTTTTAAACTGATATCGGCTTGTACTCCTTCGCTTCCTCGCGAACGGAGATCTACGCCTTGTGAATAATGTAAAAGATCTTGAGTGTTTTGGACTGCCGTCTGCTGTATCTTTTCATTATTTATAGTAGAAGAAAATAGAATAGAAGCATTAATACTGTTTTCTACAATTAATGTTTCGAGTGTGTCAGATCTTTCAATAACAAGATCATTTTTAGTTAATTCGTTTTTTTGAAGATTGGTTTTAGTCTTTTCTTGAGCATATCCTGCTAGTGAACAACTAACAGATAACACGCCGATAATTACTGTTTTTTGCAAGGAATTAAATGCCGCGTAGTTTTTTCGGGTCCATCGCCGAAATCGGATCTGATTTGATTTTTTTAATTTTGTTTTCATGTTAATTAATTAAATGTATTAAAATAAAATAACAAAAGAGTGCGGATAAAGCACTCTTTTGTTATTGTTGAATTATTTAAGCATCTTTTTTGAGTTGCTTTTTTGCTTTTCGTTTTGCCACATCGTATGAAACAGCTATTGCTATGAAAATAGAAGAATAAGTTCCGATAATGGTACCTATAAGCAACGCAAAAATAAAGTCACGGATGCTGTCTCCTCCAAATGCAAAGATTGCAACCAACACGATAAACAGTGAGAATGTAGTGTTAAATGTACGACACAAGGTTGAATTCAATGCCTCATTGATCATAGTATGCGGACTGCGTTTCGGATACAGAGTTCGATACTCCCGTACACGGTCGAAAATGATTACCGTATCGTTGATGGAATAACCTATCACAGTCAATATAGCAGCAATAAATGCTTGATTGATTTCCATCGAGAATGGCAAAAATCCATGTAATAACGAATAAACTCCTAAAATCACTATTGCATCATGTGCTAACGAAATGATAGCTCCTGCTGAAAATGCAACACCACGGAAACGGATCAATATATACAAGCCGATACCAACAATTGCAATAACAATAGCCCACACCGCATCTCGTTTAATGTCATCAGCCACACTTGGCCCCACTTTTTGCATTTGCATAATATTTTCAGTTGCAAATTGGTCGCGGGTAGTGTCATCTTTTAACAATGGTTTCAGGCCAGTATAAAGCAAATCAATGATTTTTTGGTCTGCTCCGTCAGAATTGTCAGTAATGTTATAGTTAGTTGAAATACGCACACGGTTATTCCTTTCGTCGGCATCCCCGGATTTAACAATAGTTACCGAAGGTGTATGTCCTTCGAATACAACCGAAAGCATATTTTTTATTTGTTCTGTTTCTATATTTTTATCGAAACGAATCATATAGTTGCGTCCACCACTGAAATCAATACCATTATTAAATCCGCGAACTGCAATCGAAATACAGGAAATTACAATTAAAATACCTGAAATAATATAAGCAATTTTGCGGTTCTCAATGAAATTGAAATGTGTATTTTGTAAGAAATTTTTAAATAATTTAGTTTCAAATGGAATGGTAAGTTTTTTGTCTGAACTCAAAATTTTATCGAAAACTAACTGTGAGAGTATAAATCCGGTTATAAATGAGGTGATAATACCTATAATCAAGGTAGTAGCAAAGCCTTTGATTGGACCTGTTCCAAATATGAATAATATAACACCTGTGATAACACTAGTAAGGTTAGCATCAATAATGGCTGAGGAAGCATGTTTGTATCCATTGGCAACAGCTTTGTTCAGTAGTTTTCCGGCACGCAACTCTTCACGAATTCGCTCGTAAATAAGTATATTGGTATCTATTGCCATACCGATTGTAAGTACAATACCCGCTATACCCGGTAAAGTAAGAACGGCTTTAAACGATGCTAAAATTCCTAACAAGAAAAATACATTTAAAAAGAGCATACTGTCTGCCACTAATCCCGGTATTTTTCCATAGAAGAGAATCATGTACAATAAAATAACAACGAATGCAATTACAAACGAAATGAACCCGTTATTAATAGCTTCTTGACCTAATGAAGGTCCTACTACATCTTCTTGTACAATACGCACAGGAGCAGGCATTTTACCCGACTGTAATACATTTGCCAAGTCTTTAGCATCTTCGATAGTAAAGCGTCCTGAGATTTCGGAGCGTCCACCGGGGATTTTTCCGTTTACAACTGGAGCCGAATATACATAATCATCAAGTACGATTGCAATACATCTACCCACATTTTGATCTGTAAGCTGAGCCCAAATACTTGCACCTTCAGGATTCATTTGCATACTTACCGAGGCATAAGCAGAATGTTCCCCAAAGCTGGTTGAGGCGTTTGTGATAACATTACCTTCAAGAGGAGCTTTGTTATCGCGGTTTGATTTGATGGCAAATAATTCGTAGAAAGCATCTTTTTTGTCGATAGCTTTTACTCCCCATTTAAGTGATAAATCAGACGGGAATAAAACTTTGATTTGCTCCATTTGCAAATACTGGTTGATTTTAACTGTATCGTTATAATGAGCAATACCGACAACGGCACCTTCAGGACTAATACCGCCTTGATTGAGTAAAGCCAATAGAGGATTGCGTTTTTCCAATTCCGCTTTTGAAACGGTTTTGGCTTTTTCGTCCTCTTTCTTTTCTGTTTTCATGGCAGCAGCTAAACTGTCCGTAAGTGATTTTGGAGTTTCGGATTTAGCTGTTTCTGTTTTATCTTCGGTTTTGATTGTATCTTTTTCTGTAGCTGCAGGAACGATTAATTCTTTTAATAAATTATCGGCAGCCATAAAGTTTTGCACCAACTCTTTAGCTTTATAAGTTTCCCAGAACTCAAGATTAGCAGTTCCTTGTAATAATTTATGTACGCGCTCGGGTTCTTTAACTCCCGGTAATTCAACCAAGATGCGCCCTGAGTTTTCTAGTTTTTGAATGTTTGGTTGAACAACACCAAAGCGGTCTATACGAGTACGAAGTACATTGAATGAGTTTGAAACAGCACCATCAACTTCTTGGCGTAGTACTTTCATTACATCTGCGTTTGATGAACTGAGCTGAATTTTATCTTTTAAGTCGATCGTAGTAAAGATAGCGGACAAGCGACCATTTGGTTCAACTTCTTTGTAAGCTTGTTCGAAAAGAGTTAGAAAATCAGATTGACTTCTTTTTTGGCGTTCTGTGGCTAAAGCAATTGCTCGTTGAAATCCTTCTGATTTGTTGTCGTTTGATAATGCTTTGACGATGTCCGGAACGGAGATTTCCAACACAACATTCATCCCACCTTTAAGGTCGAGGCCAAGGTTCATTTCTTTTTCGCGACATTCTTTAAGTGTATAATTCAAAAATACGGTGTCTGTCAGTACAGAATCCATAAAATGTTTATACTTCGCATTGTCACCTTGTGCGTAAGCCTGTGCCTTTTTTTCATAACTGTTAGTTACGAAACTGAAAGATAAATAAAACGCACATACTAAAATTAAAGCAACAGCAACTACTTTAATGAATCCTTTGTTTTGTATCATAAAAGTTTGTATTAAAAAAGTTAATTTGTATTCGATTTTGCTTAATAGCGTGCAAATATATAGCTTTTTTTCTACTTATGTAATTGTTTTTTTTTCTTAAGGCTAAAAAAGTTTGGAGAGCTTTAAAACAGAATCTGATAGTATTGGATAGAATACAGTTTAAAGGTGTAGTTGGGGGATGATGGAGTAAAAAAATACAAAACGGACAGCCTCGCTTGACTGTCCGTTTCATAACCTTAAATCTAATACTATGAAAAACACGATGCAAAGGTAATCAATTTTATGTTATAAAACATATTTTTATAGTTAAATAATGTTAAATATATGTTCTACGACATAAAATCGTGTTGTTATATTGAATATTTAGGCTTTTAAATAAAATTTTGAATCGTTTTTTTCTTCTATAAAATTATTATCGAGTAGAAAACGGATAACAGAAATAATTTTTTGCTCTGTTTTTTTGATTTGTCGATTTATTTCTATTAAACTTTGAGGTTTGTGTTTTAATATAGTTTCTATTTGTTGTTTTATAGTTTCAAATTCTTCTTGTTTGATTTTTTGCTCTTTGTTTTTCATACAAACATCGCATTGTTCGCATGGAGTTGTCGCTTTTTGTCCGAAATATCTTAATAAGGAAAGGTTGCGGCATACATTTTCTTCGGTTGCATAAGATAGCATTTCGGTTATTTTGTTTTCATATCGTTCTTTGCGTTCGTCGTATGCTTCAGGTGGGATGCTTATGTATTTAGCTTCGGTACGATTTCGGGTGTATATAATAAAAGGTGTTTTTTTTGCCGGAATATAACTGATTATTCCAATGTGGCTAAGAGCGGTAAGTTGTTCGTACACTTTTTGTCTGCTTGAATGTAGGCGGGCAGCCAAAGTGTCTTCGTTAATATGTGCATATTCGGTAAAAAGCCCTGTATAGGAGCGTAGAAGCACTTGTATTAACCGGTCTAGTTCGGGGTTGTTAAGCTTGATTTCGTACAAACTTTCCCTTCGAGTGAGGAATAAAATCCTCGATGGATTATCTAACTCATCGGTAAGTTGTATATAGCCGGCTTTCTCCATTATTTTAAGACCGTTGTATGTTTGCAAAATCGGTAATTTGAATTTAGAACAGAAATCATTCAGGTTAAAAGGATAAATATTTTCGTAACCGCATCCTATGGCTAATTCGAAATAAGTACCCAATTTGTCGTAGGCATTGATGACTTGTTCTTTTTTTGGAAAAGAATCCGATAAGCGTTTCTTCATTTTAGTACTGTCGCTTTTGTTGTAAAGCAAGACCGCATAAGCCCGTTTCTCGTCCCGTCCGGCACGACCGGCTTCCTGAAAATAAGCTTCCAATGAATCGGGCAAATCCAAATGAATGACCACTCGTACATCGGGTTTATCTATTCCCATTCCGAAAGCATTGGTGGCAACTATGATCCGTGTTTCATTGTTTTTCCATCGATTTTGGCGGGTATCTTTTGTTTCCGTAGTAAGTCCGGCATGAAAATGTTCAGCAACAATGTCATTGTTGTTCAAAAACTCAGCAATTTCTTTTGTTTTTTTTCTGTCTCGCACATACACAATACCCGACCCTTTTTCGGTATGTAATATTTTGAGCAAATAAGCTAATTTATCTTCCACATTACGAACGATATACACTAGGTTTTTTCGCTCGAAACTTTTTCGGAAAACATTTTCTTTCGTGAATCGTAGTTGTTTTTGAATATCTGTAACTACTTCTGGCGTGGCGGTTGCTGTGAGTGCAAGCACAGGAACTTCCGGTAGATATTGTCTGATATCGGCTATTTGTAAATAAGATGGGCGAAAATCGTATCCCCATTGTGAAATACAGTGCGACTCGTCCACCGCGATCATGCAGACATTCATCAATTTTAGGCGAGATAGGAAAACCTCGCTGGCGAGTCTTTCGGGAGCAATATACAGAAATTTGTAATCGCCATAAATGCAGTTTTCAAGAGCCGTTACAATTTCATTTTTACTCATGCCCGAATAAACGGCTACGGCTTTTATTTTTCGTTTTTTCAGGTTGTCCACCTGATCTTTCATCAATGCTAAAAGCGGAGTGATTACAAGACAAAGTCCTTCCATTGCCATTGTAGGTACTTGAAAAGTGATGGATTTTCCGCCTCCGGTAGGCATTAGTCCTAATGTGTCATTTCCTTCGCCTATGGAATGGATAATTTCGCTTTGTAACGAGCGGAATTTATCATATCCCCAGTATTTTTTTAGTATTTGTAAGTACTTGTCCATCACTTTTGCAAAAATACAATATAAAATTGAAGGAGATAAATTTTACCTACAACCGAAAAAAGTAAGTTTGGAGGTTTTTTATTATTTTTGTGGCAAATAATCAAGAAAAATGAAAACAGCCCTATTCATAGACCGTGACGGCACCCTAATCCAAGAACCGCCCATAACCTTTCAAGTAGATAACTTGGAGCAGATGGTATTTTTGTCCGGCGTAATACGCAATTTGTATTTTATCCGCCAAAAACTGACTTACGAGTTTGTTATTGTGAGCAATCAAGATGGTTTGGGAACATCTGCCAATCCGCAGGAAAATTTTGACTTAGTGCAAGGCAAAATGCTCGAAGTTTTTCGTGGCGAAGGCGTAGAGTTTGATGATGTGTTGATTGATCCGAGTTTTCCAGAAGACAATGCTCCAACCCGTAAACCTCGTACAGGATTACTTTCTAAATATATGGCGGGCGAATATGATTTGCCTAACTGCTATGTGATTGGCGACCGGTTGACAGATGTCGAATTAGCCAAAAATCTTGGTTGTAAAGCTATTTTTATCAAGGAAAAAGAAGAAGCCGAAAAATTATTGAAAGAAAATAATTTGCAAGAATATTGTGCTCTAATTGCTCAAAACTGGGATTCGATAAGCGAGTTTCTTTTTGCGGGTGAACGCCGTGCTACTGTACAACGCACTACCAAAGAAACCGATATTTTTATCGATATAAATTTGGATGGGAGCGGCAAAGCTGATGTTTCGACCGGAATGAAATTTTTCGACCATATGTTGGAGCAAATCGGTAAACACGCCGGTATCGACCTTACCATAAAAGTAAAAGGCGACCTCGAAGTGGACGAACACCACACAATGGAAGATACTGCTATTGCTCTTGGTGAAGCCTTGTACAAGGCGCTTGGCAGCAAACGAGGCATTGAACGCTACGGCTTTTGCCTTCCAATGGACGATTGTTTATGTAGTGTTGCTTTAGATTTCGGCGGACGGTCTTGGTTGGTGTGGGATGTAGAATTTAAGCGTGAAAGAGTAGGCGATATGCCGACTGAAATGTTCCTACATTTCTTTAAATCGCTGAGTGACGCCGCTAAAATGAATCTCAATATTAAAGCCGAAGGCGATAACGAACATCACAAAATCGAAGGCATTTTTAAAGCTCTTGCCAAAGCCATCAAAATGGCGATTAAGCGCGATATTTATGCGTACGAATTGCCAAGTACAAAAGGAGTTTTATAATAGTTGAAAATGGAAAATTATATTTCAGATTCAACTTTCAACTTTATTATATGAATCCGTCTTTTATAGGAATAATCCCCGCCCGTTACGCTTCCACACGCTTTCCGGGCAAACCACTTGCCGATATGGCGGGCAAACCCATGATACAGCGTGTGTACGAGCAAGCCTCCAAAGAACTCGAAACCGTTTTTGTTGCTACGGACGACACACACATCTACGATGCGGTTAAAGCATTTGGCGGCAATGTGGTGATGACAGGAGAGCATCATAAAAGCGGTACTGACCGTTGCTATGAAGCGTTTGTTAATATAGTGGAAAGTGGAAAATTGAAAGTTGAAAATTCTCAGTCTGTTGTTATTAATATTCAAGGTGACGAGCCGTTTATTCAGCCGGAGCAGATTGCAGCTTTGAAAACTTGTTTTACAGATAAAAACACACAAATAGCCAGTCTTGTAAAACCATTTACTGAAGCGGACGGAGTAGACGCTTTGTTAAATCCCAATTCTCCCAAAGTTGTTTTAAATAATAATAGTGAAGCCATGTATTTTTCGCGCTCAGTCATTCCTTTTTTGCGAGGAGTAGAACAATCGGAATGGCTCTCGAAGCATACTTTTTACAAACATATCGGTTTGTATGGCTATCGTGCTGATGTGTTGAAAGAAATTACCGCATTGCCACAATCTTCGCTCGAAATGAGAGAAAGACTTGAACAACTCCGTTGGCTCGAAGCCGGATACCGTATCAAGATGGGAATTACTATGCATGAAACTATTGGTATTGATACTCCTAAAGATATGAAAAAAGCCATCGAATTTTTAATAGCAAAATAATTAGCACATTTGTATATTAACAAATTAGCGCATTAATATTATCTTTGCCGCTCTTTGTTGAAAAATGAAATCAGTACAAATAAAAGATAAAACATTTATACTTTCCATTCCTGCCGAAAAAATTCAGGAAGAAGTAAAGCGTGTTGCCGAACAAATCAATAAAGATTTAGCGGGTACCAATCCTATTTTTATTTGTGTATTGAATGGGGCGTTTATGTTTGCCGGTGACTTGATGAAGTATGTCACTATACCTTGCGAAGTTACATTTGTAAAGCTTTCTTCGTACGAAGGAATAATCAGTACAGGGAAAGTAAAAGAAGTGCTCGGGTTAAGTGAGGATGTGGAAGGACGCACAATTGTAGTTGTAGAAGATATTATTGATACCGGACTTACCATGGCAAAAATAATTGATTCGCTTCAACGCTTTCATCCGAAACAAGTTAAAGTGGCAAGTTTTTTGCAGAAACCGGAAGCTTTGCAAACCAATGTTCCGCTTGATTATATAGCCATTAAAATTCCGAATGATTTTATCGTAGGATACGGTCTTGATTATGATGGATTTGGGCGGAATTTGCCGGATATTTATACATTAGCAAAATAAAATATTAATTATATCTTAACAGTAAAATGAAATATATTGTATTATTTGGCCCTCCGGGTTCGGGTAAAGGAACCCAAAGTGAAAATATTATTAAAAAATATGGTTTCGGACATATTTCTACCGGTGATGTTCTTCGTGCAGAGATGGCAAACGGGACCGAGTTAGGTAAAACAGCGAAAAACTATATTGATCAAGGTCAATTAGTGCCGGATAGTTTAATTATTGATATGTTGGCTAAAACATTAGATAGTTTTGGCGATACCAATGGCGTTATTTTCGATGGTTTCCCACGCACGGTAGCGCAAGCCGAAGCTTTAAAGCAAATGTTGGCAAGCAAAGGTGGCGATGTATCTGTTATGCTTAATCTTATTGTTGAAGAACAAGAGTTGATTGCTCGTCTTTTAAAGCGCGGAGAAATGTCCGGTCGCTCGGATGATAATTTGGAAACTATCCAAAAACGCCTTGATACTTATAATAGTCAAACTGCTCCTGTAATCGGTTTTTATAAAGCCGAAGGAAAATTGGCTGACATTAAAGGTGTTGGCTCTATCGACGATATATTTGCATCTATCTGTAAAGAAATTGAAAAATAAATTTAATCGGCAGATTAGCTAATTTTATAATTAGCCGATGGTATTATGGCTAAAAGGAATCTGCTAATGTTGTGTTAAAAAATAATTAACTATAAAAAATATCATTATTATGAAACGCATTCTCTTACCATTAGCCCTATTGTTATCAAGTATGGTAACTTTCGGGCAAGAAATTACGCAAGCTGAGGTGGACAAACAATTGTCTGATTTACCTTTTGCTTCGTTCTCAATTAAAGTGCCCACTTTTAAAAATAAGGTGTATGCTATTACCGATGCCGGAGCAGTTGGGAACGGACTGGTAAAATGTACCGAAGCCATCAACTCAACTATTAAAAAATGCTCGGACGAAGGTGGCGGTATTGTACAAATTCCTGCCGGATTATGGCTTACAGGACCTATCACCATGCAAAGCAATGTGAACTTAAATCTTGCCGAAGGTGCCATTGTTATTTTTAGTTCAGATTTGAATGATTATCCGTTGATTGAGACAGGTGGCGGAAAATACAATATTCCCGATCTGATCAATGGGCGTAATTTGGAAAATGTAGCTGTAACCGGAAAAGGTGTTTTTGATGGAAACGGACAAGACTGGCGTATGGTGAAAAAAGAAAAGGTGAACGAAAAACAATGGAAAGCCTTTATCAAAACCGGTGAAGTGAGTGAAGATGGAAAAATGTATTATCCACGCAAAGGTTTTATTGCCGGTGAAAAGTTGTTGGGATCCAAAAAACAAGCGGATTTGACTCGTGCCGATTATGATATTATTAAGCCAAGCCTTCGTCCATACATGATGGCGATTGCTAATTCTAAAAATGTGTTGATTGAAGGTGTAACGCTAACTAACTCGCCTAAATTTGCTGCCTATCTTCGTGGCATGGACGGTATGATATTGCATGATGTAAAAGTGCAAAACGAGTGGTGGTATCAAAATGCAGACGGATTGGATGTAAGTGCCAGCAAAAATGTGCTGTATTATAAATGTACGGTAAGTACGGGAGATGATGGTCTTTGCTTAAAATCAAGTAATTCGAAAAACGGTGCATTTATGCTGGAAAATATCGTAATGCGTGATTGTAAAGTGTTTCATGCACATGGAGGATTTGTCATTGGAAGTAACACCGATGGTAAGATGCGCAATATTTTTGTAGATAATTGCTCGTTTATCGGTACTGAAACAGGTATTCGTGTTAAAAGCGGAACAGGTCGTGGTGGTAAAGTAACTAATATCTTTTGCCAAAATATTTATATGAAAGATATTGAAAAAGAGGCAATTGTGTTTGAGCTTGATTACGAGGACAAAGGGGCTGTGAAATTAAAAGACATGAAAATAGAAGATGCTAAAGTACCTGATTTTGACGGATTCTCTATTAAAAATGTTTATTGTGATGGAGCTAAAGCTGCTATTGTAATGGGTGGAAACGAGGACATGAATGTAAAAAATGTATTATTTCAGAATATAATTATTAAAGCCAATGATGGGGTAAAAGCTTCAATGTCTGCGAATATTACATTTGATAATGTAAATATTATTACTCCGAATCAACCTTAT
This sequence comes from uncultured Paludibacter sp., assembly GCA_964546015.1. Classification (GTDB taxonomy): domain Bacteria; phylum Bacteroidota; class Bacteroidia; order Bacteroidales; family Paludibacteraceae; genus JAFGVL01. Next base: position 222,386 of record CAZJHO010000001.1, read on the forward strand.
CGTTTGAGTAACGCTTCGAATATTACATTCAAAAACATTAAAGATGTACCAAGTGGTTCTTACATAAAAATTTTAGGTGAAAAAACTCAAAATATCAAGGTTGAAAATTCATCTATCAAAAAAGAGCAAGTAGAATTGCAAGATGCAAGACCGAGTGTGTTAACAATTAAATAGGTAAAAAAAACTCTTTTGTCAGATTTTTGAATTCATCGGTATAGACATGTCGTTTCTCTGTTTCTATTACTAACTTGTTTGTCAAACAATTTGTTTCTTCCAACGAAAAGGTCGATAAGATTCTTTTAGGAGGAAGATTTTCTTTCGAGTGTACAACTGTTTTGCGAATAAGGTAGAAATTTTTCTTTGTAGCTAAATTGGTAAATGTTTCTCCGGTGTCGAAAGGCAAGATAACACTCAGTTTTCCATTGGGTAACAAAAGTTTTTTGCTTCCGATGATTAATTCCTCAAATGACAAGGCATCGGTGTGCCGTGCTGTGTTTTTATTTTGGGTTGGTGATTTAAGCGATTGTGTAAAATAGGGTGGATTGCTAACGATTAAATCATATTTGGGTAAATTCTTCTTTGCAAATTCTTGAAACGAACAGCAATACACGCTGACTCTATCTTTCCAAACGCTATTAGCGCAATTTTGAGTTGCTTGTTTAGCAGTATCTTCGTCTATTTCGACAGCATCGATTATAGCGTTGCTTCGTTGTGCGAGCATCAATGCGATCATTCCTGTCCCTGTCCCGATATCTAAAATGCGTTGAGAGTTGGAACAATCAGTCCAAGCACCTAACAACACGCCATCGGTATTTACTTTCATGGCACATTTGTCTTGGTAAACAATAAATTGCTTGAATTGAAAATAAGGATTAGGCACGGTCAGAAATTTATTCGTTTTACTTTATGCCCTTGTTCAGTGAGCAAATCGGCTGCTTTTTTTCGAAAATCTCCTTGTATCAGGATTTCACCATCACGGGTAGAGCCACCTACTCCGCAAGTTATTTTCAACATGCGGGCTAATTCTTTCAATTCTTCATCAGAGCCTTCAAATCCGGTAATAAGTGTGGCTTGTTTTCCATTGCGCCCTTTTTTGTCCAATTCGATACGCAAATGTTGTTTGGCTATCGATGTTTTTTCTTCCGTAATTTCGGGCTGTTCCGATTTTAGTTTTTCTAAATCGTTGGCGAAAAGTGCGTTTAAATTGTCTTTCCAATCAATTTTGCTCATAGAATGAATATAATTTTCGTCAAAAATAAAACCTTATCTACAAGTAGGCAATAAGAAACTGTTTAAATTTTCCGCAATATATACTTTGGAGTGATTTTTTATCTGATTATAATTGACTTTTGATGCTCAAATAGAACTCATATTTTCGTTTCGCCATAAATTATGGTCTTTTTTGCCATCTTAATTTTTTTGATTTGCTCACATAACCCGCTGTTATCACAAACCGAAAAATCCAATCTTATCAAAAAATCTTCATAATTTATTTGGTCAGCAAAATTAAAATAGTTTCTAAATTACTTATAAAAAAGTTGTAATTTTGCAGATTGTTAAAGAATTTAAAATGAAGATTATCGCAGTTGGGATGAATTACCTTGACCATGTCAAGGAATTGAATAACGAAAAGCCTGAATATCCGGTTATTTTTATGAAGCCCGATTCGGCGTTGCTTAAAAAAAACAAGCCGTTTTTCTTACCCGATTTTTCAAACGAAATTCATTACGAAACAGAAATAATTATTCAAATTGACCGTTTAGGTAAAAATATTTCTACCAAGTTTGCACCACGATATTATAGTAAAATCGGTTTAGGAATTGATTTTACCGCACGCGATATTCAGCAAGAATATCGTAAAAAAGGTTATCCTTGGGAAATATGCAAAGCTTTTGACGGCTCTGCTGTGGTAAGTGAGTTACTCCCGATAGAAGATTTTGGCTCGTTAGACAATCTGAATTTTCATTTGAATATTAATGGAAATACTGTTCAGAAAGGTAATAGCCGCGATATGATTTTTTCCGTGGATGAGATAATTGCTTATGTAAGCCGTTTTTTTACTTTGAAAATAGGTGATATTATTTTTACGGGTACTCCGGTTGGCGTTGGCAAAGTCTCTATTGGAAACCATTTGGAAGCCTATTTAGAAGACAAAAAAATGTTAGACTTCTGGATTAAATAATATTTTTTTATTGAACAAAATACGAGATGAGTTGTTTTTTATTCATAAATAAGACTTATCAAGTATAAATATAAATCATTCTCAAATGAAAAAACACCTTATAGGTTTATGTTTGCTGTTTTCGATGCTTGTTTTTGCGGGGAATAACTTGCAACAAGCCTCATATGCTTTGCATTGGGAGGGAGTGAAAAATCTTGATCCAACATATTCGGATAAGAAGATTCTTGCTTTTGCGGGGGCATTTTATATTGATGAAACATATTTGCCGTATTTTGCAGATACCCGCTCATTGAAAGATGGAGAATTGTTTGATTCTATTGTGGTTAAAAATATCATAGCGGTAGATTTAAGTGCGGAAGAAATGGCTGTAATCAGTGAAAATATTTCGTTTATATCATCAACCCCACAAGTAAAATTTAGTTATGTAACTGAAAAAAAACAGCAAAAGATTCTTGTACATGTGTTACCGTTTATTTCTGAAAACGGTAGTCTGAAGAAAGTTGTCTCTTTTGACCTTCAATATTTCCCTTCGAATAATAATGCTCCATTGAAACTTCGCTCGGCAGCTTTGCAGCCAAAGTCAGGGATAGTTCATACATATGCAGCTCAATCTGTATTAAGATCGGGCAAATGGGTTAAAATTTCTGTGCCCGAAAGCGGTATTTATAAAATCACTTATGATGATTTGGTAAGATGGGGTATTCCGAATCCTGCTAATGCCAATATATTTGGTTATGGAGGAGCTATGCTTCCCGAATATTTTGAAAATGAAAAAATAGACGATTTACCTCAATTAGCGGTATGGAAAGAAAAAGGAAACGATGGTGTTTTCAATTCGGGCGACTATCTGTTATTTTATGGACAAGGTCCTGTTTCTTTCCTGTATTCTGATTTTTATAAAGGATTTTTTCGTATTGTAAATCCTTATGCAACAGCCGGATATTATTTTATAACTTCTGATGTTGGAGAGGAAAAACTAATTTCTAAGGAGGCACCTATAGAAGATAATTCTGCTGAAGATATTTATAATTTCTTGGGTTATCAATTATATGAGCAAGAGTTAAAAAATCTTTATTCTTCGGGGCGCGAGTGGTACGGTGAGCAGTTTGATAAATCATACACTTCTCATAGTTTTTCTTTCGATTTTCCGAATGTGAATAAATATGCAGATGCTTCAATTATTGTTAATGCCGTTGCTAAATCCAATAATTCCTCTTTTTTGAGTGTAAAGGCTAACAATATATTAGTCGGTCAATTGTCTTTTTCGGCTTCTACTACCGGTGCATCTGTTTTGCAAAGCAATTCTTTTAAACCTAATGATTCTTCAATTACAATTGATTTAACATATAGTAATGCTTCTTCATCTACAGCGTGGCTTAACTATATTACTTTGAATGTATATCAAAACTTAGTAGTTACGGAAAATAAATTATTTTTCCGTAACCCGGAAATTTTTAATTTAATTGGTGATAATGCTCGTTATCATATACAAGGAGCTGCTGATTTGGTTTTTTGGAATATATCCGATCATGCGAATGTAAAACAGATGAATAGTTCGTTTAATGGAACGGAACATTCATTTGTTGATGCAACAAATGATATTTATGAATATGTAGCAGTAAAACCGCAAGGCTCTTTTCCTTCTCCAACATTCGTTGGCGATGTTCCTAACCAGAATTTACATGGACTATCTCAAACTGATTATGTTATTATTACTCACCCTGATTTTGTGTCGCAAGCAAATCAATTAGCTGAAATACACCGTAATAAGCAAGGAATTACCACTGCAGTAGTTACATCGGAGCAGGTGTACAATGAATTTTCTTCGGGAACTCCGGATGCAACTGCTTATCGTTGGTTGATGAAAATGTTGTATGACAGAGCCGGAAACGACGAAAATACAATGCCTAAATATTTACTTTTATTTGGAGATGGAACTTATGATAACAGAGGCATCATCAAAACAAATATATCTTCAAATAAATTATTGACTTTCCAATCGCTTGAATCTTTGAAAGATAATTGTTATTCATATGTTACCGATGACTATTTTGGTATGTTGGATAATAATGAGGGCACCTTGCTAAGTAGCACCGATGTAATGGATATTGCTGTTGGTCGATTACCGGTTTCTACAGCAGCTCAGGCGTCTGCAGTTGTTTCAAAAATAAGTGATTATCTTGACAATAAAAATAAAAATTATTGGAAAAACAGACTTTGTTTTATAGCTGACGACGATGATACAGCTATAGGTTCAGAGTGTAAGTTACATATAGGTCAGGCGGATGATTTTGCTAAATATGTAGAAACTAATTATCCGATGTTTCAACCGAAACGAATTTTCTTAGATGCTTTTTATCAACAAATCGGCGCTAGTGGTGAAACCTATCCGCAAGCTAAAGAATTGTTATTTAAACTGATTAACTCAGGATCATTGATTATTAATTTTGTAGGGCATGGAGGTCAGGATAATATTACCAGTGAAAAAATATTAACAAAATCGGATATTGAAGAAATGCATAATACACATTATCCATTGTATTTCCTGGCAACTTGTGATTTTAGTAGGTTCGATGAAGCAAAAATATCAGCAGGCGAATTATTGTTATTAAAATCAGAAGGGGGGAGCATTGCAACTATTTCGGCAGCCCGAACAGTGTACTCGGAAGAAAATGCAAAGTTGAACCGATATTTTTATGAATATATTTTTAAGAAAGAAAACGGAAAATATTTATCTATGGGAGAAGCTTTGCGTAGAGCGAAGAATCAATATTATTCAAATACAAATAAATTAAGCTATTCCTTATTGGGTGATCCGGCATTATCGTTGCTTATTCCGAAAAACAATGTGAAAGTAACAGAGTTAACCAGTAACTCTAATTCGGGCAGCGAAAATGCTGTTAATGCTTTAAGTACAGTGATTGTAAAAGGACAAATAGAATCGCCGGATGGAGAAAAATTATTGATGTTTAATGGAAAGCTTCGTGCTGTGGTATTTGATAAAGTGACAAAATTAATTACACTCGGAAATAATAATAAAAAATATAATCAGGAAGAAGTAAAGGCAGGAGATAGTGAGGCTGAGATTTTGCGTAAAACGGAAGGGAAGTACTTGTATTATGATCGTCCGAGTGTTTTATTCTCCGGAGATGTATTGGTGAAAGACGGTGAATTTACTCTTCAATTCATGGTTCCTAAGGATATTATGTATAATTACGGGAATGGTCGTATTAATTTTTATGCAGCTGATGAAATCAATGATTTGGAAGCACAAGGATATTTTGAAGATGGTTTCATAATAGGTGGTACAAAAACCGACTTTACATTCGAAAATGAAGGTCCGGTTATTGATATGTATATGAATACACCACAGTTTAGATCTGGGTATGTTATAGATCCAAGTTCAACATTCTTTGCCGATCTGTATGACGAAAACGGTATCAATGTTACCGGTGCCGGGATTGGTCACGATTTAACCCTTACGCTTAATAATGATCCGACCTTTAGTTATAATTTAAACGACTATTATGAAACTACTATGGGCGATTATCGTTCGGGAGCAGTCAAATATAAATTACCTACATTAGAAGACGGTGAATATACACTTACCCTTCGTGCTTGGGACTTGTTAAATAATTCTTCTGTAAAATCATTAAACTTTAAAGTTTCTAAAGATGCTAAACCCGAATTGTATGAGTTTTATGCTATGCCAAACCCGGCAGAATCTCATGTGCAATTTATGTTAGTGCATAATCAGCCTTCATCGAAATTAAACATTGATATCAATGTATATAATTTGTCCGGTGCTTTAATTTTTTCTAAGGATCTACAAATTTATTCGGATGGAAATACAACTATTTACGATTGGGATTTAAAAGATGCCGGAGGTAGAAAATTACAGAAAGGCTTATATCTCTACCGTATCTCGGTAGAAGCTGATGGAGGAGGAATATTAACATATAAAACCAATAAATTAATCGTAAAATAAAAGTTTAAATTATCAAAATAACAATATATTTTGTGTTTTTCGTTATTAATATCTGATATTTTAATTGTAATATTGCAAATTCAAAAAAATTATAGATAAAAATATCCATGTTTGGCAAAAATTAAACGAAATAGATAAAGTTTGTAACATGGATATATTAACTCCCGTTGGTTATTGACCTTCGGTTCTAATCTGACCTTTAAAAATTATTTATTTACAGATGAAAAAAGTATTATTTTTTAGTATTTTATATTTATTTTCAGTTTCAACAGTTTTTGCAGATGATAAAGATGGATTAAATCCTATCTACACAGGGGTACCGTTTTTAGGTATTACACCTGATGCAAGAGCCGGTGGTATGGGAGATGTTGGTGTTGCTTCCGATCCAGATGTCAATTCTCAATACTGGAATCCTGCTAAGTACGCTATGATGGAAAGTATAGGAGGAATTGGCTTTTCGTTCACTCCATGGATGAGTAAAATTGTTTCTGATATTAATCTGTCTTACCTTGCCGGTTATTGGAAAATTGCCGAAAATCAAGCCCTAAGTGCCTCGTTGCGTTATTTCTCTTTGGGAGAAGTAAATTTGACTGAAGAAGACGGATCTTCGTTGGGAACAACACAACCATACGATCTTGCTGTTGATATGGCTTACTCGCGTATGTTGTCCGAAAAATGGGCTGCTGCCGTAGCGCTTCGTTTTATTTATTCCGATTTAGGAGGAGGGCTGGTTAGTGATATGTCTCCGGGTTCGAGTGTAGCAGCGGATATTGCAGCGAATTATAAAACACCAATTACTTTTGCTACAGATGATGGTTCATTAGATATTGGTTTAAATATTTCTAATATTGGTACTAAAATATCATATGATGATACACATAATCTTTTTATTCCGACTAATATGCGTTTAGGGACTTCGTTTATGTACCCTTTTGATAAGTTCAATACACTTAGTTTGAATATAGATATGAATAAGCTTCTGGTACCAAGTATGCCTCGTTTGAGTGACTATGACAGTCTGGCAGACTGGGAAGAAGCAAAAAATAAATATAATAACGAATCGGTTATTTCGGGTATATTTAATTCATTTAGTGATGCTCCGGGTGGATTTTCCGAAGAGATAAAAGAAATAGCATGGGCTATTGGTCTGGAATATGTCTATAATAAGCAATTTTTTGTTCGTGGTGGATATTTTACCGAGAATGAAACCAAAGGTAACCGTAATTTCTTTACTGCTGGTGTCGGTTTTAAGCTGAATATGTTTCAATTGGATGCAGCATATGTGATTTCGGTTGCACAAACCAGTCCGTTAGATCAAACATTGCGTTTTTCGCTTTCGTTCGATATGAACGGTTTGAAAGATTTAATGAAATAAACTAAATTAGCCGATTAGCAAATGTGATAATTAGTAAATGAAAATTTCATTTGCACATTGCTAATTTGCGTATTTGCTAATTAGCAATGAAACTACGCGTAGGATTTGGGTATGATGTACACCGTTTTGCCGAAAACAGAGAACTTTGGTTGGGCGGCATCAAGATAGATTATGGCATGGGTTTGGCCGGTCATTCGGATGCCGATGTGCTTATTCATGCTATTTGTGATGCTTTACTGGGTGCTGCCAATATGCGCGACATTGGTTTTCATTTTCCGGATAACGCATCTGAATTTAAAAATATAGATAGCAAGATATTGCTAAAAGAAACTATTCGGTTAATACGCCAACAAGGATACGAAATTGAAAATATAGATTCGACCATTTGTGCCGAAAAGCCTAAACTGATAGACTATATTCCTCAGATGCAGCAGGTTCTGGCAGATATTTTATCAATTTCTGTAAATGATATTTCAATAAAAGCTACAACAACAGAGAAACTTGGCTTTGTTGGCCGTCAGGAAGGAATAGCAACGCAAGCTGTAGTTTTGATAAAGAAAGAGAACTAAATGCCTTATGATTATAGAACGACCCTTAACTTACTTATCATTTTTTTATTATGGAGCCATTTGGCGTATCAACAAAAGAGAGCGCACTATATACTTAACATTCGATGACGGTCCGACACCCGAAATAACTCCTGCGGTTCTTGATATTTTAGATAAATATGGAGTAAAAGCTACATTTTTTTGTATTGGTAAAAATGTAGAAAAACACCCTGATATTTATAACGAAATTCTTCGTCGTGGGCATAAGGTAGGAAACCATACTCACTGTCATTTGAAAGGATTTAATTGTGGTGTTTCCACTTATTTGGACAATGTCGAAAAAGCATCAAAAGTAATATCTTCTAATTTATTCCGACCGCCTTACGGACGAATACGCCCAATTCAACTTTGTTTTCTGAGTAGAAAATATAAAATCATCTTGTGGGATTTAGTTACCCGTGATTATAATTCGCAACTGTCACCTGATTTTATTTTGAGAAATATCCGGAAAATGAGCCGAAACGGATCGGTAGTTGTTTTTCATGATTCGCTAAAAGCACAAAAGAATTTATTAGCAGTGCTTCCTTCGGCTATTGAGTTTTGGCAAAAGGAAGGCTATCAAATGAAAACGATTGATGTTTAAAACGATGAAGTATGAGTTATGAAGTATAGAAAATAAATTCATACTTCATACTTAAAATCTTGAACCTTGAACCTTGAGCTAAAAATACCAATCTTACCGATAAAAGCTACTATCGACTTGCCGGCATCGAAAAGCATCAGCAATAGAGCTTTGATTCTTAACGCGCTTGCCGATAGTGATTTGCCTATCCGAAATCTGTCCGATTCGGACGATACGCGTGTAATGTTGGCGGCGTTGAATTCTAACGATACAACATTTGATGTAGGTGCGGCAGGTACTTCAATGCGTTTCTTGACTGCTTTTTTATCTAAAATAGTAGGAGAGTGGACTATCACCGGAAGTGAACGAATGAAACAACGCCCCATCAAATTATTAGTTGATGCATTAAATTCATTGGGTGCAAATATTTCATATCTGGAAAAAGAGGGATTTCCTCCGTTAAAAATACAGGGTTGTGCGCTTAAAGGCGGAATTATAGAGCTTGACGGCGGTATCAGTAGTCAGTATATTTCAGCCTTATTGATGGTAGCACCTACAATGCTCGATGGACTTCAAATTACACTTACCGGAACTGTTATTTCGCGTCCATACATCAATCTTACGCTTCAAATGATGGAAGAGTTTGGTGTGAAAGCGTATCAAAAGGACAATGTAATTACCATTCCACCACAAACTTATAAGCCGGCTGTTTATACTGTCGAAAGTGATTGGTCGGCGGCTTCTTATTGGTACGAAATACTTTCGATAGCAGGGCAAGGTAATATTTCTTTGAAAGGATTACGCAAAAACAGTTTTCAGGGCGATGCCAAGATTGCTGATATTTTTGAGCCGTTGGGAGTGCGAACAATATATAAGAAAGACGGAGTAGAGCTTACGGTAACTAAAGTTACGATAAAAAAGATGTCATATAATTTTATCGACCAGCCGGATATGGCACAAACATTTGTGGTAAACTGTTGCATGTTAGGGTTGCCGTTTCGTTTTTCGGGTTTACAAAGCTTGAAGATAAAGGAAACCGATCGTATAGCAGCGCTTATAACGGAGTTGAAAAAAGTCGGATTTATTCTCTCAGAGCCTGCCGAAGGTATGCTCGAATGGAATGGAGAGCGTTGTGCTCCTGCGTCGGATGTTGCTATTGATACTTATGAGGATCATCGGATGGCTATGGCATTTGCTCCGATATCAATAAAACAAAGCATCACAATAAATAATTCGCGAGTGGTAACTAAATCATATCCTACTTTTTGGGATGATTTAAAGAAAATCGGAATGATATAGTAAGTAATAATAAAAAAGTCCCACATTTGCGGGACTTTTTTATTTACGATAACTTATGAATGACTAATCCTGAGCGCAGTTTTGGTTCGAACCAAGTTGTTTTCGGTGGCATAATATTACCGCTGTCAGCAATGTCGATGAGCTGTTTCATGGATACAGGATAAAGAGCTAATGCAATACGCATTTCGCCGCTATCTACGCGCTTTTTCAATTCGCCCAACCCACGAATGCCACCTACAAAGTCTATGCGTTTATCCGAGCGCAAATCTGTAATACCAAGTATTTTGTCCAGAATCAAGTTTGATGAGAGTGTTACATCCAACACTCCGATTGGATCGTTGTCGTTATAAGTGCCTTCTTTAGCAGTAAGCGAGTACCAATGACCTGATAGATAAAGTGAAAAATTATGCAATTTAGTTGGCTTGTATATTTCCGTTCCTTTAGATTCTACAATAAAGTTTTCATTCAAAGCCGCCAAAAATTCCGCATCATTCAATCCGTTCAGGTCTTTTACCACACGGTTGTAGTCGATGATGTTTAATTGGTTGTCAGGGAAACACACGGCTAAGAAATAGTTGTATTCTTCGTCTCCTTTATGATTTGGGTTGTTGCGTCGTTTCTCGTCACCAACTAAGGCAGCAGCGGCACTACGATGGTGACCATCGGCAATGTACAAGTAAGGAATCTTTTCAAAAATCTTAGTAATGCGCTTGATGGTAGCTTCGTCTTCTATCAACCAAAAATGATGACCGAAACCATCGGAAGTTATAAAGTCGTATTCAGGAATTTTCGCGGTAACACAGGCTACAATGTAATCCAATTCTTCATTATGCGGATAAGCAAAGAATACCGGCTCGATATTGGCATTGTTTGCACGCACATGTTTCATTCGGTCTTCTTCTTTATCGCGGCGGGTAAGTTCGTGTTTTTTTATGTTACCTTTCATGTAATCGTCCACATGGGCACAAACTACTAAACCATATTGTGTGCGGCCGTTCATGGTTTGTGCATATACATAGTAGTTTTCTTTGTTATCTTCTACCAACCAGCCTTTTTCTTGGAAAAACTTGAAATTTTCTACTGCTTTTTCGTACACTTCGGGAGCGTGTTCGTCTGTTCCGGCAGGAAAATCTATTTCGGGTTTGATAATGCGGTATAAGGATTTTTCATTTCCGGCAGCTTCGGCACGGGCTTCCTCAGAGTTCAATACATCGTATGGGCGTGAAGCTATTTGTTCTACTAAGTTTTTAGGCGGACGAATGCCTTTGAAAGGTTTAATAATTGCCATAATCTTTATTTTTTTCAATCCTTGCAAAAGTAATAATTCTTGGTGGAATATGAAATGCATGAAAGAGAGAAAGGTTGTATGAAGAAATATAATCCTTTCCAAAAGTTAAACTATTGTCCATTCTTTATTCCTTATAAAAAATAAAAAACGAGCAAAGGATTAAATTCCTGCTCGTTTTTACATAGTGAATTGTATTTATTTTTTGTTCACGCGAAATTTTTCGTTCCCGTTTTTTAAAAAATCTACAATTTGTTTTGCAGCTGCAATACCTGCATTAATATTAGCTTCGGCTGTTTGTGCCCCCATCTTCTTAGGGGTAGAGAAATAACGGTCGGCATATTTAGACATAGCTTCGTGATTTGAAGGCATAATATCAGTTACATATTTAAAATCAGGACGGAGTTCCATCATTTTTTCCATATCAGCTTCGTGGATTACTTCTTTACGAGCAGTATTAACGAGCAATGCGCCTTTAGGCATTTTGTTCAACAAATTGAAATTGATCGAGTTTTTTGTTTCGGTAGTAGCAGGGATATGAAGTGAAACTACCTCGCAAGTGTTGTAAAGGTCATCTATAGAAAATATTGGTTTTACACTATCTTTTTCCATTACTTCAACAGGGCAGAATGGGTCGAAAGCAAATACTTCCATACCGAATCCTTTAGCAATACGCGCTACATTACGACCTACATTTCCGTAAGCATGGATACCAAGTTTTTTACCCATTAACTCAGTGCCCGAGGTGCCGTTAAACATATTACGAACAACATATACCATCATGCCTAAAGCTAATTCGGCTACGGCATTGGCGTTTTGCCCGGGCGTGTTCATAACGCAAACACCGGCTTTTGTTGCTGCATCCAAATCAACATTATCGTAACCGGCACCGGCACGAACAACGATTTTCAGGTTTTTAGCAGCGCTTAAAACTTCAGCATCGATAATGTCGCTACGGATAATGATGGCATTAGCGTCGGCAACAGCATCAAGCAATTGTTTTTTTTCGGTGTATTTTTCGAGCAAAGCTAATTCGTAGCCGGCTGCTTCTATTTCTTTTTGAATACCATTTACTGCTACTTTGGCAAATGGTTTGTCTGTGGCAACAAGAATTTTCATGAAAATATGTGTTAAAATTATTTATTGAATTTCATTCGACATCTTTTCACAATAGCATAATACAAATGAATTTGTTTTCTGCTTATTGCTTAACAAAAATGTTCCAAAAGAGGAGCAAAAATATAAAAAGTAGCTGATAAATAAAATTGTCTTTTATAAAGTTATCAACTATAACTTAAAAATCAATTTGAAATATTTTTACAATAGTTTGTGTTTTTTTTAAATAAAACACAAATTATACAAATAATGGATCAAGATGTTTAAATGTGTTGCAATTTTTTTTTATCTGGCAAGTATTATGCTTGGTAAATTTTAGCTAAAAGTAAAAGTTGTATACCGGAGATATATGTCTATTAAGAATGCATAAAACAGCTGTACCAAGTCTTTCCATAAATGATTTTTAACGATTGATTATGTTTATGATATTCTAATTATGGATTCACATAAATTATAAAATAAAAAAAGAAATTGGGTTAAAAGCCAGAAATTTTTTCTAATTTTGCAGGTCTGAAAAAATAGAAATATATTCAAAACACAATTAATTTTTTTAACAATGGCAAAAGAAAAAAAATTCTTAACCTGTGACGGTAATCAAGCTGCTGCGCATATTGCGTATATGTTTAGCGAAGTGGCTGCGGTTTATCCTATCACACCATCGTCGACCATGGCAGAATATTGTGATGAGTGGGCTGCAGTAGGTCGTAAAAACATTTTCGGCGAGACGGTAAAAGTGGAAGAAATGCAATCGGAAGCCGGAGCTGCAGGTGCTATGCATGGTGCTCTTCAAGCCGGTACATTGGCTAACACATTTACTGCTTCTCAAGGGTTATTATTGATGATTCCTAACATGTATAAAGTAGCCGGTGAATTGCTCCCTGGTGTTTATCATGTGTCTGCCCGTGCGTTGGCTTCTCATGCGCTTTCTATCTTTGGCGACCATCAGGATGTTATGGCTGTACGCCAAACAGGATGTGCTATGTTAGCGACCGGATCTGTGCAAGAAGTAATGGATTTGGCTGCTGTTGCACACTTGGCTGCAATCAAATCTCGTGTACCTTTCGTACACTTCTTTGATGGTTTCCGTACTTCACACGAAATTCAAAAGATTGAGCAATTAAACAACGAAGATCTTGCTCCACTTGTGGATCAAGATGCATTGAAAGCATTCCGCAAGCGCGCTTTGAACCCTGAAACTCCTGTAGCTCGCGGTATGGCTCAAAACCCGGATATTTATTTCCAAGCTCGTGAAGCTTGTAATCCATATTATGATAATGTAGTTGGTATTGTTGAAGAATATATTAACAAAATCAACGAAATTACAGGTCGCAAATACGGTTTGTTCGATTATTACGGAGCTCCCGATGCCGAGCGTGTGATCATCGCTATGGGTTCTGCTTGCGAAGCTGTTCGCGAAGCTATCGATGAATTAACAGCTAAAGGCGAAAAAGTTGGTTTGGTAGCTGTTCATTTGTATCGTCCGTTCTCAGCTAAACATTTCTTGGCTGCCGTGCCAAAAACAGCTAAACGCATCGCTGTACTTGACCGCACCAAGGAACCGGGTGCAACAGGCGAACCATTGTATTTGGATGTAAAAGATACATTCTACGGAAAAGCTAACGCTCCTATTATCGTAGGTGGTCGTTACGGATTGTCTTCAAAAGATACTACTCCTGCACAAGCAGTTGCTGTTTATGAAAACTTGGCTTTGCCTGAACCTAAAAACGGTTTCACAATTGGTATCGTAGATGATGTTACCTTTACTTCTCTTCCTGTAAAAGAAGAATTGGTATTAGCTAACGGTCCTTATGAGGCTAAATTCTACGGATTAGGTGCTGACGGTACTGTAGGTGCTAACAAAAACTCCATCAAAATTATTGGTGATAATACAAATAAATATTGTCAAGCATATTTTGCTTACGATTCAAAAAAATCGGGAGGTTTTACTTGCTCGCATTTGCGTTTTGGAGATAACCCAATCCGTTCAACATATTTGGTTAATACACCGGATTTCGTAGCTTGCCATGTACCTGCTTACCTTCGTCTGTACGATGTAACCAAAGGTTTGAAAAAGAATGGTACATTCCTTTTGAACTCTATTTGGGATGCCGAAGAAACTAAAAAACACCTTCCGGATAATGTAAAGAAATATTTGGCTCAAAACAATATTTCTATGTATATCATCAACGCTACTGATATTGCTCAAGAAATCGGTCTTGGTAACCGCACAAACACTATTCTTCAATCTGCATTCTTCAAAATTACAGGCGTAATTCCTTACGAATTGGCAGTTGAGCAAATGAAGAAATTCATTGTAAAATCGTACGGTAAAAAAGGAGAAGCGATTGTAAATATGAACTATGCTGCGGTAGATCGCGGTGGTGATGTAATTAAAGTAGATATTCCTGCCGAATGGGCTAACATTCAATTGGACGGCGAAGTAGCAAAAGATAATGCTCCTGAATTTGTTCAGAAAGTAGTTTGTCCGATAAATGCACAAGCTGGAGACGATCTTCCTGTATCTGCGTTTAAAGGTCGTGAAGATGGTACTTGGGATCAAGGAACAACTAAATATGAAAAACGCGGTGTAGCTGCCAATGTTCCTGTTTGGATTCCTGAAAACTGTATCCAATGTAACCAATGTGCGTATGTTTGTCCTCATGCTGCTATCCGTCCATTCGTGTTGGATGCTGCCGAGCAAGCAAAAGCGCCTGCAGATATGGTACAGTTGAAAGCTATCGGTAAAGCATTTGAAGGAATGACATTCCGCATGCAAGTAGATGTTCTCGACTGTATGGGTTGCGGCAATTGTCCTGATATTTGTCCTGGCAACAAAGGCAATAAAGCCTTGAAAATGGTACCAATCGAGCAAGAATTGCCTAACCAAGCTAATTGGGATTTTTGTGTAAGTGAAGTGAAATCAAAACAACACTTGGTAGATATTAAAGTGAATGTGAAAAATTCACAATTCGCAACTCCGTTGTTTGAGTTTTCCGGTGCATGTTCAGGTTGTGGAGAGACTCCTTATGTAAAATTGGTTTCTCAGTTGTTCGGCGATCGTCAAATGATTGCCAATGCAACAGGATGTACCTCTATCTATTCCGGTTCAGCTCCTTCTACTCCGTATACTCAAAACGAAAAAGGATGTGGTCCTGCTTGGGCTAATTCGTTGTTTGAAGATAATGCCGAATACGGTATGGGTATGGTACTCGGTGTAGAAAAAATGCGCGATCGGATAGAACGCCTTATGAAGGAAGGTTTGGTTTGCGATTGCTGTTCTGCCGAGATGAAAGTATTATTTCAAGAATGGATCGACAATCGTAAGAGCGCAGAAAAAACGATTGAAATCACAGAAAAATTAGTTCCAATGATTTCTACTTGTGATTGCGATATTTGCAAACAATTAGTAGAATTGAAACAATATTTCATTAAAAAGTCTCAATGGATTATTGGTGGTGACGGTTGGGCGTACGATATCGGTTACGGTGGTTTAGACCATGTGTTGGCTTCAGGTTTAGATGTAAATGTATTGGTAGTAGATACCGAGGTTTACTCTAACACAGGCGGTCAGTCATCTAAATCGACTCCGGTTGGTGCTGTAGCTAAGTTTGCAGCTGCCGGAAAACGCGTTCGCAAGAAAGACCTTGGTATGATGGCTGCTTCTTACGGTTATGTGTATGTAGCACAAATTGCAATGGGTGCTAATCAAGCTCAAACATTGAAAGCCATCCGCGAAGCAGAAGCATTTGATGGTCCATCTATCATTATTGCTTACTCTCCTTGTATCAACCACGGTTTGTCTAAAGGTATGGGCAAAGCGCAAGAGGAGCAAGAAAAAGCTGTTGAATGCGGATACTGGCATTTGTGGAGATTCAATCCTGATTTGGAAGCTCAAGGTCAAAATCCATTCCAATTGGATAGCAAAGAGCCGGATTGGTCTAAATTCCAAGACTTCTTGAAAGGTGAAGTTCGTTATACATCGTTGATGAAACAGTTCCCTGAAGAAGCTGCCGAATTATTCCAAGCCGCTGAAGCAAACGCAAAATGGCGTTACAATGGTTACAAACGATTGGCTTCTCAACAATATTAATTGATTATAGTTTATTTCAGATAAAACTCCCCACTCAGTTTGAGTGGGGAGTTTTTTTTAGTACTTCCTCAGAAAACTCATCTCCGGGCTTATTTATGGAAAACTTGTTATACAATATACCCTTAAAGCGGTATTTCAGAACAGTCAAAAGCCCCATACCTTTGTCCTATCAAAAAAACCAAGGCTATTTCGTAAAGCTATGAGCAAAAGCTAAATTTATTTGAATCATGACATTGCGAGAACGAATAAAATTCAGCGATTATGAATACTACTACATCATTTATTCTTCGTAATTTCTTTAATTATGTAAATATAATTAATGAAAATATATCCGGGCAACCGAATAATGAAACTACAGGTTCGGAAATTAAAATAAATAACCTGAATGTGAGTATTGGTAATAATCATATATTGAAAAACATCAACCTTGAAATACCGAATAATAAAATAACTTGTATTATCGGTCCGTCAGGGTGTGGTAAATCAACTTTACTAAAAACAATTAACCGGTTGATAGATGGTAATGAACGGGTAAAAATAGAAGGAGAAATCGTTATAGATGGAGAGAATATCTATGAAAACCATGTAGAAATAACCCATATACGAAAAAAAATGGGCTTATTATCGCAACGACCAACCCCGCTTCCAATGTCTATTTTCGACAATATTACATTTGGCTGTAAAATACATGGTATTCGGAATAAAAAACAATTAAAACAAATTGTAGAAGAAAATTTACATGCTGCCGGTCTTTGGGATGAAGTAAAAGACAGGCTTCATTCTCCAGCCTCGAGTTTATCTATCGGACAACAACAACGCTTATGTCTGGCTCGGGGGTTAGCTGTAAAACCACAATTTATATTGGAAGATGAATCTACCTCGGCATTAGATCCTATATCAAGTCGTCATATTGAAGATTTGTTTGTGAAGCTGAAAGAAAAATATGGTGTCGTTATGGTTACACATACTTTGCGTCAAGCTCTTCGGATAGCTGATCATATTGTATTTATTTATTTAGGTGAGGTTGTGGAAAGCGGACCGGCAAAAGAATTTTTTAATAATCCTAAGCACGAATTAACAAAACAGTATTTGTCAGGAGTGTTTAGTTAGGACATAAAACAACATCATTTACAAAATAAATTGTTACATGTATAAATTACCTATAACATTAAAAAATGATATTGAACGGTTTGCTTCTCTGAGAAAAGACTATCAGCAGAAAAAAGTGGAAGCTGTCCAGTTCAAAGCTTTTCGGGTACCTATGGGAGTATATGAACAGCGTCAAAATGATGTTTATATGTCTCGGGTGCGTACTACCGGAGGTGTTATTTATCCGAAGCAGTTTCTAGGATTGATTGAGATTGCTCGAAAATATAATTCCAATTTGTTACATATTACCACACGGCAAGAAATACAAATACAAAATCTTCATCTGAACGATGTTGAGTCGATTCTGTACGAGTTGCAAAATATAGGACTTAGTACCAAAGGAGGTGGAGGAAATACTATCCGTAATATTCTGGTATCTGAAGAAAGTGGAATTTCTGAGGATGAAGGGTTCGACACTACTTCGTATGCTATGGAATTAACCTCAAAATTAATTGCAGAACCTGATTCTTACCTGCTTCCCAGAAAGATGAAAATAGCATTTTCTTCTGATGATAAACAAATCGGATATGCGGTAATTAACGATATTGGTTTTGTAGCTAAAATAAAAAACGAAGAAAAAGGATTTCAGGTATATGTCGGGGGAGGTGGTGGTTCAAAACCTACTGTTGGTTGGATTTTATTTGATTTCGTTCCAGTGACAGAATTATATGCTGTGGTTGAAGCTCTTAAAAAGTTCTTTTCGGAGCACGGAAACCGTAAAGACAGGCATAAAGCCCGCTTACGCTTTATTTTCTATAAATTGGGAGTTGAAGAAACAATCCGTTTAATTAAAGAATATTACTATACAGCAAAAAAAACAGAACCATTGTTTGTATTAAGTGATGCGGAAGAAGAACGACCCTCTTATTCATACCGTTCGCTTGAAGAAGATACACAAGTGAATACTAGTGAATATGTTTTATGGAAAGCACGATATGTCAGTATTCAAAAACAAAAAGGCTACTACAGTATTTTAGTCCCGTTCTTGTTAGGAAATATACAGTTGGACGACGAAAAAACGATACAAGGCATACAAAAACTGCTTAGATTTATTGACCAATTCGGTAAACATACCATTCGTTTTACAACTACCCAAAATATTCGTTTGCGGAACATTCCGAATGAAGCGCTTTTGGAATTATATCTGATTTTGAAAGAATTTATTAAAGATTTACATAATCCTGTTTTAACCAACAATATTATTTCATGTACAGGTGCAGATACTTGCCGGTTAGGTATTGGTCTTTCCAAAGGATTGGCAGCAGCTATCCGGCGAGAGTTACAGCAAAGTAATCTTGTTTTGGACAAGTTTGCTGATGTTCGTATTCATATTTCGGGTTGTCCTAACTCGTGTGGTCAGCAACTTTGGGCTGATATAGGTTTCTCCGGCAAAATTCTTCGTAACGACCGCATTTATCCGGGTTATCAGGTATTTCTGGGAGCTAATAGGAATATTGTCCCCAAATTTGCCCAATCTGTTGGAAATATAAGCGCGAGAGACATTCCGAAGTTTATACACCGGTTATTTGAGTTATATATAGATACTGAGTGCAAATATCCAACTTTTGCCTCCTATTTAGAGAATGAAGGTAAAACCTTTGCACTGAAATTAATCGAAGAGTACAAAACTATTCCGGCATTTGCCAACGATAAAAACTATTATTTTGATTGGGGATCAGAGGTAATATTCAGTGTAGTTAATCAAGGTACACCGGAATGTTCGGCAGGGCTTTTTGATATGATAGAAGTTGACCTTACTCTGATAAATAACAACAGGGCAGCCTTAGAAACAGAACCTGATGTAATTAAAAGAAATGGATTATTGTATGATATTATATATTCTTCATCCCGAATGCTGTTGGTTACCAGAGGTTTGGAGCCAAAAACAACCAATGAGGTTTTCGACTTGTTTATCAGAAATTTTATCGAATACGGCATAGTAGAAGAACGATTCAAAAACATTGTTTCGGTAGCACGGGATGACAAAAAATACAATTTTATTTCATATAAAAATGAGATATACGCTTTGGCAGACCGTGTCATCGAATTGTATAAGAACATGGATGATTCGCTTCAATTCAGGAACATAAAACAAAAAGAACCTGTAATAGAGGAACAAAAAGAGAATGCAGGAAACAACCAGCGAAAATTTAGAGACTTGAGAGGCATTGCCTGCCCAATGAATTTTGTACAAACAAAGATTCAATTAGCAAATATGCAGTCGGGCGAAGAACTCGAAATATGGTTGGACGACGGAAAACCGATAAGCAATGTTCCCGGGTCGGTGCGAAACGAAGGACACGAAATATTGGAACAAAATCCGCAAGAAAACTGGTGGAAAGTGATTATAAAAAAGAAATAATTTAAAACATTCAAATAATTAATAATGAGCAAAATAAAAGTAAACGACGAAGAACAGGAAATAACACTTCCTCTTTCATTATCAGAACTTATCAAGCTAAACAATGTGTTCCAGCCCGATATGGTTTCTATTCAAATCAACGGGAACTTTATTCAACGGGAAAACTTCGACACAATTTCCATAAACGAGGGCGATGAAATAGATTTCCTATATTTTATGGGAGGAGGACAAGTATGAACTTTACATCCGAACAAATCGAGCGTTACAGCCGCCATATTTTGTTACAGGATGTGGGAGTTGAAGGGCAGCAAAAAATAAACAATGGAAAAGTATTAGTTATCGGAGCAGGCGGTTTAGGTGCCCCCATTCTTTTATATCTCGCTGCAGCCGGAGTAGGAACACTAGGCGTTATCGACGGTGATGTGGTCGATTTAAGTAATTTGCAAAGGCAAGTGATTCACTTTACGCCTGATATAGGAAAACCAAAAGTAGTATCGGCAGAAGAGAAGATACATCAAATCAATCCTGATGTAAAAGTTATCGCTTATAACAAGTTCTTTACGGCGGAAAATGCTTTCGAAATCATTTGCAATTACGATTTTATCGTTGATGGAACGGATAACTTTCCTGTAAAGTTTCTGATAAATGATGCCTGTGTATTAGCCGGAAAACCTTTTTCGCACGGAGGGATTTTGCGTTTCGAGGGACAAACTCTGACACATCTGCCCGGTACAGCTTGTTATCGTTGTATTTTTCATAGTCCGCCGCCACCCGATGCTGTCCCTACTTGTTCGCAGGCAGGCGTATTGGGAGCTATTGCAGGAATGCTCGGTACCATACAGGCTGCCGAAGTACTGAAATATTTGACCGAAACAGGAAACTTGTTGACAAACAGATTACTGACATTCAATGCGAAAACAATGAATTTCAGAACCATAAAAGTTGAAAAAAATCATAAATGTCCTGTATGCGGCGAATATCCGTCTATTGTAGAATTAATAGAAGCCGAACAGGCTGTATGTGAACTAAAAAGGAAATAACTTGATGATAACCATTCCAAAACATATTGCAGATAAAATGATAAGGCATGCTTACGAAGAACTTCCAAACGAGGCTTGTGGTTTACTCACCGGAATAAACGGCATAGTACAGGAACACTATGCATTGACTAATGTAGATAACAGCCCCGAACACTTCTCATTAGATCCGCAGGAACAATTTAATGTATTGAAAAAAGCAAAAAGTAAAGGACAGAAGATAATCGCTAATTATCATAGCCATCCGGCTTCACCCGCCCGACCATCAGAAGAAGATATACAGTTGGCGTACGACCCGAATATTGTATATATTATTATTTCATTAGCCGGAAAAGAAGTTGATATGAAGGCTTTTTTGCCGGATGGCGACCGCATGCGTTCCTGCGAAATCAGATATGAGTCTTGAATATCAAACTTGGGATCATGGGGATTACACTGAAATTTAGTGAACATTTTTTATATTCTTCAACAAGGCTATTACAAATATTTCCGCCAGTAATACATTTCTGGTTCGGGCGCTTTAAAGCCGAAACTTTTGTACAAACATTGGGCGGGACGATTGTCTTCTCTTACTTCGAGCGTGATGCGGCTGCATCCTCGTTTTTTTGCCATATCGGTCACGGATTCCAGCAGAGCCTTTCCGATACCTTTTCCCCTGTATTCTTTTAGTACGATTACATCATGGATATTAACCATGGGGCGGACAGTGAATGTTGAGAAGTTTTCGAATGCAACAATCATTCCGCACCTGATTTCTCCGACACAGGCAAGCAGCACAATGGATTTTGGATGCTGGCGGAGGGTTTCTGACAGTTGCAGTTTTTGTAGTTCCCTCAGCGGTTCTCCACCACCCATTTCATCTAAAATATACGCATTGATCAGTGACCCAATGGCATTAAAATCGTCCATGTTGTTATAATCACAAGCATGAATCGTAATGTTAAGATCTTTCATCGGATAAATGTTTATAATATTATTGTATTGGGCATGCAATATTTCTCACAAAAATAATATTTTATAAATAACTAGAATGCAATATTTTACGCAATTATACAATATGCTCGTATTATAACCAGAAAGTATTTCTCCACAAGCCGAGTTGCTTTCCGCTATCGGTCGTCCGAATATCTCCGAATCTTTTTTACGCTTTTTTCAATATGAAGAACTATTTTATTAAAACCATGTTCAAGAAACGAAATACCCTCAACACGGTATTGTGGATTCTTTTCCACGGGAATAATTTTGTGCTTACATATAATAATTAATAATTTAAATGTATTTAAAATGAAAAAGAAGTTACTATTTATTGCAGGGCTTTCATTTTTTGCGGTAGCCCAGTCATTAGGACAAGTTATTAAGGTAGATGCAGAAATCCGCTCACGCGCCGAATTTCGCGACGGATTTCAAGAGCCTTTAGCAGATACGCTCAATCCTGTTTATATAAACAATTTGCGTACAAAATTGAATGTTACTTATTCTTCGTCGGATATAAAAGCCAGAGTATCGTTGATTGACTCTCGCACTTATGGAACTACCGATGTGGGTAAAACCGGAAACGGAGTAGGTATTCTTGAAGCATGGGGAGAATACAATTTTACCCCCGAATTCTCCTTCTCTCTCGGACGGCAAGGCTTAGAGTATGACGACAAGCGTTTATTCTCATACAACAACTGGAGCAACACACCCGGAGCACATGACATCTTATTGTTAAAATACAATAGCCCTAAGTTAATCCTTCACTTCGGTAGTGCATACAACAATGTAGGAGATAGTACACAGTTTCTGGCTCCTTATAAAGTAAGCTATAAAACACTGAATTTTATACGAGCCGAAAAAAACTTTGGAATACTCTCCGCATCAGCTCTTTGGATTAACGACAGCTACCAAAGTGGAGCCATAGGAGACATAACTACAAGTTACCGCAACACGGTAGGAGGTAACTTGTGGCTGACAAATAAACAAAATCCTTTCATATTCTTTGCAAGCGGCTATTATCAATTTGGTCATGATAAATCGGACAAGAAGCTGAATGCCTATTTGTTGTCGATTAATGTGCAACAAAAACTGGCAGAAAAATATAGTTTACAAGTTGGTGGCGATTTATACTCCGGTTCGGCTTATGATATCGATCCGAAAAAGAGCAACACTTTTAATAAACTCTATGGTTCGAACCACTCTTTTAACGGTTCCATCGAATATTGGCGCAATCTACCTGCACAAGGTCTGATTGATCTATTTGCAGGTGCAACAGCCAAATTTTCTTCTAAGTTTGATATTAATCTTACCTACCATTATTTTTCTACAGCGAAAGACATTAATTCTAACGGAGAGAAAAGTCTCGGTTCCGAAATTGATATTACTGCAAATTACACGATCAACGATCAATTTGCGTTACAAGGCGGTTGGAGTACCTATTTCACAGCCGACGGCACAGATATTCTAAAAAAGAAAACAGGCATAGATACTCGTTTCCCTCAATGGGCATATTTGCAATTAACATTTAAACCGGTATTTCTCAATAAAAAATGAGAATACACAAATACCCTGAACGCGGTATTGTGTGCCTTTTCCGATGAAATTACTTTTGTATCAACAATTTAAATAGGACAAAATTATGAAGAAGATTTTCATTTTAGCAGCAAGTGTTGCAGTATTGGCAAGTTGCTCAAACAAATCAAAACAAGAGACAATAAGTTCAACAAACACAGAACTTACAGGTACAATTCAACTTTCAGGCGCTTTTGCGCTGTATCCGATGGCTGTAAAATGGGGTGAAGAGTTTCAGAAACTGCATCCCAGGGTAAAAATAGATATTTCAGGCGGTGGAGCCGGGAAAGGTATGACCGATGCTTTATCAGGAGTGGTAGATATAGGTATGGTATCTCGTGAAGTACATCCCGAAGAATTTGAAAAGGGAGCATTTCCCATTGCAGTAGTAAAAGATGCCGTAATACCTACCATAAATGCCGGAAATCCTGAATTGGGATCAATAAATAAAATAGGATTGACAAAGAAAAAGGCAGCAAAGTTATGGAATCAGGAAATTAAAACTTGGGGAGAATTATTAGGTACATCATCTAAAACACCTGTGCATGTCTTCACCCGTTCCGATGCTTGTGGCGCAGCCGAAACATTTGCTGCCTGGTTCGGAAAAAAACAAGAAAACTTGAAAGCTACAGCTGTATTTGGAGATCCGGGTCTGGCTGCTGCTGTGCAAAAGGATAAAGTAGGAATCGGCTACAACAATATTGCCTATGCTTATGATCAGAAAACAAAAAAACCATTTGAAGGACTGGCAATTATCCCGATTGATGTAAACGAAAACGGAGCAATAGATCCTGAAGAAAATTTCTACGAAACAACGGAAACATTGATAAAGGCTATCAATGAAGGGCGTTATCCTTCACCTCCGGCGCGCGAATTATATCTGGTAACCAAAGGGAAACCAACAAAACCGGAAGTGCATGCTTTTCTTGAGTATGTGCTGACCGAAGGACAACAATATGCCGGCGAAACAGGCTACATTGGTCTCTCCGACGAGAAACTGAAAGGCGAAATAGCAAGAATAAAATAATTAGCAAATTAGCAAATTGGCAACTTAGCTAATTTGCTAATTTTTATCACTCAAACATGCGCAATTCATATTTAGTAAAAAGGCTTATTAAAGACAAAGCAGCACGCCGGTTGATGCAAACGCTTACCGTGGTTTCGCTGCTCTTGTTGTTAGTGATGGGCTTAGGACTGTACTTCAAATCGCGCGGCATACTGAGCGACAACTCGGTGTGGAGTTTACTCACAAGCTCCGAATGGAGTCCGCTCAGCGGGCAGTTCGGATTTTGGTCGTTTATACTAAGTTCGATATATGTAACAATTTTGTCCGTCATAATTGCACTGCCCATTGCGTTGCTCACAGCATTGTTCCTCACCGAAAACGCAAAGCCTTATGTTAGAAAACTGGTATTTCCAGTGTTGGATATACTTGCGGGTATTCCTTCGGTCGTGTATGGGCTGTGGGGCACACTGATCATCGTCCCTTGGATAGCCAACACGCTTGGACCCCGCTTTGTAGATTACACCAGCGGATACACTCTGCTGGCAGGTGGTATCGTGCTAAGTGTTATGATTATCCCGCTACTTGTGAGCCTGTTCATCGAGATATTTTCGACCGTTCCCAAAGATATTAAGGACGCCTCTGCTTCGCTGGGCGCTACCCGTTGGCAGACTTCCTTGTTGGTTGTTGTGCGTAAAGCCTTGCCCGGAATCATAGCCGCCGTAGTGTTATCCGTATCCAAAGCCTTTGGCGAAACAATAGCCGTGCTCATGGTTTGCGGAAACATGGTTGACATCCCCCATTCGGTATTCGATAGCGCTTATCCGTTACCTGCACTTATTGCCAACAATTACGGCGAAATGCTATCAATACCCAAGTATGAATCTGCACTGATGTTTGCCGCATTAGTTTTGTTTGTCATTATATTGATATTTAATGCTGCTTCGCGTGTTGTTCTGCAAAATGTAGAGAGGAGATTTAAGTTATGAAACGAGTACGATTTCACAAAACACACAAAACAACGATTATATTGTGTCGTGCGAATTCCATCTGGCATTAAAAAATAAATTATAAACAAATGAAATTCAAATTTTTCGAAGAAAAAATATTTAATGTGTTGATGATATTGGCAACCCTTGCCGTGTTCGGCTTTTTTGCCAGCATCATCTGGACAATCGCCAAAACAGGTCTTCCCGCCTTGAATTGGGATATGATCAGTAAGTTGCCTGGCGGCGGGTTTTATTTAGGGAAAGAAGGCGGTATCCTCAATGCCATTGTCGGTTCGTTGATGATCGTTTTTGCCTCAGCCTTGTTGGGACTCATTATCAGTATTCCTATCGTATTTTATATCAATGTATATCTGAAAAAGAAATCTTGGCTGGCTTATTTTACACGCTTGTCTTTCGATGTGCTATTTGGCATTCCTTCTATTGTTTACGGTGCATTCGGATTTACCATCATGATTTTTTTCGGGTTAAAAACTTCTCTTTTGGGTGGGATTATTGTTATCACCTTACTCATTATTCCCATTTTTGTCCGCTCTATGGATGAAGTGGCAAAGTCGGTTCCCAAAGATTTGTTGGATGCCTCTTACTCTTTAGGAGCTACCAAACTGGAAACCTGCAAAGTGGTTTTCCGGCAGATAGCACCGGGTATTGCTACAGCTACTTTGTTATCGGTTGGGCGTGCAATTGGTGATGCTGCAGGAGTTTTATTTACGGCCGGATTTACGGATAATATACCGACTTCACTTGACGAACCTGCCGCTACATTGCCCTTATCTGTTTTTTTTCAATTAAGCAGTCCTATACCCGAAGTGAGGGAAAGAGCTTATTCGGCAGCATTGCTTCTGACGATCATTATTCTTATTTTAAGTATTACTGGAAGGGTAATTACAAGTCGGTTTTCGAAAAATAGGATTAAATAGAAATTTAACTGCCAATATTTTAAAATCGGGGATATTTTTGGACTCAAAAGTAATATACCCTTAACGCGGTATTGCCCCTACTTCTCGGTAAAACTACTTTTGTATAAATATTTTATCCAACAATGGGAAGCAATAAAAAAATAAGAGTAGTATGCCGCAATAGTCCTCTTTCTCTTTTACAGGTGAAAGAGGTGTTTTCTTTGTTACCTCAAGTAAAGTATAATTTATTAGAGCTTGCGTCTTTTGGAGATAAAAACAAACATATATCACTGTTGGATAGTGTGACAGCAGGTGATTTTTTTACTCGCGAGCTTGATAAGACATTGTTAGATAACGAGGCTGATATAGCTATTCATTCGGCTAAAGATTTGCCTTATCCGTTGCTTTCGGGATTGGAATTATACTGCCTAACAAAAGCTGTAGATAAAACCGATTCATTAGTTAGTAAAGGCAATCTGACTTTATTACAGCTTCCTGCAAGATCGCGGATAGGTACAAGCTCCAACACCAGGAAAGTAGAACTGTCAAAGTTGCGTCCGGATATAACGGTTGTGGGTATTCGAGGAACAATTGAAGAACGCATAGCACAAATAGATAACGGATATATTGATGCCCTGATTGTTGCAACTTGTGCATTGAAGCGTTTGGGGTTAAGTTCGCGTATAGCAGAAATATTGCCATTCAAAACGCATCCTTTGCAAGGAAATCTAGCTGTTGTAGGTAGAAAGAATAACCCGGAACTGAAAGCGCTTTTTTCTCCATTCGATATACGGACTGATTACGGTAAAGTAACGCTCGTAGGTTTCGGTCCCGGTAATCCCGATTTGCTGACACTTGGTGGCGATAAAGCCTTGTCGGCTGCCAATATTATTTTCCATGATGACTTGATCGACAAGGATTTCTTGGAGAAATATAAAGCCGAAAAAATCTATGTCGGTAAACGGAAAGATAAACACAGCCATCATCAAGATGATATTAATGAGTTGATATATCAGGCTGCCATAGCGGGTAAGGCGGTGATACGGCTCAAAGGCGGCGACCCTATGATATTTGCGCATGGACGCGAAGAAGTGGATTTTCTCCAAAGTCGCTTTGTAGAAGTGGAAGTTATACCCGGAATTTCTTCCGGTATTGCTTTCAGCGCTTATACGCATATACCGTTGACACATAGAGGTATTTCGTCATCTGTGGCATTTGTTACAGGGCATTCGGATAAAGATGTTCAAATCCCTAATGTCGATACGCTGGTTTATTATATGGCAGGAGCCAATATATCCGCCATAGCCAAAAAGCTGATAACAGCAGGGA
Organism: uncultured Paludibacter sp.; assembly: GCA_964546015.1. Lineage (GTDB taxonomy): Bacteria > Bacteroidota > Bacteroidia > Bacteroidales > Paludibacteraceae > JAFGVL01. The sequence goes on from CAZJHO010000001.1 coordinate 250,224, forward strand.
GAGATCCCGACACTCCGGTAGCATTGGTACATAATGTGTCGTTACCTGGGCAAAAAACTTTTTTCTCGTCGTTGAAAGAACTACAGTTCTCTGTAATTAAATATCCGACTCCAATACTTGTTGTTATCGGTAATGTCGTAGCTTTTGAGAATAGTGATGCTTACGAGCAGCATATATTAGTTACAGGAACTACTTGTGCAGAGTACCAGGGAAGAGGAAATATAGTACATACACCTTTGATTAAAGTGCAGAAAACGCAGGTTAACGCACAATATAAAACACTGAAAGAGAAAATAAACACTTATAACTGGATTGTATTTACCAGCCGCTATGGAGTGCGCTTCTTTTTCGAGATATTGAACGAAATAAGATTTGATATTCGCAGGTTAGGGACAATAAAAATAGCTTCGGTAGGAAAAACAACAACAGCCGAATTAAGCAAATATCAAATTTATCCTGATGTAGAATCTGAGACAGAGTCGGCAGAAGGATTGATATATTATTTTAAAGAAATAAAATTAACAGGGAATAAAATTCTACTACCTCGTTCTGATAAAGGATTGAAATATTTGTCCGGTGAGTTGGAATCATTGGGAAATCAGATAACCGACATTCCCATTTATATAAACACAATCAACCATCATGCGGAAAAAGTAGATTTATCACGCTTCCGGAAAATTATTTTTTCATCTCCTTCGGGTGTAGAGGCGTTCAAAAATTTATATGGAGAGATCCCGATAGGTGTACAACTGATAGCAAAAGGAAAAACAACCGAAAACAAGCTAAAGGCGGAATTAAATGAAACGGTTTAGGCAATATAGGACATCGCAAGCAGTACGAGACGAGAATGCAGATGTACATATCAGTTCGTCCGATTTTATTTATCCTTATTTCGTAACAGAAGGACAAGGAGTGAAACAGGAAATATCTTTAATGAAAGGTGTATATCGTTTTTCAATAGACGAACTACTGACTGATATAGAAGACCTTGTATCATTAGGAATAGACAAAATATTATTGTTTGGAGTACCTGAAGAGAAAGTTAAGGATGAGCAGGGTAGTGTAGGATATGCTCCGGACAATATTATTAGCAGAACAGTGAAAGCAGTCAAAGCACATTTTCCACAACTTATTGTATTTACCGATATTTGTTTGTGCGAATATACCTTTCACGGGCATTGCGGGTTGTTGCATGATCGTGATGTGGATAATGATGCAACACTACCATTGCTTGCCGAAATGGCTTATCAGCATGCCATTGCAGGAGCTGATTTTGTAGCTCCTTCTGCTATGATGGACGGTCAGGTAGAAACAATAAGAAAGCGCTTGGACAAAGAAAATTTAAAAACAAAAATATTAGCTTATTCAGCGAAATATGCTTCTGCTTTTTACGGGCCTTTTCGTGACGCGGCAAATTCCACCCCTTCATTCGGAAATAGAAAAACATACCAAATGGATTTTCGAACAAAAAATCAGGGATTGGATGAAATTGCAGCCGATATAGAAGAAGGTGCCGACTGGATTATGGTAAAACCTGCCATGGCTTATCTCGACATTTTATGCCGCGCATCGCAATCTTTTACCGGTTATCCGTTGGTTGCTTATCAGGTATCAGGCGAATATTCTATGCTGAAAAATGGCGCAGAACAAGGTTTCTTTAACGAAAAGCGTATCTTTTTTGAAAGCCTGACTGCCATAAAGCGTGCAGGAGCGGATTATATTATCTCTTACTATGCTAAAGATTTTGTAAAGGAAGGATTATAAAACCAATATACAATTATGAACAATAGATTGACACATTTAAGAGAACTGGAGTCGGAATCGATATATGTTCTCCGCGAAGTAGCAGCACAATTTGAAAAACCGGTGTTGCTATTTTCGGGAGGAAAAGATTCTATTGTTATGGCTTATCTGGCGTACAAAGCTTTTTATCCGGCGACTATCCCATTTCCGTTTCTGCATATAGATACAGGGCACAATTTTGAAGAAACATTAATATATCGTGACAGCCTTGTAAAAAAACTGGGCGTAAAACTGATTGTTGGTTTTGTACAGGAATCTATTGACACAGGCCGCGTAGTAGAAGAAACAGGGTATAATGCCAGCCGTAACAAACTGCAAACTGTTACGCTACTGGATACCCTTGCAAAATATAAATTTGATGTAGCACTAGGTGGCGCGCGGCGTGATGAGGAAAAAGCCCGGGCTAAAGAACGCTTTTTTTCGCATCGTGATGAGTTTGGACAATGGGATCCCAAAAATCAACGCCCCGAACTGTGGAATATCTTTAATGAAAAAAAACAGTTAGGTGAGCATTTTCGTGTTTTCCCGTTGAGTAATTGGACAGAAATGGATATATGGCAATATATTTTGCAAGAAAATATCGAATTACCAAGTCTTTATTATACCCACGAAAGGGATATATTTGAACGAGACGGTGTTTGGTTGGCATATTATCCTTTTATGTTGTTGAAACCTGAAGAGAAAGTTGTGCGTAAGCGTATTCGCTGTCGTACTATCGGAGATATTACCTGTACAGGCGTTACCATATCTGAAGCCGATACATTGGAAGATATTATCGACGAGATAGCTTCATCCAGGATAACCGAACGCGGTGGACGATCGGATGATAAGCGTTCGGAAGCAGCCATGGAAGATCGCAAAAAGGCAGGATATTTCTAAAAATGGCTCAATGTGTTAATTATGCCGATATGCCTGGCTATTATCACATTAATTAAAAACAGAAAATAATGAATAATTAGGCACATTAGCACAATAATAATTATGAATGGATATTTAGATATGGAGCTGCTGCGTTTTACCACCGCAGGTAGTGTCGATGACGGAAAAAGTACTTTAATAGGTCGTTTACTGTATGATAGTAAATCTATCTTCGAAGACCAGTTGGAAGCTGTAAAAGCAGCCAGCGAACGATTGGGTAACGAGGAGGTAAATCTTGCTCTCCTGACCGATGGACTTCGTGCCGAACGGGAACAAGGAATCACTATCGATGTGGCTTATCGTTATTTTGCCACCCCCAAGCGCAAATTCATTATTGCCGATACTCCCGGACACATCGAATATACCCGAAACATGGTAACAGGCGCTTCAACTGCCGATGCAGCCGTTATACTCGTTGATGCTCGTAATGGGATCATTGAACAGACAAAGCGACACTCATACATCGCATCATTATTGCAACTCGATAATGTTATACTGGCTATAAATAAAATGGATTTGATCGGTTTTTCGGAGGAGGTTTTCACTCGGATAAAATCGGAGTATCAGAAGATCGCCGGAATTCTGAACCTGAAGCAAGTTCATTATATCCCTATATCAGCACGAGATGGAGACAATGTAGTAAACCGTTCGAATAAAACTCCCTGGTACAAAGGCGAAACATTGTTGCACCTATTGGAGAACCTTCCTGTAAAAGAAGGCATCGAACAACTTTCCATGCGTTTTCCGGTACAATATGTTATTCGTCCGCAAAGCGATAAGTTTCATGATTACCGTGCCTATGCCGGGCGATTGGCAAGCGGCAGCATTAAAGTCGGCGATAAAGTTTCCATATTACCTTCTTTTACAGAATCTACCGTAAAAGCAATAGACGAAGCAGACAAATCCTTGTCTGAAGCATTTGCTCCCCAGTCAGTAGCTATTCGTCTGAATGATAATGTAGATGTGAGCCGTGGAGATATGATTGTAAAAAGCAATAATCTTCCGCATATTGATACCAATATTTCATTGTTGGTATGTTGGCTTAATCATCGTCCGTTAAGTATTGGTGCAAAATATATCATTCGTCATACAACCGATGAAGTATCGGGAATTATCAAAGATGTTTATTTCAAAGTAAATATCAATACTCTGGAAAACATCAAAGATGATAAAACTGTAAAAATGAATGATATTGCCCATATTCAGATAAAAACATCAAAACCATTGAAATATGATCTGTATGCCGAAAATCGTATAACCGGGAGTTTAGTAATCATCAACGAGGCTACTTATGAAACAGTAGGTGCAGGGATGATTGTAGAATCGCTTGAAGAACAAACTTATTCAATATAAATGAACAAGCGAGTTATTGGTTAACTTATAAATTTTAGAAACAATACCTATTCCTTATTCAATACTCGTTACTCAACATGTTTACTCATTAACTTGAAGATTATGAAGGAACAAATAAATCAATTGAACAAAGAATTTCAAGGAAAAATACCTGAAGAACTTCTGTCTTATTTTCTTAATCAATACGGAAATCGTATAGCATTGGCATCAAGTTTAGGGCTCGAAGATCAAGTGCTGACCGATATGATTTGGAAAATAAATCGTTCTGCTCGTATATTCACAATTGATACCGGAAGACTTTTCCCGGAGGCTTATTCGTTAATAAATAAAACGAACCTGAGATATGGAATTAAAATGGAAGTTTTTTTTCCGGAGAACAAATCGGTTGAAAATTATGTATGGTTAAACGGTATCAATGCTTTTTACGAAAGTATTGACAAACGCAAAGCCTGTTGCCATGTGCGCAAGATAGAACCTCTGTTGCGAGCATTATCCACACTGGATGTCTGGATATGTGGGCTACGGCAGGAACAATCCGTTACACGCACAAAAGTACAAGTTGTGGAATGGGATGAAGCCAATAATTTGATAAAAATAAATCCGCTTGTTCATTGGACAGAAGAAGATGTGTGGAACTATATCAAAGTGAACAAAGTGCCTTATAATATCCTGCACGATAAAGGTTTTCCGAGCATTGGATGCCAACCATGTACCAGGGCAGTTGCAAAAGGCGAGGATGTCAGAGCCGGACGCTGGTGGTGGGAAAACCCCGAGCATAAGGAGTGTGGATTGCACAAGAGATGAAAGGCAGAGCCGCGACTTAGTCGCGGCTCTATTCATTAATACTCCCTTCATCCGGACAAAAAAAAATACCACATTTGTGGTATTTCCCCTTTTTTTCTATAAGAGTATTTTTGTATGATGAGCTAACAATGTGTTTCTTAAAAATAAATAAATATGAAAAAGGGAAATTTAACATTTTTACCAATCTCTGTCAATATAACCGACAAAAAAATACTAATAATCGGTGGAGGTAAGGTAGGCTACCATAAAGCGGTTATCCTGAACCGTTTTATCAGCAAAGCGACTGTTATTTCTTCCGAATTTCATGAAGGTTTTAATTCTTTACCATTCGAGTGTATTAAAAAGGAATATGAAAAGAAAGATCTCTATAATGCTTTTCTTGTGTATGTATGTACCGGGAGCAGATTACTTAACTACCGGATAAAAAAGGATGCTGAACAATTGGGAATATTAACCAGTGTGTGTGATGATTCAGAACTTTGTGACTTTATATCTCCGGCAATCTTTAAAGACAATCATATAACAATCGCTGTTTCCTCCAATGCTCGGAATGTTCGGCAGTCAATTGACATCCGTAATCAGTTACAAGGATTGGTACAAAAAAAAAGTTTAATTATTCAAAAAGGAAATGGTACAGTGCAAATTGATTAATAATACGGAATATAATTTGGAAGATCGGGAACATCTTTTGAGGGAGTTATATGCAGAACAGGCTCCACATGTGCTTTTGTCCACTTGTAATAGAGTTGAGCTTTATTGGGGAGAAGGTATTGTACCCAAAACCATTGTACAGCATTTGTACCGCGTAGCTTCCGGTTTAGAATCATCTTTACCTGGTGAACGGGCTATACAAGCACAATTAAAACAATCCTATGCAAAAGCTTCCGTCAAATATCATTTGTCGCCCGCATTGCATAAGTTATTCCAATCTGCTATGCACACGGGTAAGCGCGTACGCACCGAAACAAAAATAGCTGAGGGAGCAGTATCGTATAGTCAGGTGACTGTAGATATTTTGAAACAGAAGAAAATAAACCTTAATAACAAAATCATTGGTATTATCGGGGTGAATAAACTAACAAAAGATATTCTGAAATACTTGTCGGCTCGCGGTGCGGTCAATATATTTTTGTCGAACCGCAACTTTGAAAAAGCCCGAACAATGGCTTCGGGATACAATGGAATAGCTGTTAATTTGGACAACAAACGAGCAATGCTGCGAATGGTCGATATACTTATTTGTGCCACATCAGCTCCGCATACAATCATTGATAAAGTTGATATATCAATCGAAAAAGAAATGTTGATTTTTGATTTGGCATTTCCTCGTGATGTGGAGAAGTCTGTCGGGAAAATGAAAAATATAGAGTTATTTAATTTGGAAGACATTGAACATTTTGCACGCAGGAATATCTCCTTACGAAAAGAAGAAATTCATAAAGCGGAGCAAATAATAAACGAAGAGATTACACGGTTTTACCAATGGCAATCTTATAGTCTAAAGAAAACAGTACATGAACAGGAAAAATTCGACAGATGCGTATCATGAGGCTTTGCAATATATTCCGGGAGGCGTAAATAGCCCTGTCAGATCCTTAAAAAGTGTAGGGACAATACCCTTGTTTATAGAAAATGCAAAAGGAGTTCGTCTGACTGACATTGACGGAAATCATTTTACCGATTTTTGCTTGTCGTGGGGTGTTTTTATTCTTGGTCATAGCCACCCTGTAGTAAATAAGGCAGTCAGAAAAGCTGTTTCAAACGGAACAAGCTATGGAATTCCATCATTGCAAGAAACAGCATTGGCAAAGCTTGTCAACAAACATGTCCCAAGTATGGAACAAATAAGGTTTGTGAATTCAGGCACCGAGGCTGTTATGTCTGCTATAAGGCTTGCCCGGGCTTATACAAAACGCAGTATCATTGTGAAATTTGATGGTTGTTATCATGGGCATATAGATTATTTACTTGTTTCGGCAGGTTCGGGAGTAGCTAATTTGAAAAGAGCTTCGTCAGGAGGTATTCCTAACAGTTTTCTCTCATATACAATCAGTTTGCCGTTTAACAACAAAGAGGCTGTAGATAAAATATTTAAAGAAAAAGGTAAAGACATAGCTGCCATTATTGTAGAGCCTGTACCGGCTAATATGGGAGTGGTATTACCACAGAATGACTTTTTAGCTTATTTGAAAGATATTACAAAAAAATATGATTCGTTACTTATTTTCGATGAAGTGATAACCGGATTCCGATTATCTGACGGGGGAGCACAACAAGCATTTGAAATAATACCCGACCTTACCACTATCGGTAAAATTGTAGGTGGAGGTTTTCCTGCTGCGGCTTTCGGCGGACGGAGGGATATTATGTCGCTTTTGGCTCCTGACGGTCCAGTTTATCAGGCAGGAACACTTTCCGGAAATCCTGTAGCTATGAGTGCCGGTATTGCAACGCTGAATTTACTGTTAGAGAAAAGATTTTATGAACAATTAAATCAGAAATCAGAAGCTTTTATTGAAAAATTAAAGCACAATATATCAGGTAAGGGTATTACAGTGAATCATATCGGAAGTATGTTCACTTTGTTTTTTACCGCGAAAGAAGTTTGTTCATTCGAAGATGCAAAGGAAGTTGATCAGCAGAGATTTGCAAAATTTTTCAAATATATGTTTGCCAATAAAGTCTATATATCTCCTTCGCAATTCGAAGCTAATTTTATTTCGGAAGCTCATAGCGAGAAAGAGCTTGACCGTTTCATCAAAATAGTAAGTAAATTCCAAGGATAAACAAAGCGTATGGATAAGTTATTAAAAGAAGAAGAGCATCGTGCAACATCCTTTTCTACAAGAATTATAAATGCAGGATTTGCAAAAACCGATATACACGGAGCCATTAATCAACCTGTATATCGCAATGCTTCTTTTGAATTTCCCGATTCGGAAACGATAGCAGCAGCATTTCAGTACAGAACCGATTTGCATACTTATTCACGCATTTCAAATCCGACGGTAACGAATTTCGAAAGAAAGATAAAAATGGCATCCGGAGCAGAAAATGTAATCGCTTTAGCATCGGGTATGGCAGCAATCTCAAATACTTTTTGGGCTATTACCTATGCAGGAAGTAACATAATTGCTTCTCCTCATTTGTTCGGTAATACTTTTTCTTTTCTGAAAACCACTTTATCTGCATTCGGAGTAGAAGTTCGTTTTGTCGATACAAATGATTTACAACAAATAGCAGATGCTATTGATGAAAATACTTGCGCTTTCTATGCAGAAATTATTACCAATCCGCATCTGGAAGTTGCCAATTTCCCTGAAATATCGAAAATACTGCGAAAAAAAAATATCCCAATGATTATAGATACTACAATTATACCTTGGTGTGGTTTTGAAGCTAAAAAAGCAGGGGTAGATATTGAAGTCGTATCTACGACCAAATACATTTCGGGAGGGGCAACAAGCCTTGGTGGAGCTATTGTTGATTATGGTACATATGATTGGAAAGCCAATAAAAAACTGGGAGTATTACCAAAACCGAAGGGTATATCTCGTTTTATATTTAAGCTGCGTTCCGAGATCATTATCAATCTTGGAGCCTGTATGGCTCCCGATACGGCTTACCTGCATTCTTTAGGTATGGAATCTTTGCAGTTACGATACGAACAGATGTCGCGCTCAGCATATGCTTTGGCGTTATATTTATCAATGCATCCGAAAGTAATAAAGACAAATTATCCGAAACTCGATACTTCACCGTACAAGGCTGTGTCCGATTTCTTGTTTAATGGTAATCCGGGTGCTATGTTCACTATTAATCTGAAATCAAAACAGGATTGTTATAAATTTATGGATACCTTGAAAATTATACGGCGGGCAACTAATTTGTTTGATAATAAAACACTGGTTATTCATCCGGAATCGACTATATACGGGACTTTTTCTGCCGAAATGAAAAAATTTATGGGTATAGAAGACAATCTTATCCGATTTTCTATAGGTTTGGAAGATATTGAAGATTTAAAGCAAGATATAAACAGTGGATTGAGTGTTATTTAGATTAGAAAATAAAGAGGATTGAACTTTCTTTCACGGATTTATATCTGTATTACCGTTAAAAAAACATCCCAATGAAAACAAACATCATTATTTTTGACAAACAGGATATTACCCGATTTGGAATAGAAGCATTGATCAGATTATGTTTATATGATCAGATCCGCAACATATATTTTACAGATACAAAGAATGACCTTGTTCTTAGACTTATATCCAATCCGGATAGTCTTGTTGTTATGGATTATACACTATCCGACCTTAATAGTGCTGATGGATTGCTGAATATCAGTGCTCGTTTCCCAAAAACCCATTGGATCCTTTTCTCAGAAGAATTAAGTTTCCAGTTTCTAAAAAAGGTTGTATGTAACAGTGCTTTTAGTGTGGTACTTAAAAACACTGACCTTTTAGAAATAAAGACTGCAATATCTTTTGCGCATGACAAAAAAGCTTTTATTTGTTCCCAGGTAAGGGAGCTTTTAGCAAGTGCCGATAGGGGTAATATAGGAAGTAATGATCTGTTGACTATTACCGAAAAAGAAATATTAAAGGAAATAGCTTGGGGAAGAACCGCCAAAGAAATTGCGGTCACACGCCACATCAGTGTGTACACCGTTATTACTCATCGGAAAAATATATATAGAAAACTGGATGTCAATAACTCTCAAGAAGCTTCCAGATATGCTTTAAGAGCAGGAATAATAGATACTTCGGATTATTATATCTAATCATATCCTAAACTAAATATACCCATGTTGTATTGGTCGGACTTTGAAAGCTTATCATGAAGAGTAAAATAATTCAAAACTTTGGGAAGTATTTCAAAAACTTAATCGATGTTATATATTCTTCAAATGTAATATTCCAATAAATCTATTAATCCCGCCTGTAGGGCATATTTAGTTGCTTCATGAGCATTATTTACACCTAACTTCCGGAATATATTACGGCGATGAGTATTGACAGTGTGAAAACTAAGATTCTTTTCCCATGCAATTTCTTTGGTCATTTTTCCCAATGCAATCTCGCGTAATATCGTTTTTTCGCTTGCAGTCAGTTTATCCGGTACTATTGGTTTAGGGACAGCCCCTTCTGATGCTGATTTTGCCGTTTCGCATAGGTAAATACCTCCGGCTGAAACTTTTTGAAGGGCTTCGGTTATCTCTTCTTTCTTATCATGTTTCATTATCACACTGATTGCCTGGTTAGATAATAAAATTTGACGCAAAAAGCCTTCTCCCAATTCATCCGAAAAAAGTATCCAGGAAGACTCTCTTGCGCCGATTTTCATATTTAAGAACTGATTGACAGAAGAATAATTGAATAGTGTGTAATCCAAAATTACCACGGCTTTAGGATAAAGTTTCAGCTTTTCCTGAAGTTCGTGATACGAAGCAACAGTAATGATAGTAATCTTTTCGTTTAATTGATATAACAGGGATATTATACCTTCGCGGGTAATATCCTGGTTATCGGCTAATATGTAGATGGTATTCATGGATAATGCAAATAATTGTTACAGTACAAATTTATTAATTATACCACAAATGTGGTATTTCGGCAGAATCTTTTTTAACTTAATTTTGTCCAATAAAAATATAAAAAGAAAAGATATGGAAAGAATTGCAAATAAATTAACAGACCTGATTGGTAATACTCCTTTATTGGAGTTGGGTGTTTATGCCAAGTCTCAAAATGCCGGAGCTCGCATAATTGGTAAACTCGAATATTTTAACCCATTGGGAAGTGTAAAAGACCGTATCGCATTTTCTATGATTGAAGATGCAGAAAAGAAAGGCATATTGAAGCCGGGCTCGGTAATAATTGAACCTACAAGTGGAAATACGGGAATCGGATTAGCTTATGTTGCTGCATCAAAAGCTTATCAGTTGATATTGACCATGCCTGAAACCATGAGCCTTGAAAGGCGTAACTTGTTAAAAGCATTTGGTGCGGAACTGGTATTGACGCCGGGGCTCGAAGGAATGAAAGGAGCAATAGCTGCAGCTATCGAACTGCAAGCTAAAACACCAAATTCAATTATCCTTCAGCAATTCGAAAATCCTGCCAATCCGGATATACATATCCGAACAACAGCAGAAGAAATATGGCGTGATACGGATGGAAATGTTGATATCTTTGTTTCCGGTGTAGGTACAGGGGGTACAATTAGTGGCGTAGGCAAACGCCTTAAGGAGCTTAAACCCGAGGTACAAATTGTAGCTGTAGAACCGGCTGATTCTCCTGTTCTTTCAGGCGGAACTCCCGGCGCTCATAAAATACAAGGTATCGGGGCTGGTTTTGTGCCGAAAATATATAATGCCTCGGTGGTCGATAAAATTTTCAGAGTGACCAATGACGATGCTATACGGACCGGACGCGAATTGGCAAAAACAGAAGGACTTTTAGTTGGTATTTCTTCGGGTGCAGCTGTATATATTGCGCTACAATTAGCCAAGCTGCCCGAAAATAAAGGAAAAAATATTGTAGTGATATTGCCAGATACAGGAGAACGGTATCTCTCAACCATTTTATATGCTTTTGACGAATATCCATTATAAAGCAAGAAGTAGAAGTGTTGTTATAAAAGAGTTATGGCTTGCTTTATTATTAAGTAACCATGACTCTTTTAAATGATACAAAATTAAATATACCATATATATGGTATTTCACGAATTATTTAAAAGACTTACCTTTGCATCATCAATTTATAACATAATAATGGCAGCATTATCAAACATAAAAAATCAGGATTCCTTTCACACTTTAAAAGTAAGAGGCTATGGTATGTTGTCTGTACCTTTCCGAATGTGCTGTTAACAGCACTTTTATATCTCCTTGTTTACACGATTCTAAATCGGTTTATTGCTGTAAGTATGCGGTAATACAACCATTTCTATATTCTTTTATAAAAAAATATCAATAAATAATAAAAAAACAATTATGAGCAATTTTAGATTTGAAACATTACAAGTACATGCAGGACAAGAAGTAGATAAAACTACTCATGCAAGAGCCTTACCTATATACCAAACATCTTCTTATGTGTTCGAAGATGCAAAAGATGGAGCAGATCTTTTCGGACTGCGTAAATTCGGTAATATCTATACCCGTCTTCAAAACCCGACAACCGATGTTTTTGAAAAGCGTGTGGCTGCATTAGAGGGGGGTGTTACCGGTTTGGCGACTTCCTCAGGACAATCCGCCCAATTTATTGCACTTAACAATATTTTGCAAGTGGGCGATAACTTTGTAACGACATCGCATTTATATGGAGGAACATACAATCAGTTTAAATCTCAGTTTAAACGCCTGGGAATTGAAGTTCGTTTTACGCCCAATGATGAACCGGGAGAATTCGAGAAACTCATTGATGAAAATACAAAAGCAATTTATCTGGAGACCATCGGAAATCCTGAGTTAAATATTCCTGATTTTGATGCTATTGCAGAAGTTGCCAAAAGATATGATATTCCGCTTATTGTCGATAACACATTCGGAGCTGGAGGCTTTCTTTTTCGTCCGATAGATCATGGAGCTGCTGTAGTAGTTGAATCAGCTACCAAATGGATCGGCGGACATGGTACATCGCTTGGGGGAATAATCGTAGATAGTGGCAAATTTAACTGGGGCAATGGAAAATTTCCTGCATTTACCGAACCATCCGATAGCTATCATGGTCTTGTTTTCTGGGATGTATTTGGTACAAACGGTCCTTTCGGAAATATTGCTTTCAATATCCGTGCTCGTGTAGAAGGGCTTCGCGATTGGGGAAACACTATTAGTCCGTTTAATTCTTTCTTGCTGGTACAAGGACTCGAAACATTGTCACTTCGTTTAGAGCGTCATGTACAAAACACACAGGAACTTGCCGAATGGCTCGAGAAACATCCGAAAGTCGAATATGTAAATTATCCGGGACTAAAGAGCAGTAAGTATCATGAGCTTGCTAAAAAATATTTTCCGAAAGGTCCCGGAGCCGTATTGACTTTTAAAGTAAAAGGAGACCCTGCTAATGCCGATAAAGTGATAGATAATGTAAAATTGCTTAGCCATTTAGCTAATGTAGGAGATGCCAAATCACTTATTATTCATCCGGCGGCAACTACGCATGAGCAACTTTCGCCTGAAGAGCAAAGAGCAACCGGAGTTGAACCCGGTTTATTGCGTGTATCAGTCGGTATCGAAAATATCGAAGATATCAAGGAAGATTTGGCTCAGGCTTTAGATAAGTTATAATATAACAGAGGTATGAATACTGAACTCATACTAAATGGAGGGGATCAGACAAAAGCTGTTCATGCAGGCGAATATCCGGATCCGGTAACCAATGCTTCTTCTCCCAATCTGGTAATGTCCACCACATTTGTTACAAATGCGGATGTACGGTTTTCAGTAGAAGGATTAGAAGGGGATAACACTTGGATTTATTCCCGTTGGGGAAATCCTACTGTTCATCAGTTGGAAGAAAAATTGGCTGTGTTGGAAGAAGCCGAAACGGCTGTTGCTTTTGCCAGCGGCATGGGAGCTATCGTAGCTTTGTTGTTCCATGTGCTCAAAGCCGGAGATCATGCAGTAGTGAGCGATGTTGCTTATGCTGCTCTTGCGGAAATAACAAACGATATGATTCCTGATTTAGGTATTGAGATAACTAAAGTAGATACTTCTGATTTAAATGCCGTAGAGAAAGCTTTAAAGCCGAATACACGCCTTGTTTATATAGAAACGCCATGTAACCCTTTATTGCGTCTTACCGATATTAAAGCAATAGCCCGGATTGCACACAAGGCAAATGCCAAATTGGCGATAGATTCGACCTTTGCAACACCAGCCGCGACTAAACCTTTAACATTAGGTGCAGATTTTGTAATTCATTCTCTTACAAAATATCTTGGAGGACATGGTGATGCTTTGGGTGGTGTTATTCTTGGAGATAAGGAAAATCTTTCATCTTTACGAAAAAAGACAGCTATTCGTTTAGGAGGGGCGTTAAGTCCCTTCAACGCATGGCTTATTTTAAGAGGACTTGCTACATTTCCGATCCGGATGCGGGTACATGAAGAAAATGCACTGAAAGTAGCAAAATATTTGGAAAAACATCCTCGTGTAAAACGAGTGATTTATCCCGGACTACCTTCGCATCCCCAATATAAATTGGCTAAACGGCAGATGAAGAACTTTTCCGGAATCATTACTTTCCAAATGGAAAACGGGAAAGAACAAGCTAAAAGATTTGTAGAAAAATTACAAATAATTCATTATGCAGTATCGCTTGGTCATCATCGTTCGCTGATTTTCTATTTGGAAAGTAAAGATTTGCTGGAAACCTCTTTTAAATTTTCAACACCGGAACAATTGAAATCTTGGAATACTTTTGCCGGAAACGGATTATTTAGATTATCCATAGGTTTGGAAAACGCCGATGATTTGATTACTGACCTTGAACAAGCTTTTTATTTGTTCTGATAATTTATTGAGTACTTGTTTATTCCATTTATATATCTGAAGAAAATAAAAGATCGCATGGAAGAAATATGTACGAATTTATGAACGAATTCGCAGGTAATTGTCTGGACAGATTTTATACAAATGAAAAGAATAATATCCATATTTCTGATGATTGTCTCATTGTTTGCTTCGTCTCATGCAATGTTGGCTTTCCATTATTGTGGCGGAAGTCTGGATTCTGTCCGCATAATCGGTTCTGCGGGAACTTCGTCTTGTTGTGAAAGGGAAAATAATAATCAGAAATCTTCCGAGAAAGGTAATATTATACAAAATACACCTTGTTGCTCTAATCAATTATTTGAAATAAAGACAGATAACTTTCCGACAACTCATCATGAAATCATAATCGGGGGAGAGAAGAACTTTCATCCGATAGCATTTACATTTTATCCGGCATCAGGATTGTATAATATAGATACGCCACAAATCTTTCAATTTATTTTTCCACCTGGTAGTAATCTTGCCAAATCAGGTACGGATTTACTTACCTTTGTTTGTGTTCTCAGAATTTGATTTTATGTAGTTGGTAATCTGTATTATTACCGGATAACTACATGTTATTTTTCTTATCGGTAATATTACGATAAGGAAAAAGTATTGTGTCCATGTGTTCCGGGATACAAAAGTTCATATACACATAAAAATCAAATTATCATGTTGAATAGAATTGTCAAATATTTTTTACACAACAGGCTTATCAGCATATTGCTGCTTGTGGTTATTGTTTTGTGGGGCATATCCGTTGCTCCGTTCAACTGGCATGGCGGATTATTGCCAAGTGATCCGGTTCCGGTGGATGCTATTCCTGATATTGGTGAAAATCAGCAGATTGTTGCAACCGAATGGATGGGACGCTCACCCAAAGATGTTCAGGAACAGATTACTTATCCGCTTACCACTTCATTACTTGGCATTCCGGGAGTGAAGACTATCCGTAGTACTTCTATGTTCGGCATGTCGTTTATCTATATCATCTTTGATGATGATGTGGAATTTTACTGGAGCCGTTCGCGTATCCTGGAAAAACTCAATTCATTACCTTCAGAACTTTTACCGAAAGGTGTTCAGCCAACATTAGGTCCGGATACCACTGCACTTGGTCAGGTGTTTTGGTACACGCTCGAAGGACGCAATTCCGAAACAGGAAGACCTTCCGGAGGTTGGAGTCCGGATGAGTTGCGTACCATTCAGGATTTCTATGTCAAGCATTCTCTTTCTGCAGCGGCAGGAGTATCAGAGGTATCATCTATCGGAGGTTTCGTGAAAGAATACCAGGTTGATATCGACCCTGATGCAATGAGGGCATATAATGTTTCGGTAATGGATGTGATGAATGCTGTTCAAAAAAGCAATCTCGATATCGGAGCCGAAACTATTGAATTAAACAAAGCCGAATACTTAGTGAGGGGATTAGGCTATATCAAAAGTGTTGCCGATTTGGAAGAATCTGTTATTACCGTGCGTAACAGCATTCCTGTACGGATCAAAGATGTGGCAATGGTCAATATCGGTCCTGCTACAAGACGGGGCGGTTTGGACAAAGAAGGTGTGGAAGCCGTTGGCGGGGTGGTTGTAGCCCGTTATGGTTCTAATCCGATGGAAGTAATTAATAATATAAAAGCTAAAATCGGAGAAATGTCTCCCGGACTTCCTCAAAAGACATTATCGGATGGTACGGTATCCAAAATAACTATTGTGCCTTTTTACGATCGTTCGGGGTTAATTCGCGAAACCGTTGGAACGCTGGAAGCGGCATTGACTCATGAAATTCTGATATGTATCATTGTCGTTATAGTTTTAGTTTTCAATCTGCGAGCTTCGGTAATTATATCTGGTTTGCTGCCGGTAGCTGTTCTCTCGGCTTTTATTATCATGCGATATACGAATGTTGATGCTAATATTGTTGCACTATCAGGTATTGCCATAGCTATAGGTGTGATGGTGGATGTAGGGGTAGTTATCGTTGAAAGCATTATGCGAAGGATACATGAACAGGGAGAAAATATAGTGCGGCGGGGTAAAGAATTTGTCGATTTTATCTATGAAAGTGTAAAAGAAGTATCAGGTGCTTTAAGTACGGGGATGTTGACAACAATTATCAGCTTTTTGCCTGTATTTGTTATGCAAGCCCAAGAAGGAAAACTATTTAAACCGTTGGCTTATACCAAAACATTTGCCCTAGTCTCGGCTTTTCTGCTTGGCTTTGCTCTGCTTCCGACTATTGCATATTATATTTTGTCACTGAATATCTCATCTAAACTTATTCGCCGTATAGCTAATTGGATATTGGTTGTGAGTGGTATTTTACTGCTGGTCTTTACAGGTGTTGTTCCTGCATTGGGACTGACCTTGTTTGGTGTAAATAATTTGACAACTTATCTCTGGAAACATCAGAAAATTCCCGTTTTTATAACTATTGGTATTGTTTTACTGGTAGCGGTTTGGTATCTAACCTCCGAATGGCTGCCTGTTGGAACAGAAGCGGGATTCTTGATGAATTTCTTTTTTATCGTTATCGTTATCGGTATTATACTGGCTATTTTGTGGGCATTAGTGATCTTTTACGAACGCATCTTGCGCTGGTGTCTTGCCAATCGTTTTAAATTTATGCTGATACCTATTCTCACAATGCTTTCAGGTATATGGATATGGCAGGGGATGGGTAAAGAATTTATGCCTTCACTTGATGAAGGTTCTTTTCTGTTGATGCCTACAAGTATGCCTCATACAGGAATTGAACAAAATTTACAACTGATTAAGACTATTGATAAACGGGTATCATCTATTCCTGAAATAGAAACAAGCATCGGGAAATGGGGGCGCGTCAATTCGGCACTTGACCCTGCTCCGGTGCAAATGTTTGAAAATACGGTCAATTATCATCCCGAATACATATTGGATGAAGATGGACACCGAATGCGATTTAAAACGAACTCCAAAGGAGAATTTTTATTGAAAGACGGAACCGTCTATAATCCTTCCTCCGGTTTCCGTCTGATTTCCCGTGATAGTCTCATCCCTGATAAATGGGGCGAGTATTTTCGTCAATGGAGGCCGCATATAAAAAATACCGATGATATTTGGCAGGAAATTATCAATGTGTCGCATTTACCGGGACTTACATCTGCACCCAAATTGCAACCAATTGAAGCCCGTCTGGTAATGCTTTCGACCGGAATGCGTGCACCAATGGGACTAAAAATATCAGGGCCTGATCTGGAAAGCATAGAACAAGCCGGGAAAGTGATCGAATCAGCTTTGAAAGAAACACCTTCAATATTGCCTTCCACTGTGTTTTACGACCGTGTTGTCGGTGTTCCGTATATAGAAATAAAATTGAACAGACGAAATATGGCGCGTTATGGTATTACTGTTGCCGATTTACAGGAGGTACTTGGTGCGGCTATAGGAGGAATGGAACTAACCAGTACGATTGAAGGGCGAGAACATTATCCTATTCGCCTTCGCTACCCCCGCGAATTGAGAGATGATCCGGAAGCATTATCGCATATTATTATTCCTACGGCTACAGGGGTACAGATACCTTTGGGTGAAGTGGCAGATATTGGGTACGCAAAAGGAGCGCAAATGATTCAAAGTGAAAATACTTTCTTGACGGGGTATGTGATTTTCGACAAACAGGCAGGGAAAGCTGAAGTAGATGTCGTACAGGAGGCAGATCTACTGTTAAAGGAAAAAATATCTTCGGGCAAAATAAAGTTACCAGCCGGAGTATCTTACAAATTTGCCGGTAATTATGAACAGCAGCAACGGGCATCCAAACGCCTTCTCATTATCATACCACTTTGTTTATTGGCTATTTTGCTGATATTGTATTTCCGCTTCCGCACTGTAACAGCTTCATTAATACATTTCTCGGGTGTATTTGTCGCATTTGCCGGTGGTTTTATATTGCTGTGGCTTTATGGTCAACCCTGGTTTATGAATTTTTCCGTTGGCGGAGAAAATTTACGCGATATGTTCCAAATGCACCCGGTTAATCTGAGTATCGCTGTTTGGGTAGGATTTATTGCCCTGTTCGGTATCGCTACCAATGATGGTGTATTGATGGGAACATATATACACGATACATTTAACGAACGAAATCCCCGTACAAAAGATGAAATACGCGAAACAGTTGTAAAAGCCGGATTAAAGCGCGTTCGTCCTGCTGCTATGACAACCGCGACAACACTGATTGCCCTTTTACCTGTACTTACCTCTACAGGAAAAGGTGCGGATATTATGATTCCAATGGCTATTCCAACTTTCGGTGGAATGCTGATTCAAAGCATGACAATTTTTGTTGTTCCGGTTTTGCAATGTTGGTGGCGGGAGTGGATTGTAAAAAAGCACGATAATAAATAAAAATACCATAATATGAAAAATAAGAGATTTAATTATATAATCATATTGTTACTTACTGTAATGGTTCATATATATTCTTTTGGTCAATCATCTGATTCTTTGGATCATTATTTGGAAGTAGCAGTCCGGAATAATCCGGGAGTGCAGTCCGGCTTTTCTCTCTATCAGGCTGCATTGCAGAAAGTTCCGCAGGCTGGAGCTTATCAGGATTTACAATTGGAAATGGGTTTTTTCCTGCAACCGATGGAACTTGTTACCGGAAAACAGATTGCAGAATTTAAGTTGATGCAGATGTTCCCTTGGTTCGGAACACGCAAAGCTGCCCGCACCGAAGCGCAACATATGGCAGAAATGGTTTTCGAGGAGTTTCGCGAAACACGCGACAATCTTTTTTTGGAAGTATATACTCAATGGTTCACACTATGTCGCTTGCAGCGGCAACTAATAAACAACCGCGAAAACAAAAAATTGTTATTGCAATTAGAGGAACTTGCTTTGAAAAAATTTTCCTCTCCGGTGAATAGTTCTTTCTCCGTAAATACACCGTCTGAACCTGTTAGGCAGAATATTTCGTCTGCAAACAATAAAAAAAACATGTCAGGCATGGCTTCAATGAGAGGTTCAACTGCGGTAGAAAGGCAGAACAGCATGTCCATGAATTTGCAAGGAAATATGTCTGGCATGAGAAATTCTTCGTCCGGTATGTCGAATGTTTTACTTATACAGTTGGAGATTGCGGAACTAGATAATAATATCGAAAGTATATTGTCGGAAATACAGGCGGAAAAAGCAGCATTCAACGCTTTGCTCAGTCGTTCACCCGAAAGTGAGATTCAAATTCCCGACATATTGGAGCAGCTTTCTTTTTTGTTGGATGAAGATTCTGTAATGTCACAAATAACAAAGCAAAATCCAATGCTGGGTATGATAAATGCAGAAGAATCAGCTTACAGAGCAAAAGCGGAGATGGACAAAAAAATGAGTTATCCCATGTTTGGTGTCGGATTTCAATACATGATTATTAATTCGACAAACAGCAATATGGATACGAATATGGGCAGTATGAATGGCAAAGATATGATTATGCCGATGGTATCGGTTAGTATTCCCATTTTCAGAAATAAGTACAAAGCACAGCAAAGGGAGAATGGTTTCTTGCAGCAAGCAAGTAGAGAAAAATATGCAAATACGCTGAACATGTTGGAAGTAGAATTATATCGTACCAAACACCAATTGGACAATGCAGCAAGAAAAATCGCGCTTTACCAAAAACAATCGGAATTAGCACAAAGTACCTATGAGCTGACAGTGCAAGAATTTATTTCGGGTGTAAGTGATTTATCCAATGCTATTCAGGTACAACGCCAATTGCTTGATTATAAGTTAAAAACAGTAGAATCAATTGCCGATTATAACATAATGGCAGCAAATATTCAAAAGCTAATTTCATCAAATAATAAATAAAACTAATAGTATGAATACCAATAAAATAATTAAATATACCCTTTACGGGTTAATTTTTGCAGCCGGAATCTTTATCGGGTGGCTGTTATTCAATGGTCATGCAAGACACGACCAATCAACGGAACATAACCATTCCGAGTCTCAAATTTGGACTTGTTCCATGCATCCGCAAATACGACAGGATAAGCCCGGAAAGTGTCCTATTTGTGCTATGGATCTGATTCCTTTGAAAACACAAGGATCATCAAACGCAATTATTGACTCTGATGCTATCCAATTATCGGAGGAAGCAGTAGCACTTGCGGATATTCAAACGACAATTGTTAGCCGCAGCAATCCGGTAAAAGAGATTCGTTTGTATGGTACAGTCAAACCCAACGAACGCCTGTTACATTCACAGGTATCGCATGTGAGCGGACGCATCGAGAATCTTGCTGTTAATTCTACAGGTGAAACTGTCCGGACAGGACAAGTTATCGCAACAATTTATTCACCAGACTTATTGAATGCACAACAGGAATTGCTCGAGGCTAAAAAGCTGGCAAACTCACAACCTGCATTATTAAATGCAGTTCGCGAAAAACTTCGTCTATGGAAATTTACCGACAGCCAGATTGCCGAAATAGAACAAACAGGGAAAGTATCGCCTACAGTAAATATCAGAGCAAATACCGGTGGAGTTGTTGTTACAAAGCGTGTAGCACAAGGTGATTATGTCAATCAGGGAAGTGTATTGTTCGATTTGGCGGATTTGTCATCAGTATGGGTCGTGTTTGATGCTTACGAATCGGACTTACTTTATCTGAAAGCAGGTAATAAGGTTGAATATACCTCACAATCTTTGCCGGGTAAAACTTTTATCGGAAAAATTTCCTTTATAGATCCGGTACTTAATCCAATAACCCGAACTGCAAGCATCCGTGTAGAAGCAGCTAATCCCCACTTGGAATTGAAACCCGAAATGTATGCTAATGCTGTTATTAAAACTTCTGTAAAACGGAACGGGAACGAAATTGTTATTCCGAAAACAGCTGTATTATGGACAGGTAAGCGTTCTATCGTCTATGTAAAACAGCCGGCTACAAATCCTCCTGTATTTAAACTTCGGGAAATAGAACTGGGAACATCGTTGGGTGACGGATATGTGGTGCTTTCCGGTATTAATGACGGAGAAGAAATAGTTACCAACGGAGTATTTACCATTGATGCCAGTGCACAGTTAGAAGGTAAACGCAGTATGATGAATATGGATATAGTGAAACAGGAAATAAAACATAAAAATAATGTAAAAAAGTCCGTTATGCCAAGAGTTAGAGATAATGTAATTCTAATTGTTCAAGGACTTTGCGATATGTGTAAAGAACGAATTGAAGCAGCAGCTAATAGTATAAAAGGTGTATCTTCAGCTGTATGGGATAGCGAAACCAATCAATTGAAACTGAGTTTTGATCCTGCCCAAACTTCATTGGATACTATCGGTAAAGTAATTGCCAATGCCGGGCACGACAATGAAAAATACAAAGCGGATGATAAAAAATACAATACTTTGCCCGGTTGTTGTAAATACAGAAGGTAACTTTCTTCAAATACAGATTTCACTGTAAATAAAGTAAAAAGAAAGATAAAGTCTTTTTATTTTTTTCTATGATTTGAATATTCCGATACAAAAAATGAATGCTATAATTCATAAAGTCAATATGAGTTATAGCATTCTTATTATAATTTCAGAACTCAGGCAATAATATCGCTGAAAGTATAATCATATCGCCTTGATAATAAAGGAAAAACTTTTTATTAGTATTTAACAAAGGAGGGATCAAGGATAATAATATGATTAACAAAATATAGAAAAGACCACAGCTTTCTTTATTTTTTCAATATCTTTTTTATTTCAAAATATCCATTCTTTGTTCTGTGTTTAATCAAGTAACAACCTGTTGGATAAAGATAGGTCTATTATTTTTTCTGAAGAAGAAAGCCGACTTATTCCTTATAAGTTTATAATTGTAACCACAAAATTTTCTCCATCAAAACTTAGTTATTATTATGTCGTAAAACTAAAAAATATGCTTTAAAACATATATTTAACATTATTTAACTATAAAAATATGCTATATAACATAAAAATAACTTATCTTTGCATTGTGTTTTTCATAGTATTAGATTTTAAGGTTATGAAACGGGCAACCAGGAGTGGTTGCCCGTTTTGTATTTTTATGTTTTAGAATTATTAATAAAAGAAAGTTAACAGGTTATAGTATGCGTTTAATAACTCGAAGTTGATGTGTGTATTGTCCTGTATGCTCATTTATTATTCCTTGAGCATCTATATTTTCTATTTTTACGCGTCCTGAAGCATGTATAATTTGATTATTGTTAATAAGAATCCCTACATGTGAAATTCTTCCTTCTTGATTTTCAAAAAAAGCCAAATCACCGGAGCGGGCTTGAGGCAAAAAGCTGATTAATGAACCTTGTTCTACTTGTTGAGAGCAATCGCGCGGAAAATATTTTCCGCAAATACCCAAAACTACTTGTACAAATCCGGAACAATCAATTCCTAACGCGTTCCGTCCACCCCAAAGGTAAGGCGTATTTAAGTACATAAAAGCAATAGAAAGCATATCGTTGCCCGAATAATTCTTTGTCAGAGGCAAGTTTACTTGTTCCGATGCAACAATAAATGTTTCGCCGGCAATGCAGAAAGATTCGGTTTGTGGGTTATAAAAGGGAAGACGGCTACCTCCGGTTAAAATAATATTTTCATTTTTGGAGTCTATATATCCGTTCACAATAGGCTTATTAGTTACGGGAGCGTCTTCTTCGGATAGTTGTATGGCGAGCTCTTCAGTAATAAGAGTTGCCATTTTCTTGTCTATCCAACCTTGATATTTATCACATAGATTTTTTATAAAATAAAACTTGTTGCTTTCTTCCAAAACTTTGAAATGTTCTCCAAACAAAAGTTGCGAACACATTTCGCTTTGTTCGGCAGCTTCGCTTCGCATGGGTAATACGCTGTTCAAATTAATTCCAAACATAATTTGCGGATATTTGTATGAAATTCACTGATAAGTTTTTTACAAAAGTAAAGAAACTTCGCTCTTTTTCAGTATTTTTGAAACAAATTTTTTGATAAAATTCTTTATCAATTACTTTTAACTTAAATTGTTGAACCTCTGAAAATGAAAACTATACTAACCAAACAAGGGATGCACACATTACTTTGTGTATTGTTATTTGCACTATCGGTATTTCTGATTGTGCAATTATTCCCCCGTCAAGGTACATTCGAATATCATTATCAGGTTAATAAACCTTGGTCGTATGAGTTGGTTACAGCTCCATTTGATTTTCCCATCTATAAAGATAAAATCGAGGTTCTGCAAGAAAGAAAAGAGGCATTAGCTTCATTTGAACCTTATTTTAAAGTTGACGAAAAGGTTGCCGTTAAAGAGTTGGATTTATTGAACCGGAATCTGGATACTTTGTCCCATGTGCCTTCTGAGTATAAATGGTATCTTAAAGATGTTTTGAAATATATTTACGATAACGGAATTATCCATTTACATAATCTGGATAGTTTGAAAGCCAACGAACAAACCGGAATTGTAGTCATTTATCCAAATCAATTAGCAGAAAAGAAAGCTATAAATAGTTTGTTTACTACAAAAACAGCTTATCAGTACATATTGTCGAATCGCCCTTCATGGATGGATGAGAATGTGCTTAAATCGTTTAATATCAATTATTATTTGTCTGAAAATCTGAATTACGATAAGGAATTATCTGATAAGTATAAAATTGATTTATTAAAGCAAGTATCTCTCACTAATGGTATGGTACAAGCCGGTGAGCGGATTGTGGACAAGGGTGAGATAGTCACTCATCGAACGGCGGCGCAACTTAATTCACTTAAAATAGAACTCAATAAACAGAAAGGAACAGCCGATCAGTATGATTTTATGTGGTTAGGACAAGTGATTCTGGCTACCAGTCTGATGACTTTACTTTTCTTATACATTTACCTTTTCCGGATGCATATTTATGAAAACATCAAATCGGTGCTTTTCATTTTATTAATGATAGTTTTAATGTCGGCTTTTGCTGCATTGACATTCCGTTTCGGTTTTCCTGTTTTTGTTGTTCCTTTTGCATTGGTGGCTATTTTAGTGCGTATTTTCTTCGATTCACGCACAGCCCTTTTTGCTCATATTATTACCGTATTGCAAATATCTATTTCTGTACCTGATTCGTTTGGATTTGTTTTGTTACAGCTTACAGCTGGTATGAGTGTAATATCCAGTCTTAAAGATTTGACACAGCGTTCCCAGTTAGCCCGCACAGCATTCATTGTGTTTATCAGTTATACTGTTATGTATGTGTCGTATATTCTTTTAACTATGGGTGAATGGACTTTTATCGAATGGACAACTATTTTAGTATTTGCTATTAATGCCTTGCTGTTGTTGTTCTCATATGGGTTTATTTTTATTTTTGAAAAATTATTTGGCTTTTTGTCCAATGTTAGTTTGGTCGAGTTGTCGAATGTGAATAGCGAATTGATGCAGCGCTATTCGGATGTTGCACCCGGATCGTTTCAACACTCCATGCAGGTAGCAAATTTGGCTGCCGAAGCTGCAAAAAAAATAAATGGGAATGCTTTATTGATTAGAATCGGTGCGTTATATCATGATATTGGAAAAATGGCTAATCCGTCTTATTTCACTGAAAACCAACTAACGGGAAATAATCCTTTAGATATGCTAGATTATCAACAGGCTGCACACATTATAATCAGTCATGTAGATGAAGGAGTTAAAATCGCACAGAAAAATAAAATTCCGGAGAAAATAATCGATTTTATCCGTACTCACCATGGAACCGGAATGCCGAAATATTTTTACAATGCGTTCAAAAATAAATATCCTGAGGCTGTTTTTGACGAAAGTGTTTTTCATTATAAAGGACCATCTCCTAAAACAAAAGAACAAGCAGTTTTGATGATGGCTGATGCCGTAGAGGCTTCGTCAAAAAGTCTGAATTCATATTCCGATACAACCATAAATCAGTTGGTCGATGATATTGTAGGTCGTCAAATAGCTGATGGTCTGCTAAAAGATGCTAAGATTACTTTTTGTGATGTAGAAACGGTAAAAGCTGTTTTTAAGGAAAAATTAAAGACAATTTATCATACCAGAGTGCAATATCCCGATTTGGAAAACTAAATCTTATTTTATCCATTACATGTTATTTCCTTTTATAGATTTAATTGAATTTGCTGGTACATTTGCATTTGCCATAAGTGGTATTCGTATGGCTGCCCTAAAGCGTTTCGACTGGTTTGGCGCTTATGTCGTAGGATTGGTTACCGCTATCGGTGGAGGAACTATTCGTGATGTGTTGCTCAATACAACTCCATTCTGGATGCAAAATAGTAGTTATTTGATAGTCACAGGCATTACTTTGATCTTTGTAATCATGTTTAACAAACATTTGATGCGATTTAATAATGCTTTTTTTATTTTTGATACCATTGGTTTGGGACTTTTTGTAGTGGTAGGGTTAGAAAAATCGTTACAATTCGGCTTTCCATACTGGGTAGCTATTCTTATGGGAAGCATTACAGGAGCTGCAGGAGGGGTTTTACGCGATGTATTGTTACGAGAAGTTCCGCTTATTTTTCAAAAAGAAATTTATGCCATCGCTTGTATTATTGGTGGCTTGGTCTATTATTTATTAGATGTCCTCGGTGTGAGTAATGTGATAACACAAGTGTCGGTAGTTTGTTGTATTATCCTTATTCGAATTGTAGCTGTTCGTTTTGAGATCGGACTTCCAATCCTTAATTATGATGAAAAAAATAAAAAAGATAAATCAGAATAAAATGAAAAGAGTAATAGTTTCTGTCATAGTATTTTTACCCTTATTACTGGTCGCACAAACTAATAAGGTTTATCTCGATTATATTGATACTTATAAAGGAATTGCAATTGAGGAAATGAATAAATACCGTATTCCTGCCAGCATTACTCTTGCGCAGGGCTTATTGGAGTCAGGAGCGGGTAGAAGTGTGCTGGCTACCGAAGGGAATAATCACTTCGGAATAAAATGTCAGAATAATTGGACAGGCGAAACTATTTATGCTGATGATGATCATCCAAATGAATGTTTCCGAAAATATTCTTCAGCTGAAAAATCATATGAAGATCACTCTCAATTTTTACTTACTCGCAAACGATATGCATCTTTGTTCGAACTTTCATCAACAGACTACAAAGGCTGGGCGCATGGATTAAAAAAAGCAGGTTATGCTACCAATCCTAATTATGCGCCGCAATTAATAAAATTAATCGAAGATTATAATTTACAACAATATGATAAACCCATTACAGGTGAGGCTATAGAAAAACCTGTAGCAAGTGCAGACAGTGTAAATTATGATCAATCATTGACAACTCGAAACAAAACATACATTGCCGAAATTAGTGCATATCGTGTGCATGAGATTAAAAAAATAAATGGAGTAAAATATGTTACAGCCATCGCCGGAGATACATATGAGAGCATAGCGGAAGAGTTTGATATGTTTGAAAAAGAACTTTTGAAAGCCAACGAAGTGAAATATGGAGCTAACCCAATGCCTGGCGATATTGTTTTTCTCGCTAAGAAGAAAAAGAAAGGAAATACAGATAATGTTGCTGCCAAAGAAGGAGAAACAATGTATCAAATATCCCAAAAATACGGAATACGAGTTCGTGATTTATATAAACTGAATAATATTATTTATGGTACTCCTATAAATGCAGGAGATATAATTAAGTTACGCTAATGGAAAAGCATAGGACTCAACGCATTGGTGATTTGTTGCCGCAGGTGCTAAAGGCAAATAATCTGGATCGAAAGCTTAATGAAACCCGGTTGTTAAGCGCTTGGGAAGAAGTACTTGGTGAAGGTATCGTAAACTACACCGAATCAAAATATATTAAGAATAAAGTGTTGTATGTAAAACTGAAATCAGCAGTTTTGCGTAATGAATTATTGTTGGCTCGAGAACAATTAGTCCGTTCTCTTAATGATAAAGTAGGAGGGGATGTCATTTCTGACATTCGTTTATTTTAAAAATAAAAGAAAATCATAATCCTGAAACTATAATAACGATTTCTCCTTTTATTTGTTTTTGTGAAAAATGTGCAATGAGTTCTTCTAATGTTCCTCTGTAAGTTTCTTCGTGTATTTTTGAAATCTCTCGAGAAATAGAGGCTTTTCTCTCTTTACCAAATGTCTCTGTAAATTGCGATAGGGTTTTTAATAATCTGAAAGGAGACTCATAAAAAATCATAGTTCTGGTTTCTTCTGCCAGTTTATTTAAGCGGGTTTGGCGTCCTTTTTTTTGTGGCAAAAAGCCTTCGAAACAGAATCTGTCATTAGGTAATCCGGAATTCACTAATGCGGGAACAAAAGCTGTAGCACCGGGTAAGCATTGTATTTCAATGCCATGTTCTACGCAGGTGCGTACCAATAAAAAGCCTGGGTCTGAAATAGCCGGAGTGCCGGCATCCGAAATCAATGCTATTGTTTGTCCATTATTTATTCGTTGCACAATGTTTTCAACAGTTTGATGTTCGTTGAATTTATGGTGAGAAATCATAGGTGTTTTTATATCGAAATGCTTTAGTAAAAAACGGCTGGTTCGCGTATCTTCTGCTAGTATTAAATCGGCTTCTTTCAGCACTCGGATAGCACGGAAGGTGATGTCTTCCAGATTACCAATGGGAGTGGGAACTATGTATAAAAGGCTCATTTAGGTAAATCTGCGGGTTAAGATAGCGAAGAAATTAAGCACAACTTCGTTTTCCGAATTCCAAGTGAAATTATTGGCAATATATCGTTCGGCTTCTTTTATGTCATTGCATGAATCAATAAAATCGAGTGTATTGTTCATTAGTTCAGCTTTATTGTCAAATAGTTCGCGTTGAAAAAGAAATCGGTCACCCATACTGATAGACTTTTT
Organism: uncultured Paludibacter sp.; assembly: GCA_964546015.1. Lineage (GTDB taxonomy): Bacteria > Bacteroidota > Bacteroidia > Bacteroidales > Paludibacteraceae > JAFGVL01. Next base: position 278,514 of record CAZJHO010000001.1, read on the forward strand.
AATCGAATCGATTCTCTTTTTTGCCAATGAATCCAGTAGTATTTCTTCTTTGGATTTAATTACATCGCTAATTGTTGTGCTGATGTTGTTTCCTGTTTTTTTGATTTTTGGTTTGATATCTTTCTGAGTTTTTTCTTCTTTTATTTCAATAATTTTTTCTGTTTCGACAGAAACCGTCTCACTTATTATTTCCTCAATAGACAGAGTAGATTTTTCTGTTTTATTTTCAATTTGTAGATTTGGTGCAGATTCGTCTGTTGTCCGAGACTTGGTAGAAATGGCAGTGTTGTCTTTCAATTCAGCCAAAAGTTGCAAATTCGATACAATATCTTGCGCTTTAGTTGATAATAGTCTAATGATGGTTGGAGAAGGGGTATCGTTTTCGTACAAACCTTGCGTTAATACGCCCAATTCTTTAATATCTTTTTGAATGAGAGCTATATAAACTTCTTTTGTCATAATTTGGTAAAATTGTTACTTTTTGTTTATCTTTTTATTTTATCTTTGCCAAGCTGCTCGTAAAAATAGAGAAAAAAATTATAATTTGCAACAGTATTTTTATGAACTTTTTTGAAGGAAATATCCATTTAGCCCAAAGAAGAGGAAGTATTGAAGTGATTTGTGGTTCAATGTTTTCTGGTAAGACAGAAGAATTGCTTCGCAGATTAAAGCGTGCTAGAATTGCAAAACAAAAAGTAGAGATTTTTAAACCCTCTATTGATACTCGTTATTCAGAGTGTGAAGTGGTTTCGCATGATAAAAATTCAATCATGAGCACATCGGTTGATTCTTCTGGAAATATTTTGTTGTACGCCGATGGAGTTGATGTAGTGGGGATTGATGAAGCTCAATTTTTTGATGAAGGATTGATTGGTGTTTGCGACCAATTGGCACGCCAAGGAATTCGTGTTATTGTTGCAGGTTTGGATATGGATTTTAAGGGTATTCCTTTTGGGCCAATACCTGCATTGTGTGCAATTGCAGATGATGTAATCAAAGTTCACGCTGTTTGTGTACACTGCGGTGCTCCGGCTTATATTTCGCATCGTTTGGTGAGTAACAATAAACGCGTGCTACTCGGAGAGCTAAATGAATATGAACCGATTTGTCGTCGTTGCAACTACGAAATACAAAAAAAAGAAAATAACTCCTGATGTTTATTGAGAAGAAAAACATATCTCAAAAAATAGGATCTGTATTGGAAAATCAGACATTACTTTATGGTTTGATTTTATTTGGGTTGTTGGTAAAACTATTCTTGTTACCAGAGGTAGCCGACAATGGTGATTATGAGCTTTTTGTGGAACCTTGGGTGCGTTTTATAAAAAATCATGGATATATTAACGCACTGAAATATGATTTTTCAAACTATCCTCCGGTTTATTTGTATATTCTTACTATTATAGCAAAGGTTGCTTTAAATCCCTTATCCGGCATAAAAATCGTTTCTATCGTTTTTGAATATCTAACAGCATTTTTTATTGGTAAGATCTTATATGATAAAACAGGCAAATCATATCTTAAATTAGCTGCGTTTGCATTTTATCCATTACTGCCTACTGTGTTAATAAATTCTTCTTATTGGGCGCAGTGCGATTCCATTTATACAGCTTTTATTATTGGTAGCCTTTATTTCTTTTTTAAAAATAAAAAGTGGTTTTGCGGATTATTTTTAGGATTGGCTTTTTCCTTTAAATTTCAGACGGTTATAATTTTACCGTTTTATTTTGTATTGTTGCTTAGAAATAAAATACAATGGTATTATTTTTTACTAATTCCGATAGTGTATTTTTTAAGTATAATACCGGCATGGATTGTAGGAAGACCTCTTGATCAGTTGTTAAGTATCTATTTAATGCAATCCGTTACATATGAATCTTTGACTCTTAATTTCCCAAATATTTATGTATGGATTAATAATGATAATTTCTATGAACAGCCAAATGTGTACAATCTTCCCATTTTAAAATTGCCAATGCTTAGCAGTGATTATTATCCCCTATTAAAAAATGCCGGATTAATATTTACCGCTTTATTTTGTTTGGTAATTGGAGTTGTACTTAAAAATAAGAAATATGTATTTACTCCGGAAGCCATGTTGAAATTAGCTTTTTTGAGTTCGATATTAATCCCTTTTGTATTACCCGGGATGCATGAGCGGTACATGTTCTTAGGAGATGCGTTGGCATTGATTTATTTCTTTTTGTTTATGAAAAGATTATACATTCCTATTGGTGTTTGGTCTGTCTCACTTGCATCTTACTTGTTGTGTACTCGATTACATTATTTTATTCCGATACATTTATTGTCAATATTCTATTTGTTTTTGATTACAAGTTTAGTTGTCGATTTTTGGAAAACTATTCGACCGGTACAAAAATAAAAGCAGTAAGTTAATTACTGCCTTTATTCTAAAAATTTATTTTTTCTTCCACAATATATTCCGGTCGATTTTTTATTTCATCGAACAGGTTTCCTATATATGCACCCATAATACCAATGGTTAATAATTGTATTCCTCCGAAAAAAACAATCAACACAACTAAGGATGTCCAGCCCGAATCAGCGTTAGTGAAACCGTAAATCCGTCCTAAAATAGCATACACACCAAAGATTAAAGCTATTATTACAGATAAAAATCCTAATGTAGTTGCTAGCATTAAAGGTTTTTTAGAGAAATAAAGCATTGAAGTGGTTGCCAACTTGAACATTTTAGAGAAAGGATATTTTGTTTCGCCGGCAAATCTGGCTTCTCTTTCATAGTAAAACGGAACTTGTTTGAATCCGCTCCAAGTCACTAATCCTCTGATATATTTCCCTTTTTCATGCATCTGATTCAGAATCAGAATGACGCTTTTGTCTATTAATCTGAAATCGCCGGTATCTACAGGAAGTTTTATTTCTGAGAAAAAATTTAGGAATCTGTAAAATAATTTAGCTGAAAATAACTTGAATAAACTTTCTCCTTTTCTTTTTTTGCGCACGCAATAGACTACTTGAGCGTTATTTTTTTCAAGTGTCTCTATCATTTCGGGGATTAATTCCGGAGGGTCTTGCAGGTCTGCATCAATTATAACCGCCAAATCGCTTGTACAATGGTTAATACCTGCAATAACTGCTTTTTGATGCCCGAAGTTTCGGGAAAAACAGAGAACTTTGACCTTTTTGTCTTTTTGAGTAATTTCTTTTAATAAAAATGCTGTTTTATCTGAGCTTCCATCATTTACGAAAATAATTTCCGAAGGATTGGGTAGTTTCTCCAACACTTTCTTTAATCTCAAATAAGACTCGTGTATAACATCTTCTTCGTTATAGCATGGTACTATTATGCACAATGATTTTCTCATTTATTTTTCTATAGTATGGGGTTCCAGATTTTGATAAATGGTAATAAAAACAGGCCATTGTTTAAATGTTTTTAACGGCATCCAATGTTGGGCATTTTTTAGTTCGTCAATTTTTTCGTCCTCTAAGTTACAAATATTTGAGTATATAAAATATTTTCTATCCAAAGAACCTCCAATAATTTTTCCTTCGTTTTTCAATTCAACATACCCTCTGTTACTCCCTATAGGAAATGCGGACGAGATACAGTTGTAATCAAAATTATGTTTGTCGATGTAATCGAAACATTTTTTGCGGAGGTTGTAATATGGCGTGTGGAGGAGTGTATTTTCCCATGTTTTAGCTATTTTCTCAGGATAAATCCAACAGTGTCCGGTAAAAATAAAAATTAGAAGGAATACAAAAATTAATTTTAGTTTTTTTACACTGAAAAATTTAACCGATAATTGTAATACTAAGATTGATAAAACGAAATATTGAGGCATAAAATAGCGTCCGGCAAAAGGCATTTGGGTTGTAAATACAAACAAGAACCAAAGAGCACTAGTTAATGTAAAAAATGCTATCAGCATTTTTTGTTCTGATGTGAATATGATGTTTTTTTTATTTTTTTTAAAATAGAAAATAAAATAAAGAGTAAGACAACAAATGAAGATTCTTCCATTTTCGATAAAACGAAATACAAGTTCAGCCAAATGTTTGATAGCCATTAATAAATTTTCCGGCATTATGTAATGTTGGGTATAATTAGAATTGGAGAAAAACCATCCGGCTTTTACAAGATAATAGGTAAAGTAGCTAAGTAAAAGCAATACTGTTGGTAAATAGGGCAATAGAACCTTTCCGAAATTTTTAGCGGAGTATTTTTCTTGTTGTAAATAATCAAAATAAAGATTGCTTAAAAATAGCATGAAGCCAACAAAAACACCACGCATACTAATTCCACAAAGAAAAATCAGGGCAATGGCAAGTATATATCTTTTATTTTCCAAAATGGCTCTAAGCGAAATAACAAATGCGGTAAGTAAAATGAAATCAGGTGAAGCAATCACAAACTGTGTTAAAACAGTAGGTTCGAATAAAAGAATCAAAAGTATAAGACCATGCCATTTTTCGAGGAAAAAGTGAAAAAGAATTTTCCATGTATTATAAATGAGTAAGATTGCCCATAAAAAGGTAAATGCATGAGAAACCCATAATTTATATCCGAAAATTTTCCACAAAAAGGCTGTAATCAGGCTTATCAATGGAGGATGATAACCGGTAGGTGATATGTCGAGTTCGGGGGTTGAATGTATTAGTAATGAAGAAAAGTCTGTTTTATAGAACCAAAAAGCCTCTTTAGAAATTTGTTGAATGGTATCCCAGAAATAACAAAAGTCCCACGAAAAGGCCAATAATATACAATATACAACTGTTACAAGGGATATTAAAAGAAGGTTTATATTTCTAGCTGATAGCATAATCTTTTATGCTTTTTACAGTTTTTTATTCTTCAAGCAATTTTTCATCTTCGAAACGAAGCACTATGCCCGGATAATTTTTTACCCAATTAAGATTGTGGGTTGACATGATAACCGTGGTTCCTTCCTCTTTAATTTGGTGCAAAAGTTGCACTATTTCGTTACCTGTTTCAGTGTCGAGATGTCCGGTAGGTTCGTCGGCAAGGATTATGTCCGGAGAGTTGAGTAATGCGCGTGCGATAACGATGCGTTGCTGTTCTCCTCCCGATAGTTGATGAGGCATTTTATAGCCCTTGTTACCCATGCCTACATGTTTTAACACTTCATTAATGCGTTTGTCAATATCTTCTTTTCTAGACCAACCGGTGGCTTTTAATACAAATGCCAGGTTATCGTACACAGTACGGTCTATAAGTAACTGAAAATCTTGATAAATAATCCCCAGTTTTCGGCGAAGATACGGAATTTGGCGTTTTTTGAGTTTCAATAGGTTATAATCCAATATATTTGCTTCTTCTCCCGAATCAATTGGTAATTCGGCATAAAAAGATTTAAGCAAAGAACTTTTTCCGCTACCTACTTTTCCTATTAAATAGATGAACTCGCCTTTGCTTACTTTAAGATTTACATCTTTTAGTACAACTACTTCAGCTTGATGAATATTTACCGAAGTGTATTCTATCAATAAATTCTTGTCTTCCATATCTCAAAACTGAAAATGGGGAGAACTGAAAACGGAAAATTATATATTTTGTGTTTAAGTTTCAGCTTTCAACTCTCGATTTTCAACTAATTTTTTTATGTCTTTTTTTTAATTCACGGGCTAAATCCTCCAAACGATAGCCTTTCGAAGTAAGTAATACAATAAGGTGATAAATCATGTCGGATGCTTCACATAAAAAGCCTTCATCTGTTCCGTTGGTTGCTTCGATAACGGTTTCTACAGCTTCTTCTCCGACTTTTTGTGCCATTCGGTTTATTCCTTTTGCAAACAGTGAAGTGGTATATGAACCCTCCGGTTTTTCGACGAATCGCTTGTCGATAAAATCTTGTAAATATTTCAGGAACAAGATGTCTTCTTTATTTTTCTCCTTCCAGCAAGTGTCTGCGCCTGTGTGACAAACCGGGCCAACCGGATTTACTTTTATCAATAAAGTATCATTATCACAATCTGACAGGATAGAAACAAGGTTAAGAAAATTACCACTTTCTTCGCCTTTTACCCAAAGACGATTTTTGCTGCGGCTAAAAAAAGTCACTTTTCCTGTTGATTGTGTTTGTTTTAATGCTTCGGCGTTCATGTATCCAAGCATTAGTACTTTGTTTGTTACAGCATCTTGAATAATGGCAGGAACCAAACCGCCTTGTTTATCGAAATCTATATTCATATGCAATTGAAAATTGAAAATTGAAAATTGAAAACTAAATATTACTTTCAGTTCTCCACTCTCAGTTTTCAGTTTTATAAAAATCTTTTTAGGTCGTCCAATTTTATTTTTCCTTCGTAAATGGCTTTGCCGAAAATAACGGCAGGTACACCGGCTTTTTCCAATTCTTCAATATCTTGGATGGAGCTTACACCACCACTGGCAATTAAATGTAAATCGGGATATTGGTTTAATATTTTTTGGTACAAATTAATAGATGGACCTTGTAACATACCATCTTTGGCTATATCGGTGCAAATCACTTTGAATACTCCTTTGCGTTTGAATTTGCCGATAAACGGTAATAATTCCTGATTGGTAACTTCCGTCCAACCTGAAACGGCAAGCTTTTCATTTTTTACATCAGCGCCGAGAATGATGCGCTCACCACCATATTTTTTTACCCACGAAAGGAATATTTCTTCATTTTTTATGGCAATGCTTCCTCCGGTAATCATTGACGCTCCGCTATCAAAAGCGATGCGAAGGTCTTCGTCCGATTTTAAGCCTCCTCCGAAGTCAACCTCGAGCGAAGTATGTAAAACGATATTTTTCAAAATAGCATGATTGACAATGTGTTGCGCTTTGGCTCCATCTAAATCGACTAAGTGTAAACGACGAATTCCGGCATCTTCAAACATTTTAGCTACTTCGAGCGGATTTTCGTTATAAATCGTTTTTTGAGCATAATCGCCTTGAGAAAGTCGCACGCATTTTCCGTCAATTATATCTATGGCAGGAATTATTTCAATCATATAGTAATTAAAAACGCAAAGGTATAGAAAGTTACTCAAACTTCAATTATCCTTTAGTGCGTACGAAATATTTTTCACCTCTTGCGCCCATTGTTTGATATGTTTTGATTGGTCGAAAGTTTGCCAAGAAATGGGTTTTCCTACTAAGACTTTGAATCGGGAGCCGCTATTGGCGAACATCTCGTGCGGCAAAAATAACATTTCGATATTTGCTTTAATTCCCAATTTGGTACGAGTGTAACTCAGTGCATAAAAAAATATCGAGTTTCGTCCTTCGAAATGAATAGGAACTACATCTCGTTGATGATTTATAGCTAATTTGATAAATGCTTTTTTCCATTCGGCATCATAAATCTTGTTTTTAAAGCTAAAGCGAGAACAACTTCCTGCCGGAAAAAGTATTAATTGATTATCTGTATTAAGCGCATCATCAAGCTTGGAGGTAATATTACGCTCTTGGTTTCCCATTTTGTTCAGCGGAATAGAAATGTCCTGCAAAGGCAAATACATGAGTAGGTCATTTGCAATGCAACGGACTTTTCCATTAAAATTTCGTCCGATTAATTTGATGAGTGACATGCCGTCTAGTCCTCCCAGTGGATGATTTGATACAAAAATATATTTTTTTGTTCGGTTGATATTTTCCCATCCGTGTATTTCGATTTCGACATCCATACATTGTAAAATATAATCGACAAAATCAACTCCGGTACGCTTGCCGGAATCTTTTAAAATTGAATTAATTCTATCTAAATGAAGTATCTTTTTTAAAATCCAAACTAATGGTTTGGGTGCTTTTTTTTTGCTTTTTGAGTTTATAACTTTTTCTATATCAATTGTTTTTGCCATAATTTTTTTAAGGGTTTAATTTTCAAATCAAAGTTATTTGAACCTTGAATTTTAAACTAATGTTACCTCCAATTTAACATGCGTAATCATGATTCTGCTTTTCTTGACGATAGTGGCAGTATAATGTTCTAACTCTATTTTTTCTCCAACTTCAGGTATTTTCCCAATTTGTTGTATTAACAAGCCGGATAATGTTTTGTAATCATTGCTTAAAGGCAAAGGGTAAGGTAGGTGGCGGTTTAGTTCGGCTATATCGGTTTGAGCAGATACCATAAATTCTTTTTCGCTTGTTTGTTCAATTGATTTAACATCCTCATCAAACTCGTCATTAATTTCGCCAACTAATTCTTCAACAATATCTTCTAAAGTAACCAATCCTAATGTGCCACCATATTCATCTACCACAATCGCCATTTGGGTTTTGGTTAATTGAAATTCGCGCAATAAATCTACAATCCGTTTATTGGAAAATACGAAATAAGGTTCACGCATTACATCTTTAAGCGTTTTTTCAGGATTATTTATCAGTTTAAGTAAATCTTTTGTGTGAATAATCCCTTTAATATTGTCTATAGAATCTTCGTAAATAGGAATTCGGGTAAATTCTTCTTCTATAGATTGTTTTATAATATCATTAATACTGGTTTCAATTGAAATAGCATGTATTTGTGTGCGTGGAACCAATATTTGTTTTACTGTACAGTTATCAAAATCGAATACATTTTGTATTAATTCGTATTCGTTGGCATCGATTCTACCTTCTTCTTTACTTTCACCGATCAAAAGTCGCAATTCTTCTTCGGAGTGGGTTTCATGCTCGTGTTGCATTTGAATACCCATTATTTTCAGAATTAAATTGGCAAATCCGTTGAAAAGCCAAATAAACGGCATGAACAAGAAATAGAAAATTCGTAGTGGAATAGCCGTAAACATAGTAACTTTTAACGGATAGCGTATTGATAATGATTTGGGAGCTAGTTCACCAAATACCACATGTAAAAAAGTAACCAGAGAGAAAGCGAAAATAAAAGCAATTTTATGAGCCATACTTGCTTCCATCGAAATACCGAGCAAAGGAAATAGTTTCATTATTATTTGGGCAAAAGTGCCTTCGGCAACCCATCCCAAACCAATACTCGCAATAGTGATACCTAGCTGAGTGGCAGCTAAGTAAGCATCCAAATGTTTGGTCATCTGTAACGCTATTTTGCGGGCAAGACTTCCTTTTTTTGTGTAAATTTCTATTTGCGAAGATCTTACTTTAACGATAGCAAATTCGGCAGCAACAAAGAATCCGTTGAGAAAAACAAGAAATCCTGAGATAAGTAAATTGACAAGCATTTTGTTATTTAAAAATAAACTAATTGCAAATATACACTTAAAAACCTGTATTTTGATTGGAAAATATACAAACAGATTTAATTTATAGGTAAAATTGTTAATTATTTTTCAGTAAATAATATATCTCATATTGTTTTTACTACTTTTGTAAGGTATGTATTTTATTGCCGAAACATTTGAATCGATACAGGGAGAGGGAAATTGCGCCGGAGTAAACAGCTTGTTTATTCGGTTTCAGTATTGTAACCTGAGTTGTTCTTGGTGCGACACTAAATTTACATGGCATAAAAACGAAAAAATAAAAGCAGTTTCAGTTGAAAAAGTTCGGCAGATAATAGAACAATCATCTGCTACTCATGTTATTTTAACAGGAGGTGAACCTGCCTTGTACGAGTTGGATAAACTGGTAGTAGAAGGAAAAAAATACCATGTGGAAACAAATGGAACCATTATCCCGACCGTAGCTTTAGATCTCATGCTCCGGGATGAGATTCGTTTTGTTCGTTCGGCAATGGACGAGGCTATTGTCAAAAAATTTAATTGGGTAGTTTCGCCTAAAATGACAAATGCCGGACAAGAAATAAATGAAGATGCTATGCATTTTTTTGCAAAAGCAAATTGGGGGATCTTTAAATTTATCATCCAGGATAAAAAAGATTTATCCGAAATAGAATCGGTCGTTAAACGATTTGCCATCAATCCATTGCGTGTGTATGTGGGATTGGAGGGCTCAACACTCGAATCGCAGTTGAAACCCGATTTAGTCAATGAAATTATTCGTTCCGGGTATAATTTTTCGCCTCGCCTGCATATACTTTTATGGGGAAATAAAAGGAAAAAATAATTATGAAATACAAAATAACAAAAGAATTTTCATTTGAAGCTGCACACCGATTGTTACGCAATTATAAAGGAAAATGCCGGAACAATCACGGACATTCGTATCGGATTGAAATAGCTTTGGAAGGAGATTGTTTGGACGAAAAAGATATGCTGATCGATTTTCAGGAAACAAAAAAGTTGAAAACTTGGATCGACGAAAATTTGGATCATGTAACTCTTTTATGGAAAGAAGATCCGATGATAGAAAGTCTTCGTTCTTTCGGAAATAAAGTGTTGGTTACCGAAAAAAATCCAACTGCCGAACACATCGCCGAATTGATTTTGCAACAGGCACAACAGATTTTTGAAAACGCGAATATTCGTGTGAAATATATAAAGGTAAATGAAACTTGCACTTCTGCAGCAATTGTTTATCCTAATTAATTAGCCAATAGGGTTTGAGAATTTGTGTTTTTACTTGCTAATCTGCTAATTGACAAATTTGCTAATTAAAAATTTATGGAAAATAAATTTCATTATTTAGGACATAAAAGTAGTGCGCCTACGAAACAATTAGATGTTTTTCCGGCGCCGGCTAATGTCAATCTGGTTAAATTCGAGAGTGATGAGTTGACCAGTTTTTGTCCGGTGACTCATCAGCCTGACTTTAATCGTATAATTATTGAGTTTTCTCCTGATAAACTTTGTGTGGAAAGCAAGAGTTTGAAGTTATATTTATGGTCGTTTCGAGAGGAGGCTAAATTTGCAGAGGCACTTGCCGGAGAAATAGCCGATGATATTTTTAATGCTTTGCAACCAATTTGGTGTAAGGTTACCCTTATACAAAGTATCAGAGGTGGGTTGCAGCTATCTGTTGTTGCCGAAAGAAAAAAATAAGTTAATTTCATGAAACTTTTTACAACTAATCAGGTAAAAGAACTTGACGAGTACACTATTGCGCATGAGCCTGTTTCGTCCATCAATTTGATGGAGAGGGCTTCGTTGGCTGTTGTAGATTGGTTGTTGCATCGTTTGTATAAAGATGATGTGATAAAGATTATCGCCGGACCGGGTAATAATGGCGGTGATGCATTAGCGGTAGCCCGATTGTTGGCTTTGGCAGGATTTAATTCGGAAGTGTTCTTTATTAATCCTGATAATAAATTATCTGCCGATTGCTTGGAAAATAAAAATCGCTTATTGAAGCAAAATCGGGTTATTTTTCATGAACTGAAATCATTTTCTCCGTTTCTGCTTCGTAGCAGTCCTTCCGATTGGCTTATCGACGGACTTTTCGGTACCGGGTTAAATAGACCTGCTGAAGGAACTTTTGCGGAGGTCATTCAACATGTCAATCGTTCAGATATAAAAGTAGTGTCGATTGATATGCCTTCCGGATTATTCGGTGAAGACAATGCTGCAAATAATCCGCATGCGATTATTAAAGCAGATTATACACTTTCGTTTCAGTTTCCTAAAATAGCTTTTTTGTTGCCCGAAAACGAACAATTTGTCGGACAATGGGAGATGCTTGATATTAAGTTACATCCCGAAGCAATAAACAGCACACCAAGTTCTTATTTTTATACGGATAAAAAAGATGTAGAGCCGTTTTTGAAACCTCGTTCTATTTTTTCGCATAAAGGACATTTCGGTCATGCGTTGTTCATTGGAGGAAGTTTGGGTAGGATAGGGGCGGTTATATTAGCTTCTCGTGCGTGTTTGCGTTCGGGGGTAGGATTGCTTACGGTAGCCATTCCGATGTGCGGGTTGATACCTATGCAAGTAGCTGTTCCCGAAGCCATGTGCTTACCCGATACAAATAATGATTTTATTTCACAAACGATAGAAGATCTCTCAACCTATTCGGCAATTGGTGTAGGCTGCGGATTGGGAACACAGGCAGAAACGGCTTCGGCACTCAAACATATTTTACAAAATGCGAGGCAGCCGCTTGTTCTCGATGCCGATGCGTTGAATATTCTTTCTGAAAATAAGAAGTGGTTTTCATTTTTACCTCCCAATACGATTATTACACCTCATCCCAAGGAATTTGAACGATTGACGGGGACTTATTCTTCTCGTTTTGAGCAAATTGAGCAGGCGCGTACTTTTGCTGATAAATATCATATATTTGTGGTGTTGAAAGGAGCTTATACAGCAGTGGTTTGTCCTAATGGCGAAGTACATTTTAATAGTTCCGGTAATGCGGGTATGGCAACAGCCGGTAGTGGCGATGTGCTTTGTGGTATTATATTATCGTTATTAGCACAAGGATATCCGGCTAAAGAAAGTGCCATTCTTGGTGTTTATGCGCACGGTGAAGCAGGAGATATAGCTGCAGAAAAGTATGGACAAGCGGCAGTGATTGCAAGTGATATTATATATTGAAATATGAAAAAGAATTTTACTGTTTTATTAATGATGTTTGGGGGATTTGTTGCTGTTTATTCTCAAACAAACTATAAAAAGGGATATATCATTACGAATGAAAAAGATACGGTGTATGGTTGGATTGATTATCGTACAGAAAAAATGAATAATAGAATATGTAATTTTAAAAAAGACTCTATTGGAACACCGACTTCCTTTGTACCAGGAGATATCGTCGGCTATCGATTTACGAATGAAGGTAAATTTTATATTACAAAAAATATAGTGATTAATAATGTTCCTCTGACAGTATTTTTGGAGTATCTACTTAAAGGGATAATCAATTTATATTATTATCCTGATGTAAAAGAAGGGTTAGAGTATTATATTTTCGAGGATGCAAACGGGAAACTTACTTATGTAACTAAGAACCAGGATACTTATAAAGATGAAGGAAATGTCAGATATACTTATGAGGATACCAAGTATAAAGGAGTTCTTATCTTCTTGTTTAAAGATTATGCTCCCATACAAAATCAAATAAAGTATATGGATTTTAATCAGTCTTCAATGATTACCTTGGCAAAAGATTATCATAATCAGGTTTGTACAACCGGAGAAAAGTGTATTGTATTTGAAACAAAGTCGGATGAAAAGTTTCTGAAAATTAAATATTCCATATATGGAGGTGTTGAGAATCAAGATTCAGAGTCTTATGGAACGAATCTTTCTCCTCTTTTTGGAGGAACTATGAACTTTTCTGTTCCGAGATGGCATAAGTCTTTAAGTATTCAATTTGATTTAAATTTAGCGAAATTATATAAAGATAATTATAATGAAAATTATTACGATTATCATGGTAATAATCTCTTTACCACTTATACTGCTATGAAAATAGCAGGTAATTTGGCAGGAAAATACACTTACCCCAGAGGTAAGTTTCGACCGAATATAGAAGTAGGAATTAATGTGGGTTCTTGGAAATTTCTAGAAAAAGTTACAGATCCAGAGGGCAATGAACTTCATATTTATAAATTTGCGAATGACCACGAGAATCTATCTTTGACATTTTTCAATAATTATTATGCAGGGATTGGTCTTGATTTAAATTTGAGGAAAGATCAATTCATTTCTTTTAATATAAATTATCAAATTCCTTTATTGTCAAGTGACTATAATTTGTTGCAACTTAAATTAGGTTATACTTTTTGATTGTTATTGAAAAACTAAAAAAATATCCAATGAAAAAACTAATTTCTTTTGTCTTACTTGTTTTAGTAAGTGTGGCAGTTTTCTCCAAAGAAAAACCCAAAAGCAGTCAGCCCACTGTTTACTATTCATTACCCAAAACCATGTTAGAGATAGAGGTTGAAGTAACTAAAACCGAGCAACAAGTCGGACCATATTATAAATATGGTGAACGATATTTGGCGTTGAAAAATGTGATAACCGAGGATAAAGCTTCGTATAATATAAATAAGGTGAAAGTGTATGCGAAAGCAGTTTCCGATGCTTCGAAATTGTTTAGCATTTCGCCCAATGAAAATTATTTAATTTCGGTGGATAAAAATGGAATTATTACCGGAGTGAATACCGAAAAGCAGAAAAACATGCCACTTCCATTTCTTTTCGATAAAAAAGAGGAAAAGCAACAATCCAAAGCAAAAGCCGAAAAATCTGATTTTTACGATAATATGGTGTTGACCGAAGAACAATTGGCAGCTAATTCAACTGCAAAAATGGCTGAATTGGCCGCGAAACAAATTTACCGTATTCGTGAAAACAGAATTGCATTACTCTCAGGCGAAAATGATAAAATGCCTGCCGATGGTGAATCTTTAAAATTGATGCTTAGAGGTATGGATAAGATGGAAAAATCGTTGGTAGAATTGTTTGCCGGAAAGAAAACAATAACAGTAGAAAAAAAACGCTTTGTGATTGACCCTTCGATAAATATTAAAAACCAGATTTTGTGTCGCCTTTCGGCAATCAATGGCTTAGTCGATTCTGACGATTTAAGCGGAGGTCCGGTTTATATTTCTGTTTCTACTACAAAGAATACTATTCCTGCTGTGGATGCAAAAGAGAAAGATGTGTTGTATTATATTTTGCCGGGCATGGCAAAAGTAACTGTAACAATGGATAAGGAAAACCTGATCGAAAAAGAAATTCCTGTGGCACAGTTAGGAAGCTTGCAAGCCATTCCGTTCTCGTTTTTCAAAAAGGGAAAGATGCACATGCAATATAATTCTAAAACGGGTGCTATTGTAGAGATGTGTAAATAGTGTGGTTATAAGCATATGAAAAACGCTTCAAGAAATTAAATCTTGAAGCGTTTTTTTATAAATTTATTTTCCCCGATTAATCAAGGCTATAAATTCTTCTCGTGTTTTGGCATGTTCGAAAGCGCCGGTAAATTCGGAAGTGGTAGTAATGGAGTTTTGTTTTTCTACTCCACGCATTTGCATACACATATGTTGCGCTTCGATAACCACCATTACCCCAAGAGGATTAAGGGTTTCTTGCAGACAGTCTTTTATTTGTGTGGTAAGACGCTCCTGTACTTGCAAGCGGCGGGCAAAACAGTCGATAATGCGGGGTATTTTACTTAGTCCGGTAATATGTCCGTTGGGGATATACGCCACATGCGCTTTGCCGAAAAACGGTAGCAAGTGGTGCTCACACAAAGAATAAAAATCAATATCTTTTACAATTACCATTTGTCGGTAATTTTCTTTGAAAATAGCTTCGCGTATAATATCCCTTGGGTCTATTTGGTAGCCTTGAGTAAAAAATTCCATGGCTTTGGCAACACGGAGTGGAGTTTTTAACAAGCCATCCCTGTCGGTATTTTCACCAAGCAATTCAATTATTTTTTTATAATGGAAAGCTAGTTCGTTTGTTTTATCGGTAATTTTTTCAGTAGGAATAATATCAGTCATAATTCGGTATTTATTCAAAAATAAAAATCTGGTCTTTTACCACATATGTTTCTTCCTGATATTCAGGAAATTCTTTTCGCACTTCGTCCCGTAAGATTTGAGCTTCTTCTGTAGTTTTACAATCGCCTATGCGTACTTTCCAAAATGGCGATGTGTATGAAACATATACCGCATAGTTAGGAAATTTTGATAATATTCTTTCTTCTATTTTGTATGCAGTGGTTTTTGCGGTACGCTCATTGCTCGAAAAAACTTGTACACGGTAGCCCATAGTAGTAGTCGAAGGTCTGTTTTTAATATCTTCGGCTTTTTTCTTATAAATAAGTTTTTTCAACCTTTCATCTTGATGAAGCGTAATTCTTCCTTTTGCCGAATCAGAATTATCCGTTATCGATTCGAAAATAGTTTTTTCAGAGTCTGCGGAAGAATTTTGCTCTGCATAACAGATACTTACTATAAAACCGATTAATAATATAAGAAATATTTTCTTCATTATAAGCGCGTTATTTTATAAAAAATTAGACCGCAAAGGTATTAATAATGTTTTTTATAAGGAAATACCCATGAAAATCTTTGGAATAATTCTTTTATTGATTCAATTGCCCTATTACAATAGCATAAACCTTTCTTTTTTTGCTGAATTTTTTATATTTTTGCCCTTCAAAATATCTTAAAATAAGAATAACAATTTCATACAGAAAAAATGAAGGTTTTAAAATTCGGTGGAACCTCTGTAGGTTCGGCACAACGCATGAAAGAGGTAACTAAACTTATCCTCGATGGCGAACAAAAAATAGTTGTACTTTCGGCAATGTCCGGTACAACTAATTCGTTGGTAGAAATTTCGGATTATTTGTACAAAAAGAATCCTTCCGGAGCACTTGATGTAATTAATAATTTGGAACAAAAATATATTGCCACGATAAAAGAACTTTACAGTACCCCCGAATACCTTGCTAAAGCTGAGCTTCTGATTAAAGAACATTTCGGTTTTTTGCGTTCGTTTGCTAATTCGAGCAAAATATTTACCCTTTTCGAAGAAAAAATTATCCTTGCCGAAGGTGAATTGATCTCAACAGCAATGGTTAATTTTTATTTAAATGAAATAGGAGTCAAGTCTGTATTGCTTCCTGCATTGGAGTTTATGAGAACCGATAAAAACGCAGAGCCTGATATGGCGTTTATTAAGGAGAAAATAGCCGAGCAACTAACTAAAAATCCGGGTGCCGATATTTATATCACACAAGGCTATATTTGTCGAAACCATTATGGCGAAATTGATAATCTTCAACGCGGAGGTAGCGATTATACCGCTTCGATCCTTGGTGCAGCTATCAATGCTGAGGAAATTCAAATCTGGACAGATATTGATGGAATGCATAACAATGACCCTCGCTTTGTTGAAGGTACTAAACCGGTGGCAAATCTTCATTTTGAGGAAGCTGCCGAGTTGGCTTATTTTGGCGCAAAAATTCTTCATCCGACCTGTGTCCTTCCTGCTAAACAAGCAAACATCCCTGTTCGCTTGCTTAACACGATAGAACCAACGGCTAAAGGAACACTTATTTCGACAGTTTGTACACCTAATAAAATTGAAGCAGTAGCTGCTAAAGATGGCATTACAGCTATTAAAATTAAATCGGACAGAATGTTATTGGCACACGGTTTCTTGAGCAAAGTGTTTGCTGTCTTCGAGCGTTATCAAACATCTATTGATATGATTACCACTTCGGAAGTGGGTGTATCTGTTTCTATTGATAATGATAAGAAATTGGATGAAATAGTGAGTGAACTTAAAATATTAGGTACCGTTACCGTAGATAAAGATATGGTTATTATCTGTGTCGTGGGTGATATGAATTTTGAGCATGTCGGTTTCCAAGCTAAAGTAGTTGGAGCGTTGAAAGAAGTGCCTATTCGTATGGTTTCTTATGGTGGTAGTAACTATAATATTTCGTTTCTTGTAAAGGCTGAAGACAAAAAACGCGCTTTACAAGCTTTGAGCAAAGAGTTATTTTAAGAGCCTTCCCAGCCCCTTCAAAAAAAGGGAACATGGGAAAGGCTTTTGTTTTATATTTTAATTTTTAAAATTTTATCCCAAAAATGAGGGATTTAAAGCCCCTTCTTGGGAGGGGTTGGGGAGGCTTAAAAATGTTAAAAGGTAAATTTCCTGTAGATAAATTTGCAGTAATTCAAACGCCGTTCTACTATTACGATATTGCACTTTTGCGCAAAACACTCGATTTGATTAAAAGTGAAACGGAAAAGTATGGTTATCATGCTCATTATGCAGTAAAAGCTAATGCTAATGCTAAGTTGCTTAAAATCATAGCTTCATATGGTTTAGGTGTCGATTGTGTAAGTGGAAACGAAGTGCAAGCTGCTATCGATGCCGGTTTTCCTGCATCTAAAGTGGTGTTTGCTGGTGTTGGTAAGACGGATCATGAGATTAATCTGGCTTTAGATCATGATATCTTTTGTTTCAATGCAGAGTCTATTCCGGAGCTGGAAGTGATTAACGAGCTTGCGGGCGCCAAAGGTAAAAAAGCAGGTGTGGCTTTACGCATTAATCCGAATGTAGATGCACATACACATCACTATATAACTACCGGATTAAACGAAAATAAATTCGGTTTTAATATCGAAAATTTGGATAAAGTATTATCTGCACTTACCGGATTAAAAAATTTAGAACTAATCGGTGTGCATTTTCATATCGGATCGCAAATTACCGATTTGTCGTCGTATGAAGACCTTTGTGTTAAGGTAAACGAATTGCAGGACGAATTGGAAGCGAAAGGTGTTTTCTTGAAAAATATTAATATAGGTGGTGGTTTGGGTATTAATTATGAACATCCTAACCATTTCCCTATTGCTGATTTTGAAACCTATTTCCGTTTGTTTCATAAGAACCTTCAGCTTCGTGAGGGACAACTGTTGCATTGTGAACCGGGTCGTTCGGTAGTGGCACAATGTGGTAGCTTGGTTACTCGTGTTACTTATGTGAAAAAAGGAATCAGCAAACAATTTGCTATTGTCGATGCGGGAATGACAGACCTGATTCGTCCTGCACTTTATGAGGCTTACCATCGTATCGAAAATATTAGTTCGGATGCTCCAGAAGAGGTGTATGATGTAGTGGGACCAATTTGTGAGTCGTCAGATGTGTTTCAAAAAGATGTACACTTAAATGGTACTAAACGAGGCGACTTTTTAGTTCTTCGTTCGGCGGGTGCGTACGGCGAGATAATGGCTTCGCGTTATAATCTGCGTAATTTGCCTGTTGGTTATTTATCTGAAGAAATTTAAAAAAAAGTTACAAGGTTTTTTGTAATTAAACTCGTAAGCCTTGTAACTTATAACTTTGTAACTCGTAACAAATAATGTTCGAAATAGATATAAACTCGATAGAGTGGTATGCGTGGGTGCTTTGCGCCCTCTTTTTATTTAGTTTTTTAGTTCAGCTGTTTTACTATTTGTATTTCTATGGAGGAGTATTGTCGTGGAAAGCAAAAGTAGAAAAAAATAAAGTAAATTTTTCAGATAAAAAACCAGGTGTTTCTGTAATTATTTGTGCTCAAAACGAATCGGATTTTATTCGCAAATTTTTGCCGTCTATTTTAAATCAAAATTATCCTGATTTTCAGGTGGTTGTTGTAAATGTCGGTTCGACTGACGAAACGGACGATGAATTAAACTATCTTTCAATGCATTATCGTCAGCTTTATTCTACTTTTATTCCTATGGATGTGCAGGTAGTTAGCCCTAAAAAATTAGCGCTTACGGTTGGGGTAAAAGCTGCGTTACATGACATTTTGCTTTTTACCGATACCGATTGTGAGCCGGTTTCCGATAATTGGTTGTCGGAAATGGTGAGTAATTTTGTGGATAATAAGGATTTTGTGTTAGGATATGTTTCTATGAAACCCCAAAAAGGTTTTATAGGTAAGCTTATTGCTTATGATAATTTCTTTAACGGATTGCAATACCTTGGTTTTGCCTTGCGTGGGAAACCTTATATGTGTGCATCGAAAAATATAGCTTATCGTAAAAAATTCTTTTTTGATAGAAAAGGTTTTGCATCTTTATTGCATTTACGATTGGGCGATAGCGAACTATTGGTGAACAAAGACGCTTCCAAATTAAATACAAGAGTGGCCATTGCTTCTGATAGTGTAATTGTTTCCAACGAAATTGATTCTTTTTCTGCTTGGTGTGTTCAGAAAGAGTATTCGAAAATTATAGCTAAGCAATATACCGGTATTGGTAAATGGTTAAAAAATATTGAATATTTGACAAGAGCTTTATTTTATTTGTCTTTTGTGGCAGTATGTGCGGTACTACCTTTACTGTTTGTGTTGATTGCAGTTTTTATTTTTGCTTTGAGGTATACAACGCAAGCGTTAGTTTTAAACCTTACCGGAAAACAATTGAAAGAACAAAAATATTATGCTTCGGTCTTTTTGTTTGATATTTTGTTGCCGATACTTTCGTGCTCTGTGTTTTTCCGAATAAAATTATCTCGAAAAGGAAAATATGTTTCTTAAATTACTTTAAATCAATATTCTATAAAGCAATATATTTGATCTTTAACAGTTTAAATAGAGTTTGATAACTCATTTTTAATATAGCTTAAAATGAAAAAAACCACAAAAATAATACTCATCGGATTAATTGTGCTCTTTATTGCAGGAATGGCAATTTTCCCGACTGTGAAAGATAAATTGTTCGGACCAAGTACGATTGAAGAACCTATTGCAAAAGATAAAAATAAATCTTCGAAAGGCGGACAGCTCAATGTAAATGCAATGGTGATGAAATACTCAACCATGAATGAAACATTTCGCACCAAAGGAATTCTTGTGCCTGATGAAGAGGTGGATCTTTCATTCGAAACTTCGGGTAAAATTATGGGTATTTATTTTCAGGAAGGTACAATGGTGAAAAAAAGTGCTTTGTTGGCCAAAATCAACGACAAACCATTACAAGCTGAATTGGAAAAGCTACAAGCCCAAATACAATTGGCCGAAGACCGTGTTTTTCGTCAAAAATCGCTTTTGGCAAAAGATGCTGTAAGTAAAGAAGCTTATGACCAAGTTACAACAGATCTTGATAAATTGCGTGCAGATATAAAATTAGTGCAAGCCCGCATTGCCGAAACCGAATTGCGTGCTCCTTTCGATGGGATTATCGGTTTGCGCCAGATAAGCGAAGGAGCTTATACTACACCAAGCACCATTATTGCAAAATTGACTAAAATCGTTCCGTTGAAAATAGAATTTTCGGTAAATGAAAAACAGGCAAGCGATGTTCAAGCCGGTCTTCCCCTTGAATTTACGCTCGATAATGATTTGAATAAATACAAGGCTTCGGTGTATGCTATTGAGTCTAATCTCGATTTACAAACTTTGGCACTCAAGGTAAAAGCACTTTATCCGAATGTAGGTGGTAAGTTAAAACCGGGTCGATCTGTTTCTATTGATATTAGGCTGAAAGAGATAAAAAATACATTGTCGGTTCCAAGTCAGGCTGTTATTGCCGAAATGGGGCGCGACATTGCTTATGTATATAAAGGCGGTTATGCCAAACAAGTGGAACTTACAAAAGGATTAAGAACGGCTTCGTCCGTGCAGATAATAAAAGGCTTGAATGTGGGCGATACCCTTATAACGACGGGCGTAATGCAATTGCGTGATGGTTTGGCTGTTTCTATCGACAAAATTATTGAAAGTTCAGAGAAATGAAACGAAGTTCCATTTGTCCTTTGAAAGAAAAATTATAATCAGATGAATATTTCCGAAATAAGCATAAAACGACCGGTTCTTTCTACCGTATTTGTTCTGATAATTTTTTTATTAGGATTTATCGGCTATTCATATCTTGGTGTACGCGAGTATCCTAATGTAGATAATCCTATTATCACTGTCGATGTCAGTTATCCGGGCGCCAATGCCGAAATTATCGAGAATCAGATTACTGAACCTCTGGAACAGAATATCAATGGAATACCTGGTATTCGTTCATTGTCTAGTACAAGTAGTCAGGGCAGTTGCCGTATTACGATAGAGTTTGAATTAAGTGTGGATTTGGAAACCGCAGCCAATGATGTACGCGATAAAGTTTCCAGAGCACAACGCTATTTACCTCGCGATTGCGATCCTCCAACTGTTTCGAAAGCCGATGCAGACGCCAGTCCGATAATGCAAATCACGGTACAAAGCAATAAGCGTTCGATGATGGAGTTAAGTGAAATAGCCGAACTTACAATCAAAGAACGATTACAAACCATACCTAATGTGAGTGCTGTTGATATTTGGGGTATGAAGCGTTATTCCATGCGTCTTTGGTTGAATCCTAACAAAATGGCAGCTTACGGAATCACTCCGGTTGATGTGAAAAATGCTATCGATCGAGAAAATGTGGAGCTTCCTTCCGGTCGCATCGAGGGAAATAAAATCGAACTTTCTATCCGAGTTCTTGGACTGATGCAAACGCCCGAGGAATTTAATAATCTTATTATCAAGAAAAACGAATATAGTATCGTTCGTTTTAAAGATATAGGTACAGCTGAACTCGGTCCAGAAGAAGAACGCGATATTCTTCGCCGGAATGGAGTGCCTATGGTTAGTCTGGTAATTATTCCGCAGCCGGGTGCTAATCAAATCGATATATCTGACGAGGTACAGATTCGTCTTACCCAACTTGACAAAGACCTTCCCGAGGATGTGATTGTAGATATTGCTTATGACAGCACCAAATTTGTCAGAGCTTCTATCAATGAGGTTGAAGAAACTATTTACATTGCATTTATTCTTGTTGTATTAATCATTTTTGCTTTCTTGCGGGATTGGCGGGTTACTTTGGTACCTTGCGTTGTTATTCCTGTTTCTTTGGTGGGTGCTTTTTTTGTAATGTATGTTGCCGATTTCTCGATCAATGTGTTGTCAATGCTGGCGGTTGTGTTGGCTGTAGGGCTTGTGGTGGATGATGCTATTGTGGTAACCGAAAATATTTATGTGAAGATAGAAAATGGGATGCTACCTCGAAAAGCCGGAATAGAGGGTTCGAAAGAGATATTTTTTGCAGTAATATCTACTACTATCACATTAGTAGCGGTATTTTTCCCTATTATATTTTTGCAAGGAATGACAGGGCGTCTTTTCCGAGAGTTTAGTATTGTTGTTTCGGGAGCAGTACTTATTTCGGCGTTTGTAGCGTTGACATTTACGCCAATGCTCGCAACTAAATTGTTGAAGAAAAGAGAAAAACATAATTGGATTTATCGAAAAACAGAACCGTTTTTTAACGGAATGACAAAAGCATATAGTAAATATCTGAAAAAATTCCTGTATAAAAAATGGTTGATTTTTCCTATTGTTGCCGTAATTTTGTTATCGATATTTTTATTGTGGAAAAATATTCCTTTAGAAATGGCTCCGCTTGAAGATCGTTCGCAAATTACCACTCGAGTGACGGCCCCCGAAGGTGCAACTTTCGAATACATCAGAGATTATACACAGAAAATTGCGGCAGTAGCAGATTCTGTTTATCCGGATCGTTTGATGAATATTACACGAAGCCGTAGTAATGGTGGTTTTAGCCGTTTGATATTACCTAGTATCAAAGATCGGAAACAAAGTCAGATGGAAATAGCCGACCAGTTGTCAAAAGCCGTGAAAAATCAAACCGAAGCTCGTGCCTTTGTGCAACAACAATCTACTTTTGGCGGACGGGGTTCAAGCATGCCGGTACAATATGTATTACAAGCACCCAGCTTAGAAAAATTGCAAGAATTTATTCCGCTTTTTATGCAAAAAGTGCGTGAAAGTGATAAATTTCAAATGACGGATGTAAATCTTAAATTTACCAAGCCTGAAGCCTTGCTGGAGATAGATCGTGATAAAGCAGCTCTGCTTGGCGTAAGCACTTTTGATATTGGACAAACACTGCAATATGCACTTAGCGGACAACGCTTAGGATATTTTTATATGAATGGAAAACAATATCAAATTTTAGCAGAAATAAATCGTCAGCAGCGTAATACGCCACTTGACTTAAAATCCATTTATTTAAAAAGTCAAACCGGAAATATGGTTCAATTGGACAATGTGGTTGAGCTGAAAGAAAGCGTTGCTCCACCGCAATTGTATCATTATAACCGTTTTAAGTCGGCTACGGTTACTGCCGGATTGACCGAAGGAATAACTATCGGTACAGCTTTGGACGAGATGGATAAAATTGCACGAGAAACACTCGATGACACATTCCGGACTGCCCTTTCCGGTGAATCGAAAGATTTTCGCGAGAGTTCAAATAGTTTGATGTTTGCATTTATTTTAGCATTGATTTTAATATTTTTGGTGCTTTCGGCTCAATTCGAAAGTTTTAAGGATCCGTTAATTATCATGTTTAGTGTACCTTTGGCAATAGCCGGTGCATTGATATTTATGTTTGTAAGTGATGTAACTATGAATATTTTTAGCCAGATTGGAATTATTATGTTGATTGGTCTGGTTGCCAAAAATGGGATTCTTATTGTTGAATTTGCTAATCAGCGACAAGAACACGGATTAGATAAATTTGATGCTATTATTGGAGCTTCTGTTCAGCGTTTGCGACCTATTTTAATGACCAGTTTTTCTACTGTTTTAGGGTTATTACCTCTTATGTTTGCTTCAGGCGAGGGAGCCAACGGGCGTATTGCTATGGGTGTTGCTGTGGTCGGCGGAATGATTATTTCCACTTTCCTCACGCTTTTCATTGTACCTTCGGTTTATCTTTATGTTTCAACAAATAGAAAGGCTAAAGAAGACAAATAATGAAAAAATTACTGTTAATACATATTTTCGTTTTAGGTTGTTTGTTTGCGCAAAGTCAATCTACTTATAATTTACGACAGTGCCTCGAAATAGGATTACAGCGAAATTTCGATATACGAATTATGCGTAACGAAGAAGCTATTTCTACTAATAACGCTACTATCGGAAATGCCGGTTATTTACCTACAATCGATTTGAATACCGGTTATTCGGGTACGCATAATAGTAAAGAACAACGAACAACCGAAGATATTACTATCAAAACAACCGGAGTAAATGACCAAACCCTTAATGCTGGAGTAAATCTGAATTGGACTATTTTTGATGGATTAAATATTCAATCCAATTATAAACGCTTAAAAGAATTGGAGCAAAAAGGGAAATTAAATACCCGTCTTATTGTCGAAAACTTCATAGCGGAATTGTCTGCCGAATATTATAATTATGTACGGCAAAATATACGACTGAAAAATTTAACATATGCGTTAGAACTTTCTCGGGAGCGTTTGCGTATTGTCCAAGCTCGTTATGAAATAGGTTCCACATCACGATTGGCTTTGCAACAAGCTAAAGTCTATTTTAATGCAGATAGTTCAAATCTGATAAAACAATATGAATTATTGCATGTTTCGCGTACGGCTCTTAATAAAATGATGGCGATGGAGGATATAGAAATGCCTTTAACGACAATCGATTCGGTAATTAATTTTGATGATACTTTAAATAAAGATGTGTTGTGGGAAAAAACGCTTGAATCAAATGCCGATTTATTATTGGCAGAGAAGAATAAATCACTTAGCGAATTAGACCTGAAAATTTCTCAAAGTAGAAATTATCCGTATTTAAAAGTTTTTGCCGGATATGGTTATACGCAAAATCTTTACAACACAGGTATTTATGACCGTCAACGGGTTTTAGGTTTCAATTATGGAGCCACACTGGGTTTTACTATTTTTGACGGAACAAATCGTGTTCGTGCTCAACGAAATGCTAAGATAGAAGTACAAAATCGAAAATTACAATATCAACAAATAGAGCTTGCACTTAAAGCTGATCTTTCCAATATCTGGATGGCTTACCAGAATAATATGGAACTGACTAATCTAGAAGAAGAAAATTTAAATAACGCTAAGGAAAATTACGAAATAGCCATTGATAGATATAAACTGGGTAGTTTGTCTGGAATCGAATTACGCGAAGCTCAGAACAGTTTGCTTGAGTCGGAAGAACGCCTTTTGGTTGCCCGTTATAATACCAAGCTTTGTGAACTGTCGCTACTACAACTTAGCGGGAAAATTGCAGAATATTTAGTGGGTGTAGAAAATTAAAATTTTATTGTTATGAAAGAGATTCAAATACAAACACCTGTTTTTGTGTACACATTCGATGCATTGCCGGAACAATACAAACAACTTGTTATTGAGGCAAAAAAACAGACCCAGCAAGCCTATGCTCCATATTCCGAATTTCAGGTAGGAGCAGCTGTTTTATTAGCTAACGGAACGATTGTAGGCGGTAATAACCAGGAAAATGCTGCTTATCCGTCGGGTATTTGTGCTGAGCGAGTTGCTATTTTTGCTGCCAATTCTCAATATCCGACTCAAGCTGTAAAGGCTGTTGCTATTGCTGCTTATACCGATGGATCTTTTTTGCAAAAACCTATTTCACCTTGTGGTTCGTGCCGGCAAGTATTACTCGAAACCGAAAATCGTTTTTCTTCACCGATTGATATTTTGCTTTATGGCGAAAAAGAAATTTATTTAATAAAAAAAGCAGCATTATTATTACCTCTTAATTTTTCTAAAGACAGTTTGTTTTTTTAGTATATTCTTAAAACTGTTAAAAATCTACTTTTCTGTGTTGAAATTTTTCAATATGTGTATTTTTTCAAAAAATATACATATATTGCGCAAAATTCATTTGACTATGACCAAAGAAAAATTTCAACTTGAGTATAATTTAAAATCAGTTTCATTGAATCTGCTTTGGACTGTAATTAGTACTCCAAGCGGTTTAGAAGAATGGTTTGCCGATAGAGTTACCGTTTCGGATAAAAAATATACATTTAAATGGATAGACAACGAACAACAGGCGGAAATGATAGCTTACAGGATGGGAAGTTATGTTCGCTTTAAATGGTTGGAAGATGAGCATGAAAAGTATTATTTTGAGTTTAGGATACTTTATGATGAATTAACGGAAGAAACGGCTTTGGTAATTACCGATTTTGCAGAACCGGATGAGGTTGAGGATACCAAAGAGCTATGGAATAAACAAGTAAAAGATTTATTCAGAAGTATAGGTTTATAACTAAAAAAGCAAGAATTATAAGTTCTTGCTTTTTTAATTTTTTTCTTTGTTGATTCTTTAATAAAGAATTTTTTTCATAGCTTTCATTAAAGTCTCATTTTCCTCTCTTGTTCCAACCGTTATTCGTAAACAATCTTCGCATAACGAAACTGTATGCCGATTGCGTACAATAATACCGTGTTCTACTAAATAATTATAAACGGCATTAGCATCGAGTACGCGAATAAGTACAAAATTGGCATCAGTAGGAAAAACCTCTTTTATATAAGGTAAAGTTTTAAGTTGTTCTATTAAAATAGTGCGTTGCTCAAGCAACATGGCTACCCATTTTTCTTTCCGTTCAAGATGATTTAATTGTTCACTTACAAAATCTTGTGTGAGTTTATTGATGTTGTACGGATATTTTATTTTGTTGAAATAGTTGATAATTTCTTCATTTGCAAACGCCATTCCACAACGCACCGAAGCCATTCCCCATGCTTTAGAGAAAGTTTGCAAAACAATGATATTCGGATATTTATC
Organism: uncultured Paludibacter sp.; assembly: GCA_964546015.1. Lineage (GTDB taxonomy): Bacteria > Bacteroidota > Bacteroidia > Bacteroidales > Paludibacteraceae > JAFGVL01. The sequence goes on from CAZJHO010000001.1 coordinate 305,482, forward strand.
TAAATCTGCGAGCCAAGATGCTTCATGCGAAAAATCGATATAAGCCTCATCAATTACTACAATGCTGTTGAAATTATTGACGATTTTCAGCACTTCGTTGCGATTTAGCAAATTGCCAGTAGGATTATTAGGCGAACAAAGGAAAATAATTTTTGTATGTGCATCTACAGCTGCCAAAACACGGTTTGAATCAAGTGTGTAATCTCTGTTAAGATGTACTTTGCGGTATTCTACATTGTTTATATTGGCGCAAACTTCGTACATGCCGTACGATGGATCAATAGCTACAATATTATCTTCTTTAGGTTCGCAGAAAATACGCATAGCCAAATCGATAGGCTCATCACTACCCACACCGAGCATAATTTGCGCCGGACGAACGCCTTTTATCTTTGCTATTTTTTCTTTCAATGCCCATTGCATCGGGTCGGGATAACGGTTGTAAGGCTCGTTCATCGGGTTTTCGTTCGCATCAATATATACCGATGCTTCACCTTTAAATTCATCACGAGCTGATGAATAGGGTTTTAGGGATAATATATTTTTGCGGATTAAGCTCGCATAGTCCTTACGGGCTATGCTCGTTATTGTATCGGGACTTTGTCCCTCAGTCCCAGAGATATTTTTCGTCATATTCAATTTCGTTTTCGTCTAATAAACTTATAAATTCTTGCTGATATTCCTCTTGGCTATGATGTTGTTCCTGATTTTTAATATAATTTTTTATCATTTCAAAATCCCACCTGCTTACCGAGAAAGCTGCATATCCACGCTGCCACGCAAAATCTTGATAATGCAATCCTTTTATTTTTATCCATTTTGAGGAATTAGATTTCACTTTATTCAAAAGTTCGCTAATCGGCATCATTTTCGAAAGAATACAAAAAATATGCACATGATCGCTTACGCCATTTACAATAATCGGAGTGCAATCCAAATTCCACAAGATACCTTCGATATATTTGAACATACTTTGTTTATCTTCCTTTAAAAGAAGTGGTTTACGATATTTGGTCGAAAAAACAATGTGTAAATAATTTTTAGTCAATGATAACGGCATCGCAATTTGTATTTGAGGGACAAAGTCCCGATATTATGGGCATCATAGTCCGTCAGGGCTATGATGCATCCGTAAAGTTACTGCATTCTTATGCGCAAAAAGCTCCTCATTTTCAGCCATAATTTCGATAGCCGAACCAATATTTTGTAATCCTTCTGGTGTCAGTTCCTGATAAGTTATTTTCTTGGTAAAACTATCTAAATTTACTCCGCTATAGGCTTTTGCATAACCGTTTGTCGGTAGCGTGTGATTTGTTCCCGAAGCGTAATCACCGGCACTTTCGGGCGTAAGGTGTCCAAGAAAAATAGAACCTGCGTTTGTAATTCTTTCGGCAATATCCCAATAATTTTCAGTAGAAATAATTAAATGCTCGGGTGCATATTCATTGGTCATTTCTATAACTTCGTTCATATCTTTCAGCAAAATAATCTTACTATTTGCCAAAGATCTACGAGCTAAGTCTATACGGGGCAATTGCTGTACTTGTTTTTCGATTTCCGCTATTACTTGTTCAACGAGCACTTCGCTTGTTGTCAACAAAAGCGATTGACTGTCAGTACCATGTTCGGCTTGCGAAAGGAAATCGGCAGCTACGAAAGCTGGATTAGCTGTGTGGTCGGCAATTATTTCTACTTCCGATGGTCCTGCCGGCATATCGATCGCCACATCACGCAACGAAACCAATTGTTTGGCAGCCGTTACATATTGGTTGCCGGGTCCAAATATTTTGTACACTTTCGGTACGCTTTCTGTTCCGTATGCCATAGCACCGATTGCTTGTACTCCACCGATCTTAAAAATTTTGCTCACGCCTGCCGCTTTGGCTGCAAATAATACGGCGGGATGAACATTTCCCTCTTTATTTGGTGGCGAGCAAAGCACGATTTCCTTGCAACCTGCAATTTGCGCCGGAACAGCCAACATTAAAACGGTCGAAAATAACGGTGCTGTTCCTCCCGGAATGTATAACCCGACTTTGTCTATCGGTACGGCTTTTTGCCAACAAGTTACACCGGGCATAGTTTCTATTTGTATGGTTTGGTGGCGTTGGGCGGCATGGAATTTCTCGATATTATTTTTGGCTAAAAGAATAGCCGCTTTCAACTTGTCTGAGACTAATTTTTCGGCAGCAATTATTTCATCTTCCGTAATTTGAAGGGATGATAATTGCACTTTGTCAAATTTTAGTTCGTATTCTTTGACAGCTTCATCGCCACGCCTGCACACATCTTGTAAAATGCTTTGGACCGTTTCTGTCAAAGTCGAATTGTCAAAAGTAGGGCGTGCTAATATTTTACACCAATCGGGTTTAGCCGGATATTTTATAATTTCCATAAGTATTTCGGTGCGCTGCATCTTAATTCTTTTGTTTTAAAACTAACTATAAATATTCTCGGTGCGCTGCACCTGGAATTTTAACCAAGGTTTCCCTTTGGGAAGATTTATAGGGGCTTATAATATCATCTTTTCAATCGGAACAACCAAAATACCTTCGGCACCGAAGTTTTTCAATTTTCCGATAATTTCCCAGAAAGTTTTTTCTTCGATTACGGAGTGCATCGAACTCCAACCGCTTTCAGCCAAAGGTGTTACGGTTGGTGATTTCATTCCGGGAAGCAATTTGGTTACTTCAGGGATTTTTTCGTTCGGGATATTTAAAATAATATATTTTTTGCCTTCAGCAGCTTTTACCGAATCAAAACGAAAAATCAGTTCGTCTAAAATAGCTTTTTTTTCTGTTGAAAGCCCCGGATTAGCAATTAATAACGCTTCGGATTGCATAACCACTTCTACTTCTTTCAATCGATTACTTATAAGCGTACTACCTGAACTTACAATATCAAAAATCGCATCAGCTAAACCAATACCCGGAGCTATTTCTACTGAACCGGTTATAATGTGAGTTTCTGCTTTGATACTTTTTGATTTCAAATATTTTTCCAGGATAAAAGGGTATGAGGTCGCAATTTTTTTACCTTCGAACCATTCTATTCCTTTATAATCGATATCTTTTGGAATAGCTAATGATAATCGACATTTACTGAAACCAAGCCGTTTGATGATTTCTACTTTTTCTTTCTTTTCAGCGTATTCGTTTTCTCCTACAATACCTACATCTGCAACACCTCCGGCAACCGATTGTGGAATATCGTCATCGCGCAAAAAAAGTATTTCGACCGGAAAATTTTTTGCCGGTAATAATAAAATGCGTTTTCCTGATTCTAACTTGATGCTCGCTTCGGCAAGCAACTCCATTGTGTCTTCATACAGACGACCTTTGGCTTGTACTGCAATTCGTAACATTGAACCTCCTCCCGTTCCCCTCCAAAAAGTGGGTGTCGGATTTTGTTAAACATTCTTTTTTCTTTTTAAATTTTGCTTGCCATTCTTGCTCTTCTTTTCTATAAGAGCTTGGTAGAGCTACAAAAAAAGCCCACCGAGTGCGGCAAGCTTTTTCTAATATGATTGACAAACACTGTCAGCTTACCAAAAATTATTTTGGTAAATGATGATGACTGATATTTGTTTTATTTGTTCTCATTAGTGATGCAAAGCTAATTGATTTTTTCTTAAAAAACAAAAGTCCACTTTTAAAGTGGACTTTTAAACTTTTTTAGTTGTGCTGTAGAATTATTGAGCAACAGCAGTAGTGTCAACAACAGCAGTAGTGTCAACAACAGCAGTAGTGTCAACAATAGTAGTATCAACGGCAGTTGAGTCAACTACAGGAACATCAGCTTTTTTACCACAAGACACGAATGCTACAGAAGCAACTACAGCAGCAAACAAAATTACTTTTTTCATTTTTCTTTCTTTTTTAAAGATTAAACATTAATGTTTTTTGAATTAAATTCGCAGGCAAAGATACATCGTAATTTTTAATTACAAAACAAAAAAGTAAAAAAGTATCTAAAAAAATAATATTTTTTATCAATACTTTATTTTTGTTTGATTATCTGATAATTAAGTTTGTTTTAATTATTAGTTGTTTTTTCTCGTTCCTTTGCTTCTTCCCAGATTTCTTCCATCTCATCCAAGGTCATTTCTTTTAAATTTCTTCCTTGAAAAATAGTTTTTTGTTCTAAATAATTAAATCGGCGAATGAATTTTTGATTTGTTCGTTCAAGAGCGTTTTCGGGATCAATACCGTATAAGCGTCCGGCGTTGACAATGCTAAAAAGAAAATCTCCAAATTCAATTTCCATTTTGTCTTGGTCGTAAGCATCGATTTCGGTTTTTAGCTCGTTTAGTTCTTCAGCAACTTTTTCCCAAACTTGTTCTTTGTATTTCCAATCGAAACCTACATTGCGAGCTTTGTCTTGTATGCGATACGATTTTATTAATGCAGGTAAGGAGGTGGGTACTCCTTGTAAAACGGTTTTATTGCCGCCTTTTTCTTTTAATTTCAGTTGTTCCCAATTTTTGAGGACTTCCTCTTCTCCATCGGCAGGAGTTTCTTCATAAATATGCGGATGACGATAAATTAATTTTTTACACAAAGCATCACAAACATCTTTCATGTCGAAATCATTGGTTTCGCTTGCCATTTCTGCATAAAAAACAATGTGGAGCAGTATGTCTCCCAATTCTTTTTTTATATCCATCATATCTTTTTTTATGATAGCATCAGCAAGTTCATAGGTTTCTTCTATAGTAAGTGTTCGTAAACTTTCGAAAGATTGTTTACTATCCCATGGACATTTTGCCCGTAATTCTTTCATTATTTGGAGCAATTTGCCGAACGATTCAAGGGTAGGAGTTATGTCTGTTTCTTTCATGATAGTATTTTATCGCAAATCAGATTTAGGGTCAAAAGGTTCGTTGCTTACTCGCTTACAATTGAGGATTTCAGGATGATTCTTAATATATTCGATAGTTGTATCATATCCGATTTGATAAATTTCTTTATACTTATCAAATGAGAAAGCGCTGTATTTTTCTACACTTGGCGGTTCTATCAAATAATCACATAATTTTCGACCTTTTGCTCCGTTACGATGTTCAATGCTGCGAATAGATAGGGCTAAAACATCACTGGCGTTTTTTACTTCTTTTTTTACTTCAAAATAAGGAACAACATCGACTCCTATTATTACATCACATTTTCCTTTAAGTGCTTGTGCCGGCAAATTGTTGAATAGTCCGCCATCTACATAAATACTGTCTTGTATGGTTACCGATTCGAAAACAAAAGGAATAGATGCCGATGCTACTACATAATCGTGCAACAAGCTACCCGAACCGATGGTTTTCCATGTAGCATTGGTCAAGTTAGATACGCAAGCATAAAATTCGTATTGCAAGCTGTCAAAATTATTGTGTGGAATGTGTTTGGAAAGTATTTGCCGTAACGCTTTATGTGATGATAAACCTTCCGAAAAAACAGGATGTACGATTTTAGATACCTTGTACATTTTTTCTTCTTCTACAATTTTCATTATTCTTTCTGGAGAAAGTTTTTGAGCATAAAGTACTCCTACAATAGCACCTATGCTAGAACCTGATATTACTTCCGGTTCTATATTATGTTCTTTAAGTGCTTGTAATACACCAATGTGAGCATACCCTAATGCCCCGCCTCCACTTAAGCAAATTCCTATTTTACAGTTCTTTTGTGTTTGTTTCATATTAGCTGTTGTATCCATAATAGAAATAACCAGATTTGTTGTATCCTGCCCATATAGCAGGTTTGCAAAAATAGAAAATAAACACCAAAAAACTATTTTTTTCATTTTATCGACATTTTTAGGATTACACCATTTTCTGCACTGACTTTTGCAAAAAACAGCTCGTCTATAGACAATTTTTGCGTAATTTTTTTACCTGATAAAAGATCTGTACATTTTACGATTTGGGTTAGAGATAAGTTTAAATATTCGAAAGCATGTTTCGATACCTTAATCCCTATGGTTTCTTCGTTATTACCAAAATTAAGAATTACAAGTATTAATTCATTTTCGTATTTCCGGAAAAATGCAAAATGCTTTTGAGGATTGAAATGAGGATTATCATAATTATTCCACATCAGATCATACGAAAGACCTTCGGAAATAGCTTTTTCATTAAACCGAAGTGTAAGGATTTTTTTATAAAAGCTTTGCAAAGCTTTTTGTTCTTCCGTTAGTTTTTCTGTGTTGCATTTGCCTGAGTTGTACCAATTTCGTAGGCTATCAACACTCCAGTAATCGAATATAGTGGTGCGACCGTCTGTTCCGCTAAATCCTTCGGCGTCCATTCCGCGTTCACCGAGTTCCTGACCGCTGTAAATCATCAATGGAGAAGATGAAAAACAAGTATCAAAAATCATGGCAGGGATGGCTTTTGTTGCTTTTCCGGCAAAAAAATCGGAAGCGATTCGTTGTTCGTCATGGTTTTCCAGGAAATTGAGCATATATGGCTGAATATCGTTTACAGCCTGCCAGCAATTGGTGATGTCCGAAGCAGGGGCGTGCCCGCAAGTAATAGCTCGAAGTGTGTTGTAAAGTCCTACTTTATCATATAAATAATCAAATTTACCGTTGAAAATATAGTTGCGGTATTTGGCAGGATTATATACTTCGGCAATGAATATGATATGCGGGAATTTCTTTTTTACTTGTGGGATAACCCAAGCCCAAAACTCAACGGGAATCATTTCTGCCATATCGCAACGAAAACCGTCCACCTTTTTTTTAGCCCAAAAGAGCAAAATATCGAGCATTTTGTTCCATGTGTCGGGTATCGGGTCGAAATAATTAGTTCGTCCGCCTACATAATCAACGCCGTAATTCAGTTTTACGGTTTCGTACCAATCATTGATGCTTGGCGAGGCTGTAAATTGGTCGTTACCTGTTGCCCGTGCCGGAAATTCGTTGTAATCGGCAATGTCGAATTGTGGTCTGAATGGTTGATTCGGTAAATAATAAAAATTATTTTGTGGTGAGAAAGCCCAATCAGTGCGGTCTATACTGCCTAAGTCCTTTGTGCGTTTGGGTTTAGCGTCCGATTTATATTGGCGGGCAACATGATTCGGTACAAAATCGATAATTGCTTTTAATCCTGCATGATGAGTTCGTTTTATCAATGCTTCGAATTCGTTTATGCGATTTGGTACATCAGCAGCTAAATCAGGGTCTATGTCATAATAATCTTTGATAGCATAAGGCGATCCGGCTTTTCCCTTTACAATGGCAGGATGGTCGGGAGTAATGCCGAAAGTAGAATAATCGGTTTGAGTGGCATGTTCTATTACTCCAGTGTACCAAATATGTGTAATGCCTAAAGATTTAATCGATTTTAAAACCTTTTCGGTAAAATTATTAAACTTTCCGCAGCCATTTTCAGTAATGTTTCCATTAGAGATATTTGATAAATTTTCGTTGCCGAAAAGGCGTGGCAGAACTTGATAAATGTTTATCATAGTTTTGGTTTTATAAGCATTTTAAATCTTCCCATTCGGTGATTTTATCAAATAAAGTGACTGCAAATGGACAAGTCGGAATAATTTTGTAATTTTCTTTACGGGCAAATTCTACAGCTGCAGTTACAAGTTGTTTCCCAACCCCTTTGCCTCCAAGCGAAGGATCTACATGTACGCTCAGAATATTGATGGCTTCGTCGTCCGGCATAATTTTGTATTTTAATACAGCCAGTTCTTGGTCGTTTTCCTGGTAGAAAAAACGACCTCGATTTCCGTTTATTTTTTGTTCTATTTTCATGAGATTTGGTTCTTAGATGGTGAAATTGCAAGATAGTGAGAGATGAGTATAAAAGATTATTTTTTTATTCAACATTTCACTGTCTAATTATCTGGTTATCTGAATGGTTACTTTATTTACCTGTCCACCCAAAGGAGGATTAACTTTTGACAGCCATATCTCGACTGTAACTATCTGAGGAAATTGATTTTTTACAGTCTCAATAATTCGTTGAGCTACATTCTCTATAAGTTTTGATTTGATATTCATTTCCTTTTTTACTACAGCATATACTTCCTGATAATTTACAGTATCAGCAAGATTGTCTGTTTTAGCAGCTTTGCTGCAATCGAGCGTTAGTGTTAATGTGATTTCGTATTTTGTGCCGACAATTTGTTCTTGTTCAAAACAACCATGATAGGCATAAAAACTCATATTTTCGAGCGTGATTTTTTCCATATTATGCTTTTTCTGCGTTAAAGTAAAGTTTTAGATAATCAGATAGTAAAGATAAAATAGTATTGTCAATTTTTTTTTCCAACAAATATTCTTTATCGTCGTTTAATGATTTTATTATCGCATTTAAATCATTATTATTTGCCAAAACTGCTTGAATATAAAAATCAACGGCTCTCTTTCTTTCTCCTTGACATAATTCAGTGTGTCCTAAGTTCAGATAGTCGATCCACTCAGGGTGTAACGCAATTATTTTTTGATAGTATTTATTAGCTTGACTTAGTTTATTAGCTAAAAAAGAAGTCCATGCAATGGCGCGCAATACTTTTATATTTTTTTCGTCCACATACTCGACTTTGAAATAATAATTCAGTGCTTCGTCGTACTGTTTATTGTGCAGGTAACAATTCCCAATCTGAATCTGTATATTGCGGTTTTCGGGTTGTAACTCTTCTACCCGTAAATAATAGACAATAGCATCCTTGTAATTACCCATCATACGATAACAATAGGCTATTTTTTGCATTGTCCATTTGTCGTTTGGAGTTATAATATCGGCTTTCAAATAATATTTTAGTGCCGATTCTATATCGCCGGTTTGTTGGAAACAATAACCTCTCTTTTGACATAAACCGGCATTTTGTTCGGTTTCCTTTTCTATTTTTTGGAATAAAAAATCGGCTTGCGGGTAAAATCTTTTGATAAAGAAATACTCAGCAATTTCGGTAATGTCTTTTAAATCGAAATCGAGCAAAGAGAAAAACCATGTAGTGTGAAACTTCAAGGAAAAAGCAAATAGGTTTTCAAAGTCATGGCGATGCCGGAAAAGATTGTAAAATCGGTATATATCCTGTATATAAGCATTCGAAGCAAATTCTGTCTGTTTATTTTGTAATAAGTTTTCTTCCTTTTGCATTTCGTTTATTTGTTCGCTTTCGGCAGTAAACGATTGGGTAAGCATATTCCTTTCTGCTTGAGGTGCTTGCAATAGACTTAGGCAGAAAGAGTATTTATCCGAATTGCACATATACCCGTTGTTAGTCATAATAACAGATAGGAACGAACTTTTTTCTTGGTCGAATAGTTCGCAAACATCAGCTTGTTGTGTGTCAAAAGGACGAAACCAGTTACTTATTTCCTGGAAAAAAGAAAATTGTTTCAGTTGGGCGAAAGTTGCCATATGTATATCGGCACCTTCTTGTTGCAATTCGGATATTTCCTTGAATTTGTCGAAAAGTCCCATTTCTTCTATTTTTTCTTGCCATTCAGGATTTGGGTCATCCGGATTTTCGTTTTTTATAAGCGATTCGAAATCAACTTTCCCATCTATCTTCGGTGCGATTTTCATTATTTCCGGAAGAATTTCATCACGCACTCTGCGGGTAATTTTTTCGGTTTCGTTTGTTCGGGCGTATTGTAGTAAGATGCGTTTAATGGATTTAGCTATCGATGCATCATCAAATAATACGACTAATCTATTTCTTATATCCGGATATAAAGGTAAACGAGAGTTGTATTTTGTCAATATAGGCAGCAATCCGACTAATGCCCGTTGGCTGACCAAAATATCAGGATGTACACACTGATTAATTAGCAATAATAACATTTTGTCGTTAAAAATTCGTAATAATCGTAGTGTCAGTGCTGAAATAGCAAGGCATTTATCAACAGAACCAATCAATTTATTGTTTAGTGTTTTGTTTATCAAAGCTTCAGCTTCTTCGGGTGTTGAGGCAAACCAAAGTTGTCGGAATAACTTCTGTGTAATAATTTCGTGTTGTTCGGCATATTCGTGGCATTTTCCTGTGGCATTCATACTCGATTCCAATAATTGTGGCAATTGAGTATTAGCTATAGCAAGTTCAAGTTCAGAGACGAGTTCTCCCGCTTCTTTTTTGCCTGTTTGCTCCAAATATCGTTTTTGAGAATAAACAAAATCAGTTGCTTGATTATCGGAAAGAGTTTCATAAATAGTATCGCCTAAAGTATAACAACCTACCAGCAGATTATTATAAATTTGTTCTTGTTGCGGATCTTTGATGTTTTCAATTACATTCTTGAGCAACAATTCATATATGTAAGTAAGATTATTTATTTTATCGACAATATCCCAATCGTGTACCTCGGAGGAGAGTTGTTTTAAATAATCCAAGGCATCGGCAAGGCGGCGTTCTTCAATAGCACGATTCAGAAATCTGTATAGTGATTTTATATCTTTGATAGCCATTTTTATAATAAAGTAAAATAGGTGGTTAGAAGTTGTTATTTTTCTAGAGAATATATTCCATTATTCCATTTAAAAAGCAGTTTTTCTGTTTTCAAGTAAGGTTTCAAGCGGGAATAGTTTTCTGCTTCGAGCGATTTGTCAGCTTGTAAACGGATAGAAATATCATTCCCATTATCTACGAAAGTATATTGATAAAAAGTCATTCCTATCGATTCGGCTATTTCATCGGCAGTTTTTTCTTCCGATTTTATTTTATCCAAATCTAAAAAGTCGGTAATAGAGATATTCGGTAATAGCGAATTAGGTAATAATTGCCATTCTGCATTGTAAAACCCAATGTGCGAATCGCATAATGGAGCACAAACTGTAAAAATAACAACCAAATAAGCCGGAATGTTTTGCTCGCGCAGAATTTTGAAATCGGCTTTTCCATTAGGCGAATTTTGTACGGATAGAAAATCGTTAATAGAATCAATACAATTGATAGAACTTTGTCCTTTAAAACGATTTTTTTGTGTAGCATTATTGTCGGTTTTATAAGCTTCCAGCAGCTTACTACGCATGTTTTGCGTGAGTGTCAGGTAATAGGCGTCGGGCATAGCGACGAAAGCTTTTTCTATCGGGCTGCTTGCAACTATTATTATCGAAAAACATAGAGAAGCTATTAAGGTAAAAAGTTTTTTCATTTTTATTTTTTGAGTGATAATTTAGTTGCAAATATAACGAATAATTTAGGTATCTGTAAGAAGAATAGGAATGAGTGTTTCTTGAAAAATAATTTAATAAAAATTACTTTTGTAGAAAAAATAAGCAAACGAATTTTTAATTGTAAAAATATATCTCCAATAATTAATATCAACATGAAAATAGAAATAGATGCTCAGTCAGGCTTTTGCTTCGGAGTAGTTAATGCCATACGAAAAGCTGAAGAAGAACTTAGTAAAGAAACCGAGCTATATTGCCTTGGTGATATTGTACATAACGAAAGTGAGGTGGAGCGTCTTAAAAAGATGGGTTTAAAAACCATTAATCACGAACAATTTTCAAAATTGCACGATGTTACGGTTTTGTTGCGGGCACATGGCGAACCTCCATCTACTTATCAAATTGCATTAAAAAATAACATCACCATCATTGATGCCACATGTCCTGTGGTATTAATGTTACAAAGAAAAATTAAAATGCAATACGATACAATGTCTGCTGATAGCCAGTTGGTTATTTTCGGGAAAGAAGGACATGCCGAAGTAAATGGTTTGGTTGGGCAAACGGATAATCAGGCTATTGTAATAGAAGACAAAAATGATTTGGACAAAATCGATTATACCAAAAATATTAGACTATTTTCGCAAACAACAAAATCAGTCGAAGAATTTAACGAAATAGTTACAGCTATCAAACAACGGCTTTCTGCCGATAAATCCTTTGAGAGCAATGATACCATTTGCAGGCAGGTGGCTAATCGTATTCCGAATATACGCAAATTTGCAGCTAACCATGATTTGGTGATTTTTGTAAGCGGGAAAAAAAGTTCGAATGGAAAAATTCTGTTTGCCGAATGTTTAAAAGCAAATACAAATTCACATATCATATCTTCTTTTGAAGAAATAGATCCGGATTGGCTTGTTGGAGTAGAAAATATTGGCATTTGCGGTGCAACATCGACACCAACATGGATGATGGAACAAGTTGCCAATAATATAAAAACATATCTCGCCAAATAAAAAAAGAGACGGTCAAAATGTCAGTCTTTCGAGATTGGCATTTTTTTTGAAAAATAGCGGGCAAAAATTTTATTATTAACACAAAGCAGGAATCTTGGCTCATGCTTCTTGATCCTTGCTTCTAAAAACATAGTGATATGAAAGGAAACATAGGCGTTACAACGGAAAATATTTTTCCGATTATTAAGAAATTCTTGTATAGCGATCACGAGATTTTTTTGCGTGAGTTAGTATCGAATGCAGTGGATGCTACGCAAAAATTGAAAACACTTTCGTCGGTAGGTGAGTTTAAGGGCGAAGTGGGTAACACAACCGTACATGTGAAAGTAGATGCGAAAAAGAAGACGGTTACTATATCCGACCGTGGTATCGGGATGACTGCCGAAGATATCGAAAAATATATCAATCAGATTGCTTTCTCGAGTGCAGAGGAATTTTTGGAAAAATATAAAAATGATGCAAACGCGATAACCCCAGAAGCTGAACAACATTCCGACAATAACGCGATTATCGGGCATTTTGGACTTGGTTTTTATTCGTCGTTTATGGTAGCGAAACAGGTGGAAATTATTACGCTCTCGTACAAAGAGGGTACAAAAGCAGTACGCTGGACTTGTGATGGCACACCTGAATATACGCTCGAAGAAACCACAAAAACCGATCGTGGAACAGATATTATTCTTCATATTGATAATGAAAATAAAGAGTTCCTAGAGGAATCAAAAATTCGTGGTTTATTGATGAAATATTGTAAATTTTTGCCTATTCCGGTTGCGTTCGGAAAGAAAACGGAGTGGAAAGACGGCAAAAGCGTGGAAACAGATGAAGATAATATCATCAATGATACAAATCCGGCTTGGGTGCGTAAACCTGCCGATTTGTCAGACGAGGATTACAATAAATTCTATCGTGATTTGTACCCAATGGCTGAAGATCCTTTGTTCCATATTCACCTGAATGTCGATTATCCGTTTAACTTGACGGGGATTTTGTATTTCCCGCGAGTGAAAAATAATATCGAATTACAAAAAAATAAAATCCAATTATATTGTAATCAGGTGTTTGTGACTGATTCGGTAGAAGGCATTGTGCCTGAGTTTTTGACGCTCTTACATGGAGTTATCGATTCTCCGGATATTCCGCTTAATGTGAGTCGCAGCTATTTGCAAAGTGACGGCAATGTGAAAAAGATTTCGAGCCACATTACCAAAAAAGTGGCTGACCGATTACAAGATATTTTTAAAACCGATCGTGCGCAGTTTGAGGAGAAATGGGATAGTTTGAAATTGTTCGTTGTCTACGGAATGCTGACTGATGAAAAATTCTTCGAGCGAGCTGAAAAGTTTATGTTGTTCAAAAATTCGGATGGTAAATATTTTACTTCTGAAGAATATAAAACGCTTATTACTACAGAACAAACAGATAAGGACGGCAATCTGGTTTATCTTTATACAACTAATCCGGTTGAGCAACATAGTTATGTGGAAGCGGCTAAGTCTGCAGGTTACGATGTGTTGGTGTTGGACGGACAATTGGATGCACATTTTATTAATCAATTGGAATCGAAAGACGAGAAAATCCGTTTTGTGCGTGTCGATGCTGATGTGGTCGAAAAACTGATTGTAAAAACCGATTTGAGCCAAACTCACCTGACAGATGCACAACGGGAAGCTTTGACAAGTGTTTTTCAATCGCAAATTCCGGCGATGGAGAAAACGAATTTCATTGTGTTATTCGAGAATCTAGGAGAAAAGGCACAACCGATTATCATTACGCAACAAGAGTTTATGCGTCGGATGAAAGATATGTCGGCAATGGGTGGCGGCATGATGAGTTTTTATGGCGAAATGCCTGATTCGTATAGTCTTGTTGTAAATGCTTCACATCCGTTGATCGAGAAAGTATTGAAAGAAGAAGAGGCTGCTTGTAACGCGGAGCTGTCACCAATCAATGTTGAAAGATCTTCTATAGAAGAGAAACTAAAATCTCTCCGTGATAGTCATAAAGGCAAAAAAGACGAAGAAATACCGGCTTCCGAGAAAGAGGAAATTTCTGCTTTAGAAAAACAACAATCGGATTTGAAAAATAAAGCGAATGTTTTATTTGTAAAATTTGCGTCAGAAAACAAAGAAGTACGCCAATTGATAGACCTTGCATTACTTTCAAACAGTATGTTGAAAGGAGAGGCATTGAGTAATTTTGTAAAACGGAGTGTGGAGTTAATGAAGTAAAAAATGTTTATAAAAAGCAAGTGATATATTTGCAAGGAACAAATTCTTGCTTATCTTTGCATCCGCATTTTGGCCCCGTAGCTCAACTGAATAGAGTATCTGACTACGGATCAGAAGGTTCCAGGTTTGAATCCTGGCGGGGTCACTAAAAAAGCGATTACAAAAACTGTAATCGCTTTTTTGATTTTTTATAATTCTATATTTTATTTGAAAAAACTAAAATTTACATTGCCGTAATGGCGATGTTCTGCAAAATGCGGATGATTCCTGAAATCTTTTTTAGACGGATGTTCCAATATAAAGAATCCGTTTTCTTTCAATAATTCTTTTTTGAAAATAATGTCGGGCAGCAAATCTAATTCCGGCAGGTCGTAGGGTGGGTCGGCAAATATTAAATCGAACTTTGTTTTGTGGTTGTTGATGTATTTGAAAACATCTCCTTGAATAAGGTTGATGGTGTCAAATTGAAGCTCTTTTATTATTTTGCGAATAAATCCCGAGTGCCTGTTATTCATCTCGATAGAAGTAATGCTCGGCGTTCCCCGCGAAGCAAATTCAAAACTGATTCCTCCAGTACCGGCAAATAAATCCAATACGGTGATTTCTTCAAAGTCAATTCTATTGTTTAAAACATTAAAAAGAGATTCTTTCGCAAAATCAGTTGTTGGTCGTGCCGTAATGTTAGTGGGTGGATTTATACGATGCCCTTTGTATGTTCCGCTTATTATTCGCATTTTATTGAGAAATTAATTTTATGGTCATTTCGCAAACATTACAATTAAAATCAAGTTGTAATGAGTGCTCTTTGTATTGTAAAGTTAAAGGTTCATTCAGTTTTACGATTGGCTTAGGTGAGAAATGCGCACAAGTCCCCAGACTATATTTCAGGCAATGGCGTGTAAACATGAGAGGTACATTTTTTATACTTTGAGTTTCGAATGATGGTGAGATAGTCGAAACTCCATGTTGTCTGTAAAAATATGCAGCTAATCTGTTGTGCACATTGCCTAAGTAACTTAGTTCTTTTTCGGGATAAGGATGTGTGCTTGCTTGTATCGTTTTTTGTTCAAAATGGTAATTTCTCAAACGAAAATCAGCTAATTTTTCGATAGCTCGGCGGCGTAAATCCGCTGTTTCAGATGCTCTTAGAAAATAAGCTTTGCTCGTTTTTATTTCAATTTTTTCAGCTGAATAATCAGTATTTCCTAACTTGGATAGTTGAGTAGTCAATGTTTCTGTCGCTTTTTCTGCTTGTAAAGCGGGTGTTTTTTCGGCAATAATATTTTCCGAAACAGAATTTCCATCTTCGTCGGTTATATGAAGTGCGAATCCGTTTTCGTTTTCGGAAAAAAGTATATTTACCCCAATTTTTCGTTCGGACGATTTATTGTTGAGTTGTTTTTCAAAATCAATGTCCAAATTACGAAAAATGTTTGTGCCAATTTGCACGAAAGGAATTTGGGTGACAAAAACCCTGTTTCCTTCTACTTTATTAACTCTGAAACCGTTAAATTTTCCTGAATTATCTATAAAACATAATCCATCGCCGTTGTACAGCTCTTTTTGTGTGGAAATCTGAATGTTGTTTTTGTTTACTTGTTTCACTGTTCCGATATATTCGCCAATTGATTTGGGGGTGTCGAATGAAGTTATATTCAAGTTTCTTCCAGTCAGAAAATAATTGGTGCTTCCTCTGTGAAACGATTTTTCAGGATTCGGCGTAAAGAAAAAAGAAGTTTTTCCGGAAGATGATTTGCAATATTTGTCCGAATTTTCGAGAATGTTATCTAACTTCTGCCGATAAAAAGCGGTGATATTTTTTACATAATCAGCTTCTTTTAGTCGCCCTTCTATTTTAAACGATGAAATTCCTGCTTCTAGCAAATCGGATAAATAATCGGATAAATTCAAATCCTTGAGCGATAACAAATGCTTGTTTTTAGCTAAAATTATTCCGTTTGCATCTGTCAGATTGTAGGGCAATCGGCAGTATTGTGCACATTCGCCACGATTTGCCGAGCGCTTACAAAGAGCTTGACTTATATAACATTGTCCGCTGTAGCTCACGCAAAGAGCGCCGTGTACAAAAAACTCCAGAGGAATAGAACTTTGTTGTGCGATGTTTTTGATTTGTTCCAAATTTAACTCACGGGCTAAGACTACTTGAGAGAAACCCGCTTTTTCGAGAAATTGTACTTTTTCTACTGTACGATTGTTTGTTTGGGTACTTGCATGTAGTGGAATAGGAGGTAGGTTTATTTGCAAAAAGCCCATATCCTGTACGATAATAGCATCTGCACCAATGTGGTAAAGCTCCCAAATCAGCTTTTCGACTTCGGATAATTCTTCATCGCGTAAAATAGTATTGACGGCAGCATATACACGCGCATTGAAACGGTGTGCATACGCTGCCAACTGTTCAATATCCTGTATAGAATTGCCTGCTGCTGCGCGTGCACCGAATTTTGGCGCACCAATATACACGGCATCGGCACCATGATTGATGGCAGCCAAACCGCACTCTAAATTTTTAGCAGGAGAAAGAAGTTCTATTTTGTGCATTAACGAGGTATTCATCGTATTTAAGACAAAGGTACAATAAGGAAATAGAAAAGCAAAGTAGATATTTATGTTAAATTCGTACACGGAATCAAATAATGTTATACATTTGCGCACTCAAATTTTGACAGTAACATGTCTTCGGCAGATATACTTATTGCTTGCATGGAGCGATCATTGCCGTTTGTAGCTTATCAGCTGCCGCAAACAAACGATATTAGATTGCTTATCCCTGAAAAGATAAAATCATTTCTTTTTCAAACAGATACTGATTTGCTTTCTCAAGAGGCTTTTTGTGTTGTTCCTTTTGACAATGAACATGAGCCGTCCTTTCTGCTTTATCCTCGTTTTGATGAATCTTTAGCAACTATTTCTTCTCAGAATATAAATTGGATTTTGCAATATCCTTTGCAGGAAACTTCTCTTTCTTTAGGTGAGCAAGAAAAAGAAGGCTCGTATGAACTATCGTTTCGTGAAGCGCAAAAAATGTTTGCTGATGGAGTGCAAAAAATAGTTCTTTCGCGTCGGAAATTAATTAAAGGAATATCCATAAAACAAGTTCCGGAAATTTTTCTGCGTTTGTGTAGTTGGCAAAATAACACTTACAATTATTTGTTGTCGTTGCCTGAAGTTGGTGTTTGGCTCGGTGCTAGTCCCGAATTGTTTTTGCAGAACGACGGGGAAAGCCTTCGTACCGTTTCGCTTGCCGGAACTATTTCTTCTAGCGATAAAACTGTTTGGACAGAAAAAGAAGAAGTAGAACAAAGACTTGTAACGGATTATATTGAGGGTTTGCTGACAGAATTTGGAGTGAATACTTATACACAAGAAGCAACCATTTCTTCTGTTGCCGGTAATGTGCAACATCTTAAAACAAATTTTAGTTTTTCTATAAACGAGCTGAAATTTCCTCTTGAAAAATTTATAGCTGCATTGCATCCGACACCGGCAGTAAACGGTTTACCCAAAGAAAAGACTAAAAAGTTTATTTTAAAACAGGAAAAGCATAAAAGAGAATTATATGCCGGCTTTTTGGGTAAAATAGGTATAAATAATCAATTCGATTTTTATGTGAATATTCGTTGTATGCAATTTTTTGCCAATGGGGTAGGGTTGTATGCCGGAGGTGGTCTTACTGCCGAGTCCGATTTGGACGCCGAATTTGCTGAGACGGAACTAAAAGCAAAAGGTTTGATTAATTTGTTCTAAATACATTTCCTTGTTCATTCAAAATCATGGAAACAAAATTAAAAAACGGCAATAATATTAGTAAATTGAGCCTTATCGGGCTTATAGTTACTTTGGGTATTGTATATGGAGATATAGGTACTTCGCCGTTGTATGTAATGAAAGCCATAGTGAGTTTTGGAGGTGGTAAAGTCGGATTCGATTATATTACCGGAGCCGTGTCGTGTATTATTTGGACGCTGACACTACAAACAACCATAAAGTATGTTATAATTACGCTTCGTGCCGATAATAAGGGTGAAGGTGGTATTTTAGCACTTTATGCCTTACTCAAGAAAAAGAAAAAATCGTTGATTTATTTGGTGGCTATTATTGGAGCAAGCGCATTGGTTGCCGATGGTATTATAACTCCTGCTATTACGGTTACTTCGGCAATAGAAGGGTTACATGGTATAGCGGGCGATGTGCCGGTGGTGAAAATTGTAATAGGTGTTTTGTGCGCATTGTTCATCTTACAACAGTTTGGAACACATCGAATAGGCCGTCTTTACGGACCGATTATGTTGTTCTGGTTCGTTACATTAGGAATATTAGGTGCTTTTCATATAGCCGATACTCCGCAGATTTTGCGAGCCTTTAATCCGATGTATGCTATCAGGCTATTGTATGAAACCCCAAGCGGCTTTTTATTGTTAGGAGCAGTATTTCTTTGTACAACAGGAGCCGAAGCGCTTTATTCCGATTTAGGTCATTGTGGGATAAGAAATATTCGCATTAGCTGGATTTTTGTAAAAATAACCTTGATTCTGAATTATTTGGGACAAGGAGCGTGGATATTATCTTCCGGAAATACATCTGTTAATCCGTTTTTTGGTGTTATGCCGTCATGGTTTTTGATTTTTGGTGTGATAATAGCTACTGCAGCAGCTATTATTGCCAGTCAATCGTTAATAAGCGGCTTGTTCACAATATTTAATGAAGCAATGTCTCTTAACTTCTGGCCACGCCAGCGTATTTCGTATCCATCTGAAATACGGGGTCAGTTATATATTCCTTTTGTTAATTGGTTTTTGTTGGTGGCTTGTGTATTGGTGGTTCTTATTTTCCGGAATTCATCGCGCATGGAAGCAGCTTATGGCTTATCCATTACCATTACTATGCTTATGACTACTATATTACTGTTGCATTATATGCACGACAAAAAAGTGCCTTTGCCTTTTGTATTTATTTTCGCCTTTGTATTTTTTGCTATTGAAGGATCATTCTTCGTTGCCAATATGTTTAAATTTATGGATGGAGGTGTACTTACTATAGCTTTGGCCAGTATTTTTATATTTATGATGTATGTTTGGTATAATGGGCGAAAAATTAAAAACAAATACATCCGTTTCTTTAAAATTAAAGACTATGCAGAAATTTTAAGGGATATCAAAGCCGATACGAATATTCCGAAATATGCTACTAATTTGGTGTTCTTAAGTAAAGCTGATTTTTCTACTGATGTAGAGAGTAAGATTATTTATTCCATTATTAATAAACACCCCAAACGCGCCGATAGATATTGGTTGCTACATATACATCATGTTGATGAGCCTTACACGAATGAGTATTCTTACGAAGAATTGATACCGAACACATTATCGCGTATCGAATTTAGAATTGGATTCAGAATTTCTCCATTGATAAGTCTGCACTTTAGCAAAGTTCAAGTTGATTTGGAAAAACAGGATAAATTTGATTTATTAAGTAATTATCCATCACTACGAAAGTATAATATTAATGCCGATTTTACTTTTATAATTCTTCGTCGGATAGTGAATCTTATGCATAGTTTCTCATTCAAAGATAAGTTTATTATGAATGCTTATAAGTTAATAGATAAAATAGGTGTTGCAGATGTGAAAGCGTACGGTTTGGATACAAGCAATGTAGAAGTAGAGTTAGTACCATTGATTGTTAATGCTGAATATTATCATAAGCTTCATCGATTGGATGTCAAGCAGGTTGATGAAGGATAAACAAAAAAGATTCCTATGAAAACATGTAGGAATCTTTTTTGTTTATAATTGTCCGGCTTCCACCAGAATAATAACCCGTTCAATGATGTGGTCTTTATCATTTCCGTCATATTCTTCTTTGAGATTGGCACCGAATATCCGAGCTATTCCCTGCCAAAAAAATGCAGTAAGGCTTCCACGGTACATCTTTATCAGTTCATAAGAAGTCATATTTGCTTCACGGTCAATAAGTCGGATAAGTAATTTACCTTGACTGAAAGTAAGTTTTCTTATTTCGGGTTCATATGTCTTTTTAATAGTTGTTTCCAGATTTTTTAAATATTTTTCTCGGTCAGTCTTTTTGTCCATTTTTACTAGTTCGGCATTAGCTTCGTTAAGTGTTCTCCCGACAAGGCGAGCATATGGTAAAGTCCTTTTTACATCACGAACTGTTTTCCAATAAAATTTTTCTTGTTTTTTATTTTTAAATTTTAAAGGGGGAAAAACATATAATGTAGGTAAAGTGATATGATACAAGGTATCATTGTTTTCTACGATTAGATCGAGAGGATGTCCTTGTGCATCGTATCGTTGTTGTGCACTAAGCTGTAACCCTATTCCTAGAAACACAAAAAGAGATAATATGCGTACTGTTGCTTTCATTTTTGTATAACATAAACTGTTGATTTACAGTTTAATAATTATGCCTCTTAATTGTTTTTCTTTTTCCAGATGGGATATTTATCCAATACTTCTTGAGGGGCATACGAATACCAAGCATATCCGTTTCGGCGTTCTTGCCCGATTTCCATTAACGAATATTTTTTTATTCCGTCGCGGTCGCAAAAAAATGGACGATTGTCATCCAATTCCATGAAACGCGCCCAAATAGGTGGAGCAGTGGGGTCATTTATTAGTCGTTTTTCGCGTAATCCGTTTTCTGTATAGTAGCGTTCTTGGCGTAGTTCAAGTATTTTTGTTTTTTCGAACCAAGCTACAGCGCTATTAATAGCATCTTTTACTTTTTGAGAAGGATTATCAATATCCATCAAAATAAGTGTTAATCCGGCAGATTCTTGTCCACTAAGAGAGGGTAATTCGTACGATCGTGCTCCGACAGGCTGTAGGGTTATTTCATCCACTTGAGCACACCATCCGGTAAGTACTCCGTTTTGTTTGTATTGCGATTTTAAGATGCAATCAATACCTTTTTCATATGCTTTTTGGGCTCTTTTTCGTGTTTTTTCGTCCGCTGAAATAGAAAAAGTACCATTGTTTGTGGCAATGGCTTTAAGGATATTTAGTGCATGTTCCATTGCATTGTCATTGAAAGTGATATGAGAAAAATAGCCTTTTCGTAAAGGATAGAACTGTGGCCAACCTCCATTTTTGTATTGAGCTTCGAGCAGATAATTTATTCCTTTTAAAAAAGCTTCTTTATAGCGTTGGTCGGGTTGAGCACGGTATATGCGCGAAAGATAGATCAATTCCAAAAAAGTAGCACCGTTGTCGATAGTGCAATCGTTCGGATTGGTTTTTACATCCAACAATTCGGCTTTTTCAGCAATAGAAAGAGGTTTTTGTATTTTTTTGTTTTTAGGCCAGCCTCCAATGTCGCGTTGATAAAGAAGCACATTTTCAGCGATTATTTTGGCTGTGTCGGAATAAAAAAATGAATCATCCGAGTTTTCAACCAAGTTGCGCCACGAATGGTCAAGTGTTTGTGCATTTGCTCCTAAAAAGATAAATGCAGCTGTATATACACAAAGTTTTTTGAGTGATTTCATTGTTTATAAAAGATTTTAACGGAAACAAAGGTAATAAAAAAAGTTACGAGTTACTGACTCCTGTAACTCGTAACTTTTAACTCATAATTCTTAATTAAAAAAATCAATCCATTAGATTAACAGCAAAGTAATCTGTTTTTCCAGAACTATTTACTCCGGAGATGAATAAAACGCTATCATCTTCAAGACTATTCTCGACAGATTTTAAAGCGTTTTCAATATCACTTACGGTCATGATCGGTTTATTATTTATTTTTTGAATAACAAATCCGACAGGAACTCCGGCTTTGGCAAATTTACCGTTTTTAGTTACAGAAACAACTTTTACTCCCGATTGTATTTTTAGCGATGTTTTTTCTTTTTCGCTAACAGCTTCGAATGTGGCTCCCAAGGCATTCATGCCGAAATGTTTGATAGTTCCGGTACTACCTTTTTTATTTTTCAGTTCTATTTCGAACGATTTTTCTTTACCATCGCGTAGGGTTCTAATGGTTATCTTATCGCCCGGGCTATGGCGTCCGATTTGTTCCTGTAATTCCGAAACTGATTTTACGCGCACATTGTTGACCTGCGTAATAATATCGCCCTCTTTGATGCCGGCTGCTTTCGCTGCGCTATTTTCGGAGACACTGCGTACATAAGCGCCGGAATAAACAGTGAGTTTTTTCTCTGCAGCTAGTTCTTTGGTGATGTCTGATATTGTTACGCCTAGCACTGCGCGTTGAACTTCGCCGAATTGTTTTAGGTCTGCTACTACTTTGCCAACGATACTAATTGGTATGGCAAATGAATAGCCTGTATAAGAGCCTGTTTGCGATGCTATAGCTGTGTTGATTCCCACTAATTCGCCCGAAGTGTTTATCAAAGCACCTCCGCTATTACCCGGATTAACGGCAGCATCGGTTTGAATAAATGATTCGATTTTCATTTCGGTAGTGATAATATTGATGCTACGAGCTTTGGCGCTAACGATTCCGGCTGTAACTGTTGATGTGAGATTGAACGGATTACCAATAGCAAGTACCCATTCTCCTATTTTCAGTGCATCCGAGTCACCCATCGGAATAGCAGTAAGGCTATCTGCCTCTATTTTTATCAATGCAATATCTGTATTGGGGTCTTTACCGATCACTTTAGCGTCGAAAGTGCGTTTGTCGTTTAATACAATCTCGATTTCATCGGCTTCTGCAACGACATGGTTATTGGTAACAATGTAGCCGTCTGTCGAAATAATCACTCCAGATCCGCTTCTTAAAATAGGTTGAGGCTTGCTTTGTTGTTGGTTTCCGAATGGTGGTCCGAAAAAATATTCGAAAAACGGATCTTGCGGAAACATAAATTGTTGTTGTTTTCTAATTGTTTTTGTTTTTACATGCACTACTCCATCTACCGATTTTTCAGCAGCTTCAGTAAAATCAATACCTGCACGGGCTTGTAATAAGCCTACGCTTACAGCAAAAAATAAACAGCTAAACACTAATTTTCTCATAATGATTAATTGTTATAAATTAAAAATTGTTGATTTTCATTTATTGTGAGTTAAAAAAGGAAAAATGTTTTTTTACACAGTAGAAAAACTCACAACACGCAATATTATTGCATTTGGGCATGCAAAATTAGAAAATTTCACTAAAAATGCCAATTGGCTATATGTAAAAGATTGTTTTGTCGATGAAATTTCAGTAAGTATTTGAAAGCCCTGAGAGTATCGCCCGGACGGATTTTTATTTAAACCTTAAATTAAACCTTGAGCCTTAAATATTTAATTTTTAGCCATTTACAGCACATTAAGCACCTGTTCTTTTATTTGTTCCAATTCATCTTTCATTAAAACCACCAATTTTTGCATTTCACTATGGTTTGATTTAGACCCGAGAGTATTTATTTCGCGTCCGATTTCTTGAGCAATGAATCCCAATTTTTTACCCGGCGATTTGTCGTGTTGCATGGTTTCCGTGAAATATTTCAAATGGTTCTTTAAACGCACTTTTTCTTCGTTTACATCTAACTTTTCGATATAAAAAATCAATTCTTGCTCAAAACGGTTTTTGTCGTAATCTATTTCACCAATAGCTGTAAGGTTATCGCGCAAGCGAGTTTTGATTTTTTCGATGCGTTCGGCTTCGTATTTGTTGATTTCTTGAGCAAGTTCACCAATGCGTGCGATTTTCTTTTCAAATACAGCTTGTAGAGATTTCCCTTCCTGGATTCTGAATGAGTTTAATTGTTCAATGGCTTTTAAAATGACTTTTTTTATTTCATTCCAATCGTTTTCGTCCAATTCTTGTGATTCTGTTTTTAAGACATCAGGCAAGCGTAATAATGTTTGAAACCAATCTGACGGAATCTGGATTCGCAATCTTTCCGACATGTCCTTTATTTGCCAATAGTAATTCTCGATGATTGTTTGGTTGATTTTACCAGTACAGTCAGCAGATGAATTATTTTCTACTTGTAGCGAAAAGTCTATTTTACCTCGTTCGAGTCGTTGTGTTATTTCATTGCGTATTTCTATATCTTTTTCCCTATATGTGGTAGGTATTTTTGTTGAAATATCACATTGTTTACCGTTGAGCGATTTTATTTCTACGGTGATTTTTTTGTTGCCAACTTCACAAGAAGACTTTCCGTAACCGGTCATGGAGTGTATCATGGTCAAATAATTTTGATTATTAACAGTTAAATTCTTTTTAGCATGCAAAATTACATTAATTCAACAAAAAATCAATTCCATCATTTTTAGTTTAAGGTTTAAAGTTTTGTAGGATCAAGTATGTAGATGAAAATGTACGAAGCGCAGGGGAGAGGTCACATGTTATATTGCTTGTGTATTTGCGAAAGCATCATTGAAGCGATTAGTATTTGTTAGTGCTTTTATTATCTCTTTTTTTTGTTTATTTTAGACTATCCCCCAATTTTATTATATATTTGCGTCTCTGTTTTTTTAGATAATCGGGAAATGAAAAAACGAAACCAAGCTATAAAATATATAGTAGCCGATGTTTTATCGGCTATTTTCGTTTGGGTTTTGTTTTATACCTTTCGGATATTTTTTATTAGTTCAGAGTATTATCCTCCTAATTTTGAGTTCTGGGCTTTAATGTTCTTATATTCTTTGGGTTGGTTGTTTTTACATTATATTTCAGGATATTATCAAACACCTTTTCGTAAATCTCGTTTAAGAGAGTTCTTTTTAACATTTTTCGTTACTATTGTCGGAATGCTTTTTTTAGCATTTTTTATGCTATTGGATGATAAAATAAATTCTTATTCTGACTACAAATATTCTTTTCTTACATTATTTTTTCTTCAATTTACAGTAAACTACTTTGCTCGTCTTTCTATTACTCAGCGTGCAACAAAACGCATTCACAGCAAAGAGTGGGGCTTTAATACGCTTATTATCGGAACAGGTATCGAAGCTAAAAATATCACGGCTGAATTGAATAATATGAAACAATCGCTGGGGTATGATATCAAGGGATATTTATCTCTCGGAGAAACTTCGAAAATTGATAAACAAATGATTCTTGGTCGTCCGGAAGATTTAACTTATATTCTTTCCGAATATAAAATCGAAGAGGTGATAATTGCCACCCCCAATAACCGGAGCGACAAAATTTATACTATCCTGAAAACATTATATCGCAGCAATGTTGATATAAAACTACTACCTCAATTATATGATATTTTGAGTGGAAGTGTAAAAGTAGATACTATTTATGCTACACCACTTATTAATTGGGGTGATAGCTCGATGCCTTATTGGGAGCAAAATGTGAAACGGGTTTTGGATGTCATTTTTTCATTGCTGGCTATCGTTATTTTTTCTCCTTTGTATTTATATGCGGCTATCCGGGTGAAGTTGGATTCAAAAGGACCTGTTTTTTATTCGCAAGAAAGACTTGGTTTACATGCAAAACCTTTTTTTATGTATAAATTTCGCTCGATGTATATTGATGCGGAACAGGAAATGCCATTGTTATCATCGGTTGATGATGATCGTATATCGTCTTGGGGGCGAGTTATGCGTAAATATCGTATAGATGAAATACCACAATTCTGGAATGTATTGAAAGGCGATATGTCTATTGTAGGTCCTCGTCCGGAGCGCCGTTACTTTGCCGACCAGATTATCGAGCAGGCTCCTCATTATAATTTACTCTATAAAATAAAACCCGGAATTACTTCTTGGGGAATGGTGAAATTCGGCTATGCAGATTCGATAGAGAAAATGGTAGAACGCCTCAAATACGATATTTTATATCTTGAAAATATGTCCCTTTCGGTGGATTTGAAAATTCTCATTTATACTGTCCGGATTATTTTTACCGGAAAAGGAATATAAAAAGATTCCATAATCTGATTTTTGTTTTTTTTATCCTGTTAAAGTCATGTTTTCGTTCATTAAATCTAAGTTATCTAAAATTATAGCGTTGCTTTCTGATAAGCTTTATTTATCGGAATTATATGATTCGATGATTGCTTGGCGGGAGCAGCATATTAAACAAAAGAATTTTGTGATAATTTTAGCTCTTTTGGTTGGACTCTTTACGGCATTTACTGCTATTCTACTTAAAAATACCATTCATTTCATCAAATCTTTTGTAGATACTATTCAGGTTGGCGATATTAATTATTTGTACTTGGCATTTCCGGCTGTCGGCATATTATTGGCGAGTTTGTATGTTCGCCTGATTGTAAAAGATGATATCAGCCACGGGATAACCAAAATCTTATTTGCTCTTTCGCAACGAAAGTCCCGTATTAAACCGCATAATATGTGGTCGTCTATGATAGCCAGTACACTTACGATTGGGTTTGGTGGTTCGGTAGGAGCAGAGGCTCCTATCGTACTTACAGGCTCGGCTATTGGCTCTAATTTAGGGCGATTTTTCAAGATGGATCAGAAGGTGTTGATGCTTATGATTGGCTGTGGAGCAGCCGGAGCTATTGGTGGAATATTTAATGCGCCTATTGCCGGCGTTGTTTTCACACTCGAAGTATTAATGATAGATTTGACTATGGCATCTATCGTACCATTGCTTATATCGTCGGTGACAGCTACTGCATTATCGCATTTTTTTATGGGATCGGCTTCAATGTTTTCGTTTACTTCTTTTGAGCCGTTTGCTTTAGAACGAATTCCTTATCTTATTTTATTAGGTATAATTTGTGGGTTTGTTTCTCTGTATTTTACACGAGGAATAAATGGAATAGAAAATTTCTTCCGCAGAATAAAAAATCCATATACAAAGTTGATTGTGGGAGGATTAACTTTAAGTGCATTGATATTTCTTTTGCCTACTCTGTATGGCGAAGGTTATGATACTATAGATATGTTGCTTAGCGGAGAATCTAAAGATTTGATGGAAGGTAGTGTTTTTAACCAATTTAGACATTTGTCTTGGATTCTTCCTTTGTATATAGGGCTTACTATTTTATTTAAAATCGTGGCAACCAGTGCAACTAATGGAGCCGGCGGTACCGGTGGTATTTTTGCGCCAAGTCTTTTTGTCGGATGTTTAACAGGTTATCTGGTTGCTTATCTATTGCAAGTATTAGGTGTAGATATTCCGATAAAAAACTTTGCTTTTGCCGGAATGGCAGGCGTGATGTCTGCTGTGATGCATGCTCCGCTTACAGGTATATTTTTGATAGCGGAATTGACAGGAGGGTACAGTCTTTTCATGTCATTAATGATTACGGCAACAGTAGCATATCTTACTATCATAATTTTTGAGCCTCATAGTCTTTATGCCATGCGTTTGGCTAAAAAAGGCGAACTTCTTACCCACCACAAAGATAAAGCTGTACTTACTCTTTTGGATATGAACGAAATGATTGAAACCGATTTAACCACTATTGATCCGGAAATGCTTTTGGGTGATTTAGTTAAAATAATTGCAGTTTCGAATCGTAATGTATATCCTGTTGTTACAAAGCATGGGAAATATTTAGGTGAAGTGCAATTAGATGAAGTTAGGAATATAATGTTTCGGCAAGAATTATACAATCGTTTCAGAGTGGGTAAATTGATGGTTTCGCCTGCAGCTATTATTAACCCATCCGATTCGATGGATAAGGTAATGGCTGTGTTTGATAGTACAGGTGCATGGAATTTGCCTGTAGTTGGTATTGATGGTAGATATTTGGGTAATATATCCAAATCTAAAATTTTCAATTCCTACAGAGAAGTGTTGATACAGTTTTCGGATGATTAATCTTATAATAAATTTGGATTTTCGGGAGATAGGTTAGGGATTGTTCCTATTCTACCCTCTTCCTCCTCTTTGATGTCAGATGGAAGTGTGAGTGATTTGCGTAATGAAGTCAATTCTTCTCTGATTGACAGTAGTCGGGAATGAATATTTTGTTCTCGTTTTACGGTCGATTTATTTTCAAGGATTTTTTTCTTTGCTCCGGATAGTGTTAATCCTTGTGTTTTTACCAAATAATGTATTGTTTTAATCGTTTCTATATCCTCTTCTTTATAGAAACGGGTGCCCTTAGCATTTTTGTGCGGAAGAATAATAGATTCAAACTCTTTTTCCCAAAAGCGTAACAAAGATGTATTAACATCAAGCATTTGGGCTACTTCCGATATAGAATAGAAGAGTTTCATTGTTTTTTTATTTTCTAATGGTTAATCGTTGTCCTGGTTTAACTATATGATTTCGTAAACCATTCCATTTTTTAATATTAGCTACCGTTACGCCATATCTTTTAGCAATGCCGGATAATGTTTCTCCTTTTTTTACTTGGTGTATTTTATTTGCTGAGCGTTTTATTTCTTGCTTTTCGAATCTTTCGTCAGCGGACAATTGGTCTAATTGCTCCAAATTACGACTGTATGCCATCAACGAATCTTTCATTGAAATGTATTTAGCAGAATAATGTGTCGGTAAATTCAAAGTATATCCTTCGGGGACAATATCTTTTCTATACTGGGGGTTTAATACGCGTAGATCCTCTATGGGGATTTGGAGTATTTCGGATATATTTTTAAAGTTTACTCGTTTTTCTACATGAACAGTATCTGTATAAACAGGCATTTCTATTTCGGCAGGACAAAGATTATGTTGAGGATAATAATTCATCACATAATTGGCAGCAATAAAAATTGGCACATAACTCCTTGTTTCGGCTGGTAAATAAGGATACAGACTCCAGAAATCGCGTTTTCCGCCCGAACGGCGAATTGCTCTATTTACAGTTCCTGGTCCACAATTATACGCTGCAATAGCCATTGACCAATCGTTATAAATACGGTATAGATCTTTTAGATAAAGGGCTGCCGCATGGGTTGATTTTATTGGATCCCGACGCTCATCGACTAATGAATTGACCTCTAAACCATACATTTTTCCTGTAGAAGGCATAAATTGCCATAGTCCGGCGGCTCCTACCCGAGAAGTAGCACTGGTGTTAAGAGCCGATTCTATTACAGCTAAATACTTTAATTCCAAAGGAATATTGTATTCGTTCAAAATATCTTCGAAAATAGGGAAATAGTATTTTCCTAAACCTAATATTTTTTCGGTAGTTCCTCTTCTTCTTTCTGTATAAAGGTCTATAAACGATCTGATGGAGTTATTATACGGCATATCCATTTCGTTGGGGAGCATGCGTAACCGTTTTAAATAAGTACTGTCCGGATAATAAGGATTTTCAGAACTGAAGTGTTTACATTTCCCTTTTTTCGCGTGTTTTGAATAATAAGTGTAAAGCAAACTATCCATTACAGAGTCAAATTCGGAAGGGATAGTGAAAGTGCTCTCCGGCATCCTTGTTTCAACTGTATAGGTTGAGGAGGAGCTTTGAATTGAATTTTGAATTAAAAATAAACTAATTAAAAAAAGGATAATATGTATTTTCTTCATTATCGTTAAAATGTTAATTGGCAACTGATTCCAAAACTTGTTATTGCCGAGTTAATCATGGTCGGATTTGTCAAAGTCGGTTCTAAACGAAAACTTAAGTCCGGAGTAATGTCAAAATCAAATAGTTGAGCATCAACATAAGCATCCAAAATTGTCAATCCGTAAAAAAGTACAATGCCGATTATGCTCATATCACGGTATCGACGAAATTGTAATTGTTTGTTGTTTAAAGCATTAGTCATCCAATTTTTATCAACTGTTTCCGGATCCATACCTGATGGAATATAATTAATCCAGTCATTCGTGTCTGGATCGGTGTCCGTTATTGATAGGTAAGCATGTCGGTATTGCTGATATTTGTCATTATTATGCCAAATAGAATATCCTAAAGCACCAAAACCTGCATAAACAATAGGAACTTTCCAGTATCTACGGTTATATATTTGACCTAAGCCCGGTACTAAAGTTGAAAATAATAATGCTTTTTGCGGACTGGGTTTAAATGTACTTATTGTTTTTTCTTTTTTGGAATCATTTTTACTCTCTAATTGAACTATCGGCTTGATACTTGTTGTATCCGTAATACCGGTGTTTGTTGAGTCTGTAGCCTCCTGCGCATTCACTACAACGGTAATTAGAGAAAATATAACTATGTATAAAAACTTTTTCAACGCTGATTTATTGTTTTTCTAACAAATTTATGATGTTTTGTAATTCCTCATCCGATGAAAAAGGTATTTCAATTTTTCCTTTTCCTTTTCCTTTGTAAGAGAATTTTACATTTATGTTCAACAAAGCCGAAAGTTTATCTTTTAGCGCTTCGTATTCAGGTAAAAAGGCAGACTTTGTTGTCGTTTTTTTTGTCGAGGAAACAATTGTTTCACCTTCATTATAAGCTCGTGCCAATTCTTCAACCATACGCACGGTATAATCATTGGTTAAAATTTGGTTATAAATTTCGAGTTGAATTTCAGGATTATGTATGTTTACCAGCGCACGGGCATGCCCCATATCTATTTTTTTTGCAGTGATGCCTAATTGTATTTCTGCAGGTAATTTCAATAAACGCAGGTAATTGGCAACGGTAGCTCTTTTTTTTCCTACCAATTCACTTAGTTTTTCTTGTGTTAGAGAGTATTCATCAATTAATCGTTGATATGCAAGAGCTTCTTCGATGGCATTGAGGTCTTCGCGTTGAATATTTTCAACTAAAGCCATTTTCATCACATGTTCATCTTCGGCAGTTTTGATATATGCCGGTATTTTTGTTAATCCTGCTTTTTTAGAAGCTCTGAAGCGCCTTTCTCCCGAAATAATTTGGTATGAACCATCTTGTATTTGCCGGACGGTAATAGGTTGTATCAATCCGACGGCTTTGATGGAAGTTGCCAATTCTTCCAATGATTCTTCGTTAAAATGTGTACGCGGTTGATTCGGGTTTTTGGAAATTTTTGATAATTCGATTTCTCCCACCGATGATGATCCACCTGTGATTACTTCGTCTATTTCGAGTAAGGCGCCTATTCCGCGTCCTAATGCTGCTGATTTTGCCATAATCTTAGTTGCCAAGTTAAAAGATATTTATGATCCATCAATTTCTAACCGTTTTTTTCGGTCTTTTTTATTTTCTGAATCAATTCTTTTGCTAGTTGAATGTGGTTTAAAGCTCCTTTTGATTCGGCATCGTATAGTAATACCGGTATACCGTAACTAGGTGCTTCACTTAGTTTTACATTGCGTTGAATAACGGTTTTGAATACCATTGATTGGAAGTGTTTTGTAATATCAGCATATACTTGGTTTGCCAAGCGCAAACGCGAATCATACATGGTAAGAAGGAATCCTTCTATTTCCAATTCCGGATTTAATTTGCTTTTTATAATTTTAATGGTATTCAACAATTTGCTGATTCCTTCCAATGCAAAATATTCGCATTGTACGGGAATGATTACCGAATCGGCAGCCGTAAGAGAATTTACGGTTATTAGTCCTAATGATGGAGAACAGTCGATAAGGATAAAATCGTAAGCATCTTTAAGTGGTGTAAGCACTTTACGCAATACTTTGTCACGGTTTTCCATGTTAACCATTTCCAACTCGGCTCCAACCAAATCAATATGAGAACAGATAATATCCAAATTTTTAACTTGAGTTTTGCAAATAGCTGTCTGAGGGTCAACATTATCCAATAAACATTGATAAATACCGGTTTCTATTTTCCGTACATCAACTCCCAGTCCGGATGAAGCATTTGCTTGAGGGTCTGCATCGACAACCAATACTTTTTTCTTTAACGATGCTAATGACGCTGCTAAGTTGATGGTTGTAGTAGTTTTCCCTACTCCTCCTTTTTGGTTTGCTAAAGCAATTATCTTTCCCATTTTATTTTCATGAATTAAGATTTTGTGGAATTCCAATTTTGTGTAAATCAGATGTTAAAAATGTATTTTATTCTAAAGGTAAAAATGATACCTCACTTTTAACAAGTTGACAAAAATATAAAAAAAATGCACTTTATACAAACCTCAAACAGGATAGAATAAAAATAGAATCTATTAATTTAGAATTAATACAGTTTATTTTTAATAGTCTTTTTTCAAACAAAAAATCTTTTCAACTGTTTTAATATTATCTTTGTAATCTTCGGCACGACTTTTGATAAAATAGCGGATTTCTTTTTTCTTAATTATTTATTTCGACGCTTTTTTAAGTCATAAATTGATTTTCCTATCTTTAGTGGAATTTATTTACTGTCAATTTGACATAAACAAAAGAAACTCTTGTCAGAAAAATATGCTTATCTATATTCAACTTTATGAAAATTAAAATAGAACATTTACTTAGTGATGATTTGTCGGATCAAGGTGATATTATTCCTTTGATTTCGGATGCTTATGATGATTCTGAGTTAAATATAAACGAAGATGACCTGTTGCCTGTTTTGCCTTTGCGCAATATGGTTCTTTTTCCTAATGTTGTGATGCCGGTGTCTGTGGCACGCAATAAATCGCTTCGTTTAGTTAGGGAAGTATATAATCAAAACGGCTCATTGTGCGTTTTTACCCAAAAAGATCCTAAAGCTGATAACCCATCAGTTGCAGATTTATATGAAATAGGTACAGTCGCTCATATTGTACGCATACTTGAAATGCCCGACGGTTCGACTACTGTTTTGTTGGAAGGTAAAAAACGGGTTATGCTTCGCGAAATTATTGAAACAGAGCCATATCACAGAGGTAAGATAAGTGTATTGCAAGAAAATATACCTACCGCCGACGACCGTATTTTTATGGCTCTTATTGAGGCGATTAAAGATTTATCTGTAAAAATCATTAAGAACTCGGGAAATATCCCGCCCGAAATTTCTTTTGCCATAAAAAATATTGAAGATTCGGGGAGCTTAATAAATTATGTTTGTGGAAACTTTGGACTTAAAGTAACCGATAAGCAACATTTGCTTGAGCAAGAAGACTTGCAAGAGCGTGGTTATCAGTTGCTTGAGTTGTTGAATAAAGAATCTCAGTTGCTCGAAATAAAAGCTTCAATACAGGCTAAAGCACGCGAAGATATAGAACAACAGCAACGCGAATATTTTTTGCAACAACAGATGAAAACTATCCAAGACGAATTGGGTGGCGATTCTAAAAGTCAGGAAATAGCTGAATTGCGCGAGCGTGGCAAAAAGAAAAAATGGAACGAGTCGGTACAAAAAGTATTCGAAAAAGAGGTTTTGAAACTGGAACGGATGCATCCTATGTCGCCCGATTTTGCAGTACAAAGTAATTATGTAGATGTTGTTATCAATATTCCTTGGGGCGAATATACCAAAGATAATTTTAACCTGAAACGAGCGCAAAAAATACTGAACAAAGACCATTTTGGTATGGATAAAGTAAAAGATCGTATTTTGGAGCACTTGGCGGTATTGAAATTAAAAGGCGATTTAAAATCGCCGATTATTTGTTTATATGGTCCTCCGGGAGTCGGAAAGACATCACTTGGACGCTCTATCGCTTCGACGCTTAACCGGAAATACATCCGTATGTCGTTGGGTGGATTGCACGATGAGGCTGAAATTCGTGGTCATCGCCGTACTTATATTGGCGCTATGCCGGGGAGAATTATCCAAAATATAATCAAAGCAAATTCGGCAAATCCTGTTTTTATCCTCGATGAGATAGATAAAGTGAATGCCGACTATAAAGGAGATCCCTCATCTGCACTGCTTGAAGTGCTCGATCCGGAGCAAAACTTTGCATTTCATGATAATTTCCTCGATATTGATTTCGACCTTTCGAAAGTGATGTTTATTGCTACCGCCAATAATATCAACGCTATTTCGCAACCTTTGCTCGATCGTATGGAACTAATCGAAGTAAGCGGATATATTGTGGAAGAAAAAATTGAAATTGCTCTTCGTCATTTGTTGCCAAAACAAATGGAGAACCATGGCATACAAAAAGGACAAGTATCTATCTCGAAGCCGGTGATGCGCCAGATTATAGAGTTATACACACGCGAATCGGGTGTGCGAGAACTCGATCGTAAGATTGCGCAAATCATGCGTCGCATAGCAAAAAAAATAGCCATGGGCGAAACTCCCGAAGTAGAATTGAAAGTCGAAGATTTGAAAGAATATCTCGGTTCGCCGGACTACCGTGTGCACGATTACGAAGGCAATGGTTATTATGGCGTGGTTACCGGATTGGCTTGGACGGCAGTTGGTGGGGATATTCTGGAGATAGAATCGAGCCTGAGCAAAGGCAAAGGCAGCAAGCTCACTATTACCGGAAATCTGGGTGATGTGATGAAAGAATCTGCCATGTTGGCGTTGGAGTATGTTAAGTCGCATGCAGCAGCACTGGGCATTGATGAAAATATGTTCGGAGAGTGGAATGTGCATTTGCATGTGCCTGAAGGTGCAATTCCTAAAGACGGTCCATCTGCCGGAATAACCATGACTACGGCTTTGGCATCAATCTTTACCAAACGAAAAGTAAAAAAAGCCTTGGCTATGACTGGCGAAATTACACTTCGTGGCAAGGTACTTCCGGTAGGAGGTATCCGCGAAAAGATTTTAGCGGCCAAACGCTCAGGTATTACCGAAATTATTCTTTGCGTAGATAACCGTAAGGATATCGAAGAGATAAATCCTAACTATATCAAGGGCTTGAAGTTTCACTTCGTGAAAGATATGAAAGAAGTATTGGAAATAGCATTTGAGAAAAAGAAAACGAAATAGGTTTTAAAAAAAAAGCCGAATGAAAATTTTTTCATTCGGCTTTTTTGGTGGCTTTATTTTAGGATAGTATCATCGGTGGTTAGGTAGAAATTATCGAGCAGTAAGGACAAGTCAGAACTTATATTAAAACTAGGTCTATCTAATTTAAAACTTCCATAGTAAGCAGACAAATTAGCCCTGTATAATTCATTGCCATTAATATTTACAACAAGCTCTTTAGTTGTGGTCATAGCCATACCAATTGTATGGTATTGGTCATTTTCGGTAAAGATATTACCCGATTGTTCATCTAAAGTAGAGTAATTCATATCGCCTGCAGGATTTTTCATCCCTACTTTAACCATCCATTTATTACTGCCCGGAGCTATTCCAAAATAAACAGACCTTAAATAATCTTCGGTAGCTCCTTGTATGTCTGTAAAGAAAAGATAAAAACTTGCTATTTTTGAGTCCGGAATGCTCATGTAATTTGCAGCATTTACGGCCACTTTTACCTTATAAGAAAAAGGCAAGGCCGGTTGAGATGGAACAGGGTAAGTAAGTAGTGCTTGTTCTGTATTATTAGATGAAACCGTTGCTATTCCATTTGATACAGCTATCTCTGTATTACCTCCTTTACCCCAAGCCGAAGATGACTTGTCGAATGGAAAATAGAAACTTCCTACCACTTCAACTGTATTGCTGCTTTGTACACTTTCTTTGCCATCGCTTACGGTGCAGGTAATGGTGTAAGTTCCTACTTTTTTCGGAGCTGTCCATGTTACCTTATTACCTGTTACTGCTCCTAAAAAGCTACCGCCCGTTGCAGTCCATGTGTAGGTAAGTGTTTCGTTATCAATGTCGCTGGCGGTTATTTGTGCTTCAATTTGTTGCTCGAAAATTACATCTGTTGTTTGGCTTAGCGTTAAGTTTTGTACTGTAGGGGCTGTATTAACTTTTGGCGGGTCTTCGTCATCGCCACAGGCAAATATACTTACTGTAAATGCACTAATAAATACCAGTTTCCATACATTCTTTTTCATAAAGATAAGTTTTAGATTAGTTATTGAATTACTTTGTTTTATTGTTTTTAATAATAACAGTGTGTCATTTTCAAAAGTAAAAAAATAGAATATCAATCAAACTTAATGATTCGTTTGGTTTTTCTTGTTTTGTTAATAGATGTGATATTATTGGTTGTTTTCCCAAATTACACATTGTTATTTGTGTTTTTTAACTATAATAGAGTTTGTTTTATGTTGCAAAACATGTTTTTAATAAAAAAAACCGCCGGCTATCTATTTTTAAGATAACCGGCGGTTAAATACCTTATTTTAAGTTGTTTTTATAGAAATAATTTGGATTATTTATCACGAATAGCCGCAATGCCGGGAAGTGTTTTCCCTTCCATGTATTCGAGCATCGCACCTCCGCCGGTTGAAACATAGCTTACTTTATCGGCCAGATTGTTCTTATTGATAGCGGCTACCGAATCGCCACCACCAATAAGCGAGAATGCTCCATTTGCTGTAGCTTGTGCTACTGCATGAGCAATTGCGGAAGTTCCTTTGGCAAATTTTTCCATTTCGAACACGCCCATTGGTCCGTTCCAAAGTACGGTTTTAGAGTTGGCTATTACTTCGCTGAAAGTTTTAATAGTTTCGTCGGCAATATCCAAGCCCATCCAGCCGTCGGGTGTTTCGTCGGTTTTAGATATATTTGTATTTGCATTAGCATCAAAAGCATCGGCATTTACCGCATCGGTCGGAATAAATACATTTACACCTTTAGCTTTTGCTTTCGCCAAAATTTCAAGTGCTAAATTCATTTTGTCCTCTTCGCAAAGCGAGTTACCGATTTTACCACCTTGCGCTTTGATGAATGTATAAGTCATGCCACCACCGATAATAAGGTTCTGTACACGGTCGAGCAAATTTTCGATAATAAGGATTTTATCAGAAACCTTGGCGCCGCCCATAATGGCTGTAAATGGCGCTTGTGCTTCTTTTAATACCTTATCCATAGCTTTCAATTCGCTGTTGATAAGGAAACCGAACATTTTGTTTTCTGTCGTAAAGAAATCAGCAATAATAGCTGTCGAAGCGTGTGCGCGGTGTGCTGTTCCGAAAGCGTCGTTTACATATACATTAGCATACGAAGCCAGTTTTTTAGCAAATTCTTTTTGTTTTGCTTTTAAAGCTTTTTTAGCTTCCGCTTTTTCTTCGTCGCTAGCAAATTCGCCGCGAGGTTTACCTTCTTCTTCTTCGTAAAAGCGGAGGTTTTCCAGCAAAAGCACTTCACCTGCTTTCAAGGTAGTGGCTTGTGCATCGGCATTGGCGCAATCGTTGGCAAATTGGATTTTTTGTCCCAAGCGTTCTTCAACTGCCGATACGATTTGTTTCAATGAATATTTTGGGTCCGGATTTTGTTTGGGGCGCCCCATGTGCGACATCAAAATAACCGAACCCCCATCGGCTAAAATCTTTTTAATGGTAGGCAAAGCTCCACGAATACGAGTATCGTCGCTTACTGCGCCTGTTTCTTTGTTCAAAGGCACATTAAAATCTACGCGGACAATAGCCTTCTTTCCCGTAAAATTGTAATTGTCAATTAATTGCATTGTTTTTTTATGGTTAGTGATTAGTTAATAATTGCTTGGCGACCATATACCATCAGGGTTTGCATCGGGTATAGGCGGCTTGATTTTGTGTTTTTTAGGTTTAGAGCTGACTTTACTATCAAAATTTCTGTCTTTTGATTTTCTTTTCTTATTTTTCTTCTTCTTAAATAGACTGAAGTTTTTCTTCGATTTCTGTTTCGTATTTTTATTGTATTTGCTGCTTGGCGGACAGTCGCCTCCTAAGCATTGCGCAGCCATTCCAAGTGGAATACATAGTATGATCAAGAAAAAAATAATTTTTCTCATAGTGTTTTTTTTCAAAGGCGATTAAGATCAAGTCAGCGTTACTTGCTCTGCTAATTCATCTGCTAAATCCTTTCCAATAAGAGTTTCTACAATTTTTAATCCAAACTCGATAGCTACTCCGGGACCTTTGGCTGTAATGATTTTATTACTGCGGATAACTTTTTGTTTTGATATAACAGCTTCATTTAAGAATTCCTCAAACCCGGGATAACAAATTACTTCTTCATTGCGTAAAAGATGCATTTTTCCAAGTATAGAAGGAGCTGCACAAATAGCAGCTAAAAATTTTCCTTTTTTATAATACTCTCCGATAAGTTTAGAGAGAGGCGCAAATAATTCCAGATTTTTTGTACCTGGCATGCCTCCGGGCAAAATGAGCATATTGCCGCTGTTAAAGTCGGTTTGTTCAAAAAGAGAATCGGCTTCTATTGTGATGCCATGAGCACCTTTGACTGTTTTCTGTCCGGTGATGGATACTACGGTTATGTCGATTTGAGCACGACGCAAAATATCAATCGTTGCGACAGCTTCTATTTCTTCAAAACCGCTTGCCAGAAATAAGAAAACTCTGTTTTTCATTAAGATATAAGGTTTGTGTGTTTTATCGTTGATTAAATCGGTAAGTGATTTCACCTAGAGCGTCTCCTGTAGCTTCACTGGAAACGCTAAATTTAGCTTGTTTGGCAGTTCGGATACATTCTTCGCGTTGGTCTGCATCCGAGATGGTTGTACCTTTTTGTTTAATAGAGGCTGTTACCACATTTCCGTTTTTATCTACTCGGATAGAAACAATGATAACGCCGGTTTGAGTACCCACATACGATGGTTTCATCCCACCGCCTTTCCAGTCGCGTCCGGCAAGGGACCATCCTGTCCCGCCAACAATGCCGCTACCTTTTCCTAGAGGGTTCCCAGGTATGTTTCCTGTTCCGCCTCCTCCGGGACCCATACCGGATGCACTGTTTCCGCCACCACCTGTTCCGCCACCAAATATTCCGCCGACTTGATTGCTGATATTAGCAGCCTGTTGCCGGCGCGCAGCCTCGGCTGCTTCGGCAGCTTCGCGTGCTGCTCTTTCTTGTTGTATGCGTATTTGTTCTTGTTTTATCTGTTCTCGTCTAATTTTATCTTGTTCTTTTCTTTTCTCAATTTCAAGAGCAACCGAAGGATCATCCTGTGTAAGAATATCTGGTGTTGACGATGTTGGTTGAGGCGGTATAGGTGGTGCACTTGGCACAGACGCTTCAGCAGGCATTGAACCTACTTCGGGAGCAGGAGCACCATCAGCACCATCACCAAACATAATTTCCACACCCGATGGATACGGTGGAAATTCTTTCATCGTTTTCATGCCGAAAAGGAAGAGCAGCAGAACTATAATTCCACAAATAATTGCTGTTCCAATAACGCCGTATATTTCAGATTCTTGTATTTTAGTCATTTAGCGTTTGGTGTGAAGCCGGAGCAACAAAAGGGTGAGTTGCTACTACTATTTTAAGATGATTCTGATTTGCAATATCTAATACTTTAATTACTTCTTTATAAGGAAGATTTTCATCTGCATGTAACGATACAAAAGTTGATGTGTCTGCTTGCATAGCAGTTACAAGGTAATTTTCGAGTTCTTCGAAAGCAATGGGTTTAGATGATCCTTTACCTTGTGCGACTGAGTAGTTGCCTAAACTGTCAATACTCACTTTTACTAATACTATTTTAGTCGAAGCTTTGGATTTACTTTGAGGCAACTTGATGCGTAGATCGTTAGGTGAGGACATCGTAGATGCAATCATGAAAAATAGCAACAAAAGGAACATCATGTCCGTCATTGACGCCATATTAAACCCTGCTTCGAATTTATTTCTTCTTTTTATAGCCATTGATCATTAATAATTAATTTATGCCGGTTCGTTAAGCATATCTAAGAATTCCATATTCCGGTTTTCCAAAGTGCTCATTACATTATTAACCCTTGACACTAAATAGTTGTATCCAAAATAAGCGACCATCCCAACTAACAGACCTGCAATAGTGGTTACCATGGCAGTATAAATACCACCGGCTAAATCCGAAAGTACAATTGTATTGTCGCCTTTGCTGGCTATGGCATGGAACGAATCGACCATTCCTACTACAGTTCCGTAGAATCCGAGCAT
This sequence comes from uncultured Paludibacter sp., assembly GCA_964546015.1. Taxonomy (GTDB): domain Bacteria; phylum Bacteroidota; class Bacteroidia; order Bacteroidales; family Paludibacteraceae; genus JAFGVL01. The sequence continues at coordinate 345,571 of CAZJHO010000001.1, forward strand.
CGGACCTCCTCCGGCGATAGTTGCTACAATACCAAATCCTTTTTCAAGTTTAGAGATTTCCATGTTTGCTACATTTTCTATAGCTACTAAAACATCACTCATAGGACGACCTAAACGACTGATACCTTTTTCAATCATTCGGGCAGATGGGGTATTTGTTTGTTTGCAAAGATTTACGGCTGATTCTATTTTTCCTTCATGGATATAATCTTTAATTCGATTCATAAACGAGGTATCCTCTTTTGATGCTTTATTTATTATTATTAAGCGTTCGATAATAAGATAAATGGCAACTATAAGCATTAATCCAAGAGGAATCATGGTATATCCACCTTTGAGCATTAGATCCCAATATGTTTCGGTAATAATTTCTGTTGTTGTAACTTCTGGTGCTGCTTGCAGAATAGTAAGTAAATTCATGAGAGAATTTGTTTAAATTGTGAATAATGTATTAACGATTATTTTTTCAATTTCGTATAAACTAAAAACAGTGCAAAAATAATAGTTTTATGCTAAATACGATTTTTTAAAGGAGATAAAATGATTACTTTTGCACAAATTACGAAAAAGAATAATTCGTTATGAATCAACTGTGATAATTTTTTTCTGTTTTTTGATCCTAAATTCAATATTATAAATGAAATATTCATTCTATATTTTCGTTCTTTTTTTGTCGATAGTATTTTTTTCTTGTAAGACAACCAAGCAAGCAGCTACAACTGTTCAAAGTGCAGATAAACAAATTGTTCAGCCAATAATTCGTACTGCGAATTTCAATAATATTTCATTAAAGCTAAATATAGGTGGCGCTTCATTTAATAGCCGGGCTTCGATGAAAATTATAAAAGATAGTATTATTCAACTTTCTATTATGCCGGTGCTAGGGATTGAAGCCGCGAGAATAGATATTACACCAAAATCTGTTTTAGTTGTAAATAAAATACAGAATTTATATTATCAACTTGAATATGACTCTTTATTAATAAGCACGGGTATCCCTTTTAGATATAGTGATGTAGAAGCTCTTTTGCTTAACCGATTATTTGTGGTGGGGAATTCAAGCACTTCTACTGAAGAATTGTTACCATTGTTTCAAATTACCGAAATGACTGATGGTGCTCTTTTACAAAATACTCCTCTTACATCTAAAGGAAGTGCTCCTGCGGAATTTATTTTAGATGCATTGCGTCGTATCAGTTATTGTTCTATTTCGTATTCTCAGCTTACACTGCGTTGTAATTATACTAACTTTACAGTACACGGCGATGTGGTTTTTCCTTTCAATTATAAAATTCAGCTGCAGGATGGAGCACAAGTTGACCAATGCGAAATGCAAATTAATAATGCTGAATTCAATAAAGCTGTAAGGGTAAATGTTACTGGTTTGTCCAATTATAAGCGGGTTGATTCTATAGAACAGATTTATAAAAATTGATAAATCAAAAATCACAATTTAGAAATTAAAATTGTATGCGTACACTTCTTATCATATATTGTTTTATTTTTTCAATTGGTGCTTTTTCTCAAAGCGTAAATGAATTAAAAAAACGACAAGAACAAACGAAAAAAAAGATCGAACTCACCAATAAATTGTTGAAAGAAACCAAGAATAAACAAAGTTCGACTGTTTCTAAACTTACCGTGTTGAAAAAACAAATTTCGGAGCGAGAAAATTTAATCAAAGATTTGAATGTCGAGATAACTTTATTGGACAGTAACCTAAGTCATCTTATTTACGAGAAAAAAGATTTGGAAAGACGACTTCTATCGCTTAAAAACGACTATGCCAAAATGATTTATCATGCTTATTTTTACCGAAATCCATACGATAAATATTTATTTATCCTTTCGTCCGAAAGCTTTAATCAGGCATATCGCCGCTTTAGGTATATGCAAGAATATTCAGAATACGAGAAAGAACAATCGATTAAAATACAAGCTGTTGTAGATAGCTTGGCAGGAAAGGAAAAACAAATTGTACAAACAATCAACGAAAAAGATGTAGTACTTAAAGGGAAAGAACAAGAAACAAAACGCTTACAAGCAACTAGAAGTACGCAACAGTCAATGCTTAATGATTTGACTAAAAAAGAGAAAAAACTAAGTAAAGATTTGCGTATTCAACAAAAGCAAGCGAATGAGTTAAATGCAAAAATTCAAGAGCTCATTGCTCGCGAAATAGCCGAAGCAGAGCGTAAAGCCCGTGAAAAACAAAGACGCGAGCAAGAAGCTGCGGCAAAAGCTGCAGCCGAAAGAGAAAAAGCTCAGCAAGCTAAAGGAGTGCAAAAACCAGAGACAACCAGTACTGCATCTACAACAAAACCTGCAGCGACAATACCTCCGCCTTCTATAATGACAAAAGAAGAAACGCTTATTGCCGGAGGTTTTGAAAAGAATATGGGACGATTATCAATGCCCGTTCGTGGTATTATTACCGGTCGATTCGGTGTACATCCGCATCCTGTTTTGAAGCATGTAGAAGTAAACAATAAAGGTATTTATATACAAGCAGAGCCAAATTCGGATGCTTCGGCGATATATGAAGGTGAGGTAACGCAGGTATTTGCCATTCCGGGAAGTAACAATGCCGTGATAGTAAAACATGGAAATTACCGTACCGTGTATGCCAATCTTACGACAACATATGTGAAAGTTGGAGCGAAAGTTACTGCTAAACAAAAATTAGGTAAAATATATGTCGATTCGGAAAATGATAATAAAACCGAATTATATTTTATGGTGTATAAAAATTCATCACTCGAAAATCCCGAAAAATGGTTGGCTAAATAAGCTACAAGTTACAAGTATTAATTATATGTGAGTAAATGAAAAAAGGATTTTTTATAGTAATATTTAGTTTGATTGCTTGCGGAATTTTTGGCCAAAACAACTCTTTCCGTGTTATCGACTTGACAAGCAAAGTCAATTACGGACACCGCAAAACAACCGGTCGGGAGATAGATATTATCGTCATTCATTCGTCGTATTATGTGGCTGAGAATGATTCATTTTCACTCGAAGGGGTAATGCAACAATACAAACAATATGGCGTTTCTCCTCATTATATAATTGACAGAGAAGGAGTTGTTTATCGTACGGTTACCGATAACAATGTAGCATTCCATGCAGGACAAAGCCGATTGCCCGGAACTAGTCGTACTAACTTGAACACTAATTCGATTGGAATAGAAATAATCAATACGCTTACTACTCCACCAACTGAAGCTCAATACAAATCGTTGGTTTCTTTGGTGAAAAGTTTAAAATCAACCTACCCGATTCAATATGTCGTTCGCCATAGTGATATTTCTCCCGGTCGAAAAACCGATCCTTGGGCATTCGATTGGGAAAAGTTTAACCAGCTGCTCAACAAATAAATTTGTAAATAGTCAATTCATAAATAGTCAATAAATTTATGTTTTCAGGAATAGTAGAAGAAGCTGCTACTGTAGTGGCTTTGCGTAAAGAACAAGAAAACTTGCATATCACTATGCAATGTTCATTTACACATGAATTGAAAATAGACCAAAGTATTGCTCACAATGGAGTTTGCCTTACGGTAGTCGATATTACAGACAATACCTATACGGTGACGGCAATAAAGGAAACACTGGATAGATCGAATCTCGGTTTGCTGGAAATAGGAAGCAAGGTAAATTTGGAACGAAGTATGCTTATGAATGGTCGTTTGGATGGACATATTGTGCAAGGACATGTTGACCAGACGGCTCGTTGTGTCAGCGTGGAGGAAATGGATGGAAGTTGGTTTTTTGCATTCGAATACGATCTTGACCCTGCGATGGCTAAACAAGGTTATGTGACGGTAGAAAAAGGTTCTATAGCAGTGAATGGTGTAAGTTTAACCGTTTGTAATTCAGAGAAAAGCTCTTTTTCGGTAGCGATTATTCCATATACATTCGAGCACACGAATTTTCATCAGATAAAACAAGGCTCAGTTGTGAATATTGAGTTTGATATTATTGGCAAATATCTGAGTAAGATGATGCAATTTCAGTAAGTAAAAGTCATGAATCAAGAAGCATGATTCATGATTTAAATCAACAAATCAACATTCATGAAAGCTAATTCACCCAAAGCATGGCTGCTGGCAACTCGCCCTAAAACTTTGGCAGCAGGCTCTATTCCTGTTGTTGTTGCTTCGGCTTTAGCTTTTCATGTAGGGCAATTTAATTGGATACCCGCTTTGTTATGTTTGCTTTTCGCTTTGTTGGCGCAAATTGCGTCTAATTTTAGCAATGATTATTTTGATTTTGTAAAAAAAACGGATAATGAAACCCGTTTAGGACCTGAGCGTGCGGTTGCTTCGGGATGGATTTCCCCTAAAGCAATGCAGGTGGCTACGGTTGTGGTTATAGTGTTGGCTTGTTGTTTTGGTTTAGGTTTGGTTTATTATGGCGGTTGGTGGATGATTTTAGTGGGGGTAATATGTGTATTATCCTTGCTGGCATATACAGCAGGTCCTTTTCCGTTTGCTTATAATGGATTGGGAGATATTTTTGTGTTTGTTTTTTTTGGTTTAGTAGCTGTAACTTTCAGTTTCTTTGTACAAACCGGATTTTTCTCTGTTTATGCTTTGATAGCCGGTAGTGTCGTTGGTTTGGGTGCCGTTAATATTTTGATTTTGAATAATTTCAGAGACAGAGATACCGATCGAATCAGCAATAAATGCACAACGATTGTAATTTTTGGAGAAAAATTCGGTAAATATTTTTACCTGCTTAATGGATTATTAGCTGTAGTTATGTGTTTCTTCTTTTTCAAAGAAGCGTTTTGGGCTGCTATTTTGCCTTTGTTTTATATTCCTTTTCATGTTACCACTTGGCAAACCATGTGCCGGATGAATCGTGGTAGAGAACTAAATAAAATATTAGGACTCACAGCAAGAAATCTCATTTTCTTGGGAGTCCTATTAAGTTTGGGTTTTATTTTTTCTTAATCGTTATAGCTTATTTTCGGACAAATAGCGTTCCGCTTCGATGGCAGCTTTGCAACCGCTTGCAGCTGCAGTTATAGCTTGTTTATAAATCGGATCGGCTACATCTCCGGCAGCAAATATGCCCGGAATGTTTGTTTTTTGTGTTGCGCCTTCGGTTATAATATAACCTTGTTCGTCCGTTTTAACAAAGGGTTTGAATATACCGGAATTCGGATTATGTCCGATGCCTAAAAAGAATCCATGTATGGCAATATCGAGTTTTTCTTCATCAGGTTGTCCTTGTCTTTTTACTAAGTGCACGCCTTCCACTCCATTCTCACCAAATAATCCTAAAACTTGATGCTCAAACATTATTTCAATATTTTTGGTGTTAAAAACACGCTCTTGCATGATTTTAGATGCCCTGAGATATGGTTTGCGAACTAATAAAAATACTTTCTCACACAATCCTGCCAAATACAAAGCTTCTTCGCAGGCAGTATCGCCACCACCCACTACTGCAACTCGTTTTTTGCGGTAGAAAAATCCGTCGCAAGTAGCGCAAGCCGACACGCCCATTCCTGCATATTTTTTCTCATCGGCAAGACCTAAATATTTAGCAGAAGCTCCGGTAGCTATAATTACTGTATGTGCCAACAGTTCTTTTTCGCTGTCAATAATAACTTTGTAAGGTGCTTTTGAAAAATCTACGACTGTGCAAATTCCATAACGAATATCAGTTCCGAATTTTATTGCCTGATTGCGAATGTCTTCCATTAAATCGGGACCCGTAACTCCCCTCGGATAACCCGGGAAGTTTTCTACTTCGGTAGTTGTAATGAGCTGACCACCAGGTTGCATCCCTTCATATAAAACGGGATTAAGATTTGCACGCGATGCATAAATAGCAGCTGTATATCCGGCTGCTCCCGAACCTATTATAAGACAACGAATAGGAATTTGTTCTGACATAGTTTTATCTTAAATCATTAATGATAATTTGAGGGTTGGTTTTTGTGTCAAACACGAAGAAGTTATCGTTATACTTTTCTTTCTTTTCTATTTTTGTCACTTCAAATAATGAATGCACTCCGTTTTGACTTAATACTTTAACAGATATTAGAGCCGAAGTTTTTTTGTCTATTTTTACGATAGATTTAAAATAAGGTTTTTTCGCTTTGAAATCCGGAAAAACATCAATGGTGTAATAAGGTAATGACGCTTTGTCGTCTAAGCTAAATTGAATGGTCGAACCTTGTGAATAATTCGATAAAAGTAAAGCCGGATTTATTTCCTGTAATTCTTCTTTGGTAGGAACAGAAATACTTACTTCTTTATTTTTTGTCATGTACACATATTGATCTTTCCCGTCAAAATAAGTTTGAATCAAAGGTGAAGTAATTTTAAATTTGATGCCTTGCATTACAATATCTCCTTTGACAACATCTTTTTCATAGGTTTTGGTATCTTCTATGGTGAGTGTGAAATCAATTTTGGTAGTGTTGTTCTTTTTTAATGTGGCAGCGGCTTTATCCAAGATAGCTTTTGCTTTGGCATCGCTTTGTGCATGTAACGAAGTAGAAGTAGTTAGTATAAACACGAATATAAAGGCTAACTTTTTCATAGTTTTTTTTATTTTAAAGTTTGATACACGAAAGGCAATTTCTATGCCAATGAAATTACAGCGTTTGTAGTTTTTGTTCTAAACTGTAATCGTCCGGAATAAGTACTTGACGCGCCTTACTTCCCTCAAAAGGACCGACGATTCCAGCTGCCTCCAATTGATCCATAATCCGACCGGCACGATTGTAGCCGATAGAAAATTTTCGCTGAATAAGTGATGTTGAACCTTGTTGATGCGCCACAATTAATCGGGCGGCCTCCTCGAACATCGGGTCTCGTTTACTTAAATCGACATCTGAAAGATCACTGCCTTCAGCAATTTCGCCTACATATTCAGGCAGATAGAATGCAGAAGCGTAGCCTTGCTGATTACCGATAAAGTCAGAAATCTTTTCTACTTCGGGCGTATCTACCAAAGCACATTGTACACGCACTAAATCGTTCCCTTGGGAGAAGAGCATATCGCCCCGGCCAACTAATTGGTTGGCTCCGGAAGCGTCCAAAATAGTACGCGAGTCAATTTGTGATGAAACGCGGAAAGCTACACGAGCAGGGAAATTTGCTTTAATTACTCCTGTAATAATATTTACAGACGGGCGTTGTGTGGCAATAATCATGTGTATTCCTACCGCACGGGCTAATTGTGCAATTCGTGCAATCGGTAATTCAACTTCTTTTCCAGCGACCATTATCAGGTCTCCAAACTCATCAATAATTACTACTATATAAGGTAAGAACCGATGTCCTTTTTCTGGATTCAAGTGGCGTTGTGTGAATTTTTCATTATACTCCGAGATGTTACGAACATGTGCTCTTTTAAGCAAATCGTACCGATCGTCCATTTCTTTGGTTAAAGAATTGAGTGTTTGTACCACTTTAGTGACATCTGTGATAATAGCGTCTTCGCCATCAGGCAGTTTAGCTAAAAAATGTTTTTCTATTTTAGAGTAGATGTTAAATTCTACCTTTTTCGGGTCAATTAATACAAATTTAAGGTAAGCAGGATGTTTTTTGTATAATAATGAAGTAATAATAGCGTTTAATCCGACCGATTTACCTTGTCCTGTAGCACCTGCAACCAGTAAATGTGGCATTTTGGTTAAATCAACCATAAATATTTCGTTGGTAATAGTGCGTCCGAAAGCAATAGGTAATGAGAATTTTGATTCCTGAAATTTTTTGGAACCAATGATAGAAAGCATTGATACAATTTGTGGATCGTTGTTTGGAACCTCAATACCGATAGTTCCTTTTCCCGGAATCGGTGCAATGATACGAATTCCTGTTGCCGCAAGACTAAGCATGATGTCGCTTTCCAGATTTTTAATTTTGGAAATACGCACACCGGCTTTCGGCACAATTTCGTACAAGGTAATAGTCGGACCTACGGTTGCTTTGATCGAGTCGATCTCTATCCCGTAATTTTTTAGAGTTGTTATGATCCGATTTTTGTTTGCATTTTGTTCTTCAGTATTTACTAGTCCTTGCCCTGACCCGTAATCTTTCAATAAATCTAAAGTTGGTGGTTGATAGCGCGAAAGATCTAGCGTAGGATCGTATTCGCCCAATTCGGCTAAAGCATCATATTTTTCATCATCATCCGAATTATTATTTTGCAAAATAGGAGAAATTGGGTTTGAAATTTCTTCTTGCTTTGGTATTTCATAATCATCGCCTTTCGCTATTACAATTTCAAATTCATCATCAGTGGTCGTCGGTTCTATAATCCATTCGCCTGTTTCGTGGTCGTCTTCATTATCTTCTAAAAGATTATTTGTAGTTTCATTTTGGGAAGTTTGTTTTGTTTCGTAATCTTCGATGCTTTCCGGCTCAATTCCCGGTTTTTCTTTTTTTCTGAAAACACCTTTGATTTTGGATATAAGAAGGTTAAACATTTTTTGCAAAAAAGGGATAGTTCCTCTGTAGGCAAAAATGCAAAATATTAACAATGATGCAAAAAGGATTAAGAAAGTGCCGAACCATCCAACATTGATGTAGATAGAGTCGCTGGTGGCTTTGCCTATTGTTCCTCCGAAATTAATGTAATTATCATCGTATAAACTGAAAAAGAAAAAACTGATCGAGATAGAGAACCAGATAAGAGCCAATAAAGATACAATGATTGCTTTCCATAACGCAACGATGCGGACACGCATAAAACGCATGGCAACAACAAATAATAAGAATAGTATGGAGACGGAAGCAATACCGAAAGTTTTATTGACAAAGAAGCGGGCAAAATAGGCACCCATGGGACCTGCCCAGTTTTGAATCCCTTTTTTATCTACAAAGTGAAAAATGGAATCCCCGAGTTTGCTCTCGTCTGTAGAACCAGTAAAGAAAAACGACAGAAAAGACAAAGTGAAATATGCCGTTAACACCAATAAAATCACACCGATGCCATATTTTGTGCGTTGGTCGACAAAAAAAAGTTTCATTTTTCTGAAAAACGAGTTTTCTTTCGATTTTATATTTTTATCTTTGTTATCGGTTTTTGAAGCCATAATTTCATTATACGAGTTGCAAAAATAGTAAAAAAGAATGATTATTCGTAGTAACTAAAAAAATCAAAAGGCAGTATGTTGCAAGTAGGACAAGTAGCGCCCGGTTTCAACGGGCTAAATCAGAACGGAGAACGAATTAGTTTATCACAATTTAAAGGGAAAAAGATAGTACTTTACTTTTATCCCAAGGACAATACACCCGGTTGTACCGCCGAAGCGTGCAACTTGAATGATAATTACCGGTATTGGCAAAAAAAAGGATTTGAAATAATCGGAGTGAGTCCGGATAGTGTAGAATCGCATAAAAAATTTGAACAAAAATACGGTTTTCAGTTTCATTTAGTATCCGATCCTGATAAGACAATTTTAAAAGCTTATGGAGCTTGGGGTGAAAAGAAAAATTATGGGAAAGTGTACCAAGGGGTGATACGCACCACATTTATCCTTGACGAACAAGGTGTTATTGAGAAAATATTTAAAAAAGTAGATACTAAAAATCATACAGAGCAGATTCAAAAAGAGTTGAATTTATAAAAAATAGGTTTTATTAATAAAAAAATAGAATTTTCTTATATGTTGATTTAATTTAAAAGATTATGAAGAAAAAAAAATTACAAAAAATGGTGCTAACCTTGGTTGTTAGTTTAGTAGTTATAGGTGCAAATGCACAAAAAGGAAGCACGATATTAGGAAATTACAGTTTTTCTGTTTCAGATCTAAATACTACTCCTAGCGTTATATCTAATGCAGGAACTGAAACTGGAGTGAATTTAAATATATCCAGTCCGACATCTGTTGCTGCTCGTTCAAAACAGGGGTATTCGTATGCAATGAAATGTTCCGGGATAGAGTTATCAGGCAATCTATCAAGCATCGGATCTTTCGAAATGGCTATACAAAATGGAAGTAGTGGAAACACTGCAACATATACAGTGCAAGTATGGGATGGAGCAAACTGGATAACTACCGAAACATTTACCCTTGCCGGAAATGCTGATGCCATGTTTACACCTCAATCTGTCATAACCAAAAGTGCTGCAAAAATAAAAGTAAGCAGTTCCAATTCATCTTGGTTTTATGGATTAAAAGTGTATAACAACACCAACAGCGATGGAGCACCGGCCTTTGTTTCTGTCAGTCCGGAAGAAAGCTCGAACCTTCCGGCTGATGGTTCTATCAGCGTAAAGTTCGACGAATTGGTAAAAATAGGTTCAGGTGCACCTACACTTGGTAATGCTGTGATTTCGTCTGTAGAATATAAAGGAAATACAATGGTAATTAATTATACAAACTTTACCGATGCAACTAATCCGTTGTATATTCCGGCGGCAAGTGTTACCGATTATAATGGAACGGCTTTAGCAACTAATATTACAAAAACATATATCATAGATAACACAGCACCAGTGTTCGAATCTATTGTTCCTAATGAAGGGTCAATCATCCATGTACAAGACCTTGGAGAAGATGCGCGTAAGATAAAGCTTACTTTTAACGAAGATATTCAGATGAGTGATGTAGGAACTATTACTTTCAATGGAGCTATAGTGACTCCTTCGGTATCAGGTAATGTTTTAACTATCAGCTATGCCGGATTACCGTACAGTTCAACTAATACTTTGACTATTCCTCATTCGTTTATTGAGGATATTTCTGGTAATAGATGGCAAGATGGTATTGGTGATTTTACTGCAGATTTTATTACAGGAGCTCGTGATAATACGCCTCCTGTGCTTAATGCGCAATCGGTTTCAGATGGTTCTACTCAACCAATAGGTGGTAGTATTTATTTTACATTTGATGAGATAATACAGGTGGCTGCCCAAACAGCAACCATTAATGGGCAAGCAGCAACATTATCAAATAATGGCAAAGTGATAGGATTGAACTATACTAATCTTCCGTATTCAACTGAAATTCAGGTTATTATACCTTCCGGTTGTATTGCCGATACTTGTAGCAACTCTTATGCCGGTACATCATTTAGTTTTAATACAAATACAAAATCTAACAAAGCATTTGATTACATAGTAGCCAAAGATGCTACAGGCGATTATTTGACTATACAAGAAGCTATTAACGCTGCAAGCGGTACAAGCAGAACATTTATTTATATAAAAAATGGAGTTTATAGTGAGAAACTTTTTGTAAGTAAAGATAAAATAAGTCTTATTGGTGAAAGTGTTGATGGTGTGATTATTACTTGGAACGAATGTTCTTCTACTTCCACCTTACAACCAAATACTGGCATTACAAATACCGGCACGGATGCTTCATATACCATGTTGATCAAAGGAAATGATTTTTATGGAGAAAACTTTACCGTCCGCAATGATTATGACTATATTTATGGTTCGGATGCCAATAAACAAGCTGTAGCTGTCGAACATATCACAGGAGATAGACATGTACTCAAAAATGTAAAGATGTTTGGTTTTCAAGATACTTACTATCCAAAATCAGCTAATACTCGTCAATATTTGAAAGACTGCTATATTTTAGGCGGAACTGACTTTATATTCGGTAGTGGTACTTGCTTTATAGATAATTCTACTATTGATTGCTTCCCTGGAGGACAATATATCACTGCCGCTTCGGATACACAAAAAGAATTTGGTATAGTTTTAAACAATTGTTCAGTACAAAGTAAAGATACAATTATTGTTGGAGGAACATTACGCCAATTTTATTTAGGTCGTCCATGGAAGGCTCCTGCTAAAACATCTTTTATCAACTGCAAATTTGAAAATGGATTAATTCAATCTGCAGGTTGGTCAATATGGTCAGGTACAGATAATCATTTATCTGCCGTATATAATGAATACAATAGCACAATCATTGGTGGCGGAAATGTAGATTATAACAATCGTGTGTCTTGGTCGTCTGTCTTAACAAACTCGGAAGTACTTCGCTACAATGTAGATAATGTTTTCAATTACGGACTTGCCGGAACATGGAACCCAATCCCCTATTTGACAGAACCTTCTGCCCCGGCAGCTGTAAGTGTTGATGCTGGTTCTATTACATGGGATGAATCTGATTTTGCAGTAGGATATTTAGTATTTAAAGATGGCGTATTGCTCGGTTATACAACAACAAACTCTTATACCGATGCCGGATCTATAGGAACAGAAGTCTATTCAGTTAAAGCATATAACGAATATGGTGCTTTAAGTGCAGCAGCAAGTTCTTCTCCTGCCGGCAATAATAGGATCACTGTCAACAAAGATTTTTTGAAATCAACATTGGTAAAAGATGAAATCCAATTACAAAATGCGGATGAAGTTACAAAAGTAACTGTCTTTGATTTTGGATTCAGAAAAGTATTTTTTGTGAAAGTATCTTCTTCAACTATTTCGATAAGTTCACTTCCTGTTGGTGTTTACTTCGTAATGGGTGAAATGAAATCAGGAGAAAGAATGATTTCTAAGATTGTAAAACAATAAGAAAGAATAATGACAAAATAGAAATGGCTGCTCCATCAGGGCAGCCATTTTTACGAAACAGACAAAAAACTATTTTATCCTACAATCTTTTTCATAGCTGTCATTGCTGCACGCAATTCCTCGCCAATATATTCAATTGGGTGATTGCGGATTTCTTGATTTACAGCGATCAATAATTGATTGTCTACACCGTTTCCTTTGCCTTCGCCATAAGGTTTACCGATAACATCGGTATCGATTTTTTTCATAAAGTCAGCCAAAAGCGGTTTACAAGCGTGGTCGAACAGGTAGCAACCATACTCGGCTGTATCCGAAATAACGCGGTTCATTTCGTATAACTTTTTGCGGGCAATGGTATTGGCAATAAGCGGTGTTTCGTGAAGTGATTCGTAATAAGCTGATTCTTCTTTGATACCTGCGTCGGTCATCGTTTCGAATGCTAATTCTACCCCAGCTTTTACCATAGCAATCATTAATATACCGTTGTCAAAGTATTCTTGCTCAAAGATTTCCATAGTCCCGGCGGGCGTTTTTTCAAATGCTGTTTCGCCGGTGGCTTTGCGCCATGTAAGCAGGTTGATGTCGTCATTAGCCCAGTCTTTCATCATGGTTGATGAGAATTCACCCGACATAATATCGTCCATATGTTTTTCGAACAACGGACGCATAATATTTTTTAATTCTTCAGCTAATCCGAATGCTTTGATTTTAGCAGTGTTCGATAAGCGATCCATCATGTTGGTGATACCGCCATGTTTTAAAGCTTCGGTAATGGTTTCCCAACCATATTGAACAAGTTTTGAAGCGTAGCCGGGATCAATTCCTTTTTCAATCATTTTGTCGAAGCAAAGGATAGAACCGGTTTGCAACATACCGCAAAGGATAGTTTGCTCACCCATTAAGTCCGATTTTACCTCGGCAACGAATGATGAATGCAAACACCCTGCACGATCTCCTCCTGTGGCTACGGCGTAGGCTTTTGCATAATCCCAACCTTTTCCTTCAGGATCATTTTCGGGATGAACAGCAAGCAGTGTCGGTACACCGAAACCACGCACATACTCGGCACGCACTTCTGATCCCGGACATTTTGGAGCCACCATAATTACGGTAATATCTTTGCGGATTTGCATCCCTTCTTCTACGATGTTGAATCCGTGAGAGTAGGAGAGGGTAGAGCCTTTTTTCATCAGTGGCATTACGGCTGCAATAACCGATGAGTGTTGTTTGTCCGGAGTAAGATTAATAACTAAATCGGCTGTAGGGATCAGTTCTTCGTAAGTGCCTACTTTAAAACCGTTTTCAGTAGCATTCATGTACGAAGCGCGTTTTTGCTCAATAGCCTCTTTGCGCAATGCGTACGAAATATCCAAACCGGAATCACGCATATTCAAACCTTGGTTTAAACCTTGTGCACCACAGCCTACAATAACGATTTTTTTTCCTTTCAAAGCGTCAACGCCGTTAGCAAATTCGCTTTTATCCATAAACTCGCAAACGCCGAGTTGAAGGAGTTGCTCTCTTAATGAAAGCGTGTTAAAATAATTGCTCATGTTTTTTTAATTTATTATTAATAATATTTTTAGTGTGTGATCGCGTAGTCAATTTTTTCGTTTTCCACTTTCAATTTTTAATTGATTAAGTGTTCTTCCAATTGTTTTTTAATATGTTCCGGAATCGGAGTTGTTTGTTTGGTGTTGAAATCAAAATGAACCAACACAGCTTCACCTTTGGTACACAACTTGCCATTTTGCCAAGCCTCGTGCATAGTGGTGAAGGATTTATTCCCAATGTATGATACATAGCTGCGGATTTCGACATCGTATTGTATGCTTAATTCATGCAGAAAATCGAAATTGATATGTGCAATAATAAGCGGCCATGTTTTTAAATCGATTTTCAAATCGGGTTGGAATATACGGAAAAAGGGATTCCGAGCCAACTCAAACCAAACGGGCAATACAGTATTATTTATGTGCCCAAGAGCATCAACATCGCCGAAGCGTGGGGTAACAGTGGTTGTGAACATAATTCAAAATTTGCTAATTAGCAAATTGATTTTGCAAAGAAACAATATATTATTCAAATAAGAATTATACTTACCCATAAAATTTAGGTACTTTTCATGGATTCTGTTCTGAAGGCAAGAGGTGTTTTTCCTGTTGCTTTCTTAAAAAACTTTGTAAAATAAGATTGATCCGAGAAATTTAATTGATTGGCAATTTCGGTGACTGACAGATTGGTGTGGGTAAGAAGTCGTTTTGTTTCAAGTATTTGCTTTTCTTGTGTGATGACGGTTGCTGTTTTGCCTGTTAATTGTTTGATCGTTTGTGTGAGATGATTAGGAGTAATAGCAAGCCTTGAAGCATATTCGTTTACCGAAAGATTTTTTTGGTAGTTTTCCTCCAATAGTTGAAAGAATCGTTTTACCAGAATATGTCCTTTTCCTTTGGCAATCATCGTGTTGTCCACATGGTAGAGTGAGTTGGTGTATTGTAAAATAACATCAAGGAGAGAACCAAGCAGAGGCGGAGAGAAGCCTTTCGGATTTTCGATTTCGGCGATAGCTTGTTTAAAAATATGGCTTAGAAATTCAACTTCCTTTGTATTAGCAAGTTGCAAAGGAGGGTTATTTTGCTTTACAGTAAAAAAAAACGGAAACTCGAGCAACTGATTTTGATTGTTTTGGTTATACAGGTAAAAGTCGGCGGTGAAAGTAAAAATGTATCCTTCTATATCTTCGGAAAGCTCAATGCGGTGCGCTTGTCCTGGCGACATAAAAAACACGCAAGGTGGTTTTACTTCATACACATTGCTGTCGATAATATGTCTGCCTGAACCTTTTTGCAAAAACAACACCTCAAAAAAATCGTGCCGGTGTGGATACTCTACTTCAAAATGCCGATTTGCATCGAATACCTCTACCTGAAATTGACGATCAAGTTGTTTATTACTAAAGTTTTGCAGGGAATAAGTAGGTATGGATAAATTATTTTTCATAAATAAAAGTTTATTCTTCAACAATTCGTATCCAGTCCACATCTGCATATCCGCCATCATTCGATTTTTTAGGGCGTTGGCACACATAGCCTATTTTAGCTCCGATCCATCTGCCGGGTTTGGCTTTGAACTCGCCGCCAATAGAAATATAGATTTTATCGTCTAAACTATAATAAAATTTACATTTTCCACCTTTGATTACTTGTATGCGTAAATACAGTTCTTTATCCGATAGATTAACACTTTCGTTTACTTCTTCGGGGCTACCTTTGTGTGCTTTTAGGCATTTACTTTGTTTAAGCACCAAACCATCGCCTGTATTTTCGATACTTAATGTAGCATAATCTTCGCCCATCACTACAAAGCTGAAGCGTTCTCCTTTATAGCGCCTGTCAGGAGTGAAAGTTACTTTGGTCGTAGCTGTAAATCTGGGAGCAGGGAACTTTTGTAGTAATAAATTAGGTACATTCCATAGATTTTTTACACTATCGGTAAATACAGAATATAATCTTAGTCGACTATTGGCAGCATCGCAAAAACTCCATACGATTTGCGGGTTGGCGTGCCATTGCCATTGTAATCCAAGATTTATGGTGTTAAATTCGTCGCTTGTTTCGAGCGCTTTAATAGGATAGGTTTTACCTACATTAGGTTTACGATAGGTGAGTACGGGTTGTCCGCATCCATTGCCGTTATGGTCTTCACCAATTACAGGCCATTCGTTTTTCCAAACCATCGGTTGCAGGTGCTCTACACGCCCGTATTCTTCCAAATCCTGAAAATGAATAAACCAGTCTTCACCTTTAGGAGTATCCACCCAAGCCCCTTGATGAGGCCCATTTATAGAAGTATTACCTTGAGCCATTACTATTTTTTCTTCATAAGGTCCCCAAATATTTTTAGAGCGAAGCACTAGTTGCCAACCTGTTTTTACGCCACCAGCCGGAGCGAAAATGTAATAATATCCATTTCGTTTGTAAAGTTTGGTACCTTCTACGGTTGGGTTTCTTTCGTGTCCATCGTAAATAATTTTGGATTCGCCAATGGCATGCGTACCGTCAGCCGAAAGGCGGCTTATGGCCAAGATACTTTTATTACCTGCACGACTCCCTGCAAAACCATGAGAAAGGTAGGCGTTGCCGTCTTCATCCCAAAACGGACAACAATCAATTAGTCCGACACCTTCTTTTACTAATACAGGTTTACTCCATTCACCATAGGGATTTTTTGTTTTTACCATAAAAAATCCAAAATCGGGATCACCCCAATAAATATAGTATTCGCCTTTGTGGTAGCGGATAGCAGGAGCCCAGACACCATTGCCATGTTGAGGTTTGTTATAAACAGCGGTCGGTTCTTGTTTAGGCAAAGCATAGTTTACCAATTCCCAATTCACCAAGTCGTTAGAATGCAAAATCGGTAATCCGGGTATGCAATTAAAGCTCGAAGCGGTCATATAATAATCGTTACCCACACGACAAACATCAGGATCGGAATAGTCGGCATAAAGTATCGGGTTGCGATAAGTACCGTTGCCAAGGTCGGCTGTCCAAGCAAAGAGAGAAAAGCTACCAAAACCGAGCAGGAGAGTTGCTAGTATTTTTTTCATTAATCGTAAATTTAAAAATGAAAAACAAAGGTATTAAATAAATATGAAAGAACGGGACGCGTAGTATCAGGCAAATGTTTATTTTTGTGTTTGAAAAATAGATATAATATGATAGGTACATTAGTGAATACAGCAACAGTTTTGGTGGGGAGTACACTGGGTTGCTTGTTTAAAAAGAATTTCCCCGAAAAGTATAAAACCGTTTTTTTTCAGATAATAGGATTGTTTACTATTTATTTGGGAATAAAAATGACATTGAACATACAATCTCCGTTGGCGGTTGTCTTTTGTCTGATTTTGGGGACCTTTACCGGCGAGTGGCTTGATCTTGACGGAAAATCGCAAAAAATAAGTGATAGGCTAAAAAAACAGTTTAACTTAAAAAATGAAAAATTTACAGAAGGATTTGTTTCCGGATTTTTATTGTTTTGTATGGGTTCGATGTCGATACTTGGAGCTATTGAAGAAGGATTTGGAAAGACATCCGATTTATTGTTGACAAAATCTATCATGGACGGTTTCTCGTCGATGATGTTGGCTTCTGCTTTGGGTGTTGGAGTAATGTTTTCTGCTTTGGCAGTATTCGGATTTCAGGGTGGAATTACTCTCCTTGTTTGGTTGATAGGAAAAAATATCCCTATTGAGTTCATTTCAGAAATTACCGGAATAGGAGGTATTATTATGCTGGGGTTAGGTATTAATCTGATGCAGATAAAAAATATTAAAGTGATAAATATGTTGCCTTCACTGGTGTTTATTTGTGTGTATGTAGGAGTCAGTTTGTGGTTGTAGGTTTGAAGTTGTAAAAGATGAGTATTAGTAAAATTATAGTAGGAGCGTTTTTGTTGCTGATTTCATTCCAATTACAGGCTTCTCCTGCAAGTCCGGAGCCTGTTGTGCTCACACAGCCCGATGGTAAAAGCATCACTGTTTACATGAAAGGGAATGAAGCTGTAAAACGCATGGAAACACTTGACGGATATACATTATTGTATAATTCGGAGGGTTATATGGTATATGCTGTGTTAGATGCCGAAGGTAATCTTATCCCATCAAATATGATTGCAGCGGACGAATCTGTTCTTCGCTCGGAAGATTTGGTAGATTTACCTAAACATCTTTCTTTCAGTAAAAATCAAATAGAAGACCGAAAACAGTTATGGAAAGATACTGTTGTTAAGGTAACTCAAGTTTTGCAATCTCGTTCGGATGTTCCCTTGCAGAAAAAGGTATTGTGTGTATTAGTTAATTTTAACGATAAGCAATTTACTAAAACACAGCAAGATTTTGATAATATGATGAATCAGGCAGGTTATTCAACGGATGGTTCGCAAGGTTCGGTAAGAGAATTTTTTACTGAAACCTCATATGGAGAAGCAGATGTTTCTTTTACGGTAGTTGGTCCGATTACACTTTCGCATGATGCGGCTTACTACGGAGCAAACAATCAGAATGGTAATGATGTACGAGTTCGAGAGTTTGCTGCCGAAACAGCGAATAAAGTGGCAGAATTAGTCGATTTCAGCGAGTTTGATGCCGATAATAACAAGTATATAGATGGTTTTCACATTATTTTTGCAGGAAGGGGAGAAGAAGCCGGTGGAGGAGCAGATTGTATCTGGTCACATAAATGGTCGTTTGCGCAAACATTAACATTTAACGGCAAGTGGTTGCAAATATATTCTTGTTCGCCCGAATTGTATATGGATAAAATCACAACTATTGGGGTAATTTGCCATGAGTTATCACATTCGTTGTTTGACATTCCTGATTATTATGATACGGGTGATGAAGGTTTTCTTGGTACCGGCAAATGGGATTTGATGTCCACTGGTAGTTGGAACGGAACGGTTTTAAGTGGCGACTGTCCTGCACATATTAATATGTATGAAAAAGAACGGCTCGGTTGGGTGCCGATTGTTGAGTTAATGGGGAATCAGGCTGTTGCAGATATGCCTAATTCTGCCGAGAATCCTGTTGCTTACAAAGTTGTTACCCCTGCTGATGGCGGTTATTTTCTGTTGGAAAACAAACAAAAAAAAGGATTTGATAAAGCATTGCCCGGTGAAGGTTTGCTTATCTGGCGAGTAAATACTGATTTACCTAATTATAAAAGTTCAATTAACGATCATCACCCGCAACTGTTATATCCGGTTTGCGCCTCGTCAACTTATGTTATTACAGAGAATTTACCGGCTTCGTATGGAAGCATAAATACAGCCGGTTGTCCGTTTCCGGGAAGTTCGTTAAATACTTCTTTTGACGATAACACTATTCCTTCTATGCGCCAGACAGAGTACAGCCATAATAAAACCCGATTGTTCGAGATAAAAAATGTTTCGAATCTTGTCTCGTTTAATATTGAAGATAATAGAGAGAATTATATTCCAAGTAACTATCATACGGTTGATAAAGAGGGTTTGCGTATATTTTTGCGACAAAGCGATAATACTAAAAATAATTTTGAACAAGCAGGATTAACGGTTCAAGATACTGTTGATTGGTATGTTTCGGATGTTTGGGTAAATAAAATAAGTACGACAAAAGGAATGGATAGCTACGAAACCAGTTCAGGGATTTTATGGAATAATTCTATTCCTAACAGGATTGTAGCTGTTTATTGGCGAGCTAAAAATTTTGTTGGGATTTTAGATGCCGCTAACTGGAGCCTTCTGAAAACATTGTATTGCAACGATAATTTATTAACATCTGTCGATGTGTCTGAAAATGTCCGGCTGAACAAGTTATTCTGCCAAAATAATAATTTGCGATTTTCTACATTGCCCGTTAAAATGAGCAATATACAAACATATGTCTATAGCCCCCAGAAAAAACTAAAAGGAGGACTTATTCATTTTTACGATAATATCGATTTAAGTAAAGAGTTTATTGTTGATGGCAATACAACTACTTATACATGGTATGATATTACGGAAAGGACAGAAAAATATATTCAGCCTGCGAATAATTTCGGTAACTTTATGCTGACTTCCGATTTGTGTGGAAAGAAATTGCGTTGCAAGATGCAAAATGCCGCTTTTCCTGATATGTCTGGTTCGCAATCGTTGATGTACGAAGTAGATGTGATTCAGCCTACACTAAAAGTATATCCTATACCAACCAACGGCTTGCTTACGGTTGATCATGGCGGTTTGCCTGTAGGTACAATAAAAATATATGATGCTATGCGACGATTAATGCTCGAAACAACAGAAACTACATTCAATATCGGCTATTTTCCTAAAGGAATTTATTATTTAAAGGTGAATGGAAAAACAATTCCGATAATGAGATAGCTTATTTTTATTTATAAAAATTATTCGCCAATATTTTCCCTTAAAAAAACAAGAAGGAGTCGTTATGTTGACCGAAGTGCAAGGAACAAGGAGCAGATAGGGACATTGTTGAATGTTGAACAAAAAATCAATAAAATCAATATGAACGAAATACGCCAACTATATCGCCAATACCTGTCGTATGGCAAGCGCATTGTACCTAAGCAAGATGTTGCCGATGTGCGCAAAATTATCCAACAAGCTATCGATGCCGGAAAAATCACGCAACAATCATTACTTAAAGATATATACACTGCGCTCATTACCATAACTGAAATAGGTTTAGGACGCTCCACTGTGATAGCTGTGTTGTTGCACGATGCCGTAGTAGGGGGCATTATCAGTATCGACGATTTTAAAAAACGCTTTGGAGTATCGGCAGCAACTATTGTGCAAGGGTTGACTCGTGCCAACGAGCTTTATCAGAAGAATGCGGCTATCGAAACCGAGAATTTTCGTAAATTATTACTAACTTTTGCTGAAGATGTACGGGTAATTTTTATCCTTATCGCTGAACGGTTACACACTATTCGGCATGTAAAAAACGCCGACCACGATACGCAGCTTAAAGTAGCACGCGAAGCATCATACTTGTATGCTCCGTTAGCACACCGTATGGGTTTATACAAAATTAAAACTGAATTGGAAGACTTGTCTTTGCGTTATACGGCAAGAGATGATTTTGACAAAATCAAAGAATTTTTGAGTGCTACTAAAGCTTCGCGTGAAAAATATATTGCCGATTTTATTGCTCCGCTCAAAAAACAATTGCGTGATGCCGGTTTCGATTTTACTATTAAAGGGCGTACAAAGTCTATTCATTCTATTTGGAATAAATGGAAAAAACAAAATACACCTCTTAATCAGATTTACGACTTGTTTGCTATCCGTGTTGTGCTGAATTGTCCTTTCGAACGAGAGAAAGCCGAATGTTGGCAGGTATATTCTATTGTTACGGATAAATATCAACCCAATCCGAAACGCATGCGCGATTGGTTGTCTATACCTAAATCGAACGGGTATGAATCACTACACACTACTGTGATGGGACCTGAAGGAAAATGGGTGGAAGTGCAAATACGCACAGAACGCATGGACGAAATTGCTGAAAAAGGACTTGCCGCACACTGGAAATACAAAGGTGTGAAGGGCGATAGTAATATGGACGAATGGTTGAAACACATCCGCGAAATTCTGGAGAATCCTCAAAGTGGTATAGAAACGATGGATGATTTTAAGCTCGATTTGTATGATGATGAAGTATTTGTTTTTACACCTACCGGAGAACTGCAAAAACTTAAAAAAGGCGCAACCGTGCTCGATTTTGCTTTTCATATTCACACCGGCTTAGGCTCAAAATGTGTAGGTGCTAAAATAAACGGTAAAGCTGTACCTATCCGTTATGTGCTGTCTAACGGCGATCAAATAGAAATTCTTACTTCTGCTAACCAAAAACCAAAACAAGATTGGCTCAATGTTGTAACCACTTCCAAAGCACGCACTAAGATTAAACAAGTTCTCAAAGAGATTGATTACAAAGAAGCTGAGCAGGGAAAAGAAATATTGCTCCGTCGTCTGAAAAACTGGAAGATTGAATATATAGAAGCGGACATAACACGCCTGACCAAAAAATTGGGCTATAAAGTAATCAGTGATTTTTATCAAGCTATTGCGTTGGAAAAAATCGATATGCTCACTGTGCGAAACGAGTTACAAACCGAGCACGAAAAAACTGATACAACCACAGATACAGAACTTCGAAGTGCAGCCAATTTTACACAAGAAAGCGACCTTATCCTGAAAGACCGCAAAGATGATGCGTTGGTTATAGACCAAAATGTAAAAGGAATTGAATACAAACTGGCTGCCTGCTGTAATCCTATTTACGGAGATGAAGTATTTGGGTTTGTAGCCTCATCGGGTGGAATAAAAATACACCGGATAGATTGTCCTAATGCACCGCAACTGATGCAAAAATTCGGTTACCGTATTGTTGAAGCACGCTGGTCAGGCAAATCTGATGGACAATACCCTATTGCATTGCGTGTAACCGGAAAAGATGATATTGGTATTGTAACTAATATTACTTCCCTACTCTCCAAAGAAAGTAAAGTTACCTTGCGTTCCATTTCGGTAGATGCTGTAGATGGTATTTTTCAAGGAAACATTACATTATTGGTAAGAGATACGCATGACCTCGACGGTATTATCAAAAAGATAAAAACCATAAAAGGAGTAAAGGAAGTGGAGCGGAGAAAGTTGAAGTAATGATAAAGTTACAGACTTCATTTCTTATTTCTCTTCTTGGGAAACACATTCCTTGTAATCAATGATAGAAATCATAACATAAAAATTTGTGGGTTAATAAAATATGAAAATTAATTCTTTGATACTTTATTTTATTTTTGGTAACATACAATCCTATAGAATCGTAAAATACCAGGAATGAATAAAATATATAGATTCTGATTTTAAACAGAGCAACCAAAAGGCGATGCTGTGTTGTAAAAAAAGAAGCTATTTTTTGAAAATTAATAAAAATATCCCCGCTGGATTTTTCTTGTTTGGAATTAATGGTGGGGGTGGTTTTCCTCAAATATTCGTGGGGGTGCTTTTGTATGGGGCAGTAAACGAAAACACAAGGCTTCCATTTTTTTGTTAGTAAAATTTTTCTAGATTTTTTTATTCCTACTGCTAATTTGATGATTTTAATTACTTTTGTAGTGTAATTCCAAAACCTCAAAATATGAGGATTGGAAGGACATAAATTCGTGAAAGCGTTTTAGTATCTACCTTGTCTAAGGAAATCGCCAATTTCAAAAGACGGAACAAGATAATACAACAGAACGCTCACGCTGATTGGTATATAAATACCCCTTGGGGCAAGTATATCATAAAAGGCGTGGGACTGTTGTTATTTGTTCCGTTGGGTGTTTGGCGATGCCTCTTAGACAAATAAACATTAACAGTTCCCACGCTTTCTTATTTATATCTGCTCGTTCGGGAATTGAGGGCAAAATTAATACATTTTAATTATGAAAATGAAAAGATTTTTTTACTCGACATTTATGCCGGTAATGTTTGCAAGTGTTTTTATTTCTTGTGACAAAGAGAATAAAGATGAGCCCCAAAACTCTCCTGAAAACAATAATTTAAAAACTGGGCAAATTGAACTATTAGCAAATCCAGATAAGAATAATACTATTTCTTTTACCGCAACTGCACAAAAAATTACAATTGATTGGGGAGACGGTTGCATTGAAGATATAAATCCAATTGGAATTCGAGCGGAATACATACATGTCTATGAAAATCCCAACCTCAAAAAAATTACTATAAACACAGAAAGATTGAGTTCGTTTTCAGATTCATATTATGCAAACGGTTCAACCAACCCTCCAAAAGGAGTTTATCACGAGCTAACTTTTGGAGAATGCACTGAATTATTGTCTGTTCATATAAGAAATTATACTGATGGAAAATTGAGAAAATTAGAAATAAAAAATGCTCCTAGATTAGCATCCCTTACAGTTAATTCTTCAACTTTGACATCTCTGAATGTGAATCCATATACAGAATTAAAATCTCTTACTTTGTGGACTTATAGAATGGCATCACTGGATATAAGCCAATGTTTCAATTTAGAATACCTTAATATCGATATGTATGAATTAACATCATTGAATATGGGTCAATACCCTAAATTAAAATCTCTTATTGTCAATGCTTATCCATTATCAATACCTCTGAATATGAGTCAATCTGCTTATTTAGAGCATGTTGAAATTAAGATGCAGAACTTAACATCATTGGATATAAGTCAATGCCCTAAATTAAAGTATCTTGATATCAGATATATAAATGCCAATGTATTCAATGTAGAAGTACTAAATTCATTGTTTAATTCATTACCAATAAGACAAATGACAGATTATGCTACAATCCGTTATTCTAGTAATATTTATGGAGAGGATAAAAGCATTTACGAAAACAAAGGATGGACAAGGGGAAATAACTAGCATAAAGAAAAAAATTTAAACTTATAAAATTAAATAACAATGACACATTTTAATGACTTAGACCCTGCAATGAGATATGAAAGTTTATATCGTTTTGCATTTAACTGTGGAAGAATGGATGACCCATGGGAAGAAGCCGACCAATCAAATTATGGTATGTTTGTCGAGGAAAAAGATTTAGGCAATGCTAAAGCATCTTTATACCGGATATTGCATAAATTGATTTTTGACAATTACAAAGGCATTCATACAGCCCAAAAGTTGATTGAAATTGAAAAGAGAATTAATAAAGTAACCACACAAGGTATTGCCATTAAGATTATTGATGATACAATAGATATAATTAAACAAAATTTATAATTACACCATGAAAAATAAAATTGTATTCATCGGCTTATTATTAGCCATTTTGACATCTTGTGCATCGACAAAACAATATCAAGCATTTACACATGGTACTACACCCGACAGTACTAAAGGGAGAATTTATGTCATACGCCCTTCGGGTATGACTGGGGCAGCCGTAAAAACAAAAATATATTGTAATGGTCTTCTTATTGGTACTACCGGAAACAATAGCTACCTGTGTTGGGATGCACCCGAAGGCACATACCGTATTGGAACAACACAACATACTCGCTTATACACTGGAGCTGATATAGGTTCGGCAGGAGACGAAGATGCTTTTGTTGTAAAAGTAACACTAGGAAAGACTTATTATATCAAACAATATCCACGCTTCGGCGGCTTCTCTTTTAAATTGATGAGTGCCAAAGACGGAGAAAAAGCTGTTAAGAAGAAAAAAGCTCCTAGAGTTAATTATGCGGAATGATTTTTTTAAATACAAATTTAAAATGAACGAGGAAACAAATGTTTTATACAAATATAGAAGTTTAGAAAATTTCAAATATTTTATTGATACAATCTTAAAGAACAGATTACATGCTTCTCAATACCAAAGTCTTAATGACCCAATGGAAGGACAATATTATTGTTTTGCAAAAGAATTAGGCGAAGAAAACATAGAAAAATTACGCAAAGAAAAAGGAACAAATTTACGAATTTGTTCTCTTTCAAAAACAAAAAGCGATACATTAATGTGGGCACACTATGCAAATGGACATCGTGGAGTTGCTATTGGTATAAAAATAGATAAAACCAAATATATTGTAAAAGATGTAGCATATGATGGACTTCCTATCATTAAACAATATTTTAATAGCAGTACGGCAATAGAAATTTTAAGACATAAACTTGAAAGTTGGACTTATGAAGAAGAAGTAAGAGTTTTTGTTAAAAAAAAGCAATTTGTAGATGTCAGGATAGAGAAAATAATAACAGGTGTGAAAATGAGCAACCAAGATTTTAGTTTTATTTCTGAATTAATAAGACGTATAAATCCTGAAATAGAAATTATAAAAGCAGAAACATTTATGAATATCTAAATAATCAATCAAGTAAATTTTATAAAAAATGAAAAGAACGATTACATTAATTTCGATTCTATTTGCAACCTTTGCAAATGCAAATGCGCAAAATATTACATTAGACGAACTCATAAATCTGCGAAAACACAATTTAGCCTATGTAGAAGAGTATCTTACAAACAAAGGTTGGAGTTACATTGGTACAAAAGGTATTTATGCTAGATTTGCTTATAATAAAAGTGATTTTTATGATAAAGCGGAATCATTTATAAGGTATTTTGGCAATGAATATATAGGTTCGGCAGATGAAATTAATATTCAAATTCATGATTCCAAAAAATATCTTTCATACATTAATAGAATAAAATCCTTTGGCTGCAAACTTATTGATAATTATACAGAAAACAGCGATATTATAAAAGTGTACAGAGGAGCAACAACTACTTTTGAGGTAACAGTATCTACTCAAAAAGATGATTTTTATGATGATTCTACGAAAACCGTTTATATAATTTCTATTATGAGTAATTCCTTCTATGATATACTAGTTTATCATAAAAAGTACAATGATAAGGATATAAAGCCAGAAGCAGATAGTGTTGCATATTAGTTCTCAGAACAGTTAAAATATTAATGAAATGGAAGAAAAAGAAATAATTAAGCAATTTGTATCAAATAAAGATATGGGAGGCGGTAGAGAATCTTGTCTGGGAAAGGCATTAGAAGATGCAAAAAGATTATATACAAAGGAGGATGTATGGAAAATAATTAATGCTGATAATCCAAAGACTGATAAAGAGATGACGGAATTAGCAAAAAGATTAGAGCTTCCTTTTTTATCTTTGATAGGTTATTTAATTTTACTTGATTTAATTGGCAAAGTTTTCACAGAGGGAAAAAAAGAACATCTCATTTATGCAATAGATACTTTTGGTTCTTCCGAATTAAAAGAATGTAAATATCAAGTCAATGCATTAAGAAACTCATTAGCACATAACTATGGATTGATTAATATTCCTGATAGTCTCAAATATGATGAGGAATCTTTACA
Source organism: uncultured Paludibacter sp. (assembly GCA_964546015.1). Lineage (GTDB taxonomy): Bacteria > Bacteroidota > Bacteroidia > Bacteroidales > Paludibacteraceae > JAFGVL01. Next base: position 372,521 of record CAZJHO010000001.1, read on the forward strand.
TAAGTTCACTTTATCGGAAAAAGAAAATAAAGAAAAAATTTTTGAGCGGCAACAAAAATGGGAAAGAGGAAAATGGAAAGATAAGAGTGAAAATACGAGTACAATTGTTGATGTAAATAAATTGATAGATGAAATAGAAAATTTAATCAAAAACCTACAAGAAAAAGCAAAAAATGGAGAACTCTCGATATGTTTAAAAGGGGGAGTTGAAGAGTTATTTGCAAGATTCACTATCATTAAAGATTGATAAATTTCTTGACAGACATTCTGTTTTATAATTTAACAAAATTATGGATAGTGCCAAAAATCCCCTGAAAATAGGATTTATTTGTAGATAAGCTACTGATTGTGTTTGTAAGGCTTTTAGTAACTTTATAATAGATATGAAAACATATCTAACTTGATTTGAATTAATTTACTTCATTATTAACCCATTCTTGGTTAATTACGGTCAAAGTTAAACCAGCCACTTACTAAAAACAAAAAAGCAGCTAAGACTTCATCCTAACTGCTTGATTTTTATCTGTGGGCGTTGACGGATTCGAACCGCCGACCCTCTGCTTGTAAGGCAGATGCTCTGAACCAGCTGAGCTAAACGCCCTAATGTTTTTTCACTAACCGCTAACCGCTTCCGATTGTATCGGAATACTCTGAAGCAATTGAGCTAAGCGTTCTCGTATTTTTTCTTTTTTTGAAGCTGATCAGCTTTGATTGTATCGGAATATTTGAATCGGCTGAATTGAACGCTCTTTGATTTAGGAATGCTCTTCTTTAAAAGCGTTGCAAAGGTATTATTTATTTTTGTTTTTGCAAATAAAAAATAAACATTTTGCAAAAAAAGTGGGCAGTGATGGATTCGAACCACCGAAGGCGTACGCCAGCTGAGTTAC
>CAZJHO010000002.1:0-313662 GCA_964546015.1 uncultured Paludibacter sp.
AAAAAGTGGGCAGTGATGGATTCGAACCACCGAAGGCGTACGCCAGCTGAGTTACAGTCAGCCCCATTTGTCCACTCTGGTAACTGCCCGGACTTTTCGGCTGCAAAAGTAGTATTATTTTTGTAAATCTAAAGCGTACTGTGCCATTTTTATTGCAGTAACAGCAGCTTCATCTCCTTTGTTACCGTGAATTCCACCGGATCTTTCTATGGATTGTTGCATTGTGTCATTAGTTAACACTCCAAAAATGAATGGAATACCATATTGCATGTTTAAATCTACAAAACCTTTTGTTACTCCTTGAGAAATAAAATCAAAATGTGGAGTTTCTCCTCTGATAATACAACCTAAGCCGATTACAGCATCTAATTTCTGATTTGTTTCGGCTAATAATTTTGCTCCGAAAGTTAATTCAAATGCTCCTGGAACAAACTGAATTTCAATGTTTTCTTTCTTTGCACCATGTTTCAATAAGGTGTTATATGCCCCGTTTAGTAAAGCCGTTGTAATGTCCGAATTCCATTCTGAAACTACAATTCCAAATCTCATGCCCGATGCATCGGGTATTTTTTCCGGATCGTAATTTGACAAGTTTTGATACTGAGTTGCCATAATTTTATTTTTTATTTTTTAAAATAATGCGAAAAGTGGTTCCTTTTCCTATTTCAGATTGTTTTACAAATATTTTTCCTGAATGATATTCTTCTATAATTCTTTTTACAAGCGATAATCCTAATCCCCAGCCTCTACTTTTGGTTGTATATCCGGGATTGAAAATAGTTTTGAATTTTGACTTTGGAATACCTTTTCCTGTGTCTTGGAAGTCGATAATATAAGAATCTTGATTGTTATGTAATGTAATATTTATTTGTCCTTCACCGTCCATTGCATCAATGGCATTTTTTGTCAGATTTTCTATTACCCATTCAAAAAGCGGGATATTCAAATATACTTCCATATTGATATCGATGGGGTAATGGGTATTGATAGTTATCTTATTAGAAGTACGATTACGAAGGTAAGCAACGGCATTTTCGAGAACTTCTGAAAAAATAACAAGTTCAAGGTCGGGTTTTGAACCGATTTTCGAAAATCTCTCTGCAATGATGCGCAATCGGTTAACATCTTTACTCATTTCGTTAATAAGTTTGTCTCCCAATTGTTTTTCTTTCAAAATTTCTACCCAAGCCCAAAGAGATGAAATTGGAGTACCGAGTTGGTGTGCTGTTTCTCTCGAAAGCCCTATCCAAACCTGGTTTTGTTCTGCTTTTTTTGTGATGGAAAATATCCAAAACGCAATCAGTATAAATACACCAACTACAGTAAATAAAATATAGGTAAACCATCGTAAACTTTTTATTAGAAACGATTCATCGTAGCATACAAAATATTTGGTTGTTTTGTCAATATTTATTTCGATTGGAGGGTTAGCTTCTTTTAATTGTTGAATTTTTTTTGTTATAAATTCTTTTTTATTTTCTTTGGGTAATTTTACATTGCAAATACCATATTCCAAATTCACCGGTTGATTATTAGAGTCTATTAATATTGCCGGAATACTTTTATTTTCACTCAGAACTTTTAGTATCAAAGTTACATCGCCCTGTCCGTCATCCAAAGCTAATTGTCTGTTAGCTTCTGCCCAGATTTCCATGCTATGGGTTTCTTGCTCTGATAGCAGTGAAATAATCCGATGAGAAAAGTATAATGACGATAAAACAATGGCTCCTGCTATAAAAATAAATAGCATTTTCAATTGTTGGTATTTATCGGAAAATATCATAAGTTATTTGTAATCAATTCTTTGTTATTCTAAGATACGCACTTCTATCCGACGGTTTCGCTGCCGTCCTTCGGCATTATCTGTTCCATCCGGATTGGTATTGGGAGCGATTGCTTCTGATGAACCATATCCTTTAGCAATGATTCTTGAACCGTTTATCTTTTTTGTGATCAGATACTTTCGTACGCTTTCTGCTCGTTCTTGCGATAGTTTTTTATTATACTCTTCTGAACCTTTAGAGTCAGTATGTCCGGCAATTTCTATTTTAATATTTTTCTTGATAATCATTACTTCGGCTAAATCGTTCAATGTTTTGTATGAAGAAGGACGAATTGTCGATTTGTCGAAATCGAATTCCACATTTTCAAGAACGATTGTTTTAGCGGGATGATATTTAAGATGCACATTTACTGTGTATAATTTATCTTCCGAAGGAATTGTTAAGTCGCTATATTTTACATCTTTATAAATACTTTTGTATAGAACTTCATAAGTATCACCAACAGGAATTAAAATGGAAAATTTTCCATTTTCGTCAGTGTATCCTTTGTAAGTTTCTTTTGTTTTAGTAGAAGTAAATGATACAATTTCGTTCGGTAATTGCTGATCGTTCATATTAGTTACTGTTACTTTCAAAAGCGCTTTTTCCAATGTTGGCTCAAGCGTTTGGGCTGTCAGTGAAGCGATTGCTGCCAAAAGTATTAAAAAGAAAAAAGTTTTCAGTTTCATGGGAATATATATTTTTGTTATCGATATTTTCCTGCCGATTCGTCATTAAGAATATTTAAGTAATTGGTGTAGCGTGATTGGCTTATTTGATGCAGTTCAACAGCCTTTCGTACAGCACAATCGGGCTCCTGTCTATGCGTGCAGTTATTAAATTTACAGTTTTTTGAAACAGAAAAAATTTCTCGAAAATAATGCGATATTTCTTCTGGTTTCATGTCAATTGTACCAAATCCTTTTATTCCCGGGGTATCTATTAAATATCCTCCACCGGAAAGGGCAAACATTTCCGAAAAAGTGGTAGTATGCATCCCTTTGTTATGGTAATCCGAGATTTCGTTGGTCTTAGCATGTATATTAGGGTCAATGGTATTAATTAAAGTTGATTTCCCAACACCCGAATGTCCGGAAAGAAGTGTTACTTTGTCTTTTAATTCAGCTTTAATCTTTTCTATGCCGATATTTTCCGATGCTGATGTTTTAAAGCAAGGGCATCCAATGCTTTCATATAAATAAATCAGCATGTCGAGATACTCTTTTTCTTCTTCCGAGTATAAATCTATCTTATTAAAAATAAGCTTTACAGGAATCCGATAAGCTTCGGCTGTTGCCAAGAATCGGTCGATAAACATGGTTGATGTTTCAGGATAATTAATCGTAACGATTAAAAAAACCTGATCTAAATTGGCAGCAATGATATGTATTTGTTTTGATAAATTAGACGAACGGCGAACAATGTAATTTTTGCGTTCTTCAATTTCGGAAATTAATCCGTAACCATCCGGCGTAATGTCGAAACTTACCCTATCGCCAATAGCTATAGGATTTGTGCTGCGAATACCTTGCAAACGAAAAGAGCCTTTTATTTTACATTCTATGGGATTATTTTCGTTATCGGGTATTACAGTGTACCAACTACCTGTATTTTTTATTACTAAACCGACCATATAAAAATTCAAAGTTCAAAGTTTTAAGTTCAAAGTTGTTATCTATAAAGATTTTTAAACCATGAACTTTGAACCATGAACTTTAAAATAAATTTACAATGTATTCCCCCAATTATACCGTCATAATTTCCTTTTCTTTGGCAGTAAGCATATCATCTACTTTTTTGATATACTTATCATGTAGTTTTTGCATAGCGGCTTCGCCATCTTTCTCTACATCTTCGGGCATACCGTTTTTTAGTTCTTTTTTTAATCCTTCAATAGCTTCGCGACGAGCATTTCGAATGCTTATTCTAGCTTCTTCGCCTTCGTGTTTGGATTGTTTTGTCAGGTCGCGACGGCGCTCCTCTGTCAATGGTGGAATTTGTAATCGAAGCATTTCCCCATTATTCATAGGCATAATGCCAACTTCAGAGTTAATGATAGCCTTTTCTACCACTGCCAACATAGCTTTTTCCCATACCTGAATTTGTATGGTTTTGGCATCGGGAGTAGTAATGGTAGCTACATTCGATAAAGGGACATGCTCTCCGTAGTATTCTACCCGAACACCGTCTAAAATGCGTGGGTTAGCTTTTCCGGCACGAATATGAGCTAATGCTTCATCTAAAAAAAGAATAGCTTTTTCCATATCTTCCTCGGCTGCAGCGAGAAATTCTTTTACTTCTTTCATTGTTTGTTAACAGATTGTTTTTGTTTTTTATTAAGTTGTTTTTGTAACTTTTCTATTTCAATACTTTGATTTCGAATAGTGTTCAGCAAGGAGTTCAGTTCTTCATTTTCAATAGTAGAAGGATAAATTTCTTCTACTCGTTGAAGAAAATCAGAAAGCACATTCATATAATTAATAAAAGCTTCATAAGGCGATTCGTAAGGGCTTACATGGGCAACCTTTCCTCCCGAAAAATGCTTGGTGGACATGTAGTAAAAGTGTGCACTGGTTTGCAAGTTCAGCCAATCCGGTTCTAAACGGCGATCATTTATTATATGTACGCGTTCGGCAATGGAATAGAGTTTTTGTAATGCTTCAGCTTGCAGGTCGTTACCTGTCCATGCGCTGAAATCTTTTTCTTCATCAGCCCACGAAATTATTTCGTGTGAAGTAAGTGTGTCTGCTGATTTTTGCTTATCCATTACTTCGGATAGAGTAGCAAAATTTATTTTATTTAACAATGCATGATAAGGCAGAGCTTTAAAAAAATCGAAAATACCTGATTCTGGGCGATTGTTAACACCCAAAGCATCGTAGCTCATGGCGATAGTAAAAACTTCTTCTTTTTCGGCAGCTCCGGCAATCCAACCGATAAATTTTTCAGATGTCAGTGGATAATTGTCCCAGCTCCAATTCGAAAAACGGAAACAAATGTCATCGCTCAACTCTGTATTGCGAGGTAATAATTTGAATTTAGGTATGTATGAATGATTATATACATAATTAGGACTTTTCCATCCAAGAATTTGCTTGGCTCCTTCAATAATCATTCCTTTATAACCCATTTCGGAAACCATTCGACCGATTTCGTCTGAATACAATAACTCTGTATTGCGAAAAGCAGTTGGTTTTTTGCCGAAAAGTTCTTTTATGCGGGCTGCGTGTTTTTCTACCTGTAGTTTAAATTCGGTTTCGTTGTAGATAGAAGCTAATGAATTAGAATAAGTTTCGGCTAAAAATTCTACACTACCTGTATCGGCTAATGCTTTGAAACTGTCAATTACTTCAGGTGCAAACTGTTCCAGTTGTTCTACCGCTACTCCTGAAATACAAAATGACACTTTAAATTTACCCTTCGAATTTTTAATCATCTCCAACAGAGTGTTATTTGCCGGAGTATAGCAAGAGTCAGCTAAACGCCTGATAATAGACTCATTGGTGTAATCATCATAGTAATAATGATCTGTACCGATGTCGAAAAAACGATAGCGTTTTAAGCGTAATGGTTGATGTACCTGAAAGTAAAAACAGATATTCTTCATACTTCATATTCTATCAAAAGCTCAAAAATATTGAAAATTCTTCTTATTCTCTACAAATGTAGATGTAATTTTTTATTTTTCAGCTAAAAACATTATGAATCTAAACTAATGCAAGTTTAAGGGTTTTAGCAATATCGTTCCCAAATCCATTTGGGGATAAGTTGCCAACCGAACACGATAATGCTCCATCGTTTGGGGAGATATATGGAGCGTTTCTTTTTTTCTATGGCTTTGAAAATATTATCGCAGGCTTTACATAAAGAAGTGGTAAACGGATAGTTACCTCCGGCAATGAAATCGGTATCAATAAAGCCGGGCATTAAAGTAGTAAATGCGATATTTAGTTTTTCATTATGTGCTCGTTGAGCCAAACAATCTACATAATGGCGCATATACCGTTTCGAAGCGGAGTAGGAGGGCGCTTGCCTCAATCCTCGCACACTCGCCACAGACGAAGTTATCACAATATGTCCGCTTCTTTTTTTTGCAAAATAGTTGTATCCAAAAATAATCATACGGGTAAATCCGACTACATTTGTTTGAATAGTTTGTATTTCGATAGTAGTATCGATCGTTTTTGCGAATTTACCGTAGCCGGAATTAATAAAAAATATATCCATGCCACCCATTTCGTCGATCAATGCTTGTAATTTCTCGATAGAAGAATCTTCGCAAACATCCATTTCTTTAGTGTGGATTTGTTGAGGATAATTTGATTTTATTTCTTCGAGCAAAGCTGTGCGACGCCCGGTAATTCCTACCTGATAGCCCAAACGGGCATAGCGCTCGGCTATTTCTTTTCCAATACCAGATGTGGCTCCTATAATGATTATTTGTTTCATAATTGCTTACAAATTTGAATATTAATTTCCGACCAAACAAATTTTATTCTTCGTACTGTATTTTAGGATTATCTATCTATTTTTTGTAAAGGTTTAAGAACACAGATTGTCAAAAAATACAAATTAAGATTAAGAATTTTTGTGATGGTTAAATAGAATTATATAAACACAAAAAAACCTTGAAGTCTTTTCTTTCAAGGTTTTTTTATTTATAACTTAAACGCTGCTTTTATTTTATCCACAAAATCGGTTTTTTCCCAAGTAAATAGTTCTACTTCTTTGGTAAAGATTGTCCCGTCGCCGGCTTTAAATTCTTTTACAACAAATTGTGGTGTGCGTCCCATATGTCCGTACGAAGCGGTTTCTTCGTATATTGGGTTTCGTAGTTTCAAGCGGTCTTCGATAGCTTTTGGGCGCATATCGAAAATGCTATCGATGATTTTGGCAATTTCACCATCGTGCATATTTACTTTAGCAGTGCCGTAAGTATTGATATACAAATTCATCGGTTTGGCAACGCCGATAGCGTAGGCTACTTGTACCAATACCTCATCAGCCAAACCGGCAGCCACAATATTTTTGGCAATATGGCGTGCAGCGTATGCTGCCGAACGGTCAACTTTCGACGGATCTTTTCCCGAGAATGCTCCGCCGCCGTGTGCACCTTTTCCTCCATAAGTATCAACAATAATTTTTCTTCCGGTTAACCCTGTATCGCCATGTGGACCACCTATTACGAATTTTCCTGTAGGATTAACAAATAGTTTATAGTCGTCTTTGATAAGGCATTCATATTGAGGATCGAGTTTTTTTACTCGGGGAATAAGGTATTTAATTACATCTTGACGAATTTTTTCAACCATTCGTTCGTCATTGTTATCGAACTCGTCATGTTGAGTAGAAACTACAATGGTATCTACGCGAAGCGGTTTATTGTCATCGCTATATTCGATGGTTACTTGAGCTTTAGCATCAGGGCGAAGGTAAGTCATCACTTTGCTTTCATGGCGAATGGCAGCTAATTCACTCAATAATGCATGTGACAGATCCAAAGAAATTGGCATTAGGTTAGAGGTTTCATTCGAAGCGTAACCAAACATCATTCCTTGATCGCCGGCACCTTGTTCCATTGGGTCTTGTCGTTCCACTCCGCGATTAATATCGGCCGATTGTTCGTGCAAAGCAGAAAAAATTCCGCAAGCATCGCCGTCAAATTTGTATTCGCTTTTGGTGTACCCGATACGGTTGATTACGCGGCGTGCTGTTGTTTGTACATCAACATACGAATTTGTTTTTACTTCTCCGGCAATCACAACTTGTCCGGTTGTTACAAGTGTTTCGCAAGCTACTTTCGACTCAGGGTCGAGGGCAAGAAACTGATCGAGGATGGCGTCCGAAATTTGGTCGGCTACCTTGTCAGGATGTCCTTCAGATACGGACTCGGAAGAAAAGAAATAACCCATGATTAATTTATAATTTTACAATTTATAATTTACACCGATTGAAAATAATCGGAAGTTTATTCGTTGAAAATTATTGGGAATAAGATTTGGAGAGATTTTCCTTATAAAGGGAAGTGCTGCGTTCTTTAGCATTTTTTTTTGTGGTTGCAAGCGATCCAAATTTGTCCACCAATTTTTCGGTTGCAAAGATAATACTATTATCGTATAAAATAAAATGATAATTATCTTTGCCGAAGATAAGTAACAAATTTATGGAAAAATATGCTATTATAGTAGCCGGAGGAAATGGACAACGAATGAATGCCGGATTACCTAAACAGTTTTTACCCTTATGTGGGATCCCTGTTTTGATGCGTACATTGAATATGTTTTACACAGCGGATAAAGCAATTTGGCTTATTTTGGTATTGCCCGAAAACCAATTTTCTTTTTGGAAAAAATTGTGCGAAAAGCATCGTTTTTTAATTCCGCATCGAGTTGTTGCCGGGGGCGAAACCCGTTTCCATTCTGTAAAAAGCGGTTTGGAACAAGTGCCTACAGGAAGTTTAGTTGCAGTACACGATGGTGTTCGTCCGTTTGTAAGTGCAGACACTATACATCGTTGTTATGATTTGGCAGCAGAGAAAGGTGCAGCAATCCCTGTTGGAGAACTTGTTGATAGTATTCGTTTGGTGGAAAGAAATGAAAATAAATCAGTGGATAGGAGTTGTTATCGTATGGTACAAACGCCACAGATTTTCAAATCGTCTTTATTGAAAAAAGCTTTTGAGCAGCCGTATTCCCCTTTATTTACAGATGATGCAAGTGTAGTTGAGGCTATGGGAGAAAAAGTGTTTTTGACGGAAGGGAACCGAGAAAATATAAAAATAACTACGCCTTTTGATTTAAAAATAGCAGAAGCATTGTGTGCGGAATAATATGGAGAAACTTCGGTATCAAATAGGAATTACCCTTATAAAAGGTATAGGACCGGTATTGGCTAAAAATTTGATCGCTTATTTGGGTAGTCCTGAAGCTGTATTTAAAGAAACAAAATCAAATTTGGGCAAAATTCCGGCGATTGGTCCTGTTCTTTCTAAGCAAATTGTCGATCAACAAGTGTTAGTGCGTGCCGATAAAGAGATTGATTTTATCGTTAAAAATAATATTCAACATTATTTTTATGCCGACAAGAATTATCCTTACCGATTAAAAGAATGTGCAGATGCGCCCATAATGCTTTACTTTAAAGGAAATGGAGACTTGAATTCCGGGCGTATATTGGGTGTAGTCGGGACCCGAAATGCTACCGAATACGGCAAAGAACTTTGTAATTCTATTTTGAGTGAACTTTCTTTGCTTTCTCCTCAAATTACTATTGTAAGTGGATTGGCTTATGGTATCGATATTTCTGCGCATAAAGCAGCTCTTGCATCAGGTTTGCCTACTATTGCAGCTTTAGGACATGGTTTGGATCGGATTTATCCTGCTACGCATCGTTCGACGGCTGTCAAGATGCTCGATAAAGGAGGGCTTGTTACCGAATATTTAACGGAAACAAATCCTGATCGTCAGAATTTTCTACAGCGGAACCGTATTATTGCAGGCTTGTGTGATGCTGTGCTGGTAGTAGAATCTGCTGAAAAAGGAGGATCGCTTGTTACGGCAGACTTGGCGCAGTCCTACAACCGCGATGTTTTTTCTTGTCCCGGGCGTATTGGTGATACTCATTCTGCTGGTTGTAATTGGTTGATAAAAACGAATAAAGCAGCATTAGTGGAATCCGGCTCCGATATTATGACAGCTATGAATTGGGAAGTTGCCGGTAAACTCAAAGAATCGCCCATACAATCTGCTTTATTTGTTGAATTGTCAGATGAGGAACAGGCTATTATTGCAATCCTCCGGCAAAATGACGGACTTCAATTGAATCAATTGTCGGTAGCCTTGAACACGCCTATAAGTAAAACATCAGCATTGCTGCTCGAAATGGAGTTTAAAGGTTTGGTCAAATGCCTCCCCGGTAATTTATATAAACTTCGAAGTTAATTTTAGTTCGAACTTCCCGAATCCGAAATATTTCCTTTACTATCCAATTGGTTAATAAAAATGATTTATTCTGCTTTTGCTATGAAATCGGGATCAATTTCCAATCACATACCCGGTGTTGTGGGTCATAGGAGTAGTAAAATCTGTCTCATTAAAATTGAATGAAGTAGATGTTTTTTTTCGCTTTTGCCCAGTGAGCTTACCTGTTGCGGTATAGCAGCTACAATGGTGCTTACAGCAGCTGTTTTTAACCATTGACGGCGGGTGAATTTTATGGTGTCGGATAGAGATTGCTTTAAAATTGAGAATAATGAATTTTTGTTTTGTCAAATTTATTTTTAGGTTTTTCGTCACTGGCAGGATAACCGATTGGGATTATATTTAACGGAACGATATGAGAAGGGATTTTTAAAAGATTGCGTACGAAATCGATTCGTTGCGGGTCGGGATAAACGGCTGTCCAAACAGCACCCAATCCAATTGTTTCGGCAGCTAATAAAATATTTCCTGAGGCAAGTGAACAATCTTCTATCCAAAAAGAAAATCCTTTTGATTCGATGTTAGTGTCGCCACAAACAACGATAGCATTCGGTGCATCAGTTAACATTTTTGCATAAGGAAGATTAGCCGCTAAAGTATCAAGTATTTCTCTTTTTTCAATAATGATAAAGTGCCAAGGTTGCATGTTTACAGCTGATGGAGCTGCCATGGCTGCTTTTATAAGTGTTAACAAGTCTTCCTTTGAAACAGATTTATTTTTTATAAAATGGCGTACACTTTTACGATTGTGTATTGTTGCAAGCAGATTTGATGTTTTCATTATTGTAAGAATTTAACAATCGGACTATCTTCTTTTATAATAGATTCAATGTCTTTGTATGGGATGAAGATTTCTGTTTGACCATATGCATAAGGAGCAATTTCGTATTGGTTAAAAAGATAAGTGATACCTTTTTTATTAAGGAAATAATTTCCATTTGGGACTACTTTGTCAAGATAATATTGTTGAGGATCGATATTAGACTTCAAACAATTCTCCTCTAACTTTTCAAGCATACAGTTAGATAATATCTCGTTGTATTCGCTTTCAAAAATGTCGGATTCGGCAAATACTTTACCTGTTAGTAAATCGTAACTGCGGTATGTTATGGTAGTTGTTCCATGTGCTCCTCCGGAAAAAGAGTAAACTGTTGTTTTATATGATAAGATTGATGCGTCCATATATGGAGATTCAGCCCGAATATTCAATTGGGAAACAAAAGGAATATTTTTATTTTTAATAACTTGGGAAATTTCCTCTAAAGATATTTTCCATTTGGCTTTCCGATCTGTTACATAATTGTTGATACATTCATTTATATTAGGTTTGTAAAAACCGGAGTCGCCTGTGATTGTTGCAATAATATCTCTTTGAATAGTTTGTAAGACAACAGCATTTGTGTATGTAGTAGGATAGCTAATGTCGATATTTACAACAAATTTATCGGCAATAGAATCTTCGGGAGTTGATGTATAAATGAAAGAGTTGAATTGTAGTGTGTTTTTCTGTGAGCTATTGCAGGCTGCAACAGAAAAAACGATCACCATTACAGCAATTAATTTTGTTGTTTTCATTATCGGGTAGATTATTTATTTGTCAAATTTATTTAATTCGATTTTTCCTGCCAAATTTTACTTGATTAAATAATCTTTTTTGGGAAAAATATTTTTTCGTGTCAAAATAAGATTAATTTTGTAACAACTATACTATACAAATTCAATTGTTATGAATTTTTGTACTTCATTGAAGATTTTTCTGCCGGTCGTATTTTTACTATCAACTGTGTCTGTTTTTTCACAACAGCTCCCATCTGCAGTTGTCGCATCGGCAGCTCCGGCAAATGCGTCGGCAGCTTATATAAAGAGCTGGACTCCTTTCCATAATCCGTCCATGCTTTCCGAAATCCGTAAAAACAGTGTAGCCGTAGGGTATGAAAACCGTTTTCAGATGAAAGAACTTTCATCGATGACAGCAAGTGGAAGCATTACCACAAAACCTGTTGATATAGGTATTCAATTGGGGCGTTACGGATATTCCGAATATAATGAAACACAAGCCGGAGTTGCTGTAGCACGACAATTTGTTAAGGAATTTACCATGGGGGTGGCTTTTAATTATTATTCTGTTTATCTGTCGCCGGATGAAGGTAGTAAAGGAACAGTTATCGCTCAGATAGGACTTTCATCTCAAGTGCTCGATCATTTGTTTATCGGTTTCCATGCTTATAATCCTATTCAAACAAATATTGATGTCGGTGCGACCGAATTACGCATTCCATCTGTATTTAGTTTAGTTGGCGCTTATGATTGCGGTGAGTCTGTCGTATGGGTAGCTCAAGCGGATAAAGAAGTGGATAATCCTGTTGTTTGGCGCACCGGATTTGAATATCAGGTAGTCAAAGAATTTTCCGTTCGATTAGGCGGATATGGAAGCGATTCGTTTATACCAAGTTTTGGTGCGAGCGTAAATGTACTCAATATTTGTTTGGATGTGAATTTTGAGCGTCATCCCACACTTGGATTTAATTCGATAGCTGCACTTAGTTATCGGTTTTAGTTAAAGGTTCACGCTTCGACTACGCTCAGCGATCAATAAAGTTTCTTTATTCAATAGTTCTCAATTGTAAATAGCTAAATTGTAAATAATTAGATGTTTCGATATTTACTCATATTTTTGTTGATTTTGTTTTCTGCTGATTTTCTTTTTGCGCAGTATGAAAAACAAATTCCCGACGAATTGTTGGATGCTATTATTACTCAAATAGCCGAAAATAAAGAACAAGAGGAAGTAGATGAAACTATCTTGTATGATGATTTGACTAATTTTTTACAAAATCCTATTAACTTGAACCATACAGACAGGGAAGAACTTAGCAAGTTACAATTCCTAACTTCAACCCAAGTAGAAAATATTCTTGCATATGTAAAGCAAAACGGACAGATGGAAAGCCTTTACGAATTGCAATTGATAGATGGTTTGTTTACAGAAGATATTCGATTCATGATACCTTTTGTAATGATTTCTCAAGAGGCAAAAAAGCCTGTTTCTCTTAAATTCGGTAATATTTTTAAATATGGTAAAAATGAAATTTTAACCCGTGTAGATAGGGGTCTGGAAACGCGAGAGGGATATAAATTTGTCCCCGAAGAAGAATTGATTAAAAACCCGAACAAACAATTTGTAGGAGATCCTTGGTATGTTTCTTTGAGATACAGGTTTAATTACGGCAATCGTGTGTTATTCGGATTTTCTGCGGAAAAAGATGCCGGTGAGCAATTCTGGGGTGAACATAACAAAGGTTTTGATTTTTACTCTGCTTATTTGCAATTGAATGATATTGGAAAATTCAAAACCATTGTTGTTGGTAATTTTTCAGCTGCTTTCGGACAAGGATTGGTAATTAATCAAAGCTACGGTTTCGGCAAATCATCTATGGTAATGAATGTAGAGCAACGAACCGAAGGCTTGCGTAAATATACTTCGACCGCTGAATATAATTACATGCAAGGAGTGGGAGCTACTATGAAATTCGGAGAAACCGAATTGACTGCTTTTTATTCCAATAAAAAAATTGATGGTGATACCATAGAAGGTACATTTAGTTCTATAAAAACGGATGGATTGCATCAAACAGTAGGCGACTTGGATAAAAAACACACGGTGGGAATGCAAGTGATTGGAGGACATGTGTCACATTCATTCGATGCTTTGAAAGTTGGATTTACTCTTCAAAATACTCATTTTAATCATACTTTGCTTCCGAGAACATACATTTATAATCAATTTTATTTTGCTGGAGATAATCAAACGGCAGGAAGTGTCGATTATAAATTGCGTTGGAGAAAATTCTATCTTTTTGGAGAAACGGCAATGCTTGATAATAACGCCATGGCAACACTTAACGGATTGACGGTTTCGCCTACATCAACCATTAGTTTTATAGTGTTACAACGCTATTTTGCACCGGAGTATGATGCTATATTCTCAAGTGCGTTTGCTGAAACTTCGCGGGTAAATAATGAAAACGGACTCTATTTTGGTGCGGAAGTGCGTCCGTTTCGTAGTTGGAAATTTTCGGCTTATGCAGATAGTTATACTTTCCCTTGGATAAAATACGGGATTAATACAGCAGGTTCTACGGGTTATGATTTGTTTTTTCAAGCCGATTATGTTCCTAAACGGAATGTAACAATGTATTGGCGCGCCAAGTATGAGTCAAAGGCAGATAACATGACGGATAGCCTTTCGACTTACTCTATAGGAACTTTGGATAAAGGGTATTTTCGTTATGTGTTACAATATTCAATTACAAGTCAGTTAAAATTACGCAATGTGTTTGAAGTTACTTATGCAAAACAAACAGGGACAGATGATACTTATGGTTATTTATTGCGTCAGGATTTGAGTTATACTTTCCGCAAAATTCCGTTTAGTTTCAATTTATGTTACGAATTCTTTGATGCGGTCAATTACGAAAATCGTATTTATGCCTACGAACAAGATATTTTATACGCATTCTCGGTGCCGGCATTATATGGTGTAGGAAGCCGATATTATTTGAATGCAAAATATACTGCCACTAAAAATTTAACTTTCTATTTTAAGATTGCTCAAACTGTTTATATGGATAGGGATATTATTAGTTCCGGCATAAATGCCATAGACGATAATCGTAAGACAGACTTTCGATTGCTGGTTAAATGGAGATTCTGAAAATATTAAGATCAAATAAGGCTGTTAAAAAAGTAACTTAAAACAACCTTATTTAATTTATGTTCAAAATTTATCTGTTTTGTAAAAAATTTATGGCGTATTCTAAAATAGTGTCTTTTCCTTGAAGTGCGTCTTCTTGTGTATTATTTACTTTTATATGAGGTTCTACGCCGAATTCAAGTGTATTTTTATTCATATCTACGAAACAGAGCGAAGATATACGAACTACCCATCCATTAGTTAGATTTACGGACATAGGTGAGGCGCTTCCTCCTCCGGTCTGATCTCCTATGATAGTTACATTAGGGAAATTTTTCATCATGCCTGCAAAAATATTGGCGGCACTAAAAGATGAACGATTTGTTAAAACAACTACTTTGGATCCAAAATATGTATAAGGAGAAGGAGTTACTTTTTCTGCATAATAATCGGTGAAGTCATCGTGTCCTTTTCCGCTTTTATAGCGTGAATAACCCACCTGAATTACTTCGCGTGTAAAGTACGATGCCAGCTTGAACATGGTACTTACACTACCACCGCCGTTATCACGCAAATCGAGAATAACACCGTTACAGTATTGAAACTTAAGCATAAGTGATTGCATGCCGGTATCTGTTACCGGAGATTGAAACGAACTGTAATACATATAGCCGATGTTTCTTTGCTCTGGTTCTAAAACAGTAGCATACATGCCGGAAGTCATTACAAAATCTTTTCCCAGATAATTTCGTTCGATGATGTTGTAGTCAAAATTGGCAGGATAATCTTGATACCAGTCCCAGAAGCGCGAAATATTGAATGGCGCAACAATATTCACATGACCGTCTTTTAGCTCACCAACCATTTTAGCACAAACTTCGAAAAGCTTTTCATCACTCATTCTATTGTTTACCTGTGCACTGTATTTTTCTTTTAAAGCATTCCAGTCAATTCCTTTTTCTTTGAAATAGCAATAATGTTCATCGATTCCTTGCCACAATTGATTAAAATTAGAGATAGGCGTGTCTGCCGGATTATCGTCCACAAAAATATCGTGACAGCCAACGCAGCATAATACACCAAATAATAAGAGAAGTAATCGTTTCATCTGGATTATTTGTTTTTTTCTCGTTGGGTGGTTGGATAATTGCGTATTAACCTATCGTAAGCTATGTATGTGGCAAAAGATTGGATGATAGAATATTCCATTTTATCGGAACTAAAAAAAGTATGCGACATAAGTGATGCTAAAGTAAAAACGATAATCGCAATAAAATACACAAACATAAGTACAAACCGGAAGTTCTTTTGATCTAGCATTTGTTTATATACAGACCCTGTGTATCCTTTGAAAAATAAGCGCCGTATGCGCGAATTGATTTTATTTCCCCAAGTTGTTAGTATAATCGCTGTTGTAGAAAATATAATGTAAATAATTGCCGAAAATTCAAATCGGAACTGAAATATTTTTTCGGGCAACAGAATTAAAAGCAAATAAACAGCTGTTATTACTAACATGTACACCAACATAAACAGTCCAATTGTTTCAAATAAAGCTTTTATTGTGGTAACCCATCTGAGAAATTTGTTGGTCATTATTCTTTTTTTTATTATTTAACGATGATTATTTTGCGTGTTTCTATGCCGTTTTCAGTTTTTATTTTAGCCAAATAATAACCGGTTATTAAGTTTATAACAGGCACTTTGATTTCTGTTTCTCCATTAAAACTAAAGTTTTTATAGATATTACCAATCAAGTTCCAAAGCGTTATTTCAAAAATAGGCGAAGAACTCTGAATATGCAGTAATCCGTCACGGACAGGATTATTTATACTAATAGGAGTCGATTTTATTTCCGGTTTCTTCGTCGGATTTTCTTCTGTAATAGTGATTGTTGCACTTCCGGTAACTCCGCCGAACGAACCGTCCATTTGTAACCAATAAGTTTTGCCGGGAGTAAGATTCTCAAGTAAATTGATAGTTGCAGCAGGCTCATTGTCCGAAACATCATCATTGGCGGCAAGGATGTTGTATTTGCTTGGATCGTCGCTTATAATATCGGCATAAGTTCCTGTAAATGTGGCATCATAAACAGCTATTTGGTTATCGAATCCTGAAGTGACAATCTTAACACTGCCCGATGCTGGAGCAACAAAAGTAAACCATAGTGAATTGTCAATTTTATCTTCATCTTCGCACCAACCGTTTTGTGAAGTGCAACCTATGTCTAATGGGTGTGGTTCGTTTGGTTGTGCGGTAGCACACACATTACTGAATGGTCCTTCTGTTGTTTCTAAGCTAAGCATTAAAGCATTTTCGATATCATCGTTTATAGCACAAAGGGAAGCATTGCAGTTTTGAGCATACACTTTAATACAAAGGTCGAAATTGGGACTGCCAATACTGCCCCAGCCACTTAAACTCGAATATCTACCCCATTGGTAGCCGGTAGGTAGAAGCTCAGGATTTGCAATACTATTAGCCTTTTCTATAGGAAGAGGATAAATACTTGTTGTTTGATATTTTATCTTTATATAGAAATCACCGTTCACACCAACCGGATTGTCGAATGTAAAAGTATAATATCCGGGTAAGTTGCATATATTGCCTGTACTGGAGCCTAAAAGCCCATATAAATCATTTCCATATTTTATTTTATAAACTTCTATATCAATGGTACTTGAAGCTGAAGAAGCATAGGTGCCGACTCCCGTTATTTTTTGAGGCGTAGAAGAAGTGTATTTTATTAAAGCTTCGCAGGAAGTATTGCTTCCGTTACCGGTATAAGAAGTGGCTCCCAGTTTATCATAATAATAGACTGTATCTACTTGTGTTTTTTCTATTCGTTCTGAAAAAACAGTAGCTTCCGTACCCACTATTTTATCTTCATAAGATAAATAATAATATCCTCCTTCGTTTTTTTCTGTCCCGTAAGTGTTTTTTACAATCCATGCACCGTTATTTTGAGGTTGGTTGGCAGGGTTGAATTTAGTTTTATCGAAGTTATCATCCCAACCGATAATCGTACCGGCATGATTAGGAATAGATGTTTGGTCGGTAATTGGAATATAAGCGGCATTGTAGGTAGTGTTGTAGTAAGAAGTATTAAAACAAGCAGATGATACAGCAGTGAAAACACCTCCATGATTATAAATCATTTGCTTGGTCAGTTCATTGTTCCCTTTAGGTAAACTTATTGCTTGCGATACTAAAGCTACTTTATCTGCATCTGTAATCGGATTACAAATACCCGATTCTGAGCTTATGTAGGGATCTGCAGATTCAAATACAGGTCCGGCAAACCTTGTAAGATAGGCGGTTGCCATGCTGCCGGTACCTCCATCATCTTTATCGGGAATAAAGCCATGGCAATTAACCAAGTTTTCAACAGAATAGTCTTCTGTTGCGAAATTTTTAGACCAAATAGATTGTATGGCATCCATTGTAGTGAATCCCCAGCAGGTATTTACACTGCCTTGTGCGCGAGGAGTTGTGAGCCGTGGGAGAGAATTGAATCCAACCTCTTCGCGTAAATCCAATTTATCGGGAAGCGGGGTTTCACTGCGTAATTGTTGTACTCCTTCGAACGAATATACTGTCGGAGAAGGTATAAGCCCGTATTGATCTTTGTCTTTATCCTCAAGGTATTTTACAAAATCCGGATTAAGCGGAGCTGTTATAGATAGGAACTCTTCTTGCGAAAAAGCCAAAATACTAATGCTCAAACTAATTAAAAGGATTGTTTTTTTCATACTATAAAAATAAATGAACTTTAAATTTTGATTTTTTTATCCAAAAAATAAATAACCGAAAGTGATAGCTGCTAATACGCCCATTAAGTCAACAAACAGACCTGCACCTACAGCATAACGAGTGTTTTTTATTCCCACAGAACCAAAATATAATGCTACAATATAAAAAGTGGTATCAGCAGCACCTTGAAATAGACACGAAAGTTTTCCGGCAAACGAATCGGGTCCGAAAGTAGCCATCGACTCTACCATCATTGCTTTTGCACCGCTACCACTGAGGGGTTTCATCAATGCAACCGGCAATGCATCTACAAAATCGGTATTGGTGCCAAAAACTCCAAAAAAAGCCCGTAATCCGTCCATTAATAAACTCATGGCGCCTGAAGCACGGAAAACACCGATAGCGACAAGCATTCCGACCATAAATGGTAAAATCTTGACTGATGTTTCGAAACCGGATTTAGCTCCCTCGATAAAGGCATTGTAAACATTTACTTTTTTCCATAAAGCACCGCCTAGAAAAACGACTATAATAATCAGTAACAATAAATTACTCACTACTTTCGATACTAATGCCATCTCTTCTTGGTTCAAGCGTGAGAATCCGAAGATAATTGAAGTCAAGGCAAGTAAAATACCTCCGATCCAACAAATAACGGTACGATTCCAAAGGTTTAGTTTTTGTTTAATACCAACAAATAAAATAGCAGAGAGCATAGCTACTGCGGTAGTCATCAAAAGTGGTATAAACACATCGGTAGGATTAGCGGCAAGTTCTCCATTCGGTCCGAGTACGGTTGCACGCATTGCCAATATAGATACGGGTATAATCGTAAGACCCGAAGTATTTAATGCCAAAAACATGATTTGGGCATTAGAAGCTTTGTCTTTATCAGGATTAAGGGATTGTAAGCTGTCCATTGCTTTTAGTCCAAGTGGAGTAGCAGCATTGTCTAATCCGAGCATATTTGCTGAGAAGTTCATTAATAACTGTCCGTTGACGGGATGATTTTTTGGTACTTCGGGAAATAATTTTGAAAAGAAAGGCCCAATAATGCGTGAAAGAAAATTGATAGCGCCGGCTTTTTCACCAATATTCATAATTCCCAACCAAAGAGTCATTACTCCGGCTAATGGCAGTGCAATATTCATTATTGCCATTTTAGCCATATCGAAGGTGCTGTCAATCATGCGCTCGAAAACGGCAGCATCACCCAAAAACAAGAATTGTATAATAGCTACAAAAAAGCCGACAAGAAAGAATCCTACCCAGATAAAATTTAATGCCATATATCTTATGTATATAAATAAATGCAAAGATAGTGAAAAAGTGATGTGCTAATAGCTACGAGTGATGAGTAAAAAGAAAAAAAGAGTCAAGATTTTTATCCTGACTCTTTGTAATTAAACTATTAACACATAGCTATTAGCTCATCATTTCTGTATTTTAACAGTAAGGATAAAGCGCTGGTATTCGCCTCTTCCTTTTTCTGCAGGTTTTTCTTCATCATCTTCAAGAGCTGTAATTTTGATTAATCCTTTCTTGCCAGGTTTTGATTTTTTCCCTTCTAATTGGAAAGCGATGATGTCTCCCACTTTAATATCCGAAGCTATGTAAGAGTCTTCAATATTGATGGCGTCAATTGATTCGTAAGTTGCACCGTCAAAATCTACATCACTTACTTTTTCTAATTTAGTAGCCTTGCGTGTATTCCAATTTTTTAGTGCAAAATAAGAATTCGGGTTGTCGCTTTTTCCTTCAAATTTACAGAAAGGAGTAGTTCCGCCTTCTTTCTCCCAATTGATGGTAATGTTTGGATTGTTTGGAGCAAATAAGTAGAAGTTTTTGAATTTATCTTTATTTGCTTTGCCGAAGAATAACATGACATCAATGTCTCCTCCCGCTTGATCAACGGCATTTTGCATAGAATAAGTTATACCGGAAGTAAGATCAAGCGCACTACCTTTTTTAGCGGTATTTCTACCTGATTGCCCATAAATATAGCAGTCTTTATAAGTTCTTATGGAGCCTGCTTTTTCTTTTTTTGCTATAGCTCCGATTGGGAGCAACATAGCACATACAAGAATAATTGCTGTTCTTTTCATAATCATTAAATTTTAAAATTCACAAAAGCATTTAATATTGTCA
Source organism: uncultured Paludibacter sp. (assembly GCA_964546015.1). Classification (GTDB taxonomy): domain Bacteria; phylum Bacteroidota; class Bacteroidia; order Bacteroidales; family Paludibacteraceae; genus JAFGVL01. The sequence continues at coordinate 20,397 of CAZJHO010000002.1, forward strand.
AATATGGTGCCAAATATACAAATTAATTGTAAACCTGAAAAATAACAAAGACCGGCAGTGTCATAAATTTTGTAAAAAATACTTTTTAAAAGATTATGGTAGAAAAATATTATTGAAAGTGTTTTTGTAAATGCAAAAGCTTATTTTTGTGGCGTCATGTTATTTTAATAATAAAATGAAATTTTTTCTTGTATGTTTATAAAAATAAGTAGACTGTAATAATTTGAAAACGCAATAACATGAAAAAATATCTGATTTTATTCTTATTCTCTTCATTATCCTTTGTACAAGTTCAAGCGAAAATTGATAAAAATAAATTAATAATCGGAGGAAATTTAGGTGGTACTATTACCAACGATATAAAATCGGTAACTGTTTCTCCTCAAATAGGATACCGTTTTAATCAATTTTTTTCTTCAGGTTTTGGTCTTGGTTATAATTATTACAGCTATGATTATGGTATTTCCGAGAGGATTTCTCGAAATTATTTGGGACTTAATGTGTACGGAGAAGTTAATCCTATAAAATATGTCGCATTCAGAGTACAACCTGAAATACAATATTTATGGGGAAAAAATATTGATTCGCAAGCAGTTCCTTGTGTTCTTGTCGGAGGTGGTTTAACTTTGCCTGCAGGAAATCGAGGAGGAATAAGCGTGATGATTTATTATGATGTAATTCAGCATGAAAACTCGCCTTATGGGAATGAGATATTTTATTCTATTGGATATGTTTTTGGGTTTTAATGTTGATGTATTTAAAAAGCGCAATGCAAAAGTTTTAATTTGTAATATTTAATTCTTTAAATTAACCGTTTTTTATGATTACCTTTGTAAAAAATAACTATAAATATATATAATGACAATTTCAGAAAGCATGATGGTAGCCGTATCGTACAATTTGTATGTGCCTACCGAAAACAATGAAGAAGAGCTAATGGAGCAAGCTCTACAGCAAAAACCTTTTGTGTTTTGTTTTGGCTTAGGTATGACACTACCTAAATTTGAAGAGGAATTAAAAGGTAAAAAAACAGGAGATAAGTTTGATTTTACTATATCTAAAGAAGATGGCTACGGTGAATACATGGAAGATTATGTGATCGACTTAGAAAAAAATCTGTTCGAAATTGATGGTAAATTCGACAGCGATATGATTTTCCCTGGAAACATTGTTCCATTAATGGACTCCGAAGGAAATCGCATAAACGCTTCCGTTTTGGAAATAGGTAAAGATGCTGTTAAGGTTGATTTGAACCATCCATTAGCAGGAGAAGATCTTCATTTTGTGGGCGAAGTTCTTGATGTACACCCTGCATCGGAAGAAGAAATTAAAGCTATTATGGGTAGTGATTGCGGCGGTGGTTGCAGTTGCGATGATATGACTGATTGCAATAGTAAAGGTTGTGGTTGCGGGCACTAATTCAATTACGATTTACAAGAAAGAACTTGTAGCTTGTTTATTTATATGAACACATTCGGCAAACTTTTTAAACTTACATCTTTTGGCGAATCGCACGGAGTTGCGGTAGGAGGAATTATAGATGGTTGTCCGGCAGGTATTCTATTGGACGAGTATTTTGTGCAAAAAGAGCTCGATCGCCGAAAACCAGGTCAATCGGATATAACAACACCTCGCAACGAACCTGATAAAATAGAATTTTTATCAGGAATTTTTGAAGGAAAAACTACCGGTATGCCTATCGCTTTTATTGTCCGGAATGCAACGCAACGATCAAATGATTATGAAAACTTGCGTAATGTGTTTCGTCCTTCACATGCCGATTATACTTATCAAACCAAATATGGCATTCGCGATCATCGGGGAGGAGGGCGTTCTTCTGCACGAGAAACAATAACTCGTGTGGTAGCAGGAGCTGTTGCGAAATTAGCGCTAAAACAAATAGGTGTTGAAATTACGGCATATACTTCGCAAGTCGGGCATATTGCTATTGAAAATGATTATAAGTTATATGATTTTTCAATGATTGAAAAAAATGCTGTTCGTTGCCCAAACCCGTTGAAGGCAGAAGAAATGGCAGAATATATCCGCAAGCTCAAAAAACAAGGCGACAGTATTGGTGGTATAATCACTTGTGTTGCCAAGGGAGTACCTGTAGGTTGGGGAGAACCGGTCTTTTATAAGTTAAATGCAGTTCTGGGTAGTGCTATGCTTTCAATTAATGCTTGCAAGGGTTTTGAGTACGGTTCTGGTTTTGATGTTGTAGGAAAGGGTTCCGAATATAATGATGAGTTTTATGCCGAAGGTGGTAGGGTAAAAACACGAACCAATTTTTCAGGGGGCATTCAAGGTGGTATCTCCAACGGGCAAGATGTTTACTTTCGAGTAGCTTTCAAACCGGCTCCGACGATTTTGCAAGAGCAACATACTATTAATACCGATTTCAACGAAATAACGATTACGGCAAAAGGTCGTCATGATCCATGTGTATTACCTCGTGCAGTGCCTATTGTAGAAGCTATGACAGCAATGGTACTGTTGGATATGTGTTTGTTAGATAAAAGTTATAAATAATTTTCTTGTCAATAAAGTTTCAATTATAATTGAGACTTTATTTATTTTGGAAACAAAGTTTAATTAAAATCGAATGATTATTCCTAAACTAAAATATACAGATTCCGGTAATTTCTTTTTGTTTGCTGGTCCTTGTGTTATCGAAGGTGAAGATATGGCGTTACATATAGCCGAAACGCTTTGTAATATTAGTGATAAATATAAAATCCCTTTTGTTTTCAAAGGTTCCTACCGTAAGGCAAATCGCTCGCGCTTAGATTCGTTCATAGGTATTGGCGACAAAAAAGCATTAAATATTTTAAGAATTATTGGTGAAAAATTCGATATTCCTGTTGTAACTGATATTCATACCGAGCAAGAAGCATTTTTGGCAGCACAATATGTAGATGTGCTGCAGATTCCGGCTTTTCTTTGCCGGCAGACAGAATTGTTGGTTGCAGCAGCTAAAACAGGAAAAGTAATAAACATCAAGAAAGGACAATTTTTGGCACCGGAAGCCATGCAGTTTGCTGCACAAAAAGTAGTAGATGCGGGAAATAATAAGATAATGCTTACCGAACGAGGCAATAGCTTTGGTTACCAGGATTTGATTGTTGATTATCGAGGTATTCCTGTGATGCAAAAGACGGGCTTTCCTGTGATATTAGATATTACACACTCGTTGCAACAGCCGAATCAATCAGTCGGAGTGACAGGAGGGCAACCGGAAATGATTGAAACCATTGCTCGGGCAGGAATTGCTGTTGGGGTAGATGGTTTGTTTATGGAAACGCACCCGGATCCTTCATGTGCCAAATCAGATGGTGCAAATATGTTGCCTCTAGCACAAGCAGAAAGTTTATTGTCTAAATTGGTGAAATTACGACAATTGGTGAATCAATTATGAATTACTACCAATTACTTAAAATAAACAAATTCATAGATAGTCCTCACATTAAAATGTTGGGGATTGCTGTTTTGTATTTATTGCGTAAGCGATATTTTGCAATTTTTATGGATCCGGTAAATGGTTGTAATTTGCGTTGTCAGATATGTTATTTCAGTGATCCGAATTACCAGCCCAATAAAAAACCACCTATTTCAATTGATGATCTGAAATTAATTGCAATATCATTTTTTCCTTACGCTCTCCGCTTACAAATAGGCTGTGGTACAGAACCAACACTTTATAAACATAACTCGGAGATAATTAAATTAGCTAAAAAATCAGGGATTAATCAGGTTTCCTTTACAACAAATGCGAATTTATTAACAAGAGAAAATATTCGGGATTTGTTGATGTCCGGATTAGATGAAATAATTATTTCCATGCATGGAGTTTATTGTGAAACATACGAAACTCTGATGCGAGGAGCTTCATATGAGAAATTTCATCAGGTACTCGTTTTTATTAATGAAGAACGAAAAGTATATCCTAATTTTAAATTACGAATAAATTATACAATTAATCAGGACAATTTATTTGAGTTGAGTCATTTTTTCGAAATTATGGGTAGATATAATATTGATGTGTTACAACTTCGTCCATTGCGTAAATTAGGAGAAACAGCTTATGATAAGTTTGATCTTCTTGCTTTAGAGAAAGAATATTCGAGAATTATCCTTGAATTAAAAAATGAATGTAAGAATCGGAGAATAACCTGTTTGACTACTCCGGATTTAAAGAGTAAAGAAACAAACAAAGGAGCGGATATTACGCAGTTTACTTATTGTTACATATCTCCTAAAGAATACGGAAACTCCGATTTTAATATACAAAAAGAATCATGGCGTGAATTTTGTAAACGCACAAAATTTTTAAAAAGAATACTCAAATGTGCGTTATTGTCCCAAAAAGTTTCGTTGAAAACAGCCGAATCGCATGGAAATTATGAGGTAAACCTTTAATTGTTCTTGTTTTTCATTTTTTATCATTACTTTTGCACCGCTAAAATTAATAGTAATCAATCATGGACGATTATCATTCGTGTAGTAGTTAAATCCGGATAGAGGCTTGGAGAATCTCAGAACAACCTCTATCTATAAATTGTGGAGGATTGTTATGAGAACATTTCTAAAAAATGGTACAGGCTTGGTGCGTATCGATAAATGGGAGCCTAATTGCTGGATAAACATTGAAACACCGAACGAAAAAGACCGGAAATATTTACTCGAAGAGCTTCAAATCTCCGAAGCTTTTTATAATGATATCGCTGATACGGATGAGCGTCCGCGTATAGAAATCGAAGATGACTGGATGTTGGTTATCATTCGAATCCCACACAAAACAGATGATACAAAACTTCCTTACATTACAATTCCGGTTGGATTTGTATTCAAGGACGATATTTTCGTTTCAATTTGTTTTCATAAAACGGAACTGATTTCTGATTTTATTTCTTACAGTAAACGAAAAAATATTACTAAAAACGATCACTTTGATTTGGTTCTCAAACTATTGCTGTCATCCAGTATTTGGTTTTTGAAATATTTGAAACAAATAAATCAACATATAAAATCGGCTGAAAATAAGTTGGAAAAATCTGTTCGGAATGAAGACTTACAACGATTATTCCAGATTGAAAAATGTTTGGTTTATTTTACCACTTCACTTAAGGCTAACGACATTTTATTGCATAAAATGAAGAATCTGAAAGCTTACAGCAAATCATTTGACGAAGAATTGGTTGAGGATGTGGATATCGAGCTTCGCCAAGCACTTGAAACCACCAATATTCATAGTGATATTCTCAGTGGCATGATGGATGCTTACGCTTCGGTTGTTTCTAACAATCTGAATGTGGTGATGAAACAACTTACTTCCATATCTATTATATTAATGATTCCGACTTTGATTGCTAGTTTTTATGGAATGAATGTGCCTAATTCATTTCAAGAGAACTATTTTGGTTTCTGGATAATTTTGGCAATATCTTTCTTCGTTTCAGGCTTAAGTGGTTTTATTTTCTTGCGAAAGAAATGGTTTTAATTAATATTGAATAAGAAAAAAGCCACTTTTTGAAGTGGCTTTTTTCGTTTATCGATTGCTATATTGTTTGTTGTAATAGTTTTGGTAATCGCCCGAAGTGACATGGTTAAGCCATTCTTCATTTTCAAGGTACCAATCAACGGTTTTTTCCAGTCCTTCTTCAAATTGGAGCGATGGAGTCCAGCCTAGTTCGCGTTGAAGTTTAGTGGAATCAATGGCATAACGCAAATCATGTCCGGCACGGTCGGTTACAAAAGTAATAAGTTTAGCCGATTCGCCTGCAGGGCGGTCTAACTTTCTATCCATAATTTCACATAGCTTATGAATAAGATCAATGTTAGTCCACTCGTTGATTCCTCCGATATTATAAGTTTCACCGGTCACAGCTTTGTGGTAAATAACATCAATAGCCGAAGCATGATCATTCACCCATAACCAGTCGCGAATATTTTCGCCTTTTCCATAGATTGGAATAGGTTTATTGTTTTTTATATTGTTGATCGAAAGAGGAATAAGTTTCTCTGGGAATTGATTGGCGCCGTAATTGTTTGAACAATTAGAAATTACGATTGGTAAGCCGTAAGTATGATAGTATGCGCGCACTAACATGTCCGAACTTGCTTTGGATGAAGAATAAGGGCTACGGGGGTCATAAGGCGTAATTTCCGTAAACATCCCTTCTTTTCCCAACGAACCGTATACTTCGTCGGTCGAAATATGATAGAATCGCTTGCCTTCCATATTATTTTTCCATTGTTCTTTTGCAGCATTAAGCAAATTAACTGTACCGATAATATTTGTACGGATAAAAGCCAACGGATCTTTGATGGAGCGGTCTACATGCGATTCGGCAGCCAAATGAATAACACCATCAAATAAAGTAGAAGCAAACAATTGATTAATAGCTGCTTCGTTGGTAATATCTATTTTTACAAATTTATAATTTGGTTTATGGTCTATATCCTTCAGATTCTCCAAATTACCGGCATAAGTCAAACAGTCAAGATTAACGATTTCGCAATCAGGGTATTTATTTACAAATAATCGAACTACATGTGATCCGATAAAGCCGGCACCACCGGTAATTAAAATTCTTTTCATAAATTTTATGTTGAAGTAATATTTTACTTGCAAAAATAAGGAAATATTTTACACTTCGGAAAAAATCCTTACCTTTGCCCCGCTTTTCGAGAAAAAGCATATGTATAACTAAATTAAAATACAATTTAAAAAATGGCAACTAAAATTAGATTGCAAAGACATGGTCGCAAAGGTTACGCATTTTATCATATCGTAATTGCTGACAGTCGTGCGCCACGCGATGGCAAGTTTATAGAACGAATAGGTTCTTATAACCCGAACACAAATCCTGCAACTGTGGATTTGAACTTCGAGAAAGCTTTGAAATGGGTTTTAAATGGAGCACAGCCAACTGATACTACTCGTAATATTCTATCAGACGAGGGTGTTTATATGATGAAACATTTATTGGGTGGTGTTAAAAAAGGTGCTTTCGATCAAGCTGAAGCAGAAAAACGCTTTGAAGCGTGGAAAGCTTCTAAAATTGGAAAGGTACAAGATGAAAAAAGTAAACAGGATGCTGCTGCTCGCGATGCAAAGAAAAAACGCTTGGCTGAAGAAGCAAATAAAAACAAAGTAAAAGCGGCTGAAATAGCTAAAAAGAAATTAGCTGCAATCGAAGTTGCTGCTCCAGTTGAAGAAATAGTTGAAGAGGGAGAAGCCGAAGTTTCGGCAGTAGAGGCTACTGTAGAAGAAACAACTGCAGAATAAGTTTTTTTAATCATAAAAAAAAGACGCTTGAAATTTCATTTTCGGGCGTCTTTTTTTGTTTTTCGTGTGGTTTGGTTTTCAGTTGCTTATGCTATTTGCTGTTCGTTTTTTCTATAAAAATGACTTTTAGTAAGGTTTTATTCGTATTTTTGCCCCGCGAAATTTTCTTAATGGAGAAGAATTTTGTCAGACGAGACAATTACTTCGCATAGTATTCACCTAAATTTACCAGATGAGTAAGATAAAGAAGATATTAATAGCGAATCGCGGTGAGATAGCCATACGCATAATGCGTTCCTGCAAGGAAATGGGGATAAAGACCGTCGCTGTATATTCCGAAGCGGATCGTACTTCGCGCCATGTATTTTATGCGGACGAAGCCGTATGTATCGGTCCTGCCTCGTCAAAAGAGAGTTATTTATCGATCGATAAGATTATTCAAGCCGCCAAAGAATTTAATGCGGATGCCATTCATCCGGGCTACGGTTTTCTTTCTGAAAGCGCAGAGTTTGTTCGTCGTTGTCATTCTGAGGATATTATTTTTATTGGTCCGAAGCCGGAGTCAATGGAAGCCATGGGCGATAAAATATCGGCTCGTCAGACTATGATTTCTGCGGGAGTTCCTGTTGTTCCAGGAACGCAAGAGGGGTTAGATTCCGTAGAAGATGCCGTTCGTATTTGTAAAGAAATAGGTTTTCCGGTATTACTTAAAGCGACAGCCGGCGGCGGCGGAAAAGGCATGCGTCTAATACAGGACGAGAGCGAAGTTGCAGATGCTTTTCTTACTGCCAAATCGGAAGCAGCCAACTCATTCGGGAATGATACCGTTTATATCGAAAAATATATATCCTCCCCCCACCATATAGAATTCCAGGTTTTAGGAGATCAGTATGGCAATATCATCCACTTATGCGAGCGAGAGTGTTCTATCCAACGCCGTTATCAAAAGATAGTAGAAGAAAGCCCGTCACCACTGATGACCCCCGAGTTACGGGAAAGGATGGGCTCATCGGCTGTGTCTGCAGCTCGAGCGGTAAATTACGAAGGAGTAGGAACAATCGAGTTTTTAGTAGATGACGATCACAATTATTATTTTCTGGAGATGAATACACGCCTTCAGGTTGAGCATCCGATAACGGAAGAAGTGCTTGGTGTCGACTTGGTGAAGGAGCAGATTAATGTAGCGAACGGATTACCACTTCGTCTTCAACAAAACGATATCGTACAGCGCGGGCATGCGATTGAGTGCCGTATTTGTGCGGAAGATACCGATAATGGATTTGTTCCAGCTCCGGGAGTTATCAGTCATATTACCGAACCTCTTGGTATCGGGACTCGTGTGGACAGTTATGTATATCCGGGTTACGAGGTGCCAATGTATTACGATCCGATGATCAGCAAGCTGATCGTATGGGCAGTAACTCGGGAATATGCTATTGAGCGTATGCGCCGTGTGTTGTATGAATATAAGATTACGGGGATTAAAAATAACATCAGTTATTTGCGTAAGATAATGGATATGAAGGATTTCAATGAAGGGAAGTATGATACTCATTTCATAGAAAAGAATAAAGAATTGTTGGAGCAAAAGAAGTTCGAACGCCATCAATCTACTGTCGAAAATATTGCTATCATTGCTGCTTATATCGATTATGTGTTTAATTTGGAAGAAAACTCTGTAAAATTCCAAGATAATCGACCGATAAGTCGTTGGCGGGAGTTTGGGAAACGGAGTAGTTTAAATAGGTGGTAATGTTTAGGAATGAGGAATGGGGTATGAGTGTAGTTTTTTTCAAAAACTTTTAAAGCATGAATGAAATAATTGATTATAATCAGAAATATTCTATTCGAACTAAAAAATATGCGATTCACATTATTCACTTTTATGTAAAATACTGTAAATCGAGTGATGAGCTTCGTATCATTGGAAAGCAATTCCTTCGTTCAGGCACTTCAATTGCTTCTAATTTCAGGGCATATATCAGAGGGCGTTCCATTGCTGAACGACACTCAAAAATGTGTATTGTTGTTGAAGAAACCGACGAAACTATATTCTGGTTTGAGTTATTGGAAGAATCGGGTTTAATTGACACTTCGCTAACTCAAGCATTTATTCAAGAAGGAACTGAACTACTCAAAATTTTTTCCACAACAAAAGCAAAATTAAAACCAAACAATTCGTAAAAAGAGAAATGTGGGGTATTGAATGCAACTCATTCCTCACTTCTATTAATTAGGAAACTCATCTCTCATTTCTCAAACACTAAATAACATGGAAATAAAAGTAGGAGATAGAATAGCTGATGTTGAATTAATCAGCAAAGAAGACAATATGGTAAAAATCCGTATCGATGATGCGATTTTTGATGTAGATATTGTAATGGCAGAGAACGAATTGTGTTCGATTCTCCATAAAGGTAAGTCGTATAATGCAGAGATAAAGCGTAGTGAAAGCGGGAAAGAATACCAGGTGAATACATATTTTTCGTCGTTTCCGGTACAAATAATAGATTCCCAGAGCAAATACCAACAAAACCGCAAAAAAGAATCGGTTGAGAAACAACAATCCTCTATCCTTTCGCATATGGCGGGAAAAGTGGTGAAAGTTTTGGTAAAGGAGGGAGAGGAAGTAAAATCCGGACAATCTATTATTGTTATAGAAGCGATGAAGATGCAGAACGAATATAAAGTACAACAAGACTGCACTGTTGAACGAATCCATGTGGCCGAAGGTGAGAGCGTGTCCGGCGGACAGCTGCTTATTAGACTTAAAAATGACGAAGAAGAAAATAATTAGCAAATTCGGAAATTAGCATATTAACAAATTATTTATGCTGATTTTCTTTGCAATAATCGAATAAACAAATAGATTTCAAAATAGTTATTTGCTAATTGACTAATTTACAAATCTGCTAATTAAATTTTATGAAAACAAATAAAGAAATTTACGCTGAATTTATCGAGAAGGAAAAAGTAGCGATGCTCGGTGGCGGACAAGACAAGATAGACAAACAACATACAGAAGGTAAGATGACTGCCCGTGAGCGCATTGATACCTTGTTGGACAAGGGTACTTTTGTAGAAATAGACAAATTTGTAGTGCACAACTGCCAAAACTTTGGTTTGGGTAAAAGCCGTATTGCAGGCGATGGCGTTGTAGGTGGATACGGAAAAATCGATGGTCGTTTGGTGTATGTGTATGCCTATGATTTCACTGTTCTAGGAGGGTCTCTTAGCCGTACCAATGCCAATAAAATAGTGAAGCTACAAAGGATGGCGATCAAAATGGGAGCTCCTATCATAGCTATTAATGATTCGGGAGGAGCTCGCATACAAGAAGGAGTATCAAGTTTGGCCGGGTATGGAGATATTTTTTATCAAAATACTATTTCGTCGGGTGTAATACCACAGTTATCGGTAATTATGGGTCCATGTGCGGGCGGAGCGTGTTATTCGCCGGCATTGACGGATTTTATTTTCATGGTGAAGGAAAAGAGTCACTTATTTGTAACGGGTCCGGATGTAGTGAAAACTGTCACTCATGAAGAAGTAAGCAAAGAAGAATTAGGCGGTGCCTCTGTACACAGTTCAAAAAGCGGCGTAGCCCATTTTGTAGGCATTGATGAAGGAGAAACGCTCATGATGGTTCGGGAACTGCTTGGTTTCTTGCCATCGAATAACATGGAAGACGCTCCTGTTAGTCCATCATTCGATCCTATCACACGCGAGGAGGAAAAGCTGAATACGCTTATTCCGGAAGACCCCAATAAATCCTACGATATTAAGGAGTTGATAGAGTCGGTGGTTGACGAAGGACATTTGTTTGAAGTGATGCCTAACTTTGCTCCGAATGTGGTGATAGGCTTTGCCCGTTTAGGGGGAAAAAGCGTGGGTATTGTAGCGAATCAACCGGCTTTTTTGGCGGGAGTGCTTGATATTGATGCATCGGACAAAGCGGCTCGTTTTATTCGTTTTTGCGACTGTTTCAATATTCCATTGATTACCTTTGAAGATGTTCCCGGTTTTCATCCCGGTTGCACCCAGGAGCATAATGGGATTATTCGTCATGGAGCCAAAGTGGTGTATTCTTATGTAGAGGCAACTGTACCTAAGATTACAGTTATAACTCGTAAGGCATATGGAGGAGCTTATATTGTGATGTCAAGCAAGCATACAGGAGCAGATATTAACTTTGCTTACCCAAATGCGGAGATTGCCGTAATGGGTGCCTCTGGAGCTGTAAATGTACTTTACCGCAAAGCGGATGAGGAAACTAAAACCAAAGCCCTTGCCGAGTACGAAGACAATTTCTCGAATCCTTACCGCGCTGCAGAACTGGGTTATATTGATGAGATTATTTTGCCGTCGCAAACGCGCACGAAAATTATTCAAGCTTTAGATATGGCTCAAACCAAGATCCGCAGTAATCCTGCGAAGAAGCATGGGAATATTCCGTTGTAATATTTAGGAAATCATAAATGAAAACACACCATAATGGAGAGAGTTATGGTGTGTTTTTTTATTCAACTATTTGAAAAATATGATTTTATTAGAATTGATTTTTCTTTATCCATAATTGGATGAATTCTTATCCAAGTATGGAATTGATATTATTAATTAACAACTTTATTTTTGAGGATAAATTACTTTCATATATTCTCCGCTTGTTTCGAAACGAATTTTAGAATTCTGAAATGACTGTTTTATAGTTTCTCTGAATGTGATGTCTTTCGGCGAACCGGTTTTAATTTCTGATTGACTCATTAGCCAGAGCGTGTCTGCTGTTTGTAGGGCAAGGTCAAGTTCGTGGGTAGAAACAATGATTCCTTTGTCGGTTTCTTTCGCTAAACGATATAGCAGGAGCATAATTTCAGCTCTATTAGGCAAATCGAGGTGTGCCGTAGGTTCGTCAAGAAAAATGAGAGGAGTGTCCTGAGCAAGAGCCTTAGCGATAAGTGCCCGTTGTTTCTCTCCATCCGAGAGTTGATTGATAAAGCTGTTTGTTTTATGCGAAAGATGAACTTGTTCTATAGCTCGTTGAGTTTTTTCAATATCATCTTTTGTGCGGTTGCCAAGCCACGAAGTATGTGGATAACGCCCTGTGAAAACAAGTTCGAAAACGGATAGATTATCCACATCTACTTTTTCGGTTAATACAAACGAAATTAATAATGCTTTCTCTGAGTTATTCAGCAAAACACTGTTTTTTTTATTAATAAAAATATTTCCATTCAAAGGATTTTGAAGTCCGGACAGTGTGCGTAAAAGTGTAGATTTTCCACAGCCGTTTTGCCCGATGAGGCATACCATTTCTCCTGCATTCAGACTTAAATTAATGTTTTGCTGAATACAATTATTTTTGTAGCCGATGTCTAAACCGGAAATCTTAAGAAGGGGCATTTCTTTATCGGCTTTTACTTGTTTTTCCATCTTGGCAATCGGTTCATACCTCGTGTAAAAAGCCATGCAGTAAATTTGTTTATGCCACTTTTAATCATAGCTTGACGGCAGCGTTCCTGAAATTCTTTTACAGTACCTTCAAAAGTAAATCTACCATCCTGATAACAATAACTGCAATATTGCTCGTTTTTTGTTCCGTCGGTGCTGGTACTACCACCTTGTGGGTCTTTGCTTATCGGCATTCCGCAACTCTCACATCGTTTAGCCATAAGATTTATTTTTAGTATTTGACAATAGCACAAAAATAATGATTATTTGAGTTGTGATGCTATAAATTTATTATTTTTACCACGAAGAACGCAAAGAAAAAATTTCACAAAAGGCACAAAAATATTTCTTAGTGAACTTTACTCCTTGTCGTCGTGACCATTGGTTGTGAAAAACTTTATGTCCTTTGTACTATCGAACTTAAAAAATGAATAAAATAAATAAAGAAAAGATTCTTATCCGTACTTCGTGGATAAGTACCATAGGTAATGCTATTCTTTCAGCAACTAAGATAAGTATTGGTTTGTTTGCCGGCAGTTTGGCTGTGCTTGGTGATGGTATAGATTCCGCTACCGATGTTATTATATCCATTGTAATGGTTTATACGGCAAGTATAATGAATCGTCCGCCCAATAAGAAATATGTGTACGGCTACGAAAAAGCCGAAGGTATCGCTACCAAAATCTTGTCGTTGATTATTTTTTATGCCGGTGTACAAATGCTTATATCATCGGTAAAAGCGATTATCTTTTCCGAAGCAAAAGGATTACCCGGCATTATTGCTATATATGTTACTATTCTTTCCATTTTGGGTAAACTCGGCTTAGCGTGGTATCAGTATCGACAAGGCAAAAAAATAAACAGTTGCATGCTTATCGCTAATGCCGTAAACATGCGCAATGATGTACTGATTTCATCAGCAGTTTTGGTGGGTCTTTTCTTTACATTTATACTCAAACTTCCTATCCTTGATGCCATTACCGGATTGGTGGTTAGTTTCTTTATTATTAAATCATCTGTTAGTATTTTTATGGACTCGAATGTGGAGTTGATGGACGGGATAAAAGACACATCAGTGTATAACCAACTTTTCGAAGCTGTCGACCGTGTACCGGGTGCATTTAATCCGCATCGTGTGCGATTTCGCCAAATAGGAGGGTTGTACGAAATATCGCTTGATATTGAAGCCGATGAGAATATTACACTTAAAGAAGCACATAATATTGCCGAAGCGGTAGAAAACAGCATCCGTGGATCTATCGAAAACATATACGATATAGTAGTACATGTTGAGCCGGTGGGTAGACATGAGTCGAACGAAAAATTTGGTGTGGATAGGAAGATGGTGGAAAAGAGTTGAAAACGAAGAATGTAAAATTGATACTGTTAGCATAGGTATTTGTCCCACCTTCTTTTCCATTTGGCGCGAGTCGATGTCCCGTCCCTTTTTTTATATTAATTGGTATGCTTTACAAAATCCTGTCAGTAAGAGAAATGTAAAAAGAAAATTTTACACAAATACTGTTAGAACAAATAAGTTTATGAAGATTTTTTGTGTAAATCAGGTAATTTGTGTAATTTGCGATTCGGTAAATTTTTAAATAAAAACTATATGAATAATTTCTCATTCCAGAATCCTACTAGATTAGTTTTTGGGAAAGGACAAATAGCAAAACTTTCGACACTTATCCCCATGGATAAAAAAATAATGCTAACCTTTGGCGGTGGCAGTGTAAAGAAGAACAGTGTGTACGAACAAGTGATCGCTTCATTGAAAGGATACAATTATATCGAATTTTGGGGTATAGAACCCAATCCGACAGTAGAAACACTACGCAAAGCCATTGCTTTGGGTAAAGAAAAAGAGATAGATTTCTTGCTCGCTGTAGGTGGTGGTTCGGTGCTCGATGGTACTAAATTAATCGCTGCTGCTATCCCTTATACCGGCGATGCCTGGGAAATTGTCCTCAATGGACGCGCTACAGGCGGACTTCCTTTTGCGTCGGTAATGACACTGCCTGCAACAGGTTCGGAGATGAATAGCGGGGCGGTGATTTCGTGTGCCGAAACAAAGGAGAAATATCCTTTTTATGGAAATTACCCTCAGTTTTCAATTCTTGACCCTGAAACGACATATTCATTACCACCATACCAAGTAGCATGCGGTCTGTCTGATATTTATGTGCATGTATTGGAGCAATATATGACCACACCCGGACAATCGCGCATTATGGACCGTTGGGCGGAAGGCTTGTTGCTAACCGTGCTCGAAATTGCGCCACTCATCCTTGAAGATCAACATAATTATGATGTAATGGCAGATTTTATGTTGTCGGCGACCCTTGCGTTGAATGATTTTATTCGTATGGGTGTTACACAAGATTGGGCTACGCACATGATTGGGCATGAGCTTACGGCTTTGCACGGAATTACTCATGGCGAATCATTAGCGATTGTGATAGGGGGCACTTGGCGGGTACTTAAGGAACAAAAGCGTGCAAAATTGCTTCAATATGCAGACAGAGTGCTTCACATTACCGCCGGAACTGATGATGAGAGGGTAGAAGAAGCTATTATGCGAACCGAAGCATTTTTCCGTTCGTTAGGTTTGGCTACGCGTTTATCGGAAAAAGGTATTGGTGAAGATAGTATCAATTTTATTGCCGATAAATTTAATAAACTTAATGTAAAGCTGGTAGAAAACCAGAATATTACGGGAGATGTTGTCAGACAAATACTGATAACGGTGAAGTAAAATAATAATATTAATTTTTCACTGGGCTTTTGTGCCTTTGTGAAACGAAAACATCATATATAAATATAATAAATGTCACATTTACCTCTTTTAGTTAAAGACCTGGCGCTCATATTAATATCGGCAGGAATTATTACACTTGTTTTTAAATGGCTGAAACAGCCTTTAGTATTGGGTTACATTGTAGCCGGAGTATTAGCCGGTCCATTTGTACATATTTTCCCTACAGTGGCAGACACCGATAGCATTAGTACATGGGCCGAAATTGGTGTTATATTTCTGCTTTTTGCATTAGGATTGGAGTTCAGTTTTAAAAAACTGATGAATGTTGGATCTACAGCTTTAATTACCGCTATAGTTGAGATTGTTGCAATGTTGATAATCGGTTATTTTATAGGTAGGATGTTAGGCTGGTCGTCCATGGATAGTATATTTCTGGGAGGGATGCTTTCGATGTCGTCCACTACTATTATTATAAAGGCTTTCAATGATTTAGGATTAAGGAATCAGAAGTTTACAGGAATTGTTTTCGGAACACTGGTGGTCGAAGATTTGGTTGCTATTATAATGATGGTAGTTTTATCGACCATGGCAGTTACCCGCGATTTTGCCGGAGAAGCATTGATTGGAAGCATAGTGAAAGTAGTATTTTTTCTTATTTTGTGGTTTTTAATCGGGATTTACTTGTTACCTGCGTTTATAAAGAAAACCAGAAAATTGATGAATGATGAAACATTGTTGGTAATTTCGCTTGGGTTATGTCTGGGAATGGTAGTTTTGGCTACTGCAACCGGATTTTCGGCTGCTTTAGGGGCTTTTATTATGGGCTCTATTTTAGCTGAAACAATCGAGGCTGAACACATAGAACATCTTCTTAAACCGGTAAAAGATCTTTTTGGAGCTATCTTTTTCGTTTCGGTCGGCATGATGGTAAACCCTGCAACTTTAGTGGAGTATGCTTGGCCTGTTGTAATAATAACATTAGTAACTATTGTAGGGAAAGCCTTTTTTTCTTCATTAGGAGTATTAATTTCCGGACAAGCTCTTAACACATCCGTAAAATCGGGATTCAGCCTTGCTCAAATTGGGGAGTTTGCTTTTATTATTGCTTCATTGGGAGTAGCTTTAGGTGTAATGAATACTGTTATTTATCCCATTATTGTGACTGTTTCTGTTATAACTACTTTTACAACACCTTATTTCATTCGTTTGTCCGATCCTTTTTCTAAATGGTTGTGTAGGGTATTGCCCGAAAAAACCATTACCTTGCTAAACCGCAATGCTTGCGGCGTGAAGACCATTAATCATGAAAATGAATGGAAAAAATTAGTAAAAAACTTTACAGGTAAAATAATTATTTATGTTGTATTGTTATCTGCTATTATTTTATTATCGTTAAAATATTTTACGCCTTTTTTGACAAGCGAGATTCCCGGAATATGGGGAACGATTCTTTCGGCAATACTTACACTAGTTTGCATGTCTCCTTTCCTTATTGCATTAATTTCCAACCGGACTAATTCTCCTGAATTGTTCATGAAATTGTGGAATGACAAAAAGCACAATCGGGGCAGATTAATATTTTTGGTTTTGTTTCGTGTATTTATTGCGATTTCAGGAGTTTCTTTTATTTTGATTCAACTCTTTGATTTTGAATATATTTTTGGTTTTATTATTGCTTTGGCAGTTTTGGCATTAATTTTTCTTTTCCTCAGAGATTTGAATCAATATGCCAAGTTGGAAAAAGGTTTTCTGATAGGTTTCAATCAACGCGAAGATGATGAGAAAAAACGACATCCTTTGAAAGCTATATTTGAAAGTCAATTGAATAATAAAAACATCCATATGACTACGATGATTGTGCCGTCAGAATCACCTTGTGCCGGAAAAACTTTAGAAGAGCTGAATTTCAGGAACGAATATGGTGTCAATGTGGTTAAAATAACTCGTGGTAATTGTAATATCTATATACCGAAAAGCAAAGAATATATTTATCCGCAAGATAAAATTGCTGTAGTAGGTACTGATGAACAAATACAATTATTTGCAGAACGAATCGAAGCAGAAAAAAATTTCACCGAATCTCAACAGAAAGCAAATATTGAAATCAGTTTACAGTCATTTATTATCGACGAACATTTTCCTTACATGGGCTTAAGCATTGAGGAGTCTGAAATCGGAAAAAAACATAATTGTTTGATTATCAGTATAGAGCGACAAAATGATTCTATCATGAATCCTCATCATTCCACTGTTTTTGAGCCTGGAGATTTAGTATGGATAGTAGGTGATAAAAAAGAATTGGAGATGATGTGCAAATAAGTTTTATAAATGAATGAAGATAATAACAGCCCAAAATATTAACATAACTATTGAGGGAAAGAATATTTTAAAAAATAATTCATTCGAGATAAATAAAGGTGAATTTATAGCTGTGATTGGAGCATCCGGATCGGGTAAAACGACTTTAGGGCGATTGATTGCCGGCGAAATTTCACCGGATGCCGGACTGCTTCAACGAAAAAAAAATCTACAATATGTTTTTGTGCCCCAGCAGGATGATTTCTTTATCCAATCGGGCTTACGGCTTACTTATTATAGCCAGCGATACGAATATTTCGAAGGAAATAGAATTCCGACTCTAGCTGATTTGTTGCAGATTGATATTAGGAATTGGAAAGGAAATGCCGTTTTATCCGAAATAATTTCATTGCTTCATATCGAGCATTTATTAGATAGAGAAATACTTTTGTTAAGCAATGGTGAGCGCAAACGCGTACAAATAGCGCAAGCATGGCTTACGGATGCTGATTTGTATATATTCGATCAGCCTTTTTTAGGATTGGATGTAGACTCTCAAAGTGTGCTTCAAAATCTTCTGCAAACATTAAAAGAACGAAGAAAAACCCTTGTGCTTATTACTAATCCGAAATGGATACCGACTTTTATCGATAAGGTGTGGGAATTGAAAAGCGGAGAGATCTCGGCTGTTTTTTCTTACTCAAAATGGAAAGAAAATACTGTTGCCGGAAAACAAGAAAAATCTTTCCAGATAGATGAATTGTATTTTCCTATAGAACAGAAGAATCCTCTTTTCGGCGATGTAGTGAAGATGACAAATGTATCGGTAAAAAGAGGAGAGAAAATTGTCTTGCAAAATATAAATTGGACGATACATGATGGCGAACGGTGGTTACTGTCCGGTCCGAACGGGTCGGGAAAATCGACTTTATTGAGCCTTATTACAGGAGATAATCCTCAGGCTTACAGCAATGACATTATACTTTTTGGTAAAAAGCGTGGTAGCGGTGAGAGTATCTGGGATATTAAGCTGCGAATCGGTTTTGTATCGCCGGAGTTGCATTTGTATTTTTTGCGTCAAGCCAAATTGACGGGACTTAGCAACAGTTTTAAGTATAGTGTGAGATGCCTTGATGTGGTACTTTCAGGCTTTAACGACGAAGTGGGTTCGGCATCGCACGCAAGCACTTATCAATTGCAAACGGCTAAAGAGTGGCTTCATGCCTTAGGATTGAGTAAATTTCAAAATAAGCAGTTTGCTGATATTTCGTTGGGTGAACAGCGCATGTTACTCTTGATAAGAGCTTTAATAAAAAATCCTCCGTTACTTATTCTTGATGAGCCTTGTCAAGGTATTGATCCGGAACATTCGCAACAATTTATTCGTTTGTTGGATATTATTTGTAAAAAACTCAACACTACGCTTATTTATGTAACTCATGCAGCAGATGAAGTGCCGGATTGTGTTACGCATCGATTTGATTTATAATAGCTTCCTGCTAAGCCACAAAGCACACAGATTCATTTGTCTAAAGTTTTTTTTTATTCTACTTTGTGTCTTTGCGTCTTGGTGGGAAAAGCTCATGAAAACTTCATAAACCAATAAGTAATCTTTTCGCTGTATTTTCTAGAGATAGGAATATCGGGCACATCCTTAATGCCGAATTCAACATAAAGACCATCCTTTTGTCTGCGAATTACTTTTATCTGTTCAAAGTTGACAATATAAGAACGATGACAACGAAGCACACTTGTGTCTGCCATGCTTTCTTCTATGTTTTTCATGGAATTGCGCAGCATGAATTTGGTCGGTTTTTCTCTATTCAAATACCAAATGTTCACATAATTATCTGCCGATTCGATATACAATAAATTGTCCTTGCTTACCGACAGGCGCAAATCGTTTTTTTCATCATAAAAAGAATAGATATTTTGTTTGTTAGCAGGCTTTTCCGTAAGCGATTCTTGCATTTCAAGCAGCTCTTTTTTCTTTTCGGCATACGAAAACCATAAATGTAATGCCGCATAAGGCAGCAATAAAACCAATGCAGTATTTATGCTCGATTCTTTAAATACTTCCATTAAATCGCGATTTGGATTCAGTATCATGGTGTACAGTGTATAAAACGATGCCATAAAAAATACTTCCGCTACAATCCAAACACTATACGAAGCTTGTGAAATGCGATGTCTTTTCCCCCTGTAATACATAATTATCCGACTGATAACTACTACTAAAATTCCGGTTAAAATTATAAGGCTGGAAAAAAGGAAAAATTTGAAGTCTGATACATTGTACCAATTTTCTGAGCTGAAAGGTTTATAGATATTTATAAACACCAAAGCAAAAAGCGCCGTAAAAACAATAAGGCGCACAATGTTATCTCTGCGATAAATATAGGGTGGAATTTTTTGTTGTAACATTTAAATATTGACTATTAATTTACCATTTAATTATTTTAAGCAGAACAAAAATATCTCTTTTTGTGATTCTATCCTAAAATATTTCGCCCCTTATTTCGAATTTTTGCCCCTGTATTTTGATTTTAGTCCCTATTGTTTGACAGTTACACCATTTTTTTTATTCGTTCAAACAGATATTGTTCTTTTGCACTTAGAAAAATCAAAAAAGCTATGGATATTTTATTGCGAACACAACAATTGAGTAGTCTTTTCTCGGAAGAAAACAGAGTCGCTTTATCGGATTCCGATTTGGAGATTATTCCTTTCCGATTTACCAGTGTTGAGAATGAAGCTTTAGATTTTCACGATGAGATCTGTCAAATAACCGATGGTGCAATTCCTGAAAATAATAGTTTCACATATTATATTTTTGCGCATAAAAATCAAAATCATAAGCGGAGCGAAGCTATTATTTTATTGCATGGATTGAATGAGCGTTCGTGGAAAAAATACCTCACTTGGGCAGAATTTTTGGCAGAGAAAACAGGTAAAGCGATTATTCTTTTTCCATTGGCTTTTCACATGAACCGTAGTTCGAGTCTGTGGACTAATTTGCGTTCACTAATGCCTTTTGTGGATAAGCGCAAAAACGAACTTATGGAAATGGCAAATACAACGGTAGCTAATGTGGTGTTAAGTAATCGGTTGTCAAGCAATCCGATGCGGTTTTATACTTCGGGTCGAACTACGGCAAATAATATTTGCCAACTGGTTTCGGATATAAAGGATGGAAAACATCCGCTTTTTAGAGAAGACACTTCTATTCATTTTTTTGCATATTCTATTGGGGCATTGTTGGCTCAAGTGCTGTTGCTGGCTAATCCGCGCGATTTATTTTCCAATACCCGTTTGTTCATGTTTTGCGGCGGTTCTATTTTTAATAAAATGAACGGTAGCTCGCGCGACATCATTGACAGCGGTGCTAACAATAGCCTTCAATATTATTATACAAATGATTTTTTAAGTAAAACCAAGCCGGAAGACAACCTGGAAAATGCATTTTCTTCAATGATAAAACCTGATTTTAGGAAAAATTACAGAGAAAGTTTTTTTCAAAAGGCTGCGAATCGTGTACGGGCTATTTCTTTAAAAAATGATGTGGTGATACCTACAGAGGGAATTAGTTCTGCTCTTGGAGGAATTTCATCTAAGATTTTGGAAGAATTGGATTTTCCGTTCGAGTATTCGCATCAAAATCCGTTTCCTATGACAGGGAAAATGGATAAGGAATTGTTGAGCCGTTCGTTCGATTCGGTTTTTTCTCGGGCGGCAGCGTTTTTGTAAATATCAATACCAAGCTATGGGTTTATAAATGCTTTTCTTTTTACTCCACTTATATTGATGTGTCCAATAACTTATTTTCATGCATAAAATACCGGCTCCGGCTCCGAATAGCACATCATTTACATAATGTTTATTGTTAGCAATGCGCAAAATCCCTACGCTGCTTGCCATTCCGTATGCTAAATAAGGAATCCACGGGAGTTCTTTTTTATATTCTTCTGTGAGAAAGGTGGCGGCAAGAAATGCTTGCATAGTGTGTCCGGATGGAAATGATCTGTGATTCGAACCATCGGGACGCTTTTCATTTATAGTAACTTTGAGTAATTGAGATGAGGCTAAAAATAGCAATTCGCTTTTGGCTAAAATAAAAGTTCTGTTGACAATATCTGTATTTGATTTGACCCCAAAGGCATCTAATCCATATGCAATTACGATAGGGGCAAACATTAAGTAATTATTGGAGGTAATATTGGGCATATAGATTATGAGAAAATATGCAGATTGTCAGTAGAAAGCTTTTTATTTTCATTTTACTTTATTGTTTAAAACAAAGGTATGAAATTTTAAATAAAAATACCCGCAATGTAATTTTACATTGCGGGTACTTCAGAATTATGAGATAGTTACTTTTTGCTCTTTTTCCGTTTTTCGGTTAGTTAATTTATATGCTCCATATAAAATTATAAAAATACAAAACGGAATCATGTAACCTCCAATAATAACACTGGCTTCAGGTTCCTGAGGATCATCGGGTGGTGGTTCGTCATCATCACCTAATAGATTAAAACTTGCTTCTTGAAAAAAACTAAAAGAAGATGGCTGATTCGTAAATGGACTTTCGACCACAGGTTGTTCTGTTGTATAATTATCTGAAAACGATACTGCAAAATTACTGTTACAGAATAATAGCAGTGAAATAATTAGTACAATTTTAGTTGATATTATAATCTTTTTCATCTGATTTTATCTAAATATTATCTTTTCAGTTACTGATTGGGTTTTATTATTCACGGTTATGATATATAACCCTTTGAAATTGACATTAATAGGTTCATTGTTATTTATATTTTGGAAATTAGCAACTTTTCTACCTGTCATATCATACAGACAAACCTGAGATTGACTGTCTAATCCGTGTAAAATCACTTGATTCTTTCGTTGTGTTAATTTTATTCCGTTATCATTTTTGTGGATATTTGTAGGAATACCACTTTCGGACAAGCGAATTTCTAATTCATATCTGTTATTTACAGTTTCTTTTTTTGTTGAACTGAAATTGTATGAATTTGTCAATAAATCATATTCAGAGTTATCAGTTTTGTTGCGTAACAGAAGTTTGATGATGTTTGGAGAACTTTCATTTTCACTGAATGAGATATTGTAAGTTCCGGCAACTGGCACAAAATAAGATAGCGGAATAATAATAGATTCGTTATTTATATTCGGCAATGCAACAATAGCAAGGTTTGTTCCGTTATAATAACTAAATAGTTGAGGAACAGTCGTGTTGTTGTCGAATATTTTTTGTCCGTCTTTATTTATATCGTATCCGGTGGTTGCATCATCGCGCAGGTGTACCCTGAAAATGTCCGAATATGAACTGTTAGAAAATTGTAGTCTTATTTCTTCTATGTTCGGAGTCGGATTCAGACTTCTCAAAGAAATTTCACCCGGTTGAAATTCAATGCTTTCGCTTGTTGTTTGAAGGAAGAATGGTTGACATGGTCTAATGTCATAATCATTCATGAAATATGTATCATAATTTTTATTGACATAATTGTACACATAATAAACATATTGTGGCGAAATTGAGTTAAGATTGAATCTTGTAGCATACGGATTTCCAATAAAGTTCCAACCACTGTGTTTTTCGTCTTCACTCTCAAATAGTTCTGTTGCTACTGATTTTTCTTCCATCTTGACGATATCGGCAAGATCATCTGAACTTTCTGTATTCGGTTTAGATACAAATACGACATCTCTATTTGACCCTACTGCAAAAATGTAACCGATGTTAGGCTGCATAGTAGTGTACGAATAACCATCGGAGAAATATTTCCAGTTTGTTCCTGATGATCCGACATTAGCTTGTTTTGTGTCAGCGCGTTGTTGTCCGTCAAAGTATTTTAGATAATAATTGGCTGTATTTCCATTGATGCTTGCTACTAGTTGGGTTCCGTCCGGACTAGTAATCTTTTCTACTTCGAATGGCATACTTATGTAGTACCACATTCCTTTACTAAAATACTTGTGGATTTTTACAACTCCATTTATTGTAAATGCCGGCGTTTCACTCTCTGTAGTTTGTATTATCTCTCCTAGATGGTCATTATCTACATCTTGTAAAACCAGTGTTTTTTCCACATGGAGAGAACCCGTTGTTATATGCAATTGTGCCCCCGGTTCTATAACCAGTTCATTAGTAAGATATGAACTTTGTTCTACATTTAATGATTTGTTTGTTGAGATTATAATTTTGTCTACTAATGATTCTTGCGGAAGTCCTTCTGAAGAATCTGTCCAGTTGATATTGTCGTTACTGGTCTGCCAAAGCATATCGTTAAAAGAACCATCGTATTTCGAACGATAAAGCTGTAATAATTCGCTTATAGTCCAATAATTGGTAGGATTATCCAATAAAATATTTTCCAGTGTGGTATTATAAGGTGCTAAAATAGATGATACTTGTTTTTCCCACCTTGTTCCGTTATACATAGCAATAAGTCCATTGTTTGTTATTGTTGCATTTTCTTTTATGTCATCCGAAGTCCATGATATATTTAGTGTAGAAGAAGGCAAAGTAGCTCCGCCAATACTCCACATAGCTTTAATACCATTATCTAAAGTAGAATATAATGCTCTTACACTGTATGTTTGATTTTCACCCGCATTGTTTGTAATGCTTATCGGATTATAATTATTTGCATCGTATCCAACAGGGAAAATTGCGCTTATCGAATTAGGGCATATGTATAGCACACTGCCTAATCCGTTGGTTACAATATGGCTATTTACACTTGTAGTACCTGAAACCGGATTTTTTAAAGTGAGATTATAATTGTTGAGGATAAAATTACAATTACCCATTATGAGTGTATCGTTTATTGTTACAGATTTTGAGAGAGTAACATTTACTGTATTTTCTAAAATTAAGTTACTAACAGAATTAGGTATCAATAAACCTGTTTCTTGTGCTGTATTTCCATAGAAAACATAGTTGTTGGCATCATGCAATGTTATTGTTCCGCTTATATTTCCGATGTTTCCATTGATACCCGTTTCGGAAGATGTTTTAAGTGTCGCATCTTCTTGTGTGGTAAAAGTTCCACGACTTGTTATAGCATAGCTGCCCATATCGAAAGTAGAGTTTTCTCCTACTGTAAATGGAGCTGATCCGCTGCCGTTTAGGTTCAAAGCAGAGCCGAGTTTTACTCCTGCCGCGTTATCAATAACAAAGGCAGCACGATTAGTATTAGCTATATTGATAGTCCCCAAATTTGTAATAGTTTGGAGTGTCTGACCATTGAAATAAAAAGTACCGATGCTTCCGCTGGTCGCTACAGTGAAATTTAAGGTAGCTCCGGATTCAACAGTGAGATTACCTTTTATTTGAGAAGTGCCTTGCTCTCGGACGGTAATGCTTCTGTCTGCTTTTACGATAAAATCATCACAGATAATACCACCATCTCCGGTTGTTCCTCCGTTAATTGATTGGAATGCTATGGGAGCGTCATAAACAATGTTTGAATAAGCGTATCCGTCGAAAACAACAGATCCATTTGACGATGTCGTCATTGCTATCAAGAATGTGCTGCCTTTTTCGAATCGAACCCTTGTATCTCCATAATTACCAAAAATATTGAATCCTTTTATTATTTTAGCTGTTGAACCGGATTTGAATACAGCTACAGTGGTTGAACCTAAAGCAAAAGGACAGGCAGAGGTACTTCCCGTACTACTGAAATTATAGGAGAACACAGAGCCGTTTTCAAAAATTAATCCATCTTCTTTAGTAGGTAGAATACTTCCGTTTGAACTTCCACTGCCAAAATTTAATTCGCCGAATACTATTCCGGCATATAAATTGAAAGTAAATGCGCTTCCGGTGGTAGATAATACAGATGTACCGTCTATTCTTAGAGCATCATCGTTTTGGATCAGTATATTAAAGGTAGTGGTGCTCGACTGTGCAAAAGTAACATGAGCCCCATTTCTCAAGTCTAATTTCCCAATAGAACTATTATTAGTTAAACTAGTGGTTATATTTCCTGTAGCTCCACCTCCTATATTTGTTCCGTCAAAAATGAATCTTCCCTCAGCAAGCTCGGCCGTTGTTAAACTGGCCACAGCCGTTCCCCCTAATTCAGACGACCAATTAGTACGAGTAGTAAATACCGTTGGTCCTGTTCCTCCTATCCAATAATAGGTAGGTATGCTTGTTTCTGATACGGTAATTTCGGCTATGTTGCTCACCTGATCTGAACCACATTCACTACCACTAACGATACAGTAGAAATAGTATGTGCTATCTATTTCCGCTAATATCTCTGTGTCCGGAGTAAAAGTTTTAATGGTATCACTTTGCATTTCTATATCGTCGGCAGGTGTGTTGTTATATTTATCCATACTTTGATACCAAGTGTATATCAATGTGTCGCCTCCGGCAGCATTAATGCTAAGGGTAGGAGCAGGTCCGTCTATTATATAAATGGTTGATGCAGCAGGTTGTTGCACAATATTTATAGGGTATTTAATGATAATTTCTTCCGTACTGCCGATGGTATCTGTACAAAAACCGTTTTCTTCAACAGATTTAACCGTATAAATAGTATTTTCGACAGGAGAAACAACCCATGTTAGTTCGGTGGTTCCTGTAGGTGTAATAGCTAAAGGACTTGTGTCTTGGTTGGCAAATAGAGCATAAGTTACTCCGGTCTGTGGATTTTCCAATATAACACTTACTTCATCTTCCTCACAAATAGAAACGGCGGACGCATATACAGTTTTACTGTCAGGGACAATACATTGCGCCTCAACTGTAATTGTTCCTCCATCAGAATCAGAGCCTACACCTCCTGTTGTTGTTGTCGTGTAGGTATAAATACCTGGAACAGTAGGAGTTCCCGAAATTACAACCGGATTTTTCGTATTATCTACGGAAATGCCTGTTGGCGGACTAGCCATTGGGCCATTTGTGTCGCTCCAAGTAACATAGGCGCCTGTAGCCGTACCTCCCCATGTATATTCAATGTCTTCGATAGCTGTTCCTTCAGTTACGGTTTGGTCGGCGGTAGATGCATCCGATGTCAAAGTGATAGTTGGTTCTTGAGGAGGTTCTTCTTCTTCAACTGTAATTGTTCCTTCATCAGAATCAGAGCCTACACCTCCTGTTGTTGTTATCGTGTAGGTATAAATACCTGGAACTGTAGGAGTTCCCGAAATTACAACCGGATTTTCCGTATTATCTACAAAGATGCCTGTGGGCGGATTATCCATAGGGCCATTTGTGTCGCTCCAAGTAACATTAGCGCCTGTAGCTGCACCTCCCCATGTATATTCAATATCTTCGATAGCTGTTCCTTCAGTTACAGTTTGGTTGGCGGTAGATGCATCCGATGTTAGAGTTATAGTTGGTTCTTGGGGTGGTTCTTCTCCAAGGATATCTTTGATACTAAACCAGTTGATGGTATAGTTTCCTCGACCGTTCGTATTATATTCTCCAAATTTAAATTGGTTTAAAGTTTGAGTTCCGGTAGTAGCCGGAATATCGTTGCCCATTTTAGTTGTACCTATCCATAAATCATAAGTGTCGTTGGCTAAGGTTTCACTACTTCCCGTCGGAGCAGTATAAGTTAAGGTTTCTCCGCAATTATTAATTACCATTGTCCATACCATATTTTGGTATGATGCGCAGGTGAGCACAGCAGACATTGTAGTACTTCCATTATTCTGGTAAATTTGCATGGTTGTTGAACTGTTATACCTTATTCCAAAACCCGAATGCACTAAAGCATCTCCCGGTTTGGTAGGGATAGCGCTATAACCGGAAACCTCGTTAGCAAAACCGGAACCTACCTGAAAGTAAAATTTGGGTGATGAACCCGAACTTCCGGAACTAACAGTGCCATGAAATTCTATTTTAATAGCTTGCGGAGCGGTAGCAGCTAAATCAACATTTCGAGTCATTGTAAAAGCAAAACCCGTTCCCGCCGAAAAACTTGTAAGTTTTGTTGTCGGACTTAATCTTAAATAAGATGAAGATTGCCGTCCTGCCGATGCGCAAGTGAATTGTGAGGATGATGGATTGGTTGGGTTTACATAATGCCCTGTAGGAATTACAGCCCACTGGTTGGTTGGTGTAGTTACTTCGGTTCCCTCTGTGAAATCGGTATAGAACAGTGTTATTGGACTTGCACTTTCAGTAGCACAAAAAGCTTGTTGTCCGATTCCCATTGCTAAGCAAAGTAATAAAAAGTAAAACTTTTTCATATAAATATTTCTTTAGAAAATTTCTCAACAAAGGTACTTAAGGCGTTGATTTGTAGAGGTTAAAAAAACAAAATGTAAGGTTAAACTTACTTATACGATAAAAGGTAAAATCTCTGATTTTTTTAAATGTTAATGAAGGAACTGCTTTCTGAGAAAGATTTTTTTATGTGAAAAGAATAAGTAATTAACATATTTAACAATTTGATTTTTAAAGGGTATATTTTGATTAATAATCTTATAATCAATATGTTAAAAATGATTATTTTTGAGGGGTAATTATATTTTATCTTAATTTAGTAACTTTAATTATGATTTTAGTTATTTCTTTTATTTAGAAGGGTTTAAAAAAGAGAGGAGTCTTATGATATGTTTATGTTCACTCTGGAAGGTTTAATTTTATTGTTAAATAAAATATATATTTTTATTAAAACTACAAATGGGAAACAAGAAAAATTAGGTGAAATTATATTTCAATAAAAAAATTACTTTTGTATGACTAATTAAGATAATGGATGCATATTTTACTATAAAAAACTTAACGGAAGGATTGTATAAAGAAAAAGGCAGTCGGTTCATTGCTTTTGCTTATCCGGTGCAAACGATTGAGCAAGTCAAGGAAATATTAGCTCAATTGCATAAAAAATATCACGATGCCCGGCACATTTGCTATGCTTATAGTATTGGAGCCGATGCTTCCGAAACTCGTGTTAATGATGATGGTGAACCTTCGGGTACAGCGGGAAAGCCAATACAAGGAGTATTGCTGTCTAACAAGTTGACTTTTGTATTGATAGCTGTTGTTCGGTATTTTGGCGGAGTGAAACTAGGAACTTCAGGTTTAATTACAGCATACCGTGAAGCTGCTGCAGATGCTATTGCTAATGCCGAAATTATAGAAAAAACAGTAGATGTTGCTTATCAAATCTGGTTCGAATATCCATTTCTTAATGATGTTATGCGCATAATGAAAGAAGAAGATTGCGAATTGTTTGAACAACAATTTGATATGACTTGTCGGATTCATTTCAAGATACGAAAAGCATTGGAAAAACAGGTGTTAGGTCGCTTAGAAAAAGTCGAACGCTTGAAAATTGAACCGCTTTCTTGTTGAAAAATATTTTCTATAGATTTTCAAAGCCCATAATATATTCATAAATTTGCCAATTGATAAAATGCTCGCATTCTCATAATCTCGCAAGTTTACCTGTTATGAAACGAAGCCCCGATTTTCGGCGCAAGTTCCATATGACCTTTGAAAAATAAATTGCTTACATATGAATACAAAGAGCCTCGTTTCCATTACCGATTATTCGAAAGAGAAAATCCTGCAAATCCTTGAGCTTGCCGCTCGCTTCGAAGCTAACCCTAACCAATGTGTGCTTGATGGAAAAGTAGTTGCCACATTATTTTTCGAGCCCTCAACCCGCACGCGATTAAGTTTCGAAACCGCGGTTAATCGTCTTGGCGGGCGAATTATTGGTTTCTCAGATGCTTCTACCACAAGTTCATCCAAAGGTGAAAGCCTCAAAGATACGATTACAATGGTGAGCAATTATGCAGATCTGATTGTAATGCGTCATCCCTTGGACGGGGCAGTCCGTTATGCATCTGAAATATCGTCGGTGCCGGTAATTAATGCAGGAGATGGCTCAAACCAACATCCAACCCAAACCATGCTCGATCTGTATTCAATAATCAAAACACAAGGAACTCTTGAAAACCTTCATATTTGCATGGTGGGCGATTTAAAATATGGGCGTACCGTGCATTCGTTACTTATGGCGATGTTGCATTTTAACCCGACATTTACTTTTATTGCGCCCGATGAATTGAGAATGCCTGATGAATACAAACAATTGTGTTACGAGAACGGTATTAAATACCGTGAATTATCTGAATTGAATGATATTTCGGATGCTGATATTTTATACATGACTAGGGTACAGCGAGAGCGTTTCCTCGATTTGGTAGAGTACGAAAAAGTGAAAAATGTATATACACTTAAAAATAAAATGTTGGAAAATACCAAACCAAACCTTCGTGTGCTTCACCCACTACCTCGTGTCAATGAGATAGAAACCGGTGTGGACGATAACGAAAAAGCATATTATTTCCAACAAGCTCGCAATGGTGTATATGCCCGTCAGGCAATAATTTGTGATGCGTTGAATACAAGCCTAACCCCAACCTTCTCCAACCAACGGTCATGACCGAACGAAATAAAGGAGAGGGAGCGGCATGTACAAACATAAATTTTTTCCTTTTATTTCTCATGAAAAATAAAAATCACACTTAAGATGGAAGATAAGAAAGTAAATCCAATGGAAACTCCTCCTCTTTCAGAGAGGGTAGGAGGTAAAAAAGAACTCGTAGTAATTGCTCTCGAAAACGGAACAGTGATTGATCATATCCCAACCGATAAATTGTTTCAGGTAGTTTCTATTTTAAAATTAGATGATATTGATATTCAGCTTACTATTGGTAATAATCTGTATAGTAGTAAATTGGGTAAAAAAGGAATATTAAAAATTACTGATAAATTTTTTGAATCGAAAGAAATCAACAAAATAGCTTTGATCGCTCCGCATGCCAAGCTTAATGTGATAAAAAATTACGAAGTGGTGGAAAAAAAATCATTAGAGTTGCCCGATGAAATCACAGAGATTGTAAAATGTATCAATCCGAAGTGTGTTACTAATAACGAATCTATTGAGACCCGTTTTCATGTGTTAGATAAATATGATGTAGCCATCAAATGCCATTATTGTGAGCGAGTGATAAAGCAGGAAGATATAAAAATACAGTAACATGTATGAACCGATTTTCAAGATAACACCCGAAATTTTAAATCTTGTTTACGAAATTGCAACAAGTTTGGAGCGGATAAATATTATGCGCGAGAAAATTCTTTCGCCTTATCTGCGAAAGGAAAACCGTATAAAAACTATTCATTCGTCGTTATGGATTGAAGCTAATTCGCTTACTGTAGAGCAAGTTACAGATATTGTAAACGGTAAAAAGATTATTGGTCCACAAAAAGATATTCAAGAAGTGAAAAATGCCATTGTGGCTTATGATGAGTTGTTGACTTGTAATCCATACAAATCAGAAGATTTGCTCAAACAACATAAGCTATTGACAAACAGCCTTGTTGACGAAGCCGGAAAGTTTCGTACACAAGGCATGGGTGTTTTTGCAGGCGACACGCCAATACATATTACACCACCTGCGTATCTGGTACCAACTCAAATTGATCAATTGCTTGAATGGACGAAGAATGCCAATTTACCGCAAATCATCAAAAGTTGCATTTTTCATTACGAATTTGAATATATATATCCGTTTCAGGATGGTAACGGACGAATGGGACGCATGTGGCAAACGCTTTTATTGTATCAGGAAAATTCGATTTTTGCATGGTTACCCGTCGAGACCATTGTTGCGAACCGTCAACAAGAGTATTATCAGACAATTCGCCGTTCGACGCATCATAATGATAGTGGGATTTTTACACTATTTATGCTTACTGCTTTGCGTGATGCTATTCGCGATTTTAAAGAAGAACGAAAAGAGGAGATTGAGAAAAATAATGAAGGTGTAAATGAAGATGTAATTATTTCTCAAAGACTCCTTAAAATAATTGCTTTGATAGAAAAGGATAATCAAATTTCTCAAACAGAAATTGCAAAAAAACTGAAAGTAAGTATTTCTTCCATATATCGAGATATTGAAAAATCGAAAAAGGTAAGAAAAATTCAACGCGTTGGCTCCGACAAAGCAGGATATTGGAAAATAGTAAAATAAAACTATTGATGAATAATCAAAAAAAAGAAGTTCTCCAAAGCCCTCCTGCGAGGGGATGGGGGGCTAAGATTAATTGGAAACCAGGCACACTCATTTATCCTCTTCCCGCAGTGATGGTGTCGGTAGGTGTTACTCCTGATGAATACAATATAATTACCGTTAGTTGGGTAGGGACAATTTGCTCCGAGCCGGCTATGTGCTACATTTCGGTGCGCAAAAGCCGCCACTCGCACAAAATCCTAATGAAAAACCGGGAGTTTGTTATTAACCTTACCAATGAAGAATTGGCACACGCGACCGATTGGTGTGGTGTCAGGAGTGGAAAGAAGTTTAATAAATTTGAGAAAATGA
Source organism: uncultured Paludibacter sp. (assembly GCA_964546015.1). Taxonomy (GTDB): domain Bacteria; phylum Bacteroidota; class Bacteroidia; order Bacteroidales; family Paludibacteraceae; genus JAFGVL01. The sequence continues at coordinate 52,583 of CAZJHO010000002.1, forward strand.
AGTTGACGCCACAACCGGCAACTATCGTAAAAGCACCAATTGTTGCCGAATCGCCATTGAGTATTGAGTGTCGTGTAACGCAAATTGTCGAACTTGGTAGCCACGATATGTTTATTGCCGAAGTGGTCAATATTCAAGCCGATGAACGATTTATAGACCCAACGACCGACCGTTTCAAAATGGAAGAAGCGAAATTGATAGCCTATTCACACGGACATTATTATAAATTAGGCGAAGAAATAGGTAAATTTGGATGGACGGTGCAGAAGAAAAAAAATAATTGTGTTTTTACAAAAAGATAAAAACACATAATATATGTGGAGGCATTACAGTTTGTGATGTCTATTATTTGAAAACAATTTTTTTACTAAAGATATGAAACGAGACAATCAAATTTTCGAAATTATTGAGAAAGAAAAACAACGCCAACTACATGGCATTGAGTTAATTGCGTCAGAAAACTTTGTAAGTGAGCAAGTGATGGAAGCTATGGGTTCGGTACTTACTAATAAATATGCCGAAGGCTATCCGGGTAAACGCTATTACGGTGGTTGCGAAATAGTTGACCAAAGCGAACAGTTGGCTATCGACCGCTTATGTAAAATCTTTGATGCCGAATGGGCTAATGTGCAGCCGCATTCGGGTGCGCAAGCTAATATGGCGGTATTTTTGGCATGTCTCAATCCCGGAGATAAATTTCTTGGCTTTAATCTTTCACATGGTGGACATCTTTCGCACGGTTCGCCTGTAAACTTTTCGGGTTTGGTATATAAAGCATTGGAATACAATGTGAAAGAAGAAACAGGTCTCGTAGATTACGATCAGATGGAAGCTGTTGCATTGGCTGAAAAACCAAAATTGATTATTGCCGGGGCATCGGCATACTCGCGCGAGTGGGATTATGCACGCATGCGTACATTGGCAGATAAAATTGGAGCTATTTTCATGGTCGATATGGCACACCCTGCCGGACTGATTGCTGCCGGATTGCTTGAAAATCCTGTAAAACATGCTCATATTGTAACCTCTACCACACACAAAACGCTTCGTGGTCCTCGCGGAGGAATTATTTTATTGGGGAAAGATTTCCCGAATCCTTGGGGAAAAGCCACTCCGAAAGGCGAAATCCGCATGATGTCGTCATTGTTAGATTCGGCTGTGTTTCCGGGTGTGCAAGGCGGTCCGTTGGAGCATGTAATTGCAGCTAAAGCCGTTGCATTTGGCGAAGCACTCCAACCGGAGTACAAAGAATACCAATTACAAGTAAAAAAGAATGCGATTACAATGGCAAAAGCCTTTATTGATAAAGGTTACAAAATTATTTCGGGCGGAACGGACAACCATTCTATGTTGGTCGATCTTCGCACTAAATTTCCTGAATTAACCGGAAAAGCAGCTGAAAAAGCGCTCGTTGCTGCCGATATTACCACTAACAAAAACATGGTGCCGTTCGATAGCCGTTCGCCGTTCCTGACTTCGGGGCTTCGTTTTGGTACGCCAGCCATCACTACTCGTGGCGCCAAAGAAGATTTGATGGTCGAAATCGTTGAAATGATTGACACCGTGCTTGCCAACTATGAGGACGAAAAGGTGATTGCCTCAGTTCGAGCCAAAGTGAACGGAACGATGAAAAAATATCCATTGTTTGCTTGGTAAAAAATAGAGGTGAGATGGTAAGATCGTGAGTAATGCTCACTATTTTACCATATCGCCATCTCACCAACTAATAACCTATGATTGAACGAATTTTAGAACTCAACGAACTAATTGATCCGGTTGTGTTTTACGGCATCAACAATGCCAATATGCAATTGATTAAAACCTTGTGTCCGAAACTCAAAATTATGGCACGAGGGAATATTATTAAGGTCTTGGGCGATGCGGAAGATGTAATTCATTTTGAAGAAATTTTTCAGGCACTTGAAGCCTATTGCGTTGAATTTAATCAGTTGACCGAACCGATAATTATTGATATTATTAAAGGAAAAGCACCGAAAGAAACAAAGGTTGATAATTTAATTTTGCATGGAATTAACGGTAAACCGATCATTGCCCGTACACCAAATCAACAAAAATTAGTAGATGAATTTGCTAAAAATGATTTGCTTTTTGCTATTGGTCCGGCAGGATCGGGTAAAACTTACACCGCTATTGCTTTAGCGGTTCGATCACTGAAAAACAAGCAGATAAAAAAGATTATTCTCAGTCGTCCGGCGGTAGAAGCAGGGGAAAAACTCGGTTTTTTGCCCGGCGATATGAAGGAAAAAATCGACCCATACCTGCAACCGCTCTATGATGCCTTGCAGGATATGATTCCTGCCGCCAAGTTGAAAGAGTATATAGAAAACGGAACGGTGCAAATTGCACCGCTTGCCTTTATGCGCGGGCGTACATTGAGTGATGCGGTAGTTATTCTCGATGAAGCTCAAAATACTACCACTCAGCAAATAAAAATGTTCCTTACCCGTCTCGGACTCAATGCCAAAATGATTATCACAGGTGATATTACACAGATTGACTTACCTGTTTCACAGAAATCAGGATTGATTGAGGCTTTAAATATTTTAAAAAATATTAAAAGTATTTCGAAAATCGAATTTGATGTGAATGATATTGTGCGTCATAAGTTGGTACAAAAAATTGTAGAAGCATACGATAAGTTTGATAAGAAGCGAAGAGAAAATAAGTGTTAAAAACATCTGTACTTACGGTAACATTGAGCAATACTTAATCAACTTTAATCAGATACTTATGAAAAATATTAGTATTTTTTGCTTTCTTATGTTTGTTTGTAATTTGCTTGCTCAAACTTATCCTGCTGATGTGCTTGATCTAACCAACTGGAAAATTACTTTACCTATTGATGTAGATGCAAATGGAAAAGCCGATGAAATCAAACAACCAGCTCTGAATTCTTATCAACACAATGAATATTTTCATTTGAATCAAACCAAAGACGGTGTTGTTTTTAAAGCTCATGCCGGAGGTGCAACTACAAGCGGCTCAGGATTTCCGCGTTCGGAATTGAGGGAAATGACTAACAATGGAGAAGATAATGCTTCATGGTCAAGTAACGATGGTAAATACCATATTTTGGAAATTCAAGCAAAAATCACACATTATCCTGATGTGAAAAAACATGTAGTTGTAGCACAAATTCATGATGCCGATGATGATATTGTAATGCTTCGTTTGGAAACAAAAAAATTATTTCTCGAATTTAATGGTGAAGATGGACCTGTTCTTACCTCTGATTATCAATTGGGTGATATTTTTACCTTTAAAATTGAAGTGTATAACAATGTGATGAATTTTTATTATAATGGTAATCAATTTCATTCCCAGTCAGTTAGCCAATCTTTTAGCGGAGCTTATTTTAAAGCCGGAATGTACACTCAATCAGCTTGTCAAGGTAGCAAAAAAACAACCGGCGAATCATGTGAAGCTTATGGGGAATCTGAAATTTTTGGATTATCCGTTTACCATGGCAATTCATTACCAACCGATTTGACAGAAGTAAACCATACATCTTTTTTTAATGCTTATATTCAAAATAATGTACTTTCAATCGAAAATAATTTTTTTATAGGCAAAGGGCTAGTGCAATTGTTTGATATACAAGGGAGAGAGCTGTTCTCGACAAGGCTTCGATATAAAAATGAGACTATAAAGATTCCTTTATATAGTGAAATTAATAGTGGGAATTATTTAATAGTTCTTTTTTCTGACAATCAAAAATTTAGTCGTAAAGTATTTGTTCCATAAAATTTGATGAAAAACAGGTGAATCTTTTTCTTTACGGTCGGCGTTTAATAGAAACAGGTGTAGTTTCATCACCGGCATAAAATACAATAATTTCAGCGTCGATATCGCCTTCATTTACACCGTAATGGTAGGCATTAACCAACTCTACAATAGCTTCGCCGGCATGGAGCGTTAAAGTTTCGCCGGTTTCTTTTACTACAGTCAGTTCGCCTTTTGTTAGTACACCCACATTGATGATAGGATGCTTGTGCATATCTAATTGTGTTTTGGGCGGAATGGTTATTTTTAGTACCGTAACTTTAGGAGTTCCTATCGGATAAGCAGGTAATGTACTCCCATCCCACGAATGCGAAGTTTCTGCCAATTTTACTATTGTTTGCGCTTTCGCTTGAAAGTCTATCAAAAAAGCGCTTACACATAGTACTCCAATAAACTTTTTCATGTGATTATAATTTTATTTTCTGTTGACAAATTTAGCTAAAATAAATTGTATTTATCATTACCTTTGTAACCATTGCTAAAAGTGAAATATAGTTTGATTATGATTTTAATATCTGAATTATTTTAACCATTATAGAAAAATGTCAAACGCATTAACAAAAACAGAATTTAATTTTCCGGGTCAAACAGCGGTGTATCACGGAAAAGTACGCGATGTGTACACAATTAACAACGATTTGCTTGTGATGGTCGCTACCGACCGTATTTCGGCATTCGATGTAGTGCTGCCAAAAGGGATTCCTTACAAAGGACAGATGCTTAACCAAATTGCTGCCAAGTTCCTCGACGCTACGGCGGACATTGTGCCGAATTGGAAATCGGCTTCGCCTGACCCGATGGTAACGATAGGGCTTCGTTGTGAGGGTTTTCCTGTAGAAATGATTGTGCGCAGCTATCTTTGTGGTAGTGCGTGGCGTGCCTATAAAAGCGGTGTACGAGAGATTTGCGGTGTAAAAATCCCTGACGGAATGCGTGAAAACCAAGCTTTCTCTATGCCAATTATTACTCCAACTACCAAAGCCGAACTAGGTTTGCATGACGAGGATATTTCCAAAGAAGAGATCCTTGCACAAGGTTTGGTATCGAAGGAAGATTATGAATTGTTGGAAAAATACACAATGGAACTTTTCTTACGCGGAACGGAAATCGCAGCCAAACGCGGTTTGATTTTGGTCGATACCAAATACGAATTTGGCAAGCGTGATGGTAAAATTTATTTAATTGACGAAATCCATACGCCTGATTCTTCTCGCTATTTCTATGCCGAAGGTTATCAGGAGCGTTTTGAAAAAGGCGAAGCTCAAAAACAGCTTTCCAAAGAATTTGTGCGCGAATGGTTGATGGAAAACGGATTTCAAGGTAAAGAAGGTCAGCAAGTGCCGGAAATGACCGACGAAATTGTAAGCGGAATTAGCGAACGCTACATTGAATTATACGAAAATATCGTTGGCGAAAAATTTATAAAAGAGGATATTACAAATATCTCTGAGCGCATTGAAAAAAATGTGTTGGTCTATTTGAAAGATTTGAAAATCTAAGGATTTCAAAATTTGAGCAGAAAAAACGAGCAGAATTTTTTCTGCTCGTTTTTTAATTTTTTTCTATCCATTTTAAAAATTCCGAAGCACGGGCTTTACTTACAATAATGCTATCAGGAGTAGGTTGTGTAAGTTTTACAGACAAGCGGCGCGTAAAATAATGTTCGATAGATGCAATGGCATTCCGGTTGATAATAAACTGCCGGCTTGCTTTAAAGAACAGGCGAGGGTCAAGCATGTTTTCCAACGCATCGAGCGTATGATTGGTATAATGCCGTTGTTTATTATTCAGATAAATGGTTACGATACCGCCCTCAGAATGGATAAAATCAATATCTGTAACACGAATGGGAATGATTTTATCCTGAAAATGAATCAACAAACTGTTTTTATATGGCTTTTCCATTTGTGCCAATAGTTGGTCTAAATGCGATTGATAGGTAATCGCCTCTTCTGTCAGCGGATTGTATTTATTATATTTAGCTAAACCGTGAGCCAGTTTTTTTTCGTCAATTGGTTTGAGTAAATAATCAATACCATTCGTATCAAATGCCTGAATAGCGTATTCATCGTAAGCGGTGCAGAAAATAATAGGTGCGTTTATATCTAATTGTCGAAAAATCTCAAAACTTAGTCCATCTGCCAACTGAATATCCGAGAAAATCAAATCGGGGATTTCGTTCTCAGCAAACCATTTAATAGCGGACTTTATAGACGGAATAATATCTACCACTTGCATATCTTCTCGCAAATTTTCAATTAAAGTTTTGAGTTCGCGGGCTATTTTTATTTCGTCTTCGATAAGTAAAATTCTTTTCATCTTTTTATTTTTTATCTTTTTAATCAAGGTCAGATAGAACTTGTCCCCACTTTAGGGACTTGTTTCATAATTAAAAACATTTATTGATGTTGCTTTTGCAAAGGTATCGTTTTGATATTACAGCAGGATTTTGCTTTTTGATTATTTCTTCATCCAGTAATGGCAATTTGACTAAGAACGAAGTTTTTGTTTGCGAAACAATTATTTCCTTGTTTATCAATAATTTGTATCTATCCTGAATATTTCTAATACCCAATCCGAGGGTGTCTTCAACTAATTGTTTGAGTTGTAAATTGTTTTCTATTACAAGAAAGCTGTCTTTTTCTATGTAAATAGCTATTTTCAGAGGTTCTTCTGTTGAAATGGTATTGTGTTTGGTTGCATTCTCAATTAAAATTTGTAATACTAATGGGGGTAATCGTTTATTCATAAACTTTTCGTTTACCTCTATGCTGACTTGTAATGCGTCTTCAAATCGCTCGGTCAGGATGTATAAATAAGATTTGGTAAAAGCCAATTCGTCTTGTAAAGATACTAAATTGCCTTTTTGTAAATAGTTGTTATTTAGTAAATAACGATATACATTGCTAAACTGTACAATATAGTTTTTAGTTTTACTGTCGGTAGCAATAGTTTTTAGTGTACTGAGCGAATTAAATAAAAAATGTGGACTGATTTGTTGTTTCAATAGCTCTAAGCGTGCTTCCAGATTTTCCTGTTTCAGTTGTTCTATCTCAATCTCTTTTCGTTGAATGTCTTCAAATAAATTTACATTGTAAACAATAAAGCAAATCATTTGGGTTACCATGAATGATTTGAATATGTTCATGTAAAATAACTGACGATCATTTAGCTGCAATAGGTGACTTATCTGCGAATTTTTATCTGCAACTATTTTTATTACTGCCGAAGAAATATCTGTATAAAAATAAGCAAAAACAGTTCCGCAAACACTTAGTAAAAGCCAGCGTACAACGATGCTTGGGACTTGTTCCTTTGCTTTCAGAAAAGATATACAAATAATCCATGTGATTATTGTGAAAATGATAGTCGATATCATTAAAGCAGCAAATTCTATCAAGTTATTGCCTTCTAAATGAATTAAATGCGGAATAATTGAAAGCAATGCGAAAAGTACTGCTACCGAAAAACCTGATTTTAATTGAAGTCTTTGCATAGGAAATAATTAAAATAATGTACAAATTTCGGTAAAAAGGAAAACTTCTATCTATTTATTTCCATGAAACGGGCAAAAGCAAAGTTCAAGGTTCAAAGTTGAAAAATGCATAAATCTTTGCACTACATTGTTCTTAATATTTCTAATAAAAGTTTCCATGATTTTTCTACTGATGGAATACTTACTTTTTCGGATGGAGAATGTGGGTTTTTGATTGTCGGACCAAAAGAAATCATATCCAACTCAGGATATTTTTTTGCAATAACACCACATTCCAATCCGGCATGAATGATTTTTACATGAGGTTCTTCGCCAAAGAGCTTGCTGTAAATTTCTTTACATTTTTTCAAAATAGGCGATTGCATATTGGGTGTCCAGCCCGGATAATCTTTTCCTTTGCTTACCTTGCACCCGATTTCCCGGAATACTTGCGCTACCTTTTCGGCAATAATAAATTTCTTTTCTTCGATAGAGCTTCGCTGACTGGTTTCGATGATAATAAGGTTGTTTTTCAGACTAATAGCTGCCAAGTTAGTCGATGTTTCAACCAAAGTAGGAATTGCCGCGTTCATTTCTTCTACTCCGTGCGGACAAGCTATCAATCCATCAATTAAAGAATCGGATATTTCCTTATTTAATAATTTTTCCGGAGTATCGTGCGAGGTAAGTTCCATCTGAATTTTAGGATCCGACTGTGCCAATTCTGTTTCTTTTTCATGCAAAAACAGGTTTAATTCGATGCGTACCATTTCTTTATCCGGATAAGGTACGGCAAGCGTTGCCCATGCTTCGCGAGGAATAGCATTACGCAGGTTTCCGCCGCCAATTTCGGCAATGCGTATGTTGGTTTTCGTTTTTAAAACAGCTATGTACTCAGCAAGAATTTTAATAGCATTGCCACGATTTTTGTTAATATCTTGTCCAGAATGTCCGCCTAATAGTCCGGTTACTTTTACGAAGAAAGGGAAATAACCTTTCGGCATTTGTTCGAACTCCGCTTGTAATTCAGCAACAGTATCCATACCTCCTGCACAACCAATGCAAAATTCGTCATCATCTTCGGTGTCCAGGTTTAGTAAGGTTTTTCCGGTAAGCCAGTTTTCTTTTAATTGTCCGGCGCCGTTAAGTCCCATCTCTTCATCCACCGTAAAAAGGCATTCCAATGGCGGATGCTCAATTTCGTTCGATGCCAATATAGCCAAAGCCATAGCCATACCCAAACCGTTGTCGGCACCAAGTGTAGTTCCTTTTGCTTTTACCCAATCTCCGTTGATATAAGTGGGAATAGGGTCTGTATCGAAATTGTGTGTAGAATCGCTATTTTTCTCACAAACCATATCCATATGGTTTTGCAGAATTACACAAGGCGCATTAGTCAATTTTCCGTTGCCGTTCTTGCGTATCAGTACATTCCCAATTTTGTCTGTTTCGGCAGACAAATTGTGTTTTTTAGCAAAGACAATCAGATAGTTGCGTATTTTTTCTTCTTTTTTTGAAGCACGGGGTATTTGTGTTATTTCCTGAAAAATGGACCAAACATTTTCGGGTTGTAATATGGATAGAGATGTCATAATCTGTTTATTTTTCCGCAAAGATAAGAATTAAGTTACGAGTTACGAGTGACAAGTGAAGAACAATAAACTTTGTTGTTTACATAGAGATATAATTATTTAAAGAAAGAAATAATTTCTTATTTAATAAATTTCTTTTTTCTTTAATTTACTTGTAGTTAGTAACCAGTAACTCGTTATCTTTGTGTTTCGTTAAATGAATTATTTATGACACCTGAAAAATTAATCATTATATCGGCGCCTTCCGGTTCCGGCAAAAGTACGATTATCAGTTACCTTTTATCGCAAGATTTGGGTTTGGAATTTTCTATTTCGGCGACTACTCGTCCACCTCGTGGAGAAGAAAAAGATGGTGTTGATTATCACTTTTTATCGGTAGAAGATTTTAAACAACGAATTGTGAACGGCGAATTTTTAGAATATGAAGAAGTTTATCCCGACCGTTTTTACGGAACGCTTAAAAGCGAAGTGAGCCGCATTTCGGCAAAAGGTAAAATGCCGATTTTTGATGTGGATGTAGTAGGAGGGGTGAATATTAAGAAAATATATTTAGAGCAGGCTCTTTCTCTGTTTATACAATCTCCGAGTGTGGAGGATTTGAGGCAGAGATTGATTGCTCGTGGTACGGATAGTGAAGATAAAATAGCCGAACGCATCGCTAAATCGGAGTGGGAACTGACCTTTGCACCTCAATTTGACAGAATCATTATAAATGATGATTTGGCAAAAGCCCAACAGGAGATAGTTAAAGTAATCCGAGATTTTATGGAAAAATAACCATCAAGTGAATGGTTATTTTTAGTTATTATAAATAATCGGAGCTTGTGTTTTTCCGCTCATAACATCCTCTATTTCTTTTAGTGTTACTCGATTAAAGTCTCCATAAATAGTATGTTTCAAGAAGGAGGCTGTTTCTGCAAAGTTAATAGCTTTCTGATCGTTGTAGTTGGATAATCCATAGATAATTCCCCCCATAAACGAGTCGCCTGCACCTACGCGGTCAATAATATCCGGAATATCGTATTGTGGTCCTCGAAAAATTTCTCTTCCATTATAAAGCACTGCATTTAAGCGGTTGTGGCTGGCACTGATTGATTCGCGAAAGGTAGTAACCAGTTTTTGAGCTTTGGGATATCGTTTCATAAATTGTCTGCAAACAGATTCATATATGGCAATATCCAAACTATCGGTATGAATTGTGTTGAGTAAATCCTCGTCCAGGGGATGAATGTCGAAAATAGTTGTCATATCTTCTTTGCTTGCCAAGATAACATCGCAATACTCAATCATTGGGGGTAAAATATCTTGAATCGTTTTACCATACTTCCAAAGAGAAAAACGGTTGTTTATATCGCACGAGATAGTTAAGCCTTGTTTGTATGCCGCTTTGATAGCTTCCATACAAGCATCGGCTGCATTTTGTGATAAAGCGGGAGTGATGCCGGAAAAATGGAACCAACCGGCATTTTCAAAAATCGGATACCAATTAATCATTCCTGGTTCTATTTGCGAAAAAGCCGAACCGGCACGATCGTAGGTTACTTTGCTTGAACGCACGGATGCTCCCGTTTCCAAAAAATAGACTCCTATACGATCGCCGCCGTAGATGATATTATCTACCCCAACATTTTTGCTGCGAAGCACTCCGATACATTTCTGGGCAATATCATTATTAGGCAATCGAGTAACAAACTCGGCTTCCATACCGTAATTTTCGAGTGATATAGCCGTGTTTACTTCACCACCTCCAAATGTAGCAGTGAATCGGTTGGTTTGCGAAATGCGCAAATAATTGGGAGTTGCCAACCGTAGCATTACTTCGCCAAAGGCGATTACTTTTTTGCTCACGGGAATATAGTAGAATCAAGAGTCAAGAACCATGAATCAAGATTTTTTGACACATGTTTTTTTTGACTTTTAGATTAATTTTTCTTTGAATTTATAGATTATTTTTTTGTAGTTCACTAATCGTTGTATAGTCTAGCCAATGTAATTAAGATTAGTGGACAAAATAAGTAGAGTTTCTAACTCAAAGAGTGAACCTGCTGATATTTCCAAGAATCGCGAAAAATCTTTATTTGATTTTCTCCAAATCTTCAATTGTTTAAAATTGTGCATTCTCTTGATTCTTGGTTCTTGAATCTGTCTTTATAAAAAAGGCTGCCTCTCCCAAAAAAGAAACAGCCCTTAAATATTTTAATCTTAATTGATTAAGCTTTTTTTGCTTTTTCAACAATAGCTTTGAATGCTTCAGGGTGATTCATTGCTAAATCGGCAAGCACTTTGCGGTTCATTTCGATACCGGCTTTGTGTAATGCTCCCATTAATCTTGAGTATGAATAACCTTCCAAGCGTGCAGCCGCATTGATACGCTGAATCCACAATGCGCGGAAATTGCGTTTTTTATTTTTACGGTCGCGGTAAGCATATTGCAACCCTTTTTCCCATGTGTTTTTAGCTACTGTCCACACATTGCGGCGAGCCCCGAAATAACCACGGGTTAATTTCAAAATTCTTTTTCTTTTAGCTCTTGAAGCTACATGATTTACTGATCTTGGCATAATTTGTAATGATTTTGAATGTTAGCGTTTCGTTATTGAAATCTTTGTTGCTAAACAATCGGTTAAACTAAAAAGATGTTTTTAAGAGTTTGTTCTTATTTAAGGCCTAACAATACTTTAACTGCATTTTCGTCTGAGCGGTGGATTAATGCATCGTTGCCCAAGGCGCGTTTTTGTTTTGTTGTTTTCTTTGTCAAGATGTGACGCTTAAAAGCATGCTTTCTTTTAATTTTTCCTGATCCGGTAAGAGTGAATCTTTTTTTAGCACCGGAGTTAGTTTTCATTTTTGGCATTATACAAATATTTAATAGTGAATATATTTCTTGTTTAAAGTTTAAGGTTCAAAATTTAAGGTTTAAATCAACAGAGTTGATTTTTGAACTTTGAACATGAAACATTGAACTGTTTTTTTATTTTGTTTTTTTAGGCGATAGCATGATAATCATGCGTTTACCCTCCAGTTGAGGCAATTGATCTACCTTAGCTATTTCTTCCAAATCGTTTGCAAGACGAAGCAACAGCACTTCTCCTTGTTCTTTAAATAAAATTGAGCGACCTTTAAAAAAAACATAAGCCTTTATTTTGCAACCTTCTTTGATGAACTCCTGTGCATGTTTCAATTTAAAGTTGTAGTCATGCTCATCAGTTTGTGGTCCGAAACGAATTTCTTTTACTACCACTTTTATTTGTTTAGCCTTTTGTTCTTTCTCACGCTTTTTTTGTTGATATAAAAATTTTTGATAATCAACAATCTTACACACCGGAGGCTCAGCATTTGGTGATATTTCAACCAAATCAAGTTCTAATTCATCAGCAATACGAATAGCTTCGGCAATTGAATATACACCTGTTTCAACATTGTCTCCGACAAGTCGTACTTCCTTTGCACGAATTTTTTCATTGATTTTGTGTTGATCCTCTTTTATTACGCGTCCGGGACGGCGAGGAATAAATTGCTTAGCTATTGTTTGGTCCTCCTAATAATTTGGTTAATAATTAATTTGAAAAATTTAGCGCACAAAAATAGTTATTTTTATTTGTACTACAATATTCTTCTTGAAAATTTACACTTATTTTTTATATCCAAAGAAAAATTTATGTTGGTGTTGTTTTTCTTCTTTTGTCCGGGCACTAAAGACAGATTCCAGTGTATAAGGATGATAGCCGGAATAATAAATCTCGGTAGCCAATGTCATAGGCGTTGGTGTAAAATCTTGCACTTGTTCTAAACGAAAATTCAGCTGGCGTGCTTCTTTCGCCAATTGCGCCATATCTTGTTCCGTACAACCCGGGTGCGAAGATATAAAATAAGGTATCAATTGTTGTTTCAATCCGGTTTTGGCGTTTATTTGCTCGAATTGTTTATTAAATTCCTTGAATAAATTGAAAGATGGTTTACGCATCAAGTTCAAAACTTTGTCCGAAGTATGTTCGGGAGCTACTTTAAGGCGGCCGGAAACATGTTTTTCTATTAAACACCGTGTATAATCGGTATGGCTTTTATTGACAGCTTTATCATTTGAGCGGTGCAACAACATATCATAGCGAACGCCGCTACCGATAAACGATTTTTTGATAAAAGAAAGACGATCGATTTCATTATAAATATCTAATAAAGGACGATGATCGGTATTCAGATTTTTACAAATAACGGGGAAAATACAAGACGGCTTTTTACATTTCCGACAAATATCCAGATTATAGCCCTGCATGCGGTACATATTAGCCGATGGTCCTCCCAAATCGGATAAATATCCTTTAAAATGGGGCATCTGGGAAATCTTTTTTATCTCATCTAAAATAGATTTTTTGCTGCGAGATACGATAAATTTACCTTGATGAGCCGAAATGGTACAGAATGAACACCCTCCGAAGCAACCACGGTGCAGATTGATCGAGAATTTAATCATGTCGAAAGCCGGAATCGTTTTTCCTTTGTATTTAGGATGTGGTAATCGGGTGTAGGGCAGGTCAAATGAGGTGTCCAATTCTTCCGAACTCATAGGCGGAAATGGCGGATTGACTACTACAACTTTATTGCTTACTTGCTGATAAAGTGTTTGCGCTTCCATTTTATTTGATTCTTCTTCGATGAACCGAAAATTAGAAGCGTATTTCTTTTTGTCTTTTAGGCAGATTTCGTGAGAATGTAGGTTTTTGAACGCGGATGATGCAGAAAACGCGGATAAACACGGATTTTTTTCTTGTTTTTTATCTGCGGAAATCTGTATAGTCTGTGTTATCTGCGTTCTGTTTGCGAGGTAAGCCGTTTGCCGAATATCTTTTATGCTGTAAAAATCTTCGCCTGCTTTTAATCGATGGAGTAATTCGCGCAAGGGCTTTTCGCCCATGCCATAGATAAGCAAGTCAGCTTGGGTATCGATCAAAATAGATGGTTTGAGCGAGTTAGACCAATAATCGTAATGCGTAAAACGGCGAAGCGAAGCTTCGATTCCACCAATTACAAGCGGTACATCGGAATACAATTTTTTGATAATTTGAGCGTAAGTTATTGTAGTATAATCAGGTCGAAAACCGGCTTTTCCGTCAGGTGAATAAGCATCGTCGCTACGGAGGCGTTTATTAGCAGTGTAATGGTTTACCATGCTGTCCATACAACCTGCCGAAATGGCAAAAAACAATCGGGGACGCCCCATTTTCTTAAAATCACGCAAATCATCCCGCCAGTTTGGCTGAGGAACAATAGCAACGCGAAACCCTTCTGCTTCAATAATACGACCGATTACTGCCGCTCCGAACGACGGATGATCTACATACGCATCGCCTGAGAAAAGCACTACATCTACTTCGTTCCAACCACGGATTTCGAGTTCTTTTTTAGTGATCGGAAGCCAATCTTTCAGGTCTGTTTTTTGCATGAATACAAAGGTACAATAAAATAAGGATGCTAAAAAAACATCCTTATTTTTAAGATATAATGTAGTACAATTTATTATTTATCCAATCTACCGAAAACATCACGCAACAAGTCTGAAGTGCGGGCATTTATATCGGTACGGATTTTAAATTCTTGGTCGGCTATTTTAGTAAATAAACCATTCAGCGCTTTACCGGTTACATAGTTGGAAAGGTTGGTTTCCATGGTATTTATTTGTACTCCTGCAAATAATAAAGCTGTTTGGGCTAATGCATTTCCATTGACAATATTAACTAAACTATTGTTTATTCCTGCAAGTTTTTCCCAAGCACTGACAGGAGTGTAGCTGCCAACAGTTACTGTATTTAGAGAAGCAGTAATTGACGGTTCAAAAGTTGTTTGTAATCTACCGTAAGTTTTATCATGTAAGTAAGTTGTCGCGGCATTGTCGGCTCCGAATAAAATGCTTTGTCCATCCATAATGGTTATGCCGGTAATAGCTCCTACAAAAATATTAGTTGCTTGAGGGGCTGCATCTTCGGCAGCGGTATTTATTAAAGTTACTAAAGTGGTTTCAAAATTAGCAGGCATGCCTACTTGTGATAATAGATAACCGGCAAATGGATAGCTATTGATAGCATTATACACTTTAAATACATTTTGTGCTTCTTCCGGTAAAAGGATCTTTACTGCTTGGTCGTTCAGGTAGCCTCCTGGAATTGAAAGTGATGTTACGGCACTGTTTACCCCTACCGTCAGCGCCTCTTTTAATCCGGCTACAGTATTGTCGTTAGTAGTTTCGGTGCAACCTAAACAAAAAATAGCAATGGTACAGGTTACCGCTATTTTTTGTGTAATCTTTTTGAATTTCGGCATATTGTTAATTGTGAAATTTAGGCTGCAAAAATACAATTTTTATCCAATGCAATAAAGATCTTTTAAACAAGCTCTTTTTTTACACCCATTCTTCTTTTAAAATTTCGCCTTGCAAACTAACGACAATTAATTTTAACGGAACTTTCCTTTTAGCGTTTTCCATGGCTGTTTGTGCGATGTGTAATAATCCCCCGCAGCAGGGTACTTCCATTATCATTACTATTAATGTGTTAATAAGGCTTTGATCTATCATTGCTGTTAGTTTCTCGATGTAGCTTTCTTTGTCGTTATCAAGTTTCGGGCAGGCAATAGCTAGTTTTTTACCTTGTAACCATCCTGCATGGAAATTACCAATGGAGAAAGCTACACAATCTGCAGCCAGCAGTAGGTCTGCCCCTTTGAGATAAGGTGCGGCGGGCGAAAGCAGGTGTAGTTGAATAGGCCATTGCGATAATGCCGATGTTTGTCCGTGTAACGGTTGATAATTTGCGTTGGCAGGTGCAAAACTCATGCTTCGTGCACCAGGGCAACCGCCGTGATGATGTTCGGTGTGATTTTGTTTTTCCATAAAGTTAAATGTCCAATTAATATTATTTTTAGATAAATATTCCAACCCTTCATTTAAAAATTCGGTTTGCTTATGTTCGTGTAAATGTCGTAGATGTGCCTCAACAACATTTTTTCCTTTCGGTACGATGCGTTCCATTACAGCAGTTTCGTTGTAAGGTTCGGCTTCTCGTTCTTCCAATTCGATAGCGCCAACAGGACATTCGCCTATACAAGCTCCAAGTCCGTCGCAATATAACTCGCTTATCATTACCGCTTTGCCATTGACAAGCTGCAAAGCGCCTTCGTGGCAACCGCTTACACATTCTCCGCAACCGTTGCACAAATCTTCGTCTATTTTAATAACAGTTCGTTTCATGGTCTTAAAATTTGATTAATTTTACACAAAATTATAGTCGTAAAGTGAGTTATTTTGTATCAAATGTTACAAATGCTATTTTTTTATGGAAAAAAATATATTGAAGAGTCCTTTGTTTTATGGAATGACCGATGTTGAGTTATCCGCTGTGTTAGAGGAATTTCCGCATGTTGTGCGTACTTTTTCTGAAAATGATTTTGTATTGTTGCAAGGAGATAGTTATATTTCGCTTCTGGTTATTATAAGCGGAAGATTACAGGCGCAGATGGTTGATTCGAGTGGAAAATTGATTGTGATTGAAGAATTTACTGCAGGACAAGTGTTAGCTCCGGCTTTTTTGTATGCCGAACAGAATAAGCTGCCGGTAAGTCTTTTGGTAATAGAAGAAACAGAGATTTTGAGTGTGAAAAAATCTGTTTTTACAGCCATGATGCAAAAACATCAAATTATCCTGACAAATTTCCTGCAACTGCTTTCTAATAGAACAGCATTTCTGACAAAGAAATTACAATTTCATGCGTTTAAGAATATCAAAAGTAAAATCGCTTATTTTTTATTGAATATTTATTGTGAAGAAAAAAATACAAAATTTAAATTACCGCAAACACAACAAAATATTGCTGATTTACTCGGTGTAACGCGCCCTTCGCTTGCCCGTTCGTTTGCCGAAATGGAAAAAGAAGGTTTACTCGTTTTATCGGGAAAAAATATTGAGTTGCTGGATATTAATCGTTTGCAACGTTTGGCAGAATAGAGATTATTGTATCTATTTTCTTTTCTTACTGATAAGCCAAAGTCCGCAAAAAGTAAATAAACCATTAATCATTAATAGTTCGTATCCGAAAGCGTAGCCCCAGTGGTTTTTCGAGATCCAATCGAGAAATGCAATAAAAAGGGGAGATGCTATCGTAATTATCGGAACTCTCTTATCATACACGCGCATACGGGTAAACATGCCGAATGCAAATAGCCCTAATAACGGACCATAAGTGTACGATGCCACCCGATAAATAGTGTCGATAATACTGTTGTTTTCTCCCAAAGCTTTAATAAGTAGAATAATAATTGCAAATACTACCGAAATCCCAATGTGAGTGAGTATACGGACTCGTTTGGCTTGTTGGGCTTTTTTATGATTTACTTCCAGGATATCAACAGCGAAAGATGTTGTCAAAGCTGTCAGAGCTGAGTCGGCACTGGAGAACGAAGCGGCAACTATTCCTATAAAAAAGAGTATGGTTACGGCATTACCCAATAAACCGTTAGCAAACATCGGCAGAATTTTATCGGCAGCATCGGGCAATGTTATATTTTGTTGTGAGGCAATTAAAAGAAGCAATGCACCCAATGTCAGAAATAAAAAATTAACCGGAATAAAGGAGAATCCGTACGAAAGCATATTTTTTTGAGCTTCTTTGAGGCTTTTGCATGAAAGATTTTTTTGCATCATATCTTGGTCTAAGCCCGTCATTACGATAGTAATAAAAATTCCGCTAAAAAATTGTTTGAAAAAATTTTGCTTCGAAGTCCAATCATCGAAAACAAAAATGCGCGTCCATTCGCTATTTTTCAGAATTCTAAAAGTTTCTCCCGTATCGGTTGTAAGCATTGAGTTTACTTCTACGATAATTAAAATTAGCGCTGCCAATAAAAAAAAGGTTTGCAGTGTATCGGTCCAAATAATGGTTTTTATGCCGCTGCGAAAAGTATATAACCAAATAAAAAAAACGATTACGCTTACTGTCACTGCAAATGGAATATTCCATTCGTCGAAAACAAAATTTTGCAATAAAAGAGCTACAATATAAAGCCTTGCAGCAGCTCCGATAGTACGCGAAAGAAGGAAAAACCAAGCGCCTGTTTTGTAAGAATAAACACCGAAACGACGGCGTAAATACCCGTAAATGGTAATTAAATTCAGTTTGTAATAAAGTGGCAGAAGCACATAGGCGATAACCACATATCCGACGGAAAAACCCAATACGGTTTGCATGTAGTTAAAGCCAATGTCGCGCACCATGCCCGGTACCGAAACGAATGTTACACCCGAAATAGAAGTGCCAATCATGCCAAATGCTACGATATACCAGGGAGATTTTCTTCCTCCAAGGAAAAAGTTAGCATTGCTATCGTTTTTTTTACTGGTAAGGTGCGATACCAACAACAATACCGAGAAATAGCATATAATAATTAATAGAATGGTTGATCCGGACATCAATTTAATTGGCAATTTACTAATTTACATTTTTTCGATTGCAAAAGTAATAGAATATTGTATAACTGTGTAATCGGGAATTATGTAATTTTGCAACTGAAAAACGATATTTCGATTATGCTCAGTGTCTGATGTTTTATTTGTATTGTGTTCCGGATCAGTATGCAGAGCGAAAGTTGTGGAGCGGAATCGAGACAAGTCGAAGCGTAACTTTTAATTCAAAATTATGATAAGCGAAAATATACAACGAATAAAATCTGATTTACCACAAAAGATAGGTTTGGTTTGTGTGTCGAAATATAAGCCTGTATTGGCAATAAAAGAGGCTTATGATGCCGGCGAGAGAATTTTTGGAGAAAGTAAAGCACAGGAACTTTGCGAAAAGGTCGGACAGTTACCTTCGGATATTCAATGGCATTTTATCGGACATTTGCAAACCAATAAGGTGAAATATATTGTTCCCTTTGTATCGCTGGTACATGGGGTTGATAGTGAAAAACTGTTGAGCGAAATAAATAAACAAGCTGCTAAGGCAAGTAAAAAAGTGAATTGTCTGCTACAAGTGCATATTGCACAAGAAGAGACTAAATTTGGTTTTTCGCCCGCAGAATTGCTTGAGTTTATCGAATCGAAACGCTGGAAAGATTACATAAATATTTCTATTTGCGGGCTTATGGGAATGGCATCTAATACAGATAATACAAATCAAGTTCGTCATGAGTTTCGTTTGCTTAGAACGCTATTCGACCGCTTGAAAGCAAACTTTTTTTTCGATAATCCGGAATTTAAAGAATTATCTATGGGCATGTCCGATGATTATAAGATAGCTGTAGAGGAAGGCAGTACGCTGGTACGAATCGGTAGTGCTATTTTCGGGAGTCGATAACAAAAAAGGATTTTAACCTTCAGCACTCTAAATATCTTTTTTTGAGCTATTTTTTCTGACGAGGAATCATCTCAGAACTTTATTGGTTTTCGAATCAGGGAAAACAATAGTTGGTTTGAATGTTTTTGCTTCTTCAAAATCCATATAAGCATATGCCATGATAATGATGATGTCTCCGGGTTGTACCTTGCGGGCTGCAGCGCCATTCAGGCAAATTTGACCACTGCCGCGTTTTCCTTTGATAACATAAGTCTCGAAGCGTTCACCGTTATTGTTGTTTACGATTGATACTTTTTCATTAGCAATAATATTGGCGGCATCCATCAAATCTTCATCAATGGTAATGCTGCCTATATAATTCAAATTTGCTTCGGTTACGGTAGCTCGGTGAATTTTAGATTTTACTACTTCTATATACATTATTTTTAGTTCGATGTTCAAAGTTTAATGTTCAATCTTTTTTTATTAAAACCTTAAATTTTGAACTTTAAATAAATTTATAAGTGATATTGTCAATTAATCGTACTTTTCCGCAAAAAACAGTCACACAGCCGACTATATATTGACTTTCTGTCCAATCGCTAACTTTTTGTAAGGAATACCCATCTACAATTTCGAAATATTCGATAGTAAGTCCTGCACAGGCATTAATTGAATCTATAACCCATTGAGTGAGTTCGTCCGGTGTTTTTTGTTCTGCAAAGGTAGTGCTTTCCTTTAAAACTCTCGATATATTTGTTGCAATATTCCGCTCATCGGTAGTCAGTAATTCGTTGCGGCTGCTCATTGCCAATCCGCTCTCTTCGCGTACGATAGGGCAAGAAATAATGTGTATGGGTAGATGTAAAATTTTTACCATGTGGCGAATAATAGCAACTTGCTGGAAATCTTTTTCGCCGAAATAAGCATTATCCGGTTCAAGTATATTGAATAATTTACTTACAACTTGTACTACACCGTTAAAATGTCCCGGACGAAATTTTCCTTCCATCACTTGATCCAATCCGGCAAAATCGAACGAAAAGATATCGTTTAACTCATTTTCGCTATACATTTCTTCGACTGATGGCGCAAAAACAATATTGCACCCAACACTTTCGACTAAAGCGGTATCTTTTTCCAGATTACGGGGATAGATGGCTAAGTCTTGCTTATTGTTAAATTGGGTAGGATTTACAAAAATGCTAACTACACATATATCATTTTCTTTTCTGCAACGGCTTATCAGGCTTAAATGTCCTTTGTGCAGTGCACCCATAGTAGGAACAAAACCAATGGTTTGATTGTTTTTTCTGGCTGCCGAAAGGCAATTTCTTAATTCTGAGATAGAATAAAAAATCTGCATAAATTTTTAATTTAGGACTGCAAAAGAACTAATAAAAATCAGAAAAACAAAGTGCAAACCAAATAAGTAAGCTTTAATTTGTTAACTTTGCAGGCTTAAAATAATTTAAGAATCAAGAGTGAAGCTTGTATTCGTAATTTGTAACTCGTGATTGAAATATGGCATTTTTTAATTTTTTTACAAAAGAAAAGAAAGAAACTTTGGACAAAGGTTTAGAAAAAACCAAACAAAGTGTTTTTTCTAAAATAACTCGTGTGGTTGCCGGAAAATCCAAAGTCGATGACGAAGTTTTGGATGAATTGGAAGAAATCCTGATAACTTCCGATGTGGGTGTGGAGACTACTTTGCGCATTATCGAACGGATAGAAAAGCGTGTTGCTTCCGATAAATATCTTGGTACGAGTGAGTTAAATATCATTCTGAAAGAAGAAATTGCTGCGCTTTTGACCGAAAATAATGCAGCCGAGATTGCCGGTTTTTCGGAAGGCTTACCTACTAAACCCTATGTTGTCATGGTGGTTGGTGTGAATGGAGTGGGTAAAACTACTACTATCGGGAAATTAGCAAATCAATATACTAAAGCCGGTAAAAAAGTATATCTCGGTGCAGCCGATACTTTTCGTGCCGCGGCGGTGGAGCAGTTGGTTATTTGGGGTGAGCGGGTAGGAGTTCCGGTTATCAAACAGCAACAAGGTTCTGATCCCGCTTCGGTGGCGTACGATACGCTGAGTGCCGCCAAAGCAAATGATGTGGTTATTATCGATACAGCCGGGCGTTTGCATAATAAAATAAACCTGATGAATGAGCTGACCAAAATAAAAAATGTTATGCAAAAGGTAATACCCAATGCACCACACGATGTAATGCTCGTTCTTGATGGCTCAACTGGACAAAACGCTTTCGAGCAAGCCAAACAGTTTACCAAAGCCACCGAAGTAAAATCGCTTGCCATTACCAAGCTCGACGGCACGGCAAAAGGCGGTGTTGTTATAGGCATCTCCGACCAATTCAAAATCCCTGTGCGCTATATCGGCTTGGGTGAAGGAATTGATGATTTGCAGGTGTTTAATAAAGGGGCTTTTGTGGAGTCATTATTTGGATAAAATAAGTGGCGTGGCTTTGAGTCCCTCAGCCACCTCGTCCTCTGATGGACATCGGTATTTGGGTCGTTAAGCTTCTCGAAACGACCGCATCTATATAAAATGAAAAATAATGATACTCATATTTACTAACCATCTCCCATCTCACTATCTCGCCATCTAATATGAAGATAGATTTTATCACCCTCGGTTGTTCGAAAAACTTGGTCGATTCCGAAAAGGTTATTCGTCAATTAGAAGCGAATGGTTATTCAATTGAACATGATTCGGACAATCCGAAGGGCGAAATAGTTATTATAAATACCTGTGGTTTTATCGGCGATGCCAAGGAAGAATCAATTAATATGATCCTTCAGTTTGCCGAACAAAAGAAGTGTAGAAAAGTAAAAAAGCTGCTTGTTATGGGTTGCCTTTCGGAGCGTTACAAAGTGGAACTAAAAGCCGAAATTCCCGAAGTAGATAAATTTTACGGTAAATTTGATTTCGAAGCCGTTATCAATGATTTGGGTAAGCCCTATAATCAGGATTTACGCCTCGACCGTACGCTCACTACACCGCCACACTACGCTTACCTGAAAATTTCCGAAGGTTGCAATCGTACTTGTTCATATTGCGCCATTCCGATTATTACGGGTAAACATATTTCGCGTCCGATAGAGGAATTGGAAGCTGAAGTTAAGTTGCTTGTTTCGGAAGGAGTTAAAGAATTTCAATTGATAGCACAAGATCTATCCTATTACGGTTTAGACCTTTACAAGCGATTGGTGTTGCCTGAGTTGGTGGAGCGTTTGGCAAAAATTGAAGGTGTGGAATGGTTGCGTTTGCATTATGCTTATCCGGCAAAGTTCCCTTACGATTTGTTGCGTGTAATCCGCGAAACTCCCAATGTTTGCAAATACTTGGACATTGCTTTACAGCACATTAGCGATAATCAGTTAAAACTGATGCGTCGCAATATAACCAAAGCAGAGACACTTGAATTGATCGAGCGCATTCGCCGTGAAGTTCCTGGTATTCATTTGCGTACTACGCTGATGGTGGGGCATCCGGGCGAAACGGAACAGGATTTCGAAGAACTGAAAGAATTTGTTCGTGCGGCTCGTTTTGAGCGTATGGGTGGTTTTGTGTATTCGAATGAAGACGATACATATTCGGACAGACATTACAAAGATGATATTCCCCTCGAGGTAAAACAAGCTCGTTTGGACGAGTTAATGGCTATTCAGCAGGGAATTTCGGCGGAAATCAATCAACAAAAAAAAGGACAGACCTTCAAAGTGATTATCGATCGTGAAGACGATGGTTTTTATTATGGTCGTACTGAGTTTGACTCTCCCGAAGTAGATCCCGAAATGCTGATTAAAAAAGGAAAAGAAAAATTGTTGATAGGGAATTTTTACCAAGTTGAAGTTACGGCTTGTGATGATTTTGATTTGTTCGGTAAAGTGAAGTAATATTTTGATTTACACACAGAATAATTATTTATTCGCAACTTATATTTTAAGGTAATTATTATAAATTTGAGAGAGCAAACACAGAGAAAAATCTTTTAATGTAATTTTTAATAGTTATAAAGTCAGAAGAAGATAATCTATTTTTAGAATATTAATTTCTATGTAAATAAATTTTTCATAAAAAATGGAAATAAAATCGGCAGAATTTTTAAAAAGTAGCGCCAAAGTGTCGCAATGTCCCGAAACGAATGTGCCGGAGTTTGCTTTTATTGGGCGTTCTAATGTGGGTAAATCGTCGCTTATCAATATGCTTACAAAGCAAAGAGGCTTAGCAATGACTTCGACTAAACCCGGTAAAACACTATTGATCAATCATTTTTTGATTAACGGTGGCAAGTGGCATTTGGTAGATTTGCCCGGTTATGGCTATGCACGCGCCAGCAAGGAACAACGCGAACGATTACGCGAAATGATTGAATCCTATGTGTTGCAGCGCGAGCAATTGTACAATTTGTTTGTGCTGGTAGATAGTCGTCTTGAACCACAAAAGATTGATACGGAATTTGTTAATTGGCTGGGAGAGATTGGTGTGCCTTTTTCCATTATTTTTACTAAAATAGATAAACAATCGCATGCAGTAACCATGCGTAATGTAGATGTTTTTAAACAAAAAATGCTGGAAACATGGGAAGAACTACCGCCTATGTTTCTTACTTCGTCTGAGAAAAGACAAGGCAGGGAAGAGGTTCTTGCTTATATAGAACAGATAATAAATTCTTAAAATTTCTTTCTTTCAAATTCAATGACATCGCTTTCTCTGCGATATTTGTTTACAGTAGTGACAGTGAAAGTATAATGTCCGGACAGATTTTTTGTAAATTCCGTTAAATCGACCGAATTTTCGGTTGTAAAAGTGATAATATTTTCACTATTGTTTATGTTTCCCGGCTTCTTTCCTTCAAAAGCATATACTATATAAAATGCTGTTTGATTTCCATCTTTACCTTGTACTTTATTCCACGATAGGATAACTTTATTGTTTATTTTTTCAAGTTTTATTTGTTGAGGTTGTTGAGGTGCTGCTGTGTTAATATTTTTGTTTTCGGGAACTAAAGCCGGTTTTTGATAAAAGTATTTCAAACTGTCATTAAGTCCTTGTAAATTTTTTATAAAATATTTAGCACTGAAAAACATTTCACCTTCCACTTCCGTTATAGGTTGGTTATAATGCATCTGGCGAATTAATTCATTTGGTTTTTTCCATGCCTCAGTTTTATTTTCGTTCAATCCGGATGCATACAATCCGACATACAAATTTCGTCCATACGAATTAGCAGCCCACCAATCGGCAAGTATTTTATAATCTACATTTTCCTTGCCTATTTCCCAATACAATTGTGGTACTACATAATCGATATATCCTTCTTTAAGCCAAAGTAAGACATCAGCATAAAGGTTATCGTAATTAGTTATGGCTTTGGTATTTGACCCACGCGGATCTTTGTCCTTATTGCGCCAGACACCAAACGGGCTGATGCCGAAATCTACCCAAGGTTTTATTTCTTTAATGGCTTTGCTGATTTGCTTAATGGCAAGAGTTACATTATCTCTTCGCCAATCATCGTGGGAGGTAAATCCTCTGGAATTTTTTTTGAAGGAATTCCAATCCGGGAATTGTTGATTATTAATAGGATAGGGGTAAAAATAATCATCAAAATGAATTGCCTCAATATCATATTTTTGAACGATTTCTCTTACTATTTCGGTCAGATAATCGCGCGCTTCAGGTATTCCCGGGTCTATATAAAACTTGTTACCATATTTTACCACCCATTTTGTTTGTTTGTTATAAATGCTTTTTTCGCAAAGATTTTCAGTATCGCTTCCATTGTGTACACGGTAGGGATTTATCCATACATGCACTTCCATACAGCGTTTATGGGCTTGTTCGATAATAAATTGCAGAGGGTCATAGTAAGGATTGGGAGCGACGCCTTGTTTACCGCAAAGCCACAAGCTCCATGGTTCGATGGTCGATTCGTAAAATGCATCGGAACTTGGGCGTACCTGAAAAACAACTGTATTGATATTATTTTCTTTCAGTTTATCCAATAAAACTATCATTTCTTGCTGCTGCGCTTCGGTCGTAAGGTTCTTTTGCGAAGGCCAGTCAATGTTGCCTACTGTAGCTATCCAAACGCCACGCATTTGCCGCTTTGGCGATTGAGCAATTAATTGTGAAAAAACAAGACTGACTAAAAATAAGGATAAAAGGAAATGACGCATAGATTTAATTTACAATTTAACGATTAAACAAATAACATCAACGAATCAACATTTTTTTAGTTTTTAAATAAAATCCGAAAAGCTTCTTCTACTTTTCTCACACCGATAATTTCTATTTTTTTGCTTTTCAGGTCAGTAGCTTTCAGATTTGCTGCCGGAATAATTATTTTTTTGAAGCCTAACTTTTCAGCTTCGGCAACGCGTTGTTCAATGCGATTTACAGGCCGGATTTCGCCGGAAAGGCCGACTTCACCTGTTACGGCAATTTGTTTTTCAATTGCTATATCAAAGTTGGAAGATAACACGGCAGACATGACAGCTAAGTCAATAGCCGGATCGTTTACCCGCAACCCACCTGCAATATTCAGGAAAACATCTTTTTGCACCAGTTTGAATCCGGCCCGTTTTTCCAATACGGCGAGCAACATATTCAATCGGCGAGTATCGAATCCGGTGGCGGAGCGTTGAGGCGTTCCGTAAGCAGCCGTACTAACCAATGCTTGCACTTCGATAAGGAATGGGCGAATGCCCTCTATTGCGGCAGCAATAGCAACACCGCTCATGCCTTCGTGATCTTGCGAAAGCAATAGCTCGGAGGGATTAATCACTTCGCGTAAGCCTTCTTGACGCATTTCGAAGATGCCGAGTTCGGAAGTGCTTCCGAAACGGTTTTTTGTAGCTCGAAGAATGCGGTACATATAATGCTGGTCGCCTTCAAATTGCAGAACCGTATCTACAATGTGTTCCAATATCTTAGGTCCGGCAATATTCCCGTCTTTCGTAATATGCCCAATAAGCAAAACAGGTGTATTGCTCTCTTTGGCATACCGGAGAATAGCTGCCGAGCTTTCGCGAATTTGGGTAATCGTGCCCGGCGATGATTCTGCCGCTTCGGTATAAATGGTTTGAATAGAATCAATGATGACTAATTCGGGTTTTATGTTTTGGATATGGACAAAAATTTGTTCCAACGAAGTTTCACTTACAAAATAGCAATCATTGTTTGCGATGGCCAATCGTTCGGCACGCAGTTTGAGTTGTTTGGCGCTTTCTTCGCCCGAAACATATAGCGTTCGTTTGTTTTGCATTTTTAGTACTACTTGCAGTACCAAAGTAGATTTACCTATGCCGGGTTCGCCCCCGATAAGTACTAATGAGCCGGGGACTAAACCTCCGCCTAATACACGATTAAATTCTCCACACTGAGTGTTGATACGAGGTTCGTTTTCTACCTCAATATCCGATAGACACATCGGCTTGGTCGAACTTCGTTCTACAGCACCGGTATAGCTCACTATTTTTGGCGTGCTGTCTTTGCGAATAACTTCTTCTATCAAGCTGTTCCATTCGCCGCATGAAGGGCATCGACCGACCCACTTAACAGCCTCGGCGCCGCAATTAGTACAAACGAAAACTGATTTTATTTTTGCCACTGAAAAGTTCTTTTTTTGTAAAATGCAAATGTAACAGAAAAAATGCAGTTATCTAAATCCGCACGACCGGCAATATTCTTCCACCGCTTCGCCTTGTAAAAATCCTTCCCGTATATTTTTTGCTTTTGGAGAAGATAGAATTTCCGTTAAATCATCGGTAAAGATATTGCCCAACAAAAGGTTTGCATCTGCATCTATGCAGCATGGCACAACCGAACCGTCAGACAGAATAGCGACATGTTCGCGCAGGGCGTAGCAAGTTTTTATGTTTGTTGGGTCATTGAGCGAAGTCGAAATGCGCCAATCAAATCTATCCGCGTTTTGCAAGAAAATATGTTCGGCAAGGCGGATGTTTTGTATAGATAGTTGGTCTAGTAATGCTTGCTTTTCAGTATGGAAATAATCCGAAATTACTGACAAACATTTTTCTGTAAACGGGCTAACCACATCACCTATTTTATTCCACAATCGGAAACTGACATAAGTAGTCGGTGTGATTTGTTGTACAAATTGGAAAAGGTCGATTAATTTTTGATCCAATTCGGCAGATGAAATATTTTCTTCCCAATCGTGCAAGGAAATATTCAGTTGGCGAATAGGTTTGTTGAGCAACAAATTCTTATGTTTCTCAATAAGTGAGCCGTTGGTGGTAATATTTACAAATAAATTATTCGCATGAGCAATATCTAAGATCTCTCCAATGTGCGGATGCAAAAGTGTTTCACCTAATACATGCAAATAAAGATATCGGGTAAAAGGTTTTATTTTTTCAACAACAAATTGAAATTCTTCTACCGACATCGTTCGTTTTTTCCGCACGCTGGGATAGCAAAAGGAACAATTGAAGTTGCACGAATTGGTAATTTCTATGTAGATTTTTTTGAACACCAAGGATATTTACAATAAGTATTTACAGTTTGACAATTTTGGAATGCAGATTAAACGGATTCACATGAATTATTTTGCGATATATCTTAATATCTCTTTTGCTTTTATTGAATAAACTCCGTTTGTTAATTTTTTCACTGAGCGAAGTATTGCTTCAGCCAATAAATTAGTTGGGAGAGGTTTATTTGACCGAAACAAGCCCAGTGAATTGAGAAAATTAAAGATTTTCAATCCAATAACTTCGGCTTTTCTATCTGTATTTTTTCTTATAAGCATAGGTGGATTAAAGATTATCAATTTTTCAAAACCCAACATTTTTATATCGTCTTCCAATTGTCCTTTCATTCTGGGATAAAAGAATAGCGACTTCGACGAAGCAAAACCCGAAGATACCAATACAAGAGAGTTCACATTGTTCTCTTTGGCTGCTTTGGCAAATTGGAATTGGTAGTCGTAATCTACTTTCCATTGGGCTTCTTTGCCTCCGGCGGCTTTTAATGTCGTGCCTAAGCAAGAAAATAACACATCACCTTTTACCAGATGTTTCCATTGCTCCGATTTTTCAAAATCAATGATATTAATATGTAATTTGTCATGTTGTATATCAATATTTCGTCTCACGAAAACATCAATACGCTCAACATCGTTATCTTGGATAAGCAATTCCAACAAATTTTTTCCAGTAGCGCCTGTGGCTCCGATTAATAGTGTGTGCATTTTTTATTTGTTTTTTGTGTAAATGTTTGATAACATTATATGGAACACAGATGACGGATTTTACACATAGGCCACCTAAAAACATAGAGTAACTATGTGTTTCTACTTTGTCTATGTGGTTATTATAAATATTTATCTGCGAAAATCCGTGCAATCCCCGTCATCCCGTGTTCTATTAAAACTCCACCACAGTAATCCCCGCCCCACCAAACTGCACATGCTCATCATGAAATTTCGAAACGCTACCTATTGTAGCAAGGTATTGGCGTATTACCTGACGCAGTGCGCCTGTACCTGTTCCGTGCAGAATGCGCACCGAAGCTACGCCCACCATCAATGCATCGTCTATAAAATAAGTAACTGCCTGTAAGGCTTCGTCGGCACGCATGCCACGCACATCAATTTCGGATTTAAAAGCAAGTTTGCGTTGACGAATTTCTTCACTCGAAGTACTGCCGAGTATTGCTGTTTGGCGTTGTTCTTTTTTTACTTGTGTGTTGCTTAGGCGTTCAAGTTTGTCAAGTTTAACGGTGCTTTTCAATTGTCCAAAACTTACGGTTGCTGTCTTACCTTGTATTTCTATTATTTGCCCGATAACGCTTTGCCCTTTCAGACGCACATTATCACCCACAACGATAGGTGTTTGAGTAGGAGTTTCAGAACGCAAATCAAGCGAATTACGCAAATTAACGCCATTCTTTTTGTGTTTGTATTCAATATTTAATTTGCGGGAATTTGCGTCATTTGTGTCATTCGCGTTCAATAATTCGGTTTTGAATTCTTCCAATTCTTTGCGAACGGTGCGTGTGCGTTCCTTTTCGGCTTGAGCTGTTTTTATTTCGCGGATGGTATTTTCGATTTTAGCGTTTACTTCTTGCAATAATGCTGAAGCTTCCGTTTTAGCTTGTCGTACAATTTCTTTTCGCTGTTTGTCGGTCTTTTGCAGTTCGCTTTGGTATTTTTCCACTAATTCGTCCAACTGTTTTTCGCGTTGGCGTATTTGTTGGCGTTTGTTTTCCCAGTAGCGTTTGTCGCGGGCAATGTCTTGCAAGTGCTTGTCGTAGTCGATATGTTCTGCGCCGACCTTTTCGGTGGCGGCTTGGATAACCGTTTCGGGTAAACCGATTTTGCGCGCGATCTCAATGGCAAACGAGCTTCCGGCATTTCCCACCTCGAGGCGGAAAAGCGGCTGCATTTGGTGGCGGTCGTACAGCATCGCGCCGTTTACGATGCCTTCGGCGGCTTGCGCAAAATGTTTCAGATTGGTGTAATGGGTAGTTATTACGCCAAATGTGCGATTTTCGTTATATTTTTCGAGTAATGATTCGGCTATGGCTCCGCCAATCATTGGCTCGGTGCCGCCGCCAAATTCGTCTATTAATAATAGTGTGCGATGATTGGTGTTGCGGACAAAAAATTTCATGTTCGTCAGGTGCGAACTGTAGGTCGAAAGGTCGTTTTCGATGGATTGCTCGTCGCCAATGTCGATAAACAAACGCTCGAAAATACCCATGCGGCTGCTTTCGTGTAACGACACTAATAGTCCGCATTGCAGCATATATTGCAGCAAGCCGACTGTTTTCAAACACACCGATTTTCCACCGGCATTCGGTCCTGAAATCAGCAGTATGCGTTGCCGTTCGTTGAGCGTGATGTCGAGCGGTACGATTTCTTTTCCCTGTTTTTGTAAGGATAAAAATAGAATCGGGTGGATTGCCTTATGCCAATCGAGCAAACAATCGGTAGAAACGGCAGGTTTTATCGCATTAATCGTTAAAGAAAATAAGGCTTTGGCGCGTACAAAATCAACTGTTGCCAGGAATTGGTACGATTGTAAAATATCTTCCAATGAAGGACGAAGAAAATTGGAAAATTCAACCAAAATGCGGATAATTTCGCGGCGTTCTTCGGCTTCGAGTTCACGCAGGCGATTGTTTTGTTCGACCACTTCGGCAGGCTCTACGAAGACGGTTTTACCTGTTGCCGACTCATCGTGTACGATGCCTTGCAGGCGGCGTTTGTACGCCGGTGGAATGGGTATAACGAGCCGTCCTTCGCGCATGGTAGGCTGTGCGCCTTTTTCGACCAGTCCATCGGCTTGCGCTTTTCGTAAAATGGATTGCAGTGTTTTTGATACGCCGCCTTGTACGGTAAACATTTCTTTGCGTATCCGAGACAATTCCGTTGAGGCATTGTCTTTTATATTTCCGAATTTATTGACTATAAAATCTATTTTCTGTACAATAGCAGGAAAAACGGTAATTCCTTCTGTAAGCCTTTTGAGTTGTGGAATTTCGCTGTCGGGCTTGTCGGTAATGAAGCGCACCACACTGTTGATAACCTCTAATGAACGACGCAAGTCGAACAACTCGCCTGCATCAAGATACAAGCCTTCAACACGAATACGCGCCAATCCTTCACGCAGATCGAAAAAGGTAGTGAGCGGAAATTCCGTATTTTCGTCAGTGATGAATGTGCGCATTTCGTCTGTTTCGGCGAGGGTGCGGCAGACGGTTTCGTAATCGGCAGAAAATGCCATTTCGTCCACTTTTTCTTTGCCTAAAATGCTAATACATTTTTCTTTGA
Organism: uncultured Paludibacter sp.; assembly: GCA_964546015.1. GTDB lineage: Bacteria > Bacteroidota > Bacteroidia > Bacteroidales > Paludibacteraceae > JAFGVL01. The sequence goes on from CAZJHO010000002.1 coordinate 83,604, forward strand.
GCAGTGAGCGGATTTTATCAAATGAGATTTTTTGTTCGAAATTCTTGGGGTAAATCATCTTAGTAATTTACAATTTATTAATAAGCAAAAGTAGTGATTAAAAAGAAAACTCCCACATAACCTTTGGGGTTAGCGGGAGTTTTCGAGTTTTTGTTTTTAGTGAATTTCTTCAATATTGAACGGTGTTTCCTGATATACGAAATAGTTGAGCCAATTGGTAAACAACAAGGTGGCGTGAGATCGCCAACGCACTATGGGATTTCGTGACGGATCGTTATTTGGATAATAATTGCGAGGGATTTCGATAGATAATCCTTTTTTTAAATCGCGTTTATATTCCGTGTCCAGAGTGTTAGGCGAATACTCGGAGTGTCCGGTAACAAAAAATTTGCGGCCGTTGCGCGCCATTACCATATATACGCCTGCATTTTCCGAATCGGATAAAATAGTAAGATCTTTTACTTTTTCGATGTCTTCGCGGCGTATTTCCGTATGACGGCTGTGAGGCACATAAAAAATATCGTCGAATCCACGGAAAATAGGATTTTTCGGATAAATAAGTGTGTGCTCGAATACACCGAACATTTTCTTCGGTAAGTCGTATTTAGGAATCCCATAATAATGGTACAAAGCAGCTTGTGCCGACCAACAAATGAAAAACGACGAAGTAACATGCGTTTTTGCCCAGTCGAAAATCTCTTTTAACTCGTTCCAATATTTAACATTTTCGAAATCCATTTGTTCTACCGGTGCACCGGTAACAATAAGCCCATCATATTTATGTTTTTTTATTTCATCAAAATCGATGTAAAATGCGAGCATGTGTTCAATCGGTGTATTTTTGGAAGTATGACTTTTTAGTTTGATAAATTCTATTTCGACTTGCAGAGGCGAGTTGGACAATACCCGAATCAGGTCTGTCTCAGTTGTTATTTTGATAGGCATCAGGTTTAAAAAAGCGATGCGTAGCGGGCGTATGTCTTGAGAGGTTGCTCGCGAAGTATCTATCACAAAAATATTTTCTTCTTTAAGTATTTCAATGGCGGGTAATTTATCCGGAATATTTAATGGCATAGCAGCGTTATTTAAAATTTATACATTTCAATTGAAAACAATTTTTTTTATCCCAACATGTTTTGTGTTATAGCAGAATGATCTTCCTCCTTTAGTATCTGCGTTTATTACATAGTATTTTTTTATAAATATGCAAAGATACTTTTTAAGGTTCAAAACTCCCAATTCTCAATTTATTTATAATATTTGCGGTATATGTCGCGATATTCTTTTCGTTGCAAGAAATTAACCAGGAACGAATCAACTTTTTGTTTTAATTCTTTGGATTCGGGACGCATAGCCCAAGCTTGCATTTGTGTAAAGCTAATAGCAGTAGCAATGTCTAATTCGGGTAGCGATTCTGTATTCTTTTGAGCCGACAGCTTATCACACACCGCAAAATCAATATCGCCTTTGGCTACCATTATCATAAGTTGTTCTGTTTCGTAATGAGGTATCTCTTTTACAATAATGGTATCAGCTATTTCGTCGGCAAGGTTATTCAGTCGTAGTATGTTTGGTGATTTGTAAGGTACATAAACGGTCTTTCCTGCTAGTTCCAATTGGCTTCGAATAGGCGCAATGCCATTGTTATAAGTAGCTTTACGCTGTACAAGCACCTGTGGAAGTTGTGTTATAGGGTGTGAAAAAGCTAATTTTTGCCGTAGTTCTGTAGTTATAGGAATATTGCGCGCTATTAAATCTACTTCTCCTTGTAATAATAACTCAATGCTCTTTGTTAGGTCGTTTTCTATTGTCCATACGGGGTTTAGATGTAGGCTCTCGCATAAAGTATTTACTAATTCGTATTGAAAACCGTAAGTATTGTCTTGTTTTATAAAGAATCCGATTGAATTATAATCGGTAAGAACTCTTAGTTCACCTGCATCGTTTATTTCTTCATAATCTCTAATGCCCGAATTTTTTGTGTAAATGAGGACAAATACAATAATTGCTGTTATTGTAATTACCAAAATTATTATGCGTAATGAGTTTTTCATTTTGTTTGTGAAAAATTTTCCGTACAAAGATAAAAATAAACTGTCAGAAAGACTTGTACAATGTTTTTTTACGGCATGTAGATTAGTGTAAATATTTTGATAATAGGGAAAAATAATTTACATTTGCATTGCTGGTTAGCTTAAGCTTGCAGCATGTATTTTGCGTAAAGCGTTTTTCATGTTATTCCTTTAGAAAATCGGCAAAATTTCTCTGAAGAGCGAATGATAGAAACAAGCGCTCTGCATCTATACCCAGTATAGGCGTGGAGTTTGTTATTATCTTGCTCTCGGGTGTTTGCCGATACCTCTAAAGAAAGATATGTGGACAATTTCCACGCTTTTTTTATTATTGTTAACTTGCCTTGTTTTCTATGTTTACAAAAAATAAACTAAATACTTATGAAAAATATTTAATATTATTAATAGTATTTTTCTTTCTACAGACAGTATCGGCGCAACCTACTTTCAACTGTGACTCTATCGCTGTTTTCAAGGCTTATAATTACGATTTGCTTAATTACAAAAAATATCTGAGAGCTTATACCTCACCCCTGTGTCCCAATGGAACTATTCTGTTCAAGGAAGATTTTGGCGGAAACGACCCCAACGACCCTGTTTCTCCACCTGTGGGCATTCCGCAGGTAGTAGGATATAGCTATGGTGGGGGAGGATTGTTGCAGCTTCCGGGTGTAGAAGGTGTTGATCCCCGTATGCCGGGAAATTACGCTATACGCAAATATGGATATCCTCATGGTCAGTTTTGGGTACGAATGGATGATCACACTTATCCGAACGATAAAACAAGAGGTTATATGCTGCAAGTTGATGGAGGAACAAATCCGGGACAGTTCTACTCTGTTCGTCTGGATAATCTTTGCGCCAACACCAATCTCTATTTCTCCATTTGGGCAGCAAATGTATATAACACGGGAGAAAAACCGAATCTCACATTTTTGATAGAAGACCAGAGTGGAAATGAATTATTGAGGGAAAATACAGGAGATATTCCTTATGCAAGCAATGAAAACGATTGGCACCAATATGGAGCTTCCTTTGTAATGCCTGAAGGGCAAACTTCGGCTACCTTTCGTATTATACACAACGGGTTGACATACATGGGCAATGACTTTGTGTTGGACGACATCGAAATTCGTCTTTGCACACCACCAGTTACTTTACAACTAGTCGATAGTGTTTGTATGGGCGACCGGATAGAAATCACCTCAATTTTTAACAACGACGGAACTTTTCAAGAACCACTTGCATATCGCTGGCTTAAAAGCACAACCGGCAGCTTGATAGATCAATCTTCATGGCAAACCATAAGCACGAATAATGACAAACTAACCATACCCATTGCCGCTAAAGCCGATGAAGGGTATTACCGATTGGCGATAGGTAGTATAACTTCAATCGACCAAGAGTATTGCCGTGCTATGAGTGATCCTGTTTTTGAAGAAGTAAAAGAAGATTGTGTAGCATCTTGTAATGATGTACAAACCAATCTGACTGCAACAATCTGCCAAAATGAATCGTACACAGATAACGGATTTAATTTACTAAACCAGACAACAGCGGGCGTTTTTATTCATCAGTTGAATTTGCAAACTACGCAAGGTTGTGATAGTACGGTTGTGCTTACATTGACAGTTAATTCTATCAAGCAAAGAACTTTAAATGAAGAAATTTTTGTTAATCACTCTTATGTCGGCAATGGATTTAATTTGCCGGTTCAAACAACTGTCGGCGATTTTGTATTTACATTGCACAGAATAACCTATCTGGGATGCGACAGCATTGTTACGCTTAATCTGAATGTAAAAGAATTGCCACTGCCGTGTAATAATGTACAAACAAATTTAAGCGATGCTATTTGTGAAAATCAATCGTATAATAATTATGGATTTAATTTGCCGGCACAAAAAATATCAGGGGAATTTATCCATGAACTTCGATTGCAAACCACGACTGGTTGTGATAGTATTGTAACGCTTTTGTTGACGGTTAACAACTCATTTAAAGAAAAAAAGGAGGTATTTTTGACAGAAGGCGAATCAATTCTTGTCGATGGTTATTGGTTTAGTGAATTAGGAGAAGATGAATATATCCATAGTACCATTGCCGGTTGCGATAGTATAATAACTTACAGTATAAAAGAACAAAAAGACCTGACCGATGATAATGACAATTACAATTACAGCGATTGTGACCCGATAATACCCGACCAATGGTTTTCGCCTAATGACGATGCCGTACACGACTTTTGGTTAATAGAAAATATCGACTGTTACGATTATCAGATAGAGATTTATGACCGTTACGGAAAATTACTTCGTAGATGGGAAAATAATTTCAACGGTTGGGATGGAACATATAATGGCAATCCTGTTATTTCGGACGATTACTGGTATCGCATAAGATTAAAAGGAAGCGGACAAAAAGATTATATCGGGCATTTTAATCTGAGGCGATAAAGCGACACTTCGATTACGCTTAGTATCCCAAAAGAAAAGCTTACTGAGCAAACGGCTATTTGTGCCGTTGCATAATATAAAATAAGTAGGTAATTTAATTTATTCTTTAAAATGAAAAAAATAATAAACATATCAATCCTATTATTAATGTGTATTTGCTGCAATGCGCAAACATGGAATATCGGATACCCAAATGCCACATCTGTTAAGGCCACTTTGAGTAATGATACACTGTATATTCGGGGTACAGGAGAGATGGGGGGTTATGTGTCAGCAGGATATTCGCCCAGACCTCCTTGGCGAGATGCCGGTGTCAATAATTTGATAAAAACAATCATTATGGAAAATACCGTGACAAATATCGGACGAGCGGCTTTTTATAATTGCAGTAACCTCACTTCGGTTGTAATATCGAATACAATAAGAAGTATCACTCCTGATGCTTTTTACAACTGCGCTGCTTTACAATCGGTTGTTATTCCTGAATCAGTATCGTTAATCAGCCCCGGAGCATTTGATAAGTGTTATCAACTAAAAGATATTACCTGTTTGGCTGCAAGCCCTCCAATAGTCTATCCTGATGCCTCTTTTCCAAGCTATACATCATTTTACCCGTTTAATCAAGCCCAAACCAAACTGACTGTTTCCTGTGGGTCGCTTTCGGCATATCAGAATGCGGCTGTTTGGCAAGATTTCGGTATAATTGAAGAAGAGGAATGTCCTCTCAAAGCCGGTGTTTCTAATGTAAAAGCCAATTTTTCCTGTCCCGGGCAAGTAACTGTAACCTACGATTTGGGAACGAATCAGCCTACCGATGTAACCCTCTACTATAGTTCCGATGGCGGCAACACATGGCTCGTAGCCCAAACTGTAAGCGGCGACCTCACAGCCCAAACCTCAGGCAGCGGAAAAAATATTATTTGGGACAACCGTGCCGACCATGTGCGCTGGGGTAATTTTAAACTGAAAGTGGAAGTGCCGCAATTGCAACCTGAACAACCACAACCTGAATGTGTAATGATAAACGGTATATGCTGGGCAACGCGCAATGTGGGTTCGCCAGGCACATTTGTCGATAAGCCCGAAGATGCGGGAATGTTCTTTCAATGGAACAGTACAGTAGGTTGGAGTACTACCGAACCAATTGTTTCAACTGACGGCAGTACTTGGAACTCTTCTTGGGATGGAAACGGTGTTACCATTACCACTTGGGAAACAACGAATAATGTATGTCCAACAGGCTATCGCTTGCCAACAGATAACGAATTACAAAATAGCTTGGCGAATGCGGGTTTTCAATGGAAAATAGTGAATGGTGTAGGCGGTCGAGAATATGGTAGTGGAAACAATACCATATTTTTGCCTGCAGCAGGTTGTCTTCAGATATATGGCAATCTCGGATGCATAGGAAACGGTTCGTATTGGAGCATTAATGCGCCTGCTAATGGGGATGCTTTTAGATTATCGTTTTCTGAAACTTGGCAATCAAATACAGTTGGTGCCTACTATCGTTCGTCCGGTTCAAGTGTTCGTTGTGTAAAAGAATAATTAGTCGTAGTAGAGACGGGGTGCGCCCCGTCTCTACTACGACAACGGCAACGAAAATAATAACAATAAAAACAAAATATGTCCGACGAAAAATTTAAAAATAAATATCGCATAAAATCGGTGCGTGCAACATGGCACGATTACGGTGGCGGTGCATATTTTATTACCGTTTGTACAAAAGGTAAGGCACATTATTTGGGGGAAATTGTAGAGACGGGGCACGCCCCGTCTCTACAGGCAACACCAATCGGTCAGTTTCTATGCGATAATTTACAAAATATCAGCGCACATTATCCTTATGCCGAAATACCATTATTTGTAGTAATGCCAAATCATTGGCACGCAGTGGTATTTATTGATGGAGATAAAACGCCGTATGTGCGTCGTAATGGCGGCGCATGTAGTAGTAGAGACGGGGGCGCCCCGTCTCTACTACGGGAAACGACACAACCAACGAACAAATGCAAAATATTGATTCTTTAAAAGGTTGGTTGTCAGTAGTGATCGGTGGAATAAAGTCAGCTATTACTAAATTTGCGCACGAAAACGACAATGTTGATTTTGCATGGCAGGTACGATTTCATGACCATATTATACGCAACCAAGAAGAAATGAATCGGATAGCCGATTATATTGAAAACAATCCTGCAACATGGAATACAGATTGTTTTAATTCGTAGAGACGGGGCTCTACAGAAAAACATATAATAATACAATGAAACACAAACCAATATTCACCACGCTGCTACTGTCTATGTGCCTTGCAATACACGCCTATACAGTAGCACCCTCCTGTCCCGATTTCACAGATATTGAGGCATCGTATGTAGAAGCATTTACGGGCAATACAAATAACCCCTTTGCTACGCCGGGCGTGGTAACCGGCAGGCACACTGTTATCACAACGCAAGGTACAGACCCGAATACAGGGGGAGCATTACAATTTTTGCCTCCGGGCGAAAGCAGTGTGGTGAAACTCGGAAACGAACAAGTAGGCGCCGAAGCCGAGGCTTTGACTTATCGTTTTATGGTGGATAAAGATAATCCGGTGTTGTTAGTAAAATTTGCCGTAGTGTTGGAAGATCCGGGGCATCCGCACATTGCACAACCCCGTTTTGTTATCCGCATTACCGACAAAAACGGTAATTTGATAGAAGATTGCGCCGAGTACGATGTGTCGGCACGCCCCGATATTCCCGGTTTTCAATCCGCTCAAGGAAATATTTATACCCCTGTTCGCTGGCGCGACTGGACAAATGTGGGCTTGGATTTGTCCCGATGCGTAGGTCAGGAAGTGCAGGTGCAGTTTATTACATACGACTGCGATTACAGCGGACACTTCGGTTATGCCTATTTCACCGCATCGTGCATGCCTAACCGCTTGGAACTGGAAAGTTGCGGCGGCTCGCAGTTTACGCTCGAAGCCCCAGATAACTTTGAAAGCTACCTCTGGAGCAACGGCTCGACCGACCGCACAGCCACTTTTAACACTCCTGCGAACAATAATACGCAAATTTCCTGTACGGTCACTTCGGCTACCGGCTGTCAGTTTCCGCTTTATGCCTTTATTACAACAAATTCGGGCGGTGTGCAAACAGGCAGCTTCACAGACATTATTTGCGAAGGAGAAACCTACACGAAACATAATTTTTCGCTTCCGCCACAAGAACCGGGAACGCATTTCTTTCAAAATGTTATTGTCAATCCTCAAACCTGCTCCGATGGTCAAACCATCGAACTCGAACTCACCGTTGTGCAACGCTATAATAAAATCACAGCCTCAATCTGTCACGGACAGGACTATACGGAAAACGGTTTCAATATTATCAATCCGGCTGTGGGCGTGCGCCGCGACACACTCGAAAAAGGCACTACAAACGGTTGTACTTATTACGATGTGCTGAAACTTACTGTGAATGCCAATTTCAATATGCCCAATGTGATACAGGGCGAAGCTTCACCCTGTACCAAAGAAATTTTTACCTACACTTTTGCAGGAGCAGAAACATTGACGCACTTCGAATGGATTTTGCCGGGCAATGCGGTATTATACAAAAGTTCGAGATATGCACAAACGATACAGGTTTATTTTACAGATGACACACCAAGTATACTCCAACTAAGCGGGCAAAACGGTTGCGGGAACGGCACGGCTCAGCTCGCTATTACGCCACGAAAAACGCATAGCATACAACTGAATGAAGATATTTGCCAGGGCGAAAATTTCGACCTTTATAATTTCAATCTCGGTGTGCAAGACAGCGTGGGTTATTTTGTTCACTCCAAACATTTAACTTCTTCGCTTGGTTGCGACAGCGTGGTTACGCTTGCCCTTAATGTGATGCCCACACCGGTAGTGCGCATTGAACCGAAAGACGCTATGGTTTGCAATCCGGGCGATGAAATTACGCTTTGGGCATTGACCGATTCTATGAAGCAATGCCAAGATTATGATGCATGGTATAATACACTAATACCCACTGCCGAAAGCGAATTTCTTATAAGTCAAATACAAGGATCATCCGGTGAATACGGTGTAATGTCTTATATCGGTGCGGGAGGAATAGTGGTTGTCCCAAGTAAAATAAATACATATCTCATTACTGTAATAACCTTGCTGCCAATCTTTGAACAGATTTATGACATTACGGAAATTATATTGCCGCCAACTATGGAAGCAATTGGAGAAAAGGCATTTGCTAATAACTCTAATTTGACTTATGTTACGATTCCCAAAAGCGTTTATAGTATCATAGGAGACACTTTCGACAATAGTCCAAATGTCATTATCCGCTGTTACGAAAATTCTTATGCACATCAATTTGCCATAGATAACGGAATAAAATTTGAACTGATGTACGAATGTAATTATGGAAGCAGCAGCGGAAGTAATAACGGAAATATCAATAACCAAAGCAGCATTCCTTGTGGAGATTATGATAAATGGTATAACAATCTGACACCAACCGACGAAAATGAATTTACCGTTATGTATGATGGTTCCTACTGGGTAGGTGTAGGTATGTTTAATAATTCTCTTTCGGGAAAGGTCGTTGTTCCAAAAAGAGTTGGATCAGCAACTGTGGCAGGAATAAGAGCTAGCGGATTTAATGGAAATGCTAATATAACGGAAGTTGTTCTTCCTCGGACTGTTTCGACTTTTTCCCTTCAAAGTAAGGCTTTTGCCAATATGCCTGCTTTAACCTATATTACTATTCCGGAAAATGTTTCTATCTTAACCGCTGATGTATTTGAAAATAGTCCCAATGTAATTATTCGTTGTTACAACGATTCTCCCGCTCTTTTATATGCACAAAACAATGGAATAGAATACGAAGTAATAGAAGAATGCACAGCTGTCAGCGATATTCCTTGCAGAGATTATGAGGAGTGGTACGATACGCTGACGCCAAATGCTGAAAGTGATTTTTCAGTAGTGACAGTTCCATCCGGAGTTAGTATTAGGGACAATATCAGTGCCAGTGGAAAAGTTGTTGTTCCGCGAGAAATTAATGGGCAACCGGTAACGTCTATTACAACTAACGTAACAGAGCCTTGCCGCCCTCCTGATGGTATAACAGAACTTATTTTGCCCCCAACTTTGACATTTTTAGGTGGAAATCTCATTAGCTGTCGTCCTTTATTAACCTATGTAACCATTCCACCAAGTGTAATTAATATATATATTCAAGATTCGCCCAATGTTATTTTTAGGTGCTACGAAAATTCCTATGCTCATCAGTTTGCCGTGAATAACAACATAAAATTTGAACTGATAGAAGATTGCGAAAGCAGCAATAGTAGCGGTGAAACAGATATTAATATTTACGATTGCGACCTCAACTACCAATGGAGCAACGGCTCTACCGAAGGTTTTATTACTGTAAATCCGACCGTAACAACCGAATATACCGTAACTGTCAGCACCCAAAACGGCTGCTCTTCCACAGCTACACAAACGGTGGTGGTGAACACCAATGCTCCGCAAACCATTTACGAGAGCATTTGCGAAGGCGAAGTATATACCGGATACGGACTAAGCGAAACAAAAACAGGCGTTTATCCTGTTACGATAGATAACGGCGATTGCAGCTTTACGCTCAATGTAGATTTGACCGTGAACAAAAAAGTGACAACAGACATCATAGACAATGTTTGCGCCGGTCAGCCATACCGCAAACACGGATTAGATTTTACACTTATAGAGCCGGGCGTTTTCCGCGACACGCTGCGTTTCCGTAGTGCAGCAGGTTGCGACAGCATTGTTGCACTTGAGATTACCGTTTTACCGGAGACTCATACACTTTTGCGCGATAGTATTTGTCAAAATGAACCTTACAATAAGAATGGTTTCAACTTGCCAGTACAAAACATTGCAAACGACTTTACTTACAACCTTACTGCTACTTCTAAAGTAGGCTGTGATAGTATAGTAACATTAAAATTGCATGTGAAACCTGTTTACAAAAATATTATCAGCGATGAGGTGCTGCAAAATGGGGCTTACAATAAATATAATTTCAATTTTCCAAAAGTAACCCAAGATACTACGGCAATAAAAAATCTGGTTAGTTCGGCGGGCTGCGATAGTATTGTGACATTAAATTTAACAGTGGAAGAAAATATAATAAATCCACCGCCACCTTGTTACAATGTGATAACAAACTTAACGGATGCGATTTGTCAATATCAGCCATATTATAATTATGGATTTAATTTGCCGGTTCAAACAGTATCCGGTAAATTTACGCACACAAAGCAATTGCTTACACATGAAGGCTGTGATAGTATAGTTGTGCTAAAATTGACTGTAAACAAAATAGTTAACAGGGAGGTGAAGCTAATAATTAATCAAGAAAATCCTATCATTATTGATGGAAAAACTTATACAGAGTCTGAAATTTTCAAGCAAAATTATTTGAGCCATTGGGGTTGTGATAGTGTTGTTACTTATGTGATTACAGAGTACGAAAGTGGTGAAAATTATAATCCGTACAGCGATTGTGACCCGATAATACCCGACCAATGGTTTTCGCCTAATGCTGATATGGTTCATGACCTTTGGTTGGTTGAGAATATTGAATGTTACGATTATCAGATAGAGATTTATGACCGTTACGGAAAATTACTTCGTAGATGGGAAAATAATTTCAACGGTTGGGATGGAACATATAATGGCAATCCTGTTATTTCGGACGATTACTGGTATCGCATAAGATTAAAAGGAAGCGGACAAAAAGATTATATCGGGCATTTTAATCTGAGGCGATAAAGCAACACTTCGATTACGCTTAGTATCCCAAAAGAAAAGCTTACTGAGCAAAACGACAAAACTAACATAGATAGAAATTTTTATTTTTACAAGTTGAATGAAAAACATACTAAAAAAAATACTTTTCTTCACAACACTAATGAGCCTTACAATTATTGTTCAGGCGCAGGGCTTGAATATCACTGTAAGCGTTACGACCGAAGAATCAGGCTGTTATGTAAACGGGAAGATACTGGTTAAGTTTAATGGGTCAGACTTAGATAAACTGAATGCTTCTGACCAAATTAATTTTTATAGTTATAAGACAGGCAGCAATGATTTGTATCGTCAGCACGACTACTTTTTCGACGAAATAAGCGAAGATTACTCTTTCGCACTTGAGGGCTATGCTGCTGATAGCTATACACTAGACTACACAATATGGCATGGTGGACAGGAAATCAAAGAGAGCGTCAGTAATATAATCATAAGTGGTGATTACGAATCGTTGTATGCTTGGCAATCTTTGGGTAGTCCAAGCACTTTGTACGGCACGCGTCCTACTCTTAACTGCAAACCTACCGGACGCATTCAACTCGAAATTATGCAGGGCAAGTTTCCATATTCCGTACAGATTTACAAAGATGGTCAGCTTTTTCGTACCGATGTTTTTAACGCTCACCTCCATAGCGGCGACGATCCGCATGCCGAAGATTATCGCGATTACTACGACCTTAATGGATTGGGAAAGGGTAATTATACCTTTATAGTAAGTGATGCTTGCGGTTATGAAGTCAAGTTGGACGGAGAAGTAGTGCGGATTGATGAGGTGAACTGTCCGCCGAATATTGCTTCTGTTGCGTCTATTGATACAGATGAAAGCGAAGTGATTTTTAGCTTGCCTGATAAATTTTTTAATGAAGCAAAATACGACGATAACCTTGCCGACTGGCTCGAGTTTCGTTTTAAATCCGAAGACGGAGCATGGACAGAGTGGCAGGATTATACTGAGAGCGTTTCGGATAAAGTAGCCGATATTCAAAATATTTATGGTAAGAAGTACATTTTCGAGGTGCGTGCCAAGGGTTGTGCAGCTTCCATGTGCAGTAGTGAGCTGACGATTACTAAAACAAGTTTACCTCCTTCTCCTTCCTGTAACGAAAATAAAGATATTTTAGTGTCATTATCACCCATACCGGGTACGGGTGGATTTTTTTGTCCTTGTATGGGCGGAACCTCTACTCCAAATTACTATGATAAATATACTATCAGCCTTAATTATACCGTATGTGATCCTACGCTGCCACTGACCTATCAAGTGTATGATCAGACGGCAAGTGCGATGCTTGTCAATGTTGCCATGCCTTCTTCCGGAGGGCACAAAGAAGAGAGGGTGCGTACGCCTGAGGAAGGACACACTTTGCATATTAGCTTGAAAGATGCTGGAGGAAAGGTATATATCGATACACTTATTATTGTTCCTACGCCGCCAAATCCGTACTATACGCCGCCTACTCCTTTAAAATGGACTGCAGGACACGAAGTTATTGAAAAAGGTTGCGATAAACCTATCGGTAGTGTTGGTGTGAGTCTTAACTGTCGCGTTGTTCCGAAAGGAACGAAGGTAGAGTTAATACAAGCTCCTAATAACTATTCATTTACAGCAGAATATACAGAGGGAGCTATCAATCCGTGGACGATAACAAGCAACTCCTCTGATTTTAAGATGCAGGCAGAAGAATACCTCTGTGCCCGCAGACTAAATATGATTTTTGAGGATTTATTCCACTATGGCACCTACAAGTGGCGAATTACCGACGATTCGGGTAGAGATGACATCGTAATATATTCAATTACGGATAATTTCAAACAATACCGTGTAACACAAGGCTTGTCTTTTACCACAAAGAAAAATTGCCACGGAACGCTTTATTATCCGCAAGCGCAAATAGAATCTTTTTCTTTTACCAATCCTTCTGTCACAAAGAAGGAACAAACAAAGTTTCGTGTAATTGCTGGTAATCCAACCGGCTATGAAATAAACGGAGGTACGGCAACCATAGGTATATGTAACCAAGATGCGCTGTTGATAACCAAGCCGGGTAGCTATACTATACAATTATTTTATAATCCCGACGGAGACGAACCGATAGACGATTTGGCAGATTGTACGACAGCCAGCACAACCATTACTTATATTGCGCAAAGCCTTTCTTTTCGCGATTATTACGGTTACCTCTGTGCCAACGAAAAAAATGGTACAATACAGGGTAGTATTAGCGTTTTTGTAAAAAACGGTTCGGGTGTGCCGCCGTATTCTTTCTATCTGTATAGTGGCGACGATAGTAGTGGTAAACTCATTACCTCCAATCAAACCGGTGTGTTCGACAATATTGTTTCGGGCAGCGCGCGCTTTTTTGTCCGCGTGGAAGATGCCTGTCATTCAAGCCTTGGCGTTGCCATACCATTGACGCCTATTATTACAAGCGATATTATTTTCGGCGACCGCAATGTATGTACCGGCAGTCAAGCTTATTTATCGGGAAAAATGATAGGTGCCGGACATTCGGTGTCGTATCAATGGATTGGCGATCATGGTTTTTCTTCGACAGACAGACAAATTATTACTCCTCCCGTTCTTGAATCCTCCGCTTATTCATTGGAAATTTCGGGGCTTGGATGCAAAATATCCGATAATATCACAGTGGAACCCTCAGATGAAATAAATATTTATTACGAAGACCTAATTTGCCGGGGTACAAATTATAATGGTGGTAGCGAATTTCGAGTGCCTCTTCAAACCGATCATTTGGAGGCTGGACTTTACAATTTCTCTTCGGGTCCCTTTCTTGCTCAAAACGGTGGTTGCGATAGTATAGCGCACCTAAAACTGCATATTATTGAAGACGATTCGGTAATCGATGAGGCTCGGGCAGTTTGTACGAACCAATTCCCAATCCTTTGGAACGGCATGATTTTGAACGAGGGAACAAGCAGCGGCATTCATACTATCCCCAAAACGAAAAATGGCTGCAAATACAGCCTTCGCTTGGATTTGACAGTAAACCCCGCCTACAACGATACTCTGCCCGAAGAGCTGATTTGTAACGAAAAAGAAGTACGCTGGAACGGAAAATCTTACACCGAAAGTGGTTATTATACTAACCGATTTATATTGCCGACCGGTTGCGACAGCCTTATTACACTGCATCTGACAGTAAACCCGACAAACAGAATTGTATTACATGAATCCATTTTTGAAGGAAGTGATTACCGTAAATATAACTTTAATCTCTCCGTGCAAAACAAAGTAGGCGAAGTACGCGACAGTATTCTTCTTCAAAACCAGTATGGTTGTGATAGCATGATAGTGTTATATCTTTCTGTGCTTTCTACTGATATAGTTATTCCTGAAGGTTTTTCACCCAATGGAGACGGCATCAACGATTATTTCGTAATAAAGAATATTGAATTATATCCTAATAACCATATTTTGATTTTTAATCGTTGGGGAAATAAACTTTACGAAGGCAAACCTTACATGAATAAATGGGACGGGCGCAACTACGAGGGTGGTAATATAGGCACTGATGTGTTGCCTGTCGGTACTTATTTCTACATTCTCGATTTGGGCGACGGTTCGAAAGCGAAAAAAGGCTTTATATACTTGACACAGTAAACGATGAAGAGAATAACCCTTATACTCCTCCTGTCGTTGTTTGGTATTGCAGTATTGCACGCCCAGCAGGAGGCCATGTTCACTCATTATATGGACAATACATTGGGTGTAAACCCTGCCTATGCCGGCAGCCGCGATGCGTTGACGATAACAGCCTTGCACCGCTCGCAATGGATAGGTTTTGAAGGAGCGCCCCGCACACAAACACTTACCGTGCATTCGCCTGTTTATACTGATGCCGTCAATTTGGGATTGTCGGTTAGCAATGATAAAATAGGTCCGGTGCACAGCACAGCTGTTTACCTCGATTATGCTTTCCGCTTTAAACTCACCGAAAAAAGTAAATTGGCACTTGGACTGAAAGTGGGTTTCGATAATTTTAATTTCAATTTATCAATGTTGAAAACAGGTATCGGCAACGACCCCGCTTTTATGTTAAACGATGGTGTTTTTTCTCCTAATTTCGGTTTTGGTATTTATTACAACAGGGAAAACTTTTACGCAGGGTTATCAACTCCAAAATTGTTGGAAAATGATTACGCTTATTCCGTTTCCGAACGGCTTTCGGTAGAAAAAAAGCATTATTATTTGATTGCCGGAGGGATTGTCCCGTTAAGCAACGAAATAAAGCTGAAACCGACAGGATATTTGAAAGCTACTCAGGGAGCGCCTTTGGAAGTCGATTTAACAGCCAACTTCCTGTTTTACGACCGGTTTTTGCTCGGAGCCATGTATCGCACAGGCGATGCCGTCGGAGTGTTGGCGGGCATTTATATTACCGAACAATTGAGCGTGGGTTATTCGTTCGATTGGTCGTTTGTGAATACGACTTCGAAATATAATGACGGTTCACATGAAATAGTGCTTACTTATGATTTTATATTTAAGGAATACCGAAAAATTCGTTCGCCTCGTTATTTTACTGCATTTTAGAAAAAAATGATCAATGATAAAAAAGATTCTTTTTATATTACTGTTGTTTTTACCTCTTTCTCTTTTCTCGCAATCGAAAAAAGAGAAAAAGGCTGAAAAATATTATGATAAATACAATTATGACAGGGCAATTGACACTTATGAATCTGTTGATAAATTAGATGTTGAAAATCAACGCAATTTGGCGAGAAGTTATCGTAACCGCCACCGGTATATCGAAGCCGAATTTGCATACAAACGCTTTATCAATTCACCTGCCGCCACCGTTGATGATTATTTCAATTATGCACTTTTGTTAAAAACGAATAACAAATACGGGGAAGTGAAAAAATGGATGGAGAAAATCCGCGAGAAAAATCCAGACGATTTGCGTGTGAAAGATTTTTTTGGGAATGAAGCAAATCTTCGCTTATGGCAAACAAGAAATAAAGATTATTCGATACAAAATCTCGAGTTTAATAATGAAAATAGTGATTTTGGAGCCGTTTTCTATAAAGACAACAAAGTAGTTTTTACTTCTACACGCAAAGGCAATCGACCCTTTTTATTTCGTGAATATACTTGGAATAAGATGTCTTTTCTTAGCATTTTCGAAGCAGATTTAGATAAAAATAAACAATTTAAGAAGATTCGGTTCTGGAGCAAAGAACAAAATAAAAAGTGGCACGAAGGACCTATGTCGTTTTCCAACAACTATTCATTTGCCGCATTTAATCGAAATAACTATTCCGATTCTATCACAGATAATACCATACGCTTAGAGATATATTTTACCAAATGGGAAGACGGAAAATGGAGTGATCCCGAGCCTTTTTATTTGAATAATCCGGCTTACTCAGTCGGACATCCTGCGCTGTCGGAAGATGGTCGTACGCTTTTCTTTGTCAGTGATATGCCTGGCGGATACGGCGGATCGGATATTTATTATGTAGAGAAAAATCCGGACGGCTCTTGGGGAGAGCCCATTAATGTCGGTGTTGCTATCAATACCGAAGGCAACGAAGAATTTCCATACTACGATACTACAAACGCTTTGCTGTTTTTCGCATCCGACGGACGGGCAGGACTTGGTGGATTAGATATTTTCGTATCGGCCAAATATCCTTGCTGCTTTAAGTTTGACAAACCTGAAAACCTTGGTTCGCCGGTGAATTCTCGTTACGACGATTTTTCTTTTATTATTGATAAAAAATTGAAAACAGGTTTTTTCTCTTCTAATAGACCGACAGGCGAAGGTGACGATGATATTTATTCCTTTAAATTCAACGGAAAAATCAAAAAACATGAGCCTGTTTTACTGCCTCTTGCAGAGCCGGCGAAATCTCAAAAGGCTTTGCAGTACCGCTTGCTTGTACTGAACGAAACAAGTAAACAGCCGATAGAAAACGCAACAGTTACTTTGGGTAACAGTCAGTTGGAAACTGACTCTACGGGTATGATTGTACAAACGCTGAATTTATCTGTAACATTAGCAGTAAATGCAATTGGCTACAAACAAGCCGAAAAAATTATTTTTATTGATTCTCGCAATGATTTAGAAACCGATACCATCTATTTGTCGGCGGCAATGAATGAGAGCATCGTATTGAAAAATATTTACTACGATTTTGATAAATCAGATATTTTGCCCGAATCGGCCAAAGAACTCGATAAACTGGCGCGGTTTATGAAAGACAATCCCGGTATGAAAGTGGAATTGAGTTCACACACCGACAGTCGAGGCTCGGATGCGTACAACATACGCTTATCACAAGCCCGTGCAAGATCGGCTGTAAATTATATTATTTCGAAAGGAATAAATCCGGATAAAATTACGGCAAAAGGTTATGGTGAAACCCGTCCACGCAACCGTTGCACCAACGGTGTACCTTGCACAGAGGTTGAACACCGCGAAAACCGCCGTACCGAGATATTTATTTCAGGCTATGGAGCCGCCGAACATATTAAACAAACGAAAGGAAAATATTGATAAGTGGTGAAACCGGAACATTGATGCCACTAATAATTTTGTTAGTTTGAGAAAAAAGACTTCCTGTTGCCCTAAAAGTACAGGGAGTCTTTTTTTAATTCCACAAATTAGCGGATACTCCAAATTGTAACCTGTCCGGATAAAGCGGATAATTAGGCATAGAAAAATAATTGCGTTCACCGAACAATGCATTGAAATGATAATACTTCACAAAAAAGCGAATTGTTTTCAGGTGAATATTCAAGTAACCGCTTATTACTGGATAATCGCCTATTTTTTCTTTGTCTTGAAGGAAAAACGCGCCGGTAGCAGGCATATAGTTAGGGGCGTAGTAGGCTGTGCTGTAATAGCAATCTGCACCAATTTGAGCGGTAAGTACTTTTTTAAACATTTTGAAGGCTAAGAAAGCGTTGCTATACAAACTCCATTCAGGCAAAGGAAGGATTTCTTCTTTACTCGAAGTTTGATAAACAGCCTTGTTTTGCCAATAAAAAATGCCGAGTTTTAAGTTTAACGAAGCCTTTGCCGATACAATTTGAATATCGTCTGTATATTGTGCTGGCAAAGCGTCCTTACCAAAATAAATATAGTTATTTATGTTTTCAAAACCTGCTCCTGCCGAACACTCTACCCATTTATTACTAAAATAGAGATTTCCTTTAAAATTGGTGCGTGCTGTTTTGTCAAAATTATTTTCCCAAATAAAATAGTTTGAGTAATAGGTATTTTCGAAATAATCGGGCGATTTTGTTTTGAATAAAGCGCTGGCATCAGCTCCTATCCGTTGGTTAAGAAACTCGAATGTGCTGCTTACCTTTCCGCTTATTTCTGTATCACCGACTTTTTGTCCTGAAATATTTATCCGTGCATAACCATCGAATAAAAAATGCTCTCCTTTTCGTTTGGATAATTCGGTTCCAAATAAAAAATCGTTTTCGGTAAAGCGATTCACGCCTATGGTGTCTTGCAAGTTATAATAGTTTGTATAATCATGTTCCACATAAAAAATAGCGCTAAAAGGCATCCATTTAGAGAAACCTTCGTTGATGGAAATACCACCTGTATTGCACATTTCTTTTACTCGTGCCGAATCTAAAGTGTAGGCACTATTATATAGGTTATTTGCATATGGAGCATAGAAAGCCGAGTCGGACGAAGTACTTTTATAGCGTTTTTGTGAAACTTCATAGCGGCTTGTAGTGAAAAGTGATACAATAGGGCGATATTCAAAGTTTACTGTATCGAGGTAATGTTTGCTGTGTGCTAAATGTATTTTTTGATGATAAAATCCGTATATGTTTCGATAGCTTGACTGAGCGTTGTCCAAATTTGTCGGGATATAAACAGGGTCTATCCTTCCGAACGAATCTACATTGGTAATGTATTTTTTATCTTGAATACCCCCATTTTCCTGATTTCTGAATGTGTGATACATCACAGCAGCATTGAAATCATACCATTTACTTTTATAATTTCCGGATAGTCCGGCTTTGTGCATTTTGGTCGCTTGCGAGTAGTAAACTCCTCTGGTTCCGGTGTAGTTATACATTCCGGTAAAATTCAGTTTTTTAGTAGGATTTACGGAAATAATACCACGCAAAAAATCATCGTGTGTAACCTTATCCCCCGCAAAATTATAGTTCAACGAAGAATAGGGGACAGATGTTTTATAAAATACCTGTTCGGAAACACTTTCGTAGTAAGCATCGTATGGTTTGGAAAAAAGAAAACTATTTTCGTCGGTAATATCAAAATAAATTTTTGATTTTAAAGGCGAGCCTAACGAACCATTATATGCATAGTTTATGCTATAGTTGTTCATCGGATTTTGATTCGGATATGTAAATATGGCTGTATCTAATTTTGCAGGAATTGGTAATCCTGTTTTGTCGGTGATAGTCCATGCTTCCACTTGCGGTTTTTCTTCTTGTTTAGCATACACAAACCAGTTTACCAAAAGAGTGATTATGAGTAAAGTTAGTTTTTTCATTTTATATCGTAATACAGCACAGAGGAGTTTTCTTTTACAAATATTTTAGCAGCCACACGCATTACATCTTGGCTTGATACGGCTCTATATTTTTCGACCTCAAAATTAATATCTTCTGCTTTACCAATCAACTCAAAATAAGCAATATTGCTTGCTTTGTTCAAATAATTTATTTCGGAGAACAATTGATTAGATTCGAATTTATTTTTTACTTTCTCCAATTCATAGTCCGAAATGGTTTCGGTGAGAAGTTTTTCAATCTCTATATCGAGAGCTTTTTCGGCTTCTTCGAGTGAAATGTTTTCGGTAGGTTTTCCTTTAAAATGAAATAATCCGGCTTCCACATCGCCGGAGATATAAGCATTTATTTCCGAAAATATTTTTTTGTTTTGTACCAATGAGGTATAAAGTCGAGCCGAATTTCCATTGGCAAAAATATCCGAAATCAAATCGCACACTACATAATCGGGGTGGGTGCGCTCTACCATATGGAATACTTTACACAATACAGCGGCGGGGACATTTCTTTTTACATTTAATCGCCGTTCTTCCGTTTGAATAGGTTCTTGCGGTAAATTTCGTTGAGGTTTCTCGAGATTAGGAATGGACGCAAACCATTTTTCTGCCAGTTTTACCACTTGCTCTAAATCAATATTCCCTACAACAGATAATATAGCATTGCTCGGGGTATAATATGTTTGATAAAAACCAGTAGCTTCTTCAAGTGTAACTTTTTCTATATGCGAAATTTCTTTTCCGATAGTAGCCCATTGATAAGGGTGTGCTTTGTAAGCTAAAGGTCTCAGAATTAGTGGTAAATCACCGTAAGGTTGGTTGAGATTTCGCTGTTTAAACTCTTCGATGACTACGCTTTTTTGTGTGTCGAGTAATTTTTGAGTAAGATTTAAACTCAACATTCTGTCCGATTCTAACCAAAAGGCGGTTTCGATATTTTGAGCCGGGATAGATATATAATAGTTGGTAATGTCGTTGTTTGTCCAAGCATTATTTTCGGCGCCGGCTAATTGCAGCGGTTCATCAAAATCGGGCGCATTGACAGAGCCTCCGAACATCAAATGCTCAAACAGATGTGCCATACCTGTTCTATCAGGCTTTTCGTCGCGAGCGCCTACATCGTACAGCATATTCACAGCTACCATTGATGTTTTGGAATCGAAACTGTGAAGTACGCACAAACCGTTGGGTAGGATATGTCGGTTAATTGGAATCAAATTCTTTAAAATTAGCTCGCAAAGGTATAAAATTAAAGCTAAAGTGTAAAGTTGCTTTTACAACTAACTAAAGCTTCGGTATTCCTGCTATTTGTTGCGAATGACAATTGTTAATTTAGAAAGTGGTGAGTACAAACAAAACATCTCAATTTTTACAACCGTAGAAATATTAAAATGAACACTTAATAAAAAAATACCGATAAACATTTAGTCTATCGGTATTTTTTTGCGAAATTTTATTTCGCATGTGTAGGTACTTTAGCTTCTTTGCCGAGCACCACATTTTTCATTACAATATTTTCGGCATTGGTTATGCTTAGGGCATTCTTTACGGTATCTATCCGTACATTAGAGAAATAAATATCGCGCACAGGTTTTTCTGCGAATCCTTGTACAACAATTCCGGCAGCGGTAGCTTTACGGCAACTAAGGCTATCTACATAAATATTTCGTATATCGGTGCTGTGTCCTTTGCCTTCGCCATGGTAGAACGAGGTAATAAAGAAACAATCTTCTACTTCGCCGAAAGCGACATTATTTACATAAATATCTTGTATAAAACCGCCGCGGTCAGGATTCGATTTCAGGTAAATACCCCGCTTACAATATCCGCCGAAGCTGCAATTTTCGATAAACACATTGCGTACGCCCGACGACATTTCGCTGCCGATAACCACACCGTGCAATCCTTTGAATTTACAATTGCGAATAATGATGTTTTCGCAAGGCATGTTCATGGAGCGACCTTCATGGTCGCGTCCGGCTTTAATGGCAACATTGTCGTCGCCATTATCGAAATTCATGTTTTCTATTAATACATTTTTGCAGTATTCGGGATCGATTCCGTCGTTATTTACATTTTTAGCAATGAAATTGACTGCACGCACCGTCGCGTTTTCGCACTTAAGCAAGTGTACACACCAAAATGGTGAATTGGTAATTGTTACTCCTTCGATTAAAATATTTTTACATTCGAATAGTTGTACCAATTGCGGGCGCAAATAATCACCTTTTCCAAATACACGGTCTTTTATTGGTGTATTATTATGGTTCATTTCGCGGCTTCGTTGTTGTGCCGGATCGTCTAGTTCTTTTCCGGTAATGGGATCTGTTGATCTCCATTTACTGAAAGTTTCGGCTGCATTTCCGTCAATTGTTCCTTCGCCGATGATGGATACATTCTCGAGTTGATAACCATAAATAAGCGGACTGTAGTTGTATAGAATCGTTCCTTCCCAACTAGTCAGTACGGCAGGCAAGTATCGGTCAGGGTCGGACGAAAATTTAAGCCGAGCACCTTTTTGAATATCCAAACAAACATTGCTGGCTAAGTGCAAGGGTCCGTCAATAAAATAAATTCCTTCCGGAACAATAATATGTACGCCGCCTTTTTCTTTTGCTTGCGCAATGGCTTTTTCGAACGCGGGTTTACAGTCGCTAACCGAATCGGGTTTTGCTCCTAAATCAATAACCGAAACCGTATATTCCGGAATTTCGGGAGCTTTAATATTCTTTAAAATAGCGTCGCGTTTTTCTTGGCGGGTTAGTTCTTTTTTTCCATTGCAACACGATGACAACAAAAAGGCAAATAGCAATATTCCTGCTGAAAATAAGATCTTTTTCATATTATGAGAGTTTTTAAGATTTAATTGCCTGCCAAAGATAGATATTGTATTTTATTTTAATAGAAAAACCAATTGATGATCTGTTTTTTTATTAATTGATTTAAAAAAATATTCAAATTTTCTTGCATAATTAAAAAGAAACTTTCACCTTTGCAGAACGAAAACAAATTAGAATGAACAAGATTTTATTAAATAACAATTGGTGGTGGAACTTACGAAAATCAAACTCGTGAGGGGGAACGCCATTGTGTAAAATAAAAACTAAAATAATACAATAAAGGCCTGTCGAACTCACGACAGGCTTTTTTATTGTCGAAAATGTAAACATTAAAATTATAAATCGTATGAATTTTTCTATTGACGAAAACGGATATTACGGCAGATTTGGTGGAGCTTATATTCCCGAGATTTTGCAAAAGAATTTTGAAAATCTACAAAAAAATTATCTTTCTATTATTAATGATGAGGATTTTCAAAAAGAGTTTCATGCGCTGCTAAAAGATTATGTCGGTCGTCCGTCTCCGTTGTATTTTGCTAAACGCTTGTCGGAGACAGTTGGCGCAAAAATTTTTCTGAAGCGTGAAGACCTGAATCATACCGGTTCGCACAAAATAACCAACTCTATTGGGCAAATACTTATGGCAAAACGCATGGGTAAAACCCGTATTTTAGCAGAAACCGGTGCGGGACAACATGGAGTTGCTACGGCTACCGTTTGTGCGCTCATGAATATGGATTGTACAGTGTATATGGGCGAAACCGATGTAAAACGCCAACATCTTAATGTGCAGAAAATGAAAATGTTAGGTGCTAAAGTTGTGCCGGTTACTTCGGGAAATAAAACACTGAAAGATGCCACCAATGAGGCTTTTCGAGACTGGTGCAATCATCCTGCGGACACTTTTTACATTATTGGTTCGGTAGTGGGGGCACATCCTTATCCGGATATGGTGGCGAGGTTTCAATCCATTATCAGCGAAGAGGTAAAAAAACAATTACAGGAGCACGAAGGACGCGATTATCCTGATTATTTGATGGCTTGTGTCGGTGGCGGAAGCAATGCAGCAGGAACTTTTTATCATTATTTGGATGATGAGCGTGTCCAACTTGTCGAAGCCGAAGCTGCAGGCTTGGGTATTGATTCGGGCAAATCGGCGGCTACCATACATCTAGGTAGCGAAGGTGTACTGCACGGAAGTCGTACGCTGGTAATGCAAACCGAAGACGGTCAAGTAATTGAACCATATTCTATTTCGGCGGGGCTGGATTATCCGGGTATTGGTCCGTTACACGCCAATTTGGCAAAAACAGGAAGAGCACAAGTGTTTGCTATTACCGACGATGAAGCTTTGAATGCTGCTTTTGAATTAACTCGCTTGGAAGGTATTATTCCCGCAATTGAAAGTTCGCACGCTTTGGCAGTTTTACATAAAATAAAATTTAAACCAACAGATATAGTTGTGCTTACTGTTTCGGGTAGAGGAGATAAAGATATGCCTACTTTTTTAGAACATTTTGAGAATCACCAATCATAGAATAGATAAAATGAAAACAACGAAATTAACTGTACACACCAGAACTTTTTTAGGTGATTTGCAAACGCCTATAGGTATCTACTTAAAAATAAGGGATTTGTACGAAAACTCCGTGCTGCTGGAAAGTTCGGACTACAACAGTGCTGCGAATAGTAACTCGTTTATTGCCTTTCAGCCAATAGCTTTGTACAAGGTGAAGGACAATCAAATTACGATGCAGTACCCCGACGGTGAAATTGAAACGCTTACGGGTACGGATAAAAATACCGTACCCAATTCATTCGATGCTTTTATTTCTTCTTTTGATGCTTCTTCGGAAAAGAAAACAAGCGTGAACGGATTTTTCGGATATTCGGCATACAGAGCAGTACAGTACTTTGAAGATATAATTCTTTCAGCTCCTAAGACGGAAGAAAACGATATTCCCGAAATTCAATATATGTTGTATAAGTACATCATTGCTTTGAATTTGTATAAAAATGAGATAAGTATTATCGAAAACCTCACTGATGGAGAAGAAAGCCGGATAAGCGATATTGAAAGTATTTTGGCGAGTCCGAATATCAGTTCGTATTCATTTAGCAAAATAGGCGAGGAGTCGTCTGACATCACGGATGAAAACTACCGCCACATGGTAACGCGAGGTAAGGAAGAATGTTATCGCGGTAATGTGTTTCAGATTGTGCTTTCGCGCCGTTTCAAGCAAGCTTATCAGGGTGACGATATTATGTTGTACCGTACGCTGCGCTCGGTTAATCCGTCGCCGTATTTGTTTTATTTTGATTTCGGGTCTTTCCGTATTTTCGGTTCGTCGCCCGAAGCACACTTAATGGTAAAAGACGGGCAGGCGTATATAACTCCTATTGCAGGCACATTCCGCCGTACAGGCGATGATGACAAAGACCGCGAGCTTGCCGAAGCTCTTCGCAACGATCCCAAAGAAAATGCCGAGCATGTAATGCTCGTTGATTTGGCACGCAACGATTTGAGTCGCAACGCCAAAGATGTAAAAGTAGAAGTATTTCGATCGGTACAGTATTATTCGCATGTGTTACATTTGGTATCGTCGGTAAGCGGTGTGCTGCCCGAAAATGCTAATGTGATAAAACTTTTTGCCGATACATTTCCTGCAGGAACGCTATCGGGTGCGCCCAAAGTGAAAGCTATGCAGTTGATAGACGAAATAGAAAAACACGATCGTGGCGTATATGGCGGTTGCATCGGTTATATCGGTTTCGATAAAAGTTTTAATCAAGCTATTACTATTCGTTCTTTTTTAAGTAAAAATAATACGCTTTACTATCAAGCGGGAGCAGGTATTGTAGCTAAGTCGGTCGAAGAAAGTGAGCTGCAAGAAGTTAATAACAAACTTGGCGCATTGAAAAAAGCGATTGATGAAGCAACTAAATAAAGTTGGTTTGTTTATTTGATGATTTGTTGAAAGGATAAGAATGAAAAATATCACTATTATTATTCAAAAAAACAAAAAGAAGAAAATTCAAATAAACATATTAATAAATAACCAACCAACGGTCATGACCGAAGGGAATAAATCAACATAAAATTATGAAAATATTAGTTTTAGACAATTACGATTCGTTTACCTATAATATTGTTCACTTGGTAAAACAATTGGGATATGCCGATGTAGAAGTACATCGCAACGATAAAATTTCGCTCGAAGAAGTAGGAAAATTTGACAAAATAATCCTTTCGCCCGGACCGGGAATTCCTTTCGAAGCCGGAATTTTGCTCGATGTGATAAAAAGATATGCGCCTACCAAATCTATTTTGGGCGTGTGCTTGGGTGAGCAAGCTATTGGAGAAGCTTTCGGTGCTACGCTTGTCAATCTGCCTGAGGTGCATCATGGAGTGACATCACAAGCGATAATCCTCGACCACGAAATATTATTCAAAGATTTGCCCGGAGAAATAGAAGTAGGACGCTACCACTCGTGGGCAGTATCAAAAGAGGGATTTCCAGACTGTTTGCAAATCACAGCTATAGACGAAAATGGAATGATTATGGCGTTGCGACATAAACAATATGATGTGCGTGGCGTACAATTTCACCCCGAATCGGTGTTGACACCGGATGGAGAGCAAATATTGAAAAATTGGCTTGTCAAATGAGTTTATTAATAGAGAGATTTACTTATCAACCAAATAAGTTCATCAACCCTCGAAAATAAATTACTCTTTACAAAAAAAAACATTTATACAATTACACCAACAAAGATGAAACATATACTAACCCGCCTTTTCGATCACGAAAGTTTGGGACAGAAAGAAGCCGAAGAGGTTTTAACCAATATAGCCGAAGCGAAATATAACAACGAACAAATCGCATCGTTTATCACAGTGTATTTGATGCGTCCTATCACATTAGAAGAGTTGATGGGATTCCGGAATGCGTTGCTCAATAAAGCTTTGCGAGTGGATTTAAATGAATTTGATCCTATTGATATTGTCGGAACAGGCGGCGATGGTAAAAACACATTTAACATATCCACTTTGTGTTGCTTTGTATTGGCAGGAGCCGGTTACAAAGTGGCTAAACACGGTAATTACGGAGCTACTTCGGTAAGCGGTGCTTCGAATGTACTGGAGCATTTCGGAACCAAGTTTAGCACTGACCAATCGCTTATCCGCAAGTCGATTGACGAGACAGGTTTTACTTTTTTGCATGCTCCGCTTTTTAATCCGGCAATGAAAAATGTAGCGCCTGTGCGCAAGGCATTGGGAGTGCGTACTTTTTTTAATGTACTCGGACCGCTGACTAACCCTTCGCAACCGAAATATCAGATGCTTGGCGTGTATAGCTTGCGTATGTTGCGTTTGTACAATTACATTAACCAACAAATGGGAACACGCTATACCCTTGTGCACAACCTTGACGGATACGATGAGGTTTCTCTTACAGCAGATGCAAAGATCATTTCAAATACGAAAGAATATATTATCTCTCCACAAGAAATGGGCTTCGGAAGCCTGCAAGACGATCAACTAAGCGGTGGCGATACTGTCGCCAATGCTGCGGATATTTTTGCCCGTGTGTTAAACAACACTGCTACCGAAGCGCAAAAATCTGTTGTGATTGCCAATGCGGCATTTGCTATACAAACTATTTGTCCCGATTATAGTTTGGATGAATGTAAAGCCATTGCATTGGAATCGGTTGATTCGGGCAATGCGAAAAGAGTTTTTGAACAATATTTACATCTAAATTCGTAATCGGATATGACAATTTTAGATAAAATAATAGCGAATAAAAAAATAGAAGTGGCAGAGCGAAAAGCCATTCAAAGCATAGAACAACTGACGAAAGAAGCTGCTTTTGAACGGAAAACTATTTCGTTGAAAAACAATTTGTTGCAATCTCAAATCGGAATTATTGCCGAGTTTAAACGCAAATCACCGTCTAAAGGCTGGATTCATCCCGAGGCTGATGTGCTTTCGGTTACATCGGGTTACTGCGTGGCGGGTGCAAGCGGAATTTCTATTTTGACCGACTACAACTACTTTGGTGGTACGCTTGACGATATTGTAACGGCACGCCCACAAGCTACTTGTCCTATTTTGCGCAAAGAATTTATTGTGGACGAATACCAGATTTATGAGGCAAAAGCAATAGGAGCGGATTTGATTCTGCTTATTGCCGCTGCACTTACGCCGCAACAAACTAAAGATTTTGCTCGTAAAGCGCATGAACTTGGATTGGAAGTGCTACTCGAAGTGCATAATGAGGAAGAATTTGTGCATGCCAACGAACTTGTTGATATCGTGGGTGTGAATAATCGCAATTTGAAAACTTTTGTTACCGATGTGCAAGTGTCATTCGATTTAGTAGATAAAATACCCGCCGATTTTGTAAAAGTGAGCGAAAGTGGTATTTCGCAAGCGCAAACGATACTTGAATTGCGTGATGTTGGATTTAAAGGCTTTCTGATGGGAGAGAATTTCATGAAAGAAGCGGATCCTGCTAAAGCATTAGAAAATTTTATCCGACAAATAAGATGAAACAAGGAAAATTAAAAATAAAAGTGTGCGGAATGTGTGATGTAGAAAATATCAAAGTCATAACACAACTACAACCTGATTATATAGGCTTTATTTTCTACGAAAAATCGCCTCGTTTTGTATTTGGAAATCCAAATTTTCAACTTTCAACTTTCAACTTTCAATTAACGAAAAAGGTTGGTGTTTTTGTAAACGAAAGTGTAGAGAAAATGTGCGAAACGGCTCAAAAATATAAACTCGATGTACTACAACTGCACGGTGGCGAAACGCCTGTGCAATGCCTGCAAGTGCAAGAAGAGTTTAGCATAATTAAAGCTTTTTCTATTGCCGGAGCCGACGATTTTCAACAGACGGCAGATTACGAAGGCTGTTGTGATTATTTCCTTTTCGATACCAAAACGAGCCCCTCCTTCAATCCCTCCCCACAGGAGAGGGTAGTTTATGGGGGTTCGGGTGTAAAATTCGATTGGCAATTATTGGAGCACTATCAAGGAAAAACGCCTTTCTTTCTCAGTGGCGGTATCGACATGGACGATGTCCCCGTCATTAATAAAATAGCTCATCCGCAGCTTTTCGGAGTGGATATTAATAGTCGTTTCGAAATAAGTCCTGGAATTAAAGACATAGAAAAGGTAAGACAATTTATCGAATCAATTAAATAAACATACATTTATTCATGAACAGAATTAGTAAACTTTTTGCGGCTAAAAATAAAAATATTCTTTCGGTATATTTTACGGCAGGTTATCCGCAATTGAACGATACAGTAGAAATTATCCGTCAATTGGCAACCAAAGGTGCGGATATAATAGAAATAGGCATTCCGTTCTCAGACCCGCTTGCCGACGGACCTGTGATACAAAACAGTAGTCAGGTGGCACTGCAAAACGGTATGTCGCAACGCCTGCTTTTCGAGCAGCTTAAAAACATACGCCAAATAACCGATATTCCGCTTATTTTTATGGGTTATATAAATCCTGTTTTGCAATTCGGCTTCGAAGCATTTTGCCAAAAGGCGAAAGAAATCGGTATAGATGGTTTTATTATTCCCGATCTGCCGATGAACGAGTATTTACACGATTTTAAACCCATTGCTGACCGCTACGGATTGGAAAATATTCTACTTATCACACCCGAAACGCCCGAAGAACGCATCCACTTGATAGACAAGCATAGCAACGGATTTATTTATATGGTATCGTCCGCATCGACTACGGGTGTGCAAAAATATTTTTCTTCGGAGAAAGAGGAATATTTTAAACGAATACAAAACATGAAGCTGAAAAATCCAACTTTGGTTGGTTTCGGTATTTCTAATAAAGAAACCTTTGATAGTGCATGCCGTTTTTCACATGGAGCGATTATAGGTAGTGCTTTTGTAAAAGCGCTTGGCGAAAGCAATAGTATAGAAAAAGCCGTAGAGAAATTATTTTCGGATATTGGAGTGGGATAATAGTTAACTTATATCTAACAGCAGTTAAAAGCAAAATTCTCGCACGGTGTGATTATACATTTTGCGGGAGTTTTTTTTCTTTACTTAAAACCTAACTTGTAGTACTAAATAGCAAGTTAGGTTTTTTTATTATTTGTTGTGTTTTCTTGTTTTGGACTCATAAATTTTAAAGGTATATTTAATAAATAGGTAAATAAAACAACTTTCTCAACAGATTATATTTATTAAAATTCTATTAATGAAGAAAATAAGATGAGTTTGTAGGTAGAAAATATTTCAATAAAAACACCTGTTTATAGATGATTTTATATAAAAAACAGATTTTTATAAATTTTAAGATAAAAGAATTTTAGTTAAAAAATTGCTAATAAATGTATGGTTTTAAAAAAGCGTTTACTTTTTATTTTTTTCTTACTAATGCTGCAAATATCCTTATCGGTACAGGCTCAATCCGCTATTTATCAGGATATAAAAAAAGCTCAACTTTGTTTTACACAACTGGACGAATCTTCCAATTTTCAAGATAATCTAAATC
This sequence comes from uncultured Paludibacter sp., assembly GCA_964546015.1. Classification (GTDB taxonomy): domain Bacteria; phylum Bacteroidota; class Bacteroidia; order Bacteroidales; family Paludibacteraceae; genus JAFGVL01. The sequence goes on from CAZJHO010000002.1 coordinate 113,902, forward strand.
ATATCGATATTAGCCATTTACCCATTGGTACGCGCACAACTATCGGTAATATGGATGTTGCTATTGCTGTAAATAGTGCTGAATTTTTTCCGGATTATACTTCTGTCGGGATTTTTGTGCGTGTTAAAATTCCTGAAAGTAAAAAAAGCTTGTTTTTTGGAGCCAAAGATGTTAAACTTTCTCACGACGGTGATATTATCGGCCATACTAAAGCTGTGTTGTTAGGAGATGTTGAAATTCCTTTTACTGGCAATAGTTTAACCTTCAGGCTAAAAGGAAATTATGATGATAATGATGGTCAGTCGGACGATTTGACTTTTGTAGAAATAGATTGCAAGGGTTTTAAAAATATGCAGCTTGTTGCCGATGTAGAGATTTTTGAGTCGCTTTGTTGTCCTGTTGATAATTCGGGTAATGTGTTGGCAGGTGGAAAGGTATCGGCACGATTTCAAACGCAAGTAAGCTCATGGGGCGATATACTTGCGAAGGTTTCTTTGCCTCCTTTTATAATAAATGGATTGGATGGCTTTATTTGGAATGTAGAAGAAGCAAGTTTTGATTTTAGCGATACTCGCAATTCTCCTAGTTTTTCTATCCCGAAAGGTTACAATCAATATCTTATAACTGGTAATGAAAGCTTGTGGCGAGGTATTCATGTGCGTAAACTATCTGTTACATTACCCGAATATTTTGCTCGTAAAAGTAATCAACCCGTAAATTTTGAAGCCAATGACCTGCTGATTGATGATAATGGCATCAGTGGTGTATTCTGTGCCGAAACTACTATCTTGCCCCTGACTGAAGGAAATGCTAACGGATGGTCTTTCTCTGTCGATTATTTTGGATTGACACTGATGGCAAATACTTTAGAAGAAGCCACTTTCAAGGGATTACTCGTCTTACCTACTTCTCAAGATTCATATTTACGGTATAATGGAATTATAGGTGCGAATAACAAATGTGCTTTGCAAGTAGAGCCTTTAGATACCCTTTCAATAGATTTTTTGCAAGCTAAAGCTGAAATAGATCCTAATTCATATGTATTATTCACGCTGGAGAATAAAAAATTTAAACCGGAAGCAATGTTGCATGGACGAATGGGAATTCGGATAGCGGATGAAACCGGAAACAAAACGCTAACCGAATTTAAAGGTGTAGAATTTCGCAGTCTCCACCTGAAAACAGAAAATCCATATTTACAGGTAGAATATTTCGGCTATCAGGATGAAGTTAAGTTGATGAATTTCCCTCTTTCGGTAAGTAATATTTCCCTTACAACCGATGCTTCGGGTTTGGAAGCTACTATCGGTTTTGATGTCCAAATGAATTTGGGAGATGTGTTTGCCGGAGGAACTCGCTTATCCATTGTCGGCAAAATGGATAATGGAGATCTGCAACGATGGCAATATAAACGAATGGATATAGCTCAAATAGAAGTTAATGCCACCATTGCTGATATTTTTAAAATAGAAGGAAACTTAAATGTACTGAACAATGACCCTATTTATGGCGATGGATTCGGTGGTGATATGAAAATTACATTCAATAAAGTATTAAACGGATTAAATGTAAATGCTCGTGGTATGTTTGGTTGCAGCACTTTTAAATACTGGTTTATAGATGGTATTGCTACTATACCGGGCGTTGGAATTCCTGTCTATCCTAGTTTCTTTTTAAATGGATTTGGTGGTGGACTTACTTATAAAATGAAGCCTGTAGGTATTGATTATACAAACGGGGATGTATTATCATCAACTTCGATGGTATATGTTCCGGATGAGAGTATGTCGTTGGGAATTAAAGCTTCGACGGCATTTTTTGTTGCAGAAAGAAATGTGGTGCAAGGAGAGGCTTCATTCGATTTGGCATTTAATAAAAATGGAGGTTTGTCGTATGCCGGATTTTATGGATATGCCAAGTTTGCAGGAAATATTCCCGGAATGGATGATTTTCAAAAAAATATGAGTGCTAAGTATGCCGAAATAATCGAGAAAGAACAATCTTTTGGAAATAAAGACAAACTAATTTCATTGAAACAATATCAACCCAATGAAGTATCCAAAGCCTTAGGTTACGAAAATAAAGTAAAAGGTAAAGATGGTTTTATGGCAAATCTCGGTATGCAGTTTAACTTCTCCGAATCATCATTCCATTCTACTTTCGAGTTGTATGTGAATGTGTTGGGTGGAGTTATTCTAGGTGTTGGTAACGAGAATAAAGCTGGATATGCGGTTATGCATATAGACCCGCAACAATGGTATTTACATATGGGAACTCCGACTGACCGTATCGGATTACGAATGGGCATAGGTAATATTTTAAATATAGAAACAGGCTCTTATCTGATGGTTGGTACAAATATTCCGGCTGCACCCGGAATTCCACCGCAAGTGGCATCTATTCTTGGTTATCAGCCATCCAATATTGATTATATGAATAGTCTGAATTCATTGGATCAAGGAAAAGGATTTGCATTTGGCTCCAGCTTTCGCGTTAATACAGGCGATCTAACTTTCTTGATACTCTATGCAAACTATGATTTAGGCATGGGCTTCGATGTGATGCTTAAAGACTATTTGGATGCACAGTGTAAAGGTCGGTCGGGTGCAATTGGAATGGACGGATGGTATGCCAACGGACAAGCTTATGCTTATATGCACGGCGAGTTAGGGGTGAAAGTAAACCTTTGGTTTATGAAAGCCAGGCTTCCTATTATCAGTGCGGATGTGGCTGCACTGATGCAAGCAATGCTACCGAATCCGACTTCATTTAAAACATATTTAACCGCGAGAGCTAATCTGTTGGGTGGTTTGGTAAAAGTAAACTGTCGTTTTAAAATTTCGGTAGGTGAAGAATGCGAATTGGTTTTGCCGGGCGGTAGTCCGTTAAATATGGCAATGATTAGTGATTTATCGCCTACGGATAAATCAACAGAAGTTAGCGTGTTTACAGCACCTCAGGCTAGCTTTAATATGGCTGTAGGAAAAGCATTCGATGTGCAGGATGATAGTGGAGAAAGGACATTCCGCATACAATTAAAAGATTTTGTGTTGAGCGATGGCAGCAATGTTATAGGCGAATTAAAATGGAATCCGTCTAAAGATGCCGTATCATTCTACTCTCACGAAGTGCTTCCTCCACGAAGAAATATTACAGCAACTATCAGAGTAGTCTTCGAAGAACTTCGAAACGGAGTGTGGAATCCTGTTTACACCGAAGGAAAAGAGGCTGTAGAAAGTAAAACCATATCCTTCGTTACTGCGGACGCACCTAAAGATATTCCGCTTCAGAACATAGAATATTGTTACCCGGTTGTCGGTCAAAAATATTATCTGCATAGTGAGAGTACTCAAGGATATGTACAATTGCGTTTCGGTCAGACTTATCTTTTCCCCGAAGATATGAAGAATCAGATAATATATGAAGACAGTAACGGCAAAAAGCAAAATATAGATTTCCGTTACGACTCTTCCAATAAATGGATAGCCTATACAGTGCCGAATGTAAATAATACAACCGCATATAAAATAAGTGTGGTTTCATTAAATAAAAATGAGCAAATAAATACAGTTCAAACAGTAAAGACACAAAGCTTATTAAACGATAGCGAAGAAGGAAATATTGATATTACAAATAAGCAAGCCGTTGCCGAAATACGAACCGATGTCGGTAAAGTACTCTTGTGGTATAGTTTCTCTACAAGTGCTTATAACACATTCAGGAATAAAATAAATAACATTCAAAAAACAGTACCTGTGTATATGATAATCACATCGGATGTAGCGATGTTCAAATACGAAACGAAAGATATGGAGCCGTTTGATTTAGCGGAACTGACAGGAGTGGAGCAAACGGCAAATAAACCATTGATAGATGTGCGCGCAACATTGGATGAGGATTATTACAATAAAAAAATATATCCGCTCATATATCATGCTTATCCATTGTTGGACAGGTTCACCGTAAGTCGCGATGACGCGCAAGAAATAGGAGTTCCTCCTGCAAAAGCTCTGCCTGTTGTTGGTGCGTATTTAGATAAAATAATGTATGACGATTACACTGGTTTAGTGAAAACCATATTCCCTTATTACTATAATTTGCCACAGTATTATAAAAATGATTTTGTCGATTTGCAAGGTCAAATAATAAATAATTATGCGGGAACTACCAATGATATATACCGTCGTTTTCTGATGGGACAATTCCCGCGTATAGATTCGGGCAATTATAGAATCAACTTGCAATATGTTATGCCGGACGGAACAAACGGAAGCAATGCGATTTTTGATTATTACAATTTTATCCGATAAAAAGTTAAGAGGTTATATGCAACAAATTAAAATCATAATAGTCTTTTTATTTATTACTCTTATTGCTAATGCGCAGACATATCCGGTACAGGTTAATGTTTATGCACTGCCTCCTTATAGCAAGTTTTTGAGTGATTATTATACTTCCTCGCGAGAAAAGTTGGTAGTATCATTGCTTAACCGCGACCAACAACGACCTAACCTCGAAGTGCAATTACAAATGACTGTTACGGCTGCGAACGGACTTAAAATACAATCTCGTCCGGAGATCAATTATCCTACCATTACGCTGACCGAAGGAGTTATGGCGCGTCTTACACAAAATGATTTGGAACCATATCTTTTACCTAAAAATATTACAACGCAAGGATATCTTGATCAGGGAAAATTGCCCGATGGATTAGTTGAATTTACTTTTCAGGCGATAGAAAAATACACACGAAAACCGCTTTCGCTTCCGGGAACAGCTCGTGTATGGTTGGCGACTGAAAAACCGCCTATTCTGAATCTGCCGTTTAATAATGAATTTATTGCATTTAAAGAACCATTGAATATAAAATTTCAGTGGATGCCGCAACATAAGAATTTGTCACAGGTAGAATATGATTTTGAGTTGAGAGAGATACCAACATCGGCGGCTGTACCTCAATCTGTTTATCCATATTCACCGGTTATTTATCAAGAACGCTTATTGTACACCAATTTGTTGTACGGCGTAATGATGCCTCCGTTGGAAGCCAATAAAACATACACCTAATTATGTTAAATATCCACACCACCCAATCCCCCGACCACCCACCCCTTAAACAGTTGTATTTTTTGTTTTATTTGGGTTACCACGCAGGTTTTGAATTTGCCAAATATCCAAATTGCCAAAATGGCAATATGACAATTTCACTTTTCTTAAATTCCCCATTTCCTCAATATCCTCTATTTTCCGAATGGCTTTTTGGGAAAAATTGTTTTATTATTCTCTCAAAAAATGATTATGCAAAAATAGCCATTCCGCTTCCCGTCAGTAAAGGTTAAGCACTGCAGGTTTTCGCCAAAATCTCCACACCGCCGTTACTCTTTGGGTAGTATTTTGCTGAAAAACCTTGACAGCTACCGCTTCATTAGCAACATAGAAAAGCATATCCTTTTTTTCTTCTTCTCTTTTGGGTGAAAAAATAATTGTTGTTTTTTCTGTGATATAAAGCAAGTTAAGGCAACCAAAAGCACACGCCGCCAATACTTCAAATGCTCAATCTCGGACAATTATTTTTGTTTTCGGATAAGGTTAAGGCAATACCAACCGGCACAATACTGATGTTTTTCAAGGCGAAATCAAAGCAAAGATAACAGTTTCAAAACCTTTTCTACAATGGCTTATGGCTACCGTGCCGCCTTTGTAACATTGGCAATCTATCTTTCGAGAAGTTGGAACACAATCGAAAAAATTATTTCAAGGTGGGCACCATCTTCCGAGAACAACACGGATAACTACATTAAAAATGTTGAAAAATACTCAGGAGTTCCACGCAACAAAGAATTAACCGTCGCCGATGGTGCGCTACATTATGATTGTCGCCACAATGAGTTTCGTAGAAAACGGACAGAATGCCTGTATTTCAGCAGTTAAGGCAGAATTTAATCTTCAATCAAAAATCAAAATGCAATGAAAAAGATACTTATTTTCGCAGTAGTAGCAACTTCGTTGTATTCCTGCAATTCAATTCGTTATGTTCCTGTCGAAACCGTAAAAACAGAATATCGGGACAATTTTGTTCGTGATTCGATTTACCGTTATGATTCTATTTTTGTCAAACAGACCGCCGACACCGTATTTTTTGAGCGATACAAATACTTATATCGGGATAAGGTAGTAAAGGATTCCGTTTTTGTTCAGGATACAATCCACATACCTTATCCGGTAGAAGTAATCAAAGAAGTAAAAAAGCCATTGTCGAGTTGGCAGAATTTCCAAGTGTGGAGTGGGCGTATTGCCCTTGTAATTTTATTGTTTCTTATCGTTTACTTCGTGATGAAATTGAAAAAACGATTTTTTTAATGCTACTTTTTACAAAGAATCCCGCTAAATGCGGGATTTTTTGTGTTTAAACCTATTGTTTTTTATCCTCAAAAATTAATTATCTTTGTAAGTAAATAATATTTACTTTTTGTTACTTATTGATAATTAGGCGTTTAATATACCGTATTTATACCACGAATTCCGTAAATAATTGAAAATAAATATATTAAGAATACTTGCTCAAACAATAATCTTTTTATTTTGCTATGATTTTGTTTATTAACCTATAAATTTCACCTATAATTAAGACAAAAGATGTTGTCCCAATTATTATACACCAATCTGCGATTGATATTGGAACTACATTAAACATTTTACCCCCAAAGGTAATAATTAGGTATTGTCCGAGCAGGATTATAAATGCCACCAAACCAAATCCTTTAATAGTGTCTTTTAATCCATAAAAGGCACTTTTCCCTGTATTAAATGCTTTTGCATTAAACATGTTCCAAAATTGAAGCATCACAAAAATGGTAAAAAACAAAGACAATTCGTAGGGAGACAACCCATTTTCTACTTTGCTAAAATTAAAATAGTTGGCGAAGAAATCATTGAAGGAAAACTCAGTCAGGCTATTTAGTTTAACATGTTTAAAGTACTGGATAAGTCCGAATAATAAAAATACGAAAGATAAGCCTACTCCGATAATTGATTTAGCCATCTTTTTTGATATAATATGATCTTCATTATTGCGTGGTTTGTCATTCATTACTTTTTCGCTTGGGGGTAAAGAAGCTAAAGCTAAAGCGGCAAAAGTATCCATAATAAGATTTACCCAAAGCATTTGAGTTACTGTCAGAGGGGATTCTGTCCCTAAAAAGGCTCCTATCAAAACGATTAAACATGCAGCGACATTTATAGTTATTTGAAACAATATAAATCTTTGGATATTTTGATACAACGATCGTCCCCACATAACAGCACGAGTAATACTGTTAAATGAATTGTCCAGAATGGTAATCGCACTTGCTTCTTTGGCTACCTGTGTTCCATCTCCCATCGAAAGACCGACTTGGGCTGCATTAAGCGCAGGGGCATCGTTTGTTCCATCACCTGTTACAGCAACTATTTGTCCTTTTTCTTGCAAAGCTTCAACCAGTCGTTTTTTGTCTATTGGACGAGCTCTTGAGATAATTTTTAAATCAAGAACCCTTTCTTGTAATTGAGCATCTGTTAATTCTGATAATTCGCTCCCTGTAATGTGATTTTGTTCGGTATCATTATTAGTCCATAAGCCTATTTGACGACCAATTTCTTTTGCTGTTCCGGAAGTGTCTCCCGTTACAATCTTTACATTGATACCTGCATTGATACAGTTTTTCACAGCAGCAAACACATCTTTACGAACAGGATCGGATATGGCAACTATTCCAATAAATATTAAATCCGTATTAGCCAGTTTTCCGTCCTGAAAATAACAACACTTTTCATTTTCTATAATTTGATAAGCAAAACCAAGTGTGCGCATGGCTTGATTTTGATAGTCTTGAAGTTGTTGTTCAAACGCAGGCTTAAGTTCATTTCTCGGGATCATTTTGTCTGAGCATCGAACTTGTTTTGAAAGGTCAAAAACAATTTCAGGAGCTCCTTTTACATATAGTATTTTCTTCTTCAAAGATGGCGATTGTACAATTGTTGCCATGTATTTTCTTTCTGTAGAAAATGTTAGTTGTTCCACTACCACTGTATTTGTTCTAATATCAAGATAATTGACATGCTGATTGTGTAACCAAAGTAATAATGCCGCTTCGGTAGGATTTCCAAGGCTTTTAATCTTTGTTTTATCGGAGTAATCTAAATAGGCTGTAGAATTTGCCGATATGTTTTCTTTGATGAGCGAGCTTATTTCATCTTCTTTTAGTGTCTGATTTTCCAATGCATAAAAATTGGACTTATACACTTGCATTTGATTTTGAGTCAATGTGCCTGTTTTATCTGTACAAATGACTGTTGCTGCCCCCATAGTTTCGCAGGCATGCATTTGTCGCACAAGGTTATTGGTGGATAACATCCTTCTCATGCTTAAAGCTAAACTTAAGGTAACGCTCATTGGAAGTCCTTCCGGAACAGCTACAACTATAACCGTTACGGCAATCATTATTGTATTTAAAATGTATCCGCCGGCAGCTACCCATTCTATAGGAGTATTTCCCGTAAAATAAAAAATAAGGCGTGCCGAAATGATTACCCCTGCAATAATATAACTTGTCTTTGTAATTAAATCAGCTAACTTATCAAGCTGTATTCGTAAAGGAGTTTTTATTTCTGTATTTATTTGAGAGCCTTCATATACTTTTCCGTATTCGGTGTTATCGCCAACACTTGTGACTTCATAAATTCCATGTCCGTCAACAACTGTAGTTCCTTTGTATAATTGGTTAGAGGGATAAGTAGCTTCTTTGTCAAAATTTTCCGGTATAATTGTTTTTTTTATTACGGGTTCTCCTGTAAGGGTTGATTCGTTTAATTGTAATGCAACCGATTCCAATAAAATGCCGTCTGCAGGAACTTCATCGCCCGTGTTGACAAGTACAATGTCGCCAACAACAATATCTTTTTTAGGGATTTCGCAGATATTTTCGGAACGAATAACTTTTATCAAGGTTTCATCATTAACCTGATTGAGCATTTCGAATTTTTTATTGGCATTAAGTTCAAAGGAAAAACCAACAACAGTTGCTAATAAAATGGCAATCAAAATACCTGCCGGCTCAAGGAAGATATGCCAACTTTCGCCTTCTCCCCAGAATTGATAGCAAGAAACCATGAACGAAGCAAATAATGCTATCAGAAGAATAAAAATAATCGGATCTTCAAATTTTTTTAGGAACAGTTTCCATAATGGTTTTTTGGGGGGTGGTGTGAGAATATTTTCACCATATTGTTTTCTGCTTTTCAGCACTTGTTCTTTGCTTAACCCTGTGTAATATTTTTTGTGCTCCATGCTTTTTTATTTTTCTGACTTTCTTAATGTATCCATAAAATTTTATTAAAATTATTTGCCGATGCAAAAGCGGGCAAAGATGTTTCCGAGTATCTCATCGCTAGTGATTTCGCCGCCGGTGATCTCTGCCAGATAATGCATACACTCCCGTATATCCTGACTGAGAAAATCCCCCGAGATTTGTTGTTGCAAACCTTCGGTTACACGGGTAATAGAGCTTAATGCTTTTTTTAAAGCTTCGTAATGACGGAGATTACTTACAATTACATCGTTTTCTCCAATATTTGGGAGTGATGCAGCTTGAGTTAAAAGATTCTCCAGCTCGGTAATACCGTTTTTTTGTTTGGCAGAGATAAAAATCTTTTCAATATTGTTTTCCAATTTAGTAATAGTTTTTAATTCATCTATTTTTTCGGGCGAAACAATATCCGTTTTATTAAAAATAAGAATTACTTTTTTATCAGTTATATTATTTTTTTGTTTCTTAATAAAATTTTGTATATCGGCAATTTTTTGTGAAGCATCTACTAATAGCAGTACAATCGTTGCTTGTTGCATTTTTTGATAAGTACGCTCTATGCCCAGATTTTCTATTATATCTGTTGTTTTTCGGATTCCTGCCGTGTCGATAAAGCGGAATTGTACACCGCTCAGCGTGATGCAATCTTCAATCACATCGCGCGTAGTACCGTGAATATCGGATACAATGGCTCGCTCCTCGTTAAGCAACGCGTTGAGCAGGGTCGATTTGCCTACATTGGTTTCGCCTATGATAGCTACCGGGATACCTTGTTTTATAGCATTTCCTACGCTAAACGAATTAACTAACTGTGAAATAGTTTGCCGGATTTTTTCTGCTAATTCTTGTAATTGTTTTCGGTTTGCAAATTCAACATCTTCTTCCGAAAAATCAAGCTCCAATTCAATAAGCGACACAAAATCGAGCAACTGCGTACGCAGGTTCATCAATTCAAGCGAGAATCCACCACGCATCTGATTCATAGCCAATCTGTGTGCTGCAGCTGAAGTAGAGGCAATGACATCGGCAATGGCTTCGGCTTGCGAAAGATCTATCTTGCCGTTAAGAAAAGCCCGTTGGGTAAATTCTCCTGCCAAAGCCAGTTTGCAACCATTATCTAACAATAGTTGAATGATTTTTTGTTGTACAAAAGAAGAAGCATGGCACGAAATCTCTACCGAGTTTTCACCCGTAAACGAGTGTGGTTTATGGAAGATACTCACCAAAACCTCATCTACAATTTCGTTATTGGCATCTACAATATTGCCAAAACGAACGCTTGCGTGGGCTTGTTCTGTTAGTGGTTTTTTGTTGGCTGCCACAAAAATTTTACTGCAAATATCCAGCGCCTCTTTACCCGAAATGCGGATAACGGCAATAGCTCCTTGTCCCGAAGCTGTAGATATAGCACATATGGTATGTTGATGTATCATATAAAGATAAATTGCAAATATAAAACATTAAATAAGGCTTGTCAAACTTTATTTTTACCTCATGTTTTGTGAATTTGTATGCAAATTTATTGTTAATAAACATTAATATATTTTGCCGGTTTTGTTTGTTTATTGTTATTTTGTTTTTTTTACATTAATAGAAAGAATCTTTATTACAGTTATTTATCCGTTTTTTTATTTTATTTTATTATGGTTTATTTTAAATAAATAATCATATAAATTGTTGTTCTATAGTATTTTATCAATAGTAATACTTTAAATGTTAAAAAATGATTTTTTTTTGTTTTTTTGTTTTTGCTCAAAGAATAAAAAAAGATATATTTGCTGCTTATAACTGTAATATTTCTAAAAATATAAAATATGCCAAAAATTGCATTAATTACTGGGGTTACAGGTCAAGATGGTGCTTATTTAGCTGAGTATCTCATTAAAAAGGGATACACTGTACATGGACTAAAACGCCGATCTTCCTTATTTAATACCGACCGTATCGATCATTTATATCAAGATCCGCATGAAACAAATAGAAAATTGATTCTTCATTATGGAGATTTGACCGATAGTATGAATCTTACCCGTATTATTGGCGAGATTCAACCTGATGAGATTTATAATCTGGCAGCTATGAGCCATGTCAAGGTTAGTTTTGATACTCCTGAATATACAGCAAATGCTGACGGAATTGGTACTCTTCGAATCTTAGAGGCTGTTCGCTTACTTTCCTTGACAAAAAAAACCCGCATTTATCAAGCCTCTACTTCCGAACTTTATGGTTTGGTACAAGAAATTCCTCAAAAAGAAACTACTCCGTTTTATCCTCGTAGCCCTTATGCAGTGGCAAAACTATATGCTTATTGGATTACGGTTAATTATCGTGAAGCTTATGGAATGCATGCTTCAAACGGTATTTTGTTTAATCATGAATCGCCTTTGCGTGGAGAAACTTTTGTAACGCGTAAAGTAACTCGTGCAGTATCTAAGATTGCTTTAGGCTTGCAGAAACAAGTGTTTATGGGTAATCTTTCGGCTCAACGGGATTGGGGGCATGCTAAAGATTATATCAAAGCGATGTATCTTATTTTGCAACAGGAGCAACCGGATGATTATGTGATAGCAACCGGTGTTACTACAACTATTCGTGAATTTATCAACATGGCATTTTCCGAAGTAGGGATAAAGACTGAATTTAAAGGAAAAGATGCAGACGAAAAAGGATTCATATCTTCTGTTGATGAGAAAATATTCTGTGCTACAGTTGGCGAGAAATATTTAGCAAATATTAAGAAGCGTATTGGAGAACAAGTGGTTGGAGTTGACCCTGAATATTTTCGTCCTACAGAAGTGGATTTACTTATCGGCGATCCGACTAAATCAAAAACCAAACTTGGTTGGGAACCTGAATACGACTTAGCGGCATTGGTCAAAGACATGGTGAAAAGCGATGTTAAATTGATGCAAAAAGATTCTTATTTAAAAGAAGGCGGTTACCAGGTTTTGAATTATTTTGAATAATATTATTACCTATGGTTTATAAAATCTTTGCGTTTCCCTTGCGCCCTTTGCGGTAAAACTTATGAACAAAGACAGTAAAATATACATCGCAGGACATCTAGGATTAGTTGGCTCTGCTATTTGGAAAAATTTGCAAATAAAAGGTTACACTAATTTAGTCGGAAAAGCATATGCAGAATTGGATCTAACCTGCCAACAAGCAGTTGCTGAGTTTTTTGCAGCAGAAAAACCCGAATATGTTTTTCTTGCGGCAGCTAAAGTTGGTGGTATTGTGGCAAATAATACTTATCGTGCCGATTTTATATACGAAAATTTACAGATACAAAATAATGTCATTCATCAGTCATATGTGCATGGGGTAAAAAAACTTTGTTTTTTGGGAAGTACTTGCATTTATCCTCGTGAAGCCCCACAACCAATGCCTGAAGATTGTTTGCTGACATCGCCATTAGAATATACTAATGAACCCTATGCAGTGGCTAAAATTGCCGGTATTAAAATGTGCGAAAGCTATAATTTGCAATACGGAATGAATTTTATTGCTGTAATGCCTACCAATTTATATGGTCCGAATGATAATTTTAATTTGGAAACATCGCATGTCCTTCCTGCATTAATTCGTAAAATTCATTTAGGAAAATGTTTGCAAAACGATGATTGGGAAGCAATACGAAAAGATTTGAACAAACGCCCTATTGAAGGTATAGTTGGAAATTTTTCGGAAGAAGAAATCCTGAGCAAATTAGCTAAATACGGTGTTTCGATTGAGAATAATACCACTCGTGTCGAAATTTGGGGTACGGGTACTCCGATGCGTGAGTTTCTTTGGAGTGAAGATATGGCAGATGCCACTGTTTTTGTAATGGAGAAAGTAAATTTTAAAGATACTTATCCGGTAGGAACAAAAGAAATTCGAAATACACATATTAATATTGGTACAGGGAAAGATATTTCGATTAAAAATTTAGCCCAATTGGTAAAACAAATAGTCGGTTTTGAGGGTGAAATTTATTTCAATACATCTAAACCTGACGGCACTATGAAAAAACTTACTGATGTAACCAAGCTGAATAATTTGGGATGGAAGCATACTGTTGAAATAGAACAGGGGATTGAAATAATGTATAATTGGTACACCAGATAATGGGAAGTGGAGAATTGAACCGAAGGTCAACGACCAACGGGAGTTAAAGTTGAAAATGAAATATAACTAATTTATGGCAGAAGATATACTTTTAGATAAAAACGAAAAATGGACTACAGAAATTAAACCTCGTACAGGTTTGTTTGATGTTGATTTTAAAGAAATATGGAGATATAAAGATTTGTTGCAAATGTTTGTAAAACGTGATATTGTAACGCAATACAAACAAACAGTTCTTGGTCCGGCATGGTTTGTTATTCAACCTATTATGACTACTGTTATGTTTATGGTTGTTTTTGGCGGAATTGCAGGAATAGCGACAGGAAGTGTCCCTCAAGCTTTATTTTACTTAGCCGGAATCACTATGTGGAACTATTTTTCAGATTGCTTAAATAAAACCTCAAATACCTTTACAACTAATGCGGCTATTTTTGGGAAAGTTTATTTTCCGCGTTTGATAGTTCCCTTATCTGTAACTATGTCAAACTTAATTCGTTTCTCTATACAGTTGGGATTATTTATTGCCGTGTATTTGTATTTTGTCATTTTTCAGGATACTTCTGTAGCTCCTAATTGGTATTTGTTGCTTTTGCCTATTCTTATTATGATGATGGCCGGATTGGCACTTGGTTTTGGAATTTTAATTTCTTCCATGACAACCAAATACCGCGACTTAACTGTTTTGTTTGGTTTCTTGGTACACTTGTGGATGTATGCCACACCGATTATTTACCCGCTAAGTACAATAACTTCGCCCAAACGACAAATGATAATGTCACTAAATCCACTCACATCAATAGTTGAAACTTTCAAATATGGGGCACTTGGAGAAGGTGTTTTCAGTTGGTGGTCATTGGGATATAGTTTTGGGTTTATGGTTATGCTGCTTGCTTTAGGAATAGTGGTGTTCAATCGTGTACAACGAAGTTTCATGGATACTGTTTAACCGTGAATTATCCGAATTATTGCGAATTTTTTGAATAAATATGCCGGAAATATTGTTTAAGGAAGAGAGTTACAAAATAATTGGTTTTTGCATAAAGGTACATAGCGAGTTAGGTTGTGGATTTTTAGAAAGTGTGTATCAGGAAGCATTAGAAAAACAATTTCGTAAGAAGGATAATGTATCAAATGAGAAAAAATAATAAATGTGTATTATGAGGAAGAAAAATTAAATAAATATTTTAAAGCAGACTTTCTATGTTATGACAAAATTGTTGTTGAATTAAAAGCTATATATTTCTTCATCAAGATAATTTAGACCAAATAAAAAATTATTTAAAAAGGACAAAACTACAATTAGGATTATTAATAAATTTTGGAGAAAAAAACCTAGTATACAGAAGAATACTAAATTCGTCCAGTTTGTAATAATTCTATTAATGCGTATTATGAGCATAGCAATAAAATTTGAAAATATAAGTAAGCAATACCGTCTCGGATTAGTTTCCACACGGACAATCAGTCACGATTTGAACCGTTGGTGGCAGATAAATGTTTTAGGCAAGGAAGACCCTTATTTAAAAATAGGTGAAGTAAACGATCGTGCCCAAAAAGGCGAAAGCGAATATGTATGGGCTTTGCGCGACATTGATTTTTCTGTAGAACAAGGTGATGTATTGGGTATTATAGGTAAAAATGGAGCCGGAAAATCCACCCTATTAAAAATTCTTTCCAAAGTCACTTCTCCTACCACCGGAACTATCAGAGCCAGAGGGCGCATAGCCTCTCTTTTGGAAGTTGGTACTGGTTTTCATCCTGAAATGACTGGAAGGGAGAACATCTATATGAATGGAGCTATTATGGGTATGAGTAAGCAAGAAATAGCTCGCAAGTTGGATGAAATTGTAGATTTTTCCGGTGTAGAACGATACTTAGATACACCAACAAAACGCTATTCCAGTGGGATGACCGTTCGTCTTGGTTTTGCTATTGCCGCCCACTTGGAACCAGAGATTTTAGTGGTTGATGAAGTGCTTGCTGTAGGAGATGCTGAGTTTCAAAAGAAAGCTATTGGGAAAATGCAAGATGTGTCAAAAGGTGAGGGGCGGACAGTTTTGTTTGTGAGTCATAATATGGCGAGCCTACAAAATCTTTGTACGAAAGGTATTTTATTACAAAACGGAATGTCAGTATATTCAGGTACCATTGATGCTACGATAAATGAGTATTTATCTTCTAGAATTATACAGATAGATAATTATTTAAGCCGTTTTGAAGGAAAAGTTTTACCTAAAGCCTATTTATCTAAAGTTTTCTTTACTGATCAAAAAGGAAATGAAATTAAAAATATTCTTTCTGGTTCTGAGATTAATATAAATATATGTTATCATTCAGAGTTGAATCAACCAATTGTTGTAAATGTAGGTGTATATAATTCTATTAGTGATAAAATTTTACATCTGAGTACTGAATATGTTGAAAAAAAATCTATAATTGCTCCTAAGGATGGAAAAGTAATATTTTCTTTTGACAGATTTCCATTGCCTGAGGGCAATTATTCATTAAATATATCACTATGGAGTGGAAAACAGCGCCAAGATTGGCTTGGAGACTCTATACCTTTACATGTTATAGCTGCTGATTTTTATGGCTCTGGAAAATTGCCTTTATCATCCGAAAATAAAGTCTTAATTGATTATAGTTGTTCATTAGAATCTTTTATGTGATAAATGTTTCTACACATACTGTTAAGAATGATTTATGTGTTTCTTGTTGTGCATGCTATGCTGTATGCCCTACAAAAGCAATAACGATCAATTATCAAGATGGATTATTTCTTCCGGTAATTGATTGTAAATGTATAGATTGTGGTTTGTGTTTAAAAGTATGTCCCAGTTATGAAATTGAATTAGAAGAGAAGACGGATGATTTTTTCAGAGGAAATACAAAAGAATGTTATGTTGCTTATGCTTTAGATAAAACTATCAGACTTAATTCAGCAAGTGGTGGAGTAATTACTCAAATAATCATCTATTTATTAGAATCTGGATTGTATGAAAAAGCTTGCGTACTTAATTATAATTTATCAAACGGATCTCAAGCTAAATTAAGTGTATTAAATGATCAAAACGAAATATTTAGAGCTGCAAAATCAAAATACATACCCGCCTCCATCGAAAATATAATTAATGAAATAAATATAAACCCGCATGCAAAATTAATTATTGTTGGAACTCCATGCCAATTTTTATCTATAAGATCATATCTCAAATTAAAGAAGAATCTTGGAGAAAATATTCTATTTTTAGGCTTATTTTGTGAGAAAACACTTAATTACAATATCTATAATTATTATCATTTTAAATATGGTAATTTTGATACATTTGATTTTAAATCAAAGCTTAATGAAGGTTGGCCGGGAAATACAAGAATATGCTATGATGGAAAAAATAAGTTTATTGACAAATCAGTCCGAATGTCTCTCAAACCATATTTTCAATTAAACAGATGCCGTTATTGTTTTGACATTCTAAATAGGTATGCTGATATTAGTTTTGGGGATTGTTATATTCAAGGAGAAGAATCATTTGAAGGAAAATCAAATATTATTATTCGAACAAAAAAAGGAGAAATAGCTTTTGATTACTGTAAAGACTTGTTTGATTTTAAACCAGTTGACATAGATAAGATACTCAACTCTCAATCAATTGAAAAATCAAAATTGAATTTAGTGAGAGCTATAAACAATAACTCTCCTATTTATAAAAACTACCCAAAAGACATTGATTCTTCATTAAATTTTGACAGTGAATTAGATTGCAAGGAGTACCAGCAACTTAGGTTAGGAGCAAAAGCTAATAGTAAAAAGGACTATAAACATATTGAAATGTTGATAAATCCCCCGGTCTCACTTTTAAATAAAACAAAAAGACATATTAAAAAGTTAATAAAAATAGTTAATGGGTAAGATAAATATCTTTATAGACAATTCTGGATTTATAAATAAAGGTGACGAATTGATGCTTATAGCTACAATAGAAGAGTTACAAGCTAAACTAAATTGCAGGATAATTGTAAGTAGAAAATTATATAATCAAAATATTTTATTTTGTAAAAAGAATTCTATTTTTCCTTTGCGATCTTCTGCTAATACACTTAAATCAAGAATAAACTATTTATTTAAGAAATTTGTAAAAAGAGAAATTTTCATAACATCATCAATGATTGATGTTATTGTTGATATTGCAGGATTTCAATTTGGAGATCAATGGGAGGTAGTATATAAGTTAGTGCCTATGCACTCATTTATTAAGCATTACAATCAATTTTCAAATAAAAGCTTAAAAGTACTATTCTTGCCTCAAGCATTTGGACCTTTTACTAATAAGTTATCAATAGAACGGATAAAATTTATCCATGAATTATCAGATAAAATTTATGCAAGAGATAATATTTCGAAAGAGCATTTAGATTCATTATTTCCTGATTCAAACAAAATAAAAAAATATCCTGATTTTACTTCGCTCCTTCATCCTATTCAACAAATACAAAGAAAAGACAGCATAGTGATAATACCTAACAAAATGATGGTTACTCAAGCGATTCTGGAACAAAACGAGTATTTTAATTTTTTAAGTAGTATCATTGAACTATTGATTGGAAAAGGTGAAAAAATTATTTTATTGAATCATGAAGGTCAAGGTGACGCTGAATTTATTCAAACTCTAAAAAAACAATATCCTTCAATAGATGATTCCTTATTAGATTTGAATGCATTGCAAATCAAAGATGTGATAGCTAATTCTAAGATGGTTATCTCTTCCAGATTTCATGGTGTAGTTAGTGGGTTGTCTCAAGGAGTCGCAACATTCTGCACCGGATGGAATCACAAATATGGAGAATTATTAAAGGATTATGGAGTTGAAGACAATTATTTAGATGCAACTAACCCCCGTGAAAGTATAGCAAAAATAGAGCGTGCGCTCAGTGATATAGAGTCTTATAAACCTATTTCTGATAAAATCATAGAGCAACAGAATAAGTCAAAAGAAATGTGGAATGAGATTATTTCTATTATAAAGAATTAATTTTTGATAAAATTACCGATACATATCATCACTCCCAGCAACCTGAATCAACCCTATCATCCATCTGTACTTTTCTTTGAAAAAGGGTTTGCCGGATACAAATATTGGATGGTGGAGTCGCCATATCCGGTTTTGCCAATATTACCGTACAGAGATAGATGGGAGACTCCTTGCATTCATTTTTCAAATGATGGAAAGAATTGGAATAGTATTAAAAATAATCCGATTGATGATTTAACAGAACTGCAAATAGAAAATAAATGTTATTTTTCGGATCCTCATTTGGTTTTTGTAAATAATTATATCGAATGTTGGTATCGTTTAACAGAGTTTGATAGCGAAGGAATTACTAAAACTAAAATTTTAAGAAAATGTACTAACGATGGTGTCTCGTGGACAGATAGAGAGTTGATGATAAACCTGTCAAATAATAAAATTTTAGGTGAAATAATCATATCTCCTGCAATAACATATATCGACGGAATGTATTGTATGTGGTATGTGGACAAGTCTTCAAAAGAGAAAGACAGAAATATATGTTATGCTCATTCGAAAGATGGATTTAATTGGGAACAACATTCTATATGTTCCTTGAAAGGGTATTATTCTGACCCATGGCATATTGATGTCCAATATATAAATAACAATTATTTATTATTGATTTATGGTAATGATAAAATCACTTTATGGAAAGGAGATATACCTGATAAATTCTCATTTGAAAAAGAAATTTTGAAACCAAGCAACAAGCCAAATTCATTTTATAGTAAAGGATTGTATAGAGCTTGTTTGGTTGAAGATAAAACAAGTTATAAAATATATTTTTCGGCTCATAATGGTATATGTAGCAATATTGGATTAATGCAGTCTAAGAAAAATTTTGATTTTAAAGTGGTTAATGGAGGAACTGTTTTGGATGCAGTTTGTGCTTTCTGTTTTCTACATTTTAGCCGGATAAAAAGAAAAATAAAAAAATCTTGAAATGAATTCGTTACCGTTATTTTCTGTTCTAATTGCTAATTATAATAATGGAAAATATTTATCCGAAGCAATAGAAAGTGTGAGAAAGCAAACTTACACTAATTGGGAAATTATAATAGTTGACGACTTTTCAACCGATAATTCGAAAGATATTTATCAGTTATACGCCGAAGACAATCGAATAAAAATTTTTTATAGCAAAGAAAATAACGGCTGTGGTTATACCAAAAGGCGTTGTGTGGAATTAGCTCTTGGCGATTTATGTGGTTTTTTAGATCCGGATGATGCACTTCTCCCTGATGCGTTAAGCAGTATGGTAGAAGCGCATCAAAAAGAACAAGAAGCAAGTTTAGTCTATTCAACATACATTTATTGTGATGAATTTTTGAACGAAATAAGAATCAATAAAAACCCAAGGGAAATACCTAACGATACAGATTATTTGCATTTCAACAAAGGTTCTGTTCATGCTTTTGCTAGTTTTAAACGAGCATTATATTTAAAAACGAGCGGCATCGGATCAAATTTTAAACGGGCTATAGATCAAGATTTGTATTATAAGTTAGAAGAAGCTGGTAATCTGTTTTTCTTAGATAGACCGTTGTATCTCTATCGGTTTCATGAAGGAGGAATTTCTGTAAACAACAATGTTTACAAAGCCTTATTTTGGCATATTAAAGCAATCGAAGATGCTTGTATTAGGAGAGGTATTCAAAACGAGGCAGAAACGATAGTTTCTGATTTGATTTCTAATAGTATTGCTAATCCTAAAATTGAGATACAAGAATTGAAGAATAAATTAAATTCGTACATAAAACCAAATTTTAAAACAGTTTTAAAATGCCTTTATAGATGGATACGCCATTGACTCCAAAAGTATCGGTACTCATGCCGGCATATAATGCAGCTGAATACTTGAATGCCGCTATTGAAAGCATCTTAAATCAAACTTTTGTTGATTTTGAATTTATCATCGTCAATGACGGTTCTACGGATAAGACCGAAGAGATTGTTTTGTCATACCAAGATATAAGAATCCGATATATAAAAAATGAAGAAAACTTGGGTTTGATACAAACTTTAAACAAAGGATTATCTTTATGTCAAGGAGAATATATTGCACGAATGGATGCCGATGATATAGCTGTTGATACACGATTAGAGAAACAAGTAGCATATTTGGATCAACATAAAAATGTTGCTGTTTGCGGAACTTGGTTTTATTTTTTTTCTGATAAAAACAAGTCAAATATAAGAGAAATAAAGCATACTGTTGATCCCAATAATTTAAAATTAGATATGTTGCTTTTCGACCAAATTGGACATCCGACAGCTATGATTCGAAAAGACATTTTAGATAAATACCACCTTTCTTATAATAAAGATTATAAACATGCTGAAGATTATAAATTATGGATTGATATTTTGAAATATTCAGATATTGTTAATATTCCTGAATTTTTATTGTATTACAGAGTGCATCATACTAATGTGAGTTTACTCTTTTCGGTAGAACAACAAAGTGTAGCCAATAAGATTAAAAAAGAATATTTAGAGTTTTTATTAAAACACTCAATAGAAGATGATTGCTTTGCTGTTTTTTTTCGAAAGCGAAAAATTAAAGATTGGTGTTGTTTTTTACGAATTTCGGAAGAACTTTTTTCTGTTTTTAAGGAATACAATATTTCTAACTGTTTTCTTAAGAAGTATTTAGTGCAATTGTTTAAGTATAATTATACTCGTACTAATATATTAAAAATACCTTTAAAGGCATATTCTTCAGAATTGTATAAAATGTTTTCGTTAAAGCAAAAGATCAAATTAGTTATTAAGTCAATTCTAAATTAGATGTTTAATAGATTAAAGAAATATTCAGTTTTAAATGGCAGTCAAATATTATACAGTATTTGGACTAATATAAGATTGAAAATTTTTCCGAAAATTAAAGTAATAATATTTCCTGAGGCAAAAATTAAATTTGATGATACAGCAATTATCAAACTTAAAGGAAGGTTGTCTGTTGGTAAAAGGTGGGAAAATACTGTTTATAAACCAACAATACTTAAAATATCAAAGGATTCTATTTTTGAAGTAAATGGAAACTTTGAAGTTTATACCGGAGCATTTATTTCTGTGGAGCCATCAGCCAAATTGATTTTAGGAAGCGGATATTCTAATTATGATGTTGAGATAGCATGTGCTAAAGAAATTATAATTGGTGATGAGGTTGCTATTGCAAAGGGAGTTATAATAAGAGATTATGATGCTCATGTTATCAACGGAAATCAGGACGAAATGGCAAAGCCAATAAAGATAGGAAATCATGTTTGGATTGGTACAAGGGCAATTATTTTGAAGGGAGTAACTATTGGCGATGGGGCAATTGTGGCAGCAGGTGCTGTTGTTACATCGGATATTCCTCCTCGAACAGTTTGTGCCGGTGTTCCTGCCAGAATTATTAAAGAAAATGTAGAGTGGACCTAATTGATTTATTCTAAAAGTAGTAGTATGATTTCAGTAATAGTCACCTGTTTCAATGAAGGTAAACTTTTATATAGAGCAATAGAATCTCTTAAAAAGCAAACTTATCAGAATTTTGAGGTAATTATTGTAAAAGATTTTTCAGACCATAGAGAAACCATTGAAGTTTGTCGTGATTTAGAGGTACAAGGATATTGTGTATTATGGACAGAAAAAAATGTAGGGGTTTCCGTTACCCGTAATATGGGTATAGAAAAAGCTGTTGGTGAGATTATTTATACTTTAGATGCTGACGATGAATTACCAAACAATGCACTACAGATTGTGTCGGAAACTTTTGAAAAATCAAAAGCAGAATTTGTATATGGTAATTATTTTTTAGATGAAAATAATGGAAAGAAGCAAACTATTGTTAATTGTGGAAGAATAACAACAAACGGCTTTTTGGATAACCATAAATTATTCAAAGGCTGGAACTTACTTGGGATGTCTCCCTTTAAAAAGAGTCTTTGGGAAAAAGTTGGAGGTTATTCGGAAGAATTCTCCTATTCATGTCAAGATGTTGACTTTCAAATCAAATCACTTTCTCTTCATGCAAAAGCAGCATATATAGACGAAGTGATTTATATATGGCATAAAATGAATACAGGTATAAATAGCTCTTTGAAAAATCGTCAAGATTTGGATAAATGTTATTATAATCATATTGAATTTATTAACAAATATATTTCAACTCGTTACACTCTTGCGATATGTGAAACTTTTAAGGATGTAAAAAAATATAGGTTATATTTTAGGAAACACATACATAAAGAAAAAAAAATCTTTTTATCTATAATAGAACCGTTATGTTCATATAAAATATTAACAGCATTAGGGAGATTTATGCTCAATCGCAGATAATTTATAACAAAACAAAAATGTTGAAAAAAATAAAAAAAATTATACCAGAAAAAATAAAAATATTTAGAATAATATTACAAGGGTATAAGTATGATTTTATAAGATATTATACTTATTCTAATTCGTATAAAAATGTAGATACTGAGTCAAAGTATCATGCAATCTTGACATTTAATTATCATGTTATAGAAAAAGGTTTAACAATGCCAAATACGACTTTAGGATTTG
Organism: uncultured Paludibacter sp.; assembly: GCA_964546015.1. GTDB lineage: Bacteria > Bacteroidota > Bacteroidia > Bacteroidales > Paludibacteraceae > JAFGVL01. The sequence continues at coordinate 136,979 of CAZJHO010000002.1, forward strand.
GAAAGAACAAGATAAAGTACCTTATAGATATATGCAATGAATATTTTGATAAAGGATATAATTTAAAATCAATTCCCTTTATTCATTCTGTAAAAGTATTAAATGAATATGTGTCTTTTCATGATCAAAATAATTATAAACTAGAAGATAACCTAAGAAATAGAATTGTAAATTTAGCCGAAAAAACTTCAATAAATTCTCAGAGTAATCAATTACAAATGAATCGAAACTCTTTTTTTGAATTTCAAAATTCATCATTCGATGAATTTTGTATGTCTAGACATACAGTTCGTAATTTCTCAAAAGAAGATATTTCTTTGGATGTATTAAATAAATGTGTCAAGTTGGCATTACAAACTCCTTCTGCATGTAATAGGCAACCCAATAAATTACTTATTATTAAAGATAAAGATGTAATAAATAAAATTTTATCATTACAAGATGGTAATCGAGGATTTGGACATTTAACAAATACTTTAGTTGTATTTACTTCTGATATTTCGGTTTTTGGTGGAAGTGGAGAAAGAAATGATATTTTTTTAAATTCGGGAATGTTTATTATGTCCTTTATTTATGCTTTACATTTTTATGGAATAGGTTCATGTGCCCTAAATTGGAGCGTTAAACCTGAGTTAGACCTTTCTTTAAGAAAAATATTGAATATTCCAGATTCTCAAACAATTACTTTAATTCTTAGTTGTGGCTATCTGCCAAATGAATTTAAAGTTGCTCTCTCCCCCAAACTAAATATAGATGAAATAACAACTATCATTCAATAATATATTGGGCTATAAATATGAAAATCGGGATACTGACATTACATTATTCGCATAATTATGGTGCTGTTCTTCAATGTTTTGCTTTATGCAAAACATTGAAGAACATGGGATTATGTCCCATGTTGATTGATAGACAATTAAATAGGAAAACATCAAAATTGTCATTTCTACAAAAACTGCTACATTTTTTTAGACCATATCCTTTTTTTGAGTTTAAGAAAAAATATTTAAAACCTATTACAAGGGAAATTAATAATGACATTGATATGCTTACCTTAGCATCCGAGTTTGATGCTGTTATTGTAGGTAGTGATCAGGTATGGAGAAAAGAATATACAGATGTTGGATATAATTATTTTTTAGACTTTGTAGATGATAAGACAAAAAAAATTGCATATGCAGCTTCGTTTGGAAAAGATAATTGGCAATATGATGAAGACTGGACTTCCTCAATAAAAAAACTTTTAATTAGATTTAGTAATATATCAGTAAGAGAATTTTCAGGAATACAGATATGTCAAAAAGATTTGGATTGTAAAAATGTAGAGTTTGTTTTAGATCCAACATTGTTATTAGATGCACAAGAATATAAGAGTTGTTTTTCTGTTAAAAATAACAATAAGGATGTAATTGCAAGTTACATATTAGATAATACTGATAGTAGTAACTTATTGAAGAAACTAGTATCAAAAGAAACTAATTTGTTGGTATTGGATTTATTAGAAAATTCGTCAAAGGGAAAAAGAGTATTTAAAAAGAAGATAACTGTTAATCAATGGATAAATAGTATTGCTAATAGTAAATTAATATTGACAGATTCATACCATGGGATGTTATTCTCTATTATTTTTAACAAACAATTTATTGTGCTATCGAATAATAATAGAGGTAAAGATCGTTTCACTTCTATTTTAAAATTAATAGGTCTTGAAAATCGTATCCTTTCGAATAATTTTTCAGAATCAGATATTCATAATCTTCTTATCGAACCAATAGATTACAATGAGGTGAATATAATATTGGAGAAAAAACGAACTTTTTCTCTAAATTTCCTCGAAAAAGCGTTAATTGCTGTATGATGAAAATATATCCTAAAATATCAATAGTCACTCCGGTATATAATCGAGTTCAATACTTGGAACAAACTATACTATCTGTTCTATCTCAGAATTATCCTAATTTAGAATATATCATTATTGATGCAGGCAGTACAGATGGCACTGTTGATATTATTAAAAAATATGAATCACAGCTAGCTTATTGGATAAGTGAGCCGGATAAAGGGATGTACCATGCTATTCAAAAAGGATTTGATAAGAGTACAGGAGAAATAATGGCGTGGTTAAATTCGGATGACATGTATCATCTAAATTCATTGTGGATTATAGCTGATATTTTCTCAGAACTAAATAGTGTCAATTGGATTATAGGGATTCCGAGTTTATACAACGAAAAAGGGTTGTGTGTAAAAGTATTTCAGCCGGTTAAGTGGTCAAGAAAAAAAATACTTATTGGTGATTTTCGATGGATACAACAAGAATCTGTTTTTTTTAGGCGAACCTTATGGGATAAATCGGGAAATTCTTTGAACTTAAGTTATAAATTAGCTGCTGACTTTGAGTTGTGGACAAGATTTTTTCAATATGCAAACCTGTATACTGTCAATACCGTATTAAGTGGTTTTAGGTTGCATGGCAATCAATTGTCTATAAATCAGGGAAGCGTTTATGAAAAAGAAGTTTGTAGTATTTATAATCAGTTAAAATGTAAACCGTTTTTGCTTCGAAAGTTATTTTTAGTGCAGAAATGGTTACCTAAAAGAATATCTTTCTTTTTCATTCCATTTTGGGATAGAATATACCGTTTACCAAAGGTTATATATTATGATTTTGATAAAAATCAGTGGCAAAAATGAAAATAGGAATATTAACAGAAGGATATCCTAACAAAAGAAACATAAACTATTTAACTCATAATAAATATATTAGAATAAATAGTTTAAATAAAACCGTCTATTATAAAAAGTTCGGATTTAGTGATGGATGTAGTTACAATGGGTTTTTCTTTGAATTATTGTTTTATGATGTAGCTCATTTTTTTAATACCATTTCATTATCGAAAGCACCATGGATTACTACATTTGAAACAGCAGTTCCCTTTTATAATAAAGAAATAAGTGAATATTTATATGCCGATTTTGATATCAATGCTGTTCGAAATTATAAAAAATTAGAGGAGGGGTTAAAGTGTTGTGCTTCCAATTCGTGTAAAGCGTTGATAGCTATTTCTAAATGCACACAAGATATTCAATTAAAGTTAGTTGCCAATTTTCCTCAATACGAAGATGCTATTAAATTGAAATTGATTCAATTGTATCCGCCGCAAGAATTGCTTATAAATTCTGTGGAAGAAAAGTCTCAATATGTTGATGAAAAACTGACATTCATATTTGTTGGTCGCGAATTTTATCGTAAAGGAGGATTAGCTATATTACGATGTTTTGAAAAGTTATCATTAAAATATGATTTCAATTTAATTATTGTAAGCAATTTAAACAATGATATACCTCATATTTTTACTAAAAAAGATGAACAAGAAGCAAAATATTTAATTAAAAAGTATAATGGGAATTGGCTAAAGTACTATGAGTCATTACGAAATGAACAGGTACTTGATTTAATGAAGAGATCTCATATAGGGCTTTTGCCAACCTATTCGGATACATTCGGTTATTCTGTTTTGGAATTTCAGGCAGCAGGCTGTCCGGTTATTTCGAGCGATATTAGAGCCTTGCCGGAAATTAATAATAATAAATGCGGCTGGTTGATGAACATTGGCGAAAAAACAAAACATGGAGAAATTAAGAATTTAGGTTTTGTGTTAAAAAATCAAGAAATGGAAAGAAAAATGTTTGATCTGATAAGTCTAATTTTAACAACGGGATTTGTAGAAAAAGAAAAAATAGATTTTTGTATTCAAAGAATAAAGGAAAACCATTCTTTAGAAGAATATGAAAAAACGCTTAGTAATATATACAAAGAAGTAGCAAAATAAGTACACCTCTCTCCATTATCACCATAAACTCTAATAACAATAAGTTTTACGAAAATATCAATAAATGTTATTTAACTCCATCGAATTTGCCGTCTTTATGCCCATTGTTTTCCTTATCTATTGGGCATTACAGGGAAATGTAAAAACGCAAAACATATTCCTTCTCGCTGCGAGTTATTTCTTTTATGCTTGGTGGGATTGGCGGTATTTGTCATTAATTCTATTTTGTTCCATAACAAATTATGTAGGCGGACTATTGATGATGAAAACCAATGAACAACGGCGACGAAAACTTATTTTGACTGCTTGCTGTTTGGTTTCATTAGGTGTTTTAGGAGTGTTTAAATATTACGACTTTTTTGTAAGTTCATTTGTTGATGCTTTTTCATTATTTGGACTTAAACTACAGCCACATACTCTTCATCTTATTTTGCCTGTTGGAATTAGTTTTTATACTTTCCATACATTATCATATACGATTGATGTTTACCGTAAACATTTTGAACCAACCAAAGATATAATTTCATTTTTCCTTTTTGTAAGTATTTTTCCACTGGCAATGGCAGGTCCAATCGAACGGGCAACTAACCTTTTGCCTCAAATCTACAAAAAGCGTGAATTTGATTATTCGCAAGCAGTTGACGGCATGCGCCAAATTTTATGGGGATTGTTTAAGAAAATTGTAATTGCAGATAATTGCGCCGAAATTGTAAACAGAACTTTTGATAATTACCATACAATGCCCGGAAGTACATTGGCTATTGGTGTCATATTTTTTGCATTCCAAATTTATGGCGATTTTTCGGGATATTCGGATATGGCAATCGGTATCGGCAAATTATTAGGATTTAAATTTCTGCGCAACTTCAATTATCCATATTTCTCAAGAGATATTGCCGAATTTTGGCGTCGTTGGCACATGTCTTTGACTACTTGGTTTCGCGATTATTTGTATATTCCGCTTGGAGGAAGTCGTGGCTCAAAATGGATGGTTGTGCGCAATACATTTATTATATTTCTCGTAAGTGGTTTTTGGCACGGAGCAAATTGGACATTCATTGCATGGGGCGCCTTTCATGCGGCTTTATTCCTCCCGCTTATCTTAACCAAGAAAAACCGTAAATATACCAATGTGGTAGCCGAAGGAAAACTCTTGCCAAGTGTGAAGGAAATCTTTCAAATGGCAATTACCTTTAGCTTAGTGGTGATTGGGTGGATATTTTTTAGAGCAGAGAGTATTGGACAAGCATGTGAATATATTTGTCGGTTATTTTCAAAATCATTATTCTCTATTCCACCCAACGAGAAAGTAAAAATATTGACAGTACTTTGTTTTACCTTTGTGTCACTTGTTGTAGAATGGTTGTTGCGCACAAAAGAACATGGATTACAAATTGATGCGATAAAATACTCTTTTGTTCGATGGGCTATTTACCTTGCTATTGTAATATTTATCTATGTATATTTCCCTTTTAGTGGTGAAAAATCAAATTTCATTTATTTCCAATTTTAATTATGAAGAAATTTATACAAAAAGTAATATTATTTGTAGTAATTGTTATTGGACTTTTAATTTGCATACTTTTTTTAGGAAAAAACCCTTTCGAAAAACATATTTTGGCTGTTTATCCTGAAAAAATAAAATTATTGGATGAAACAATATCCCCTAAAATAATCTTTATTGGTGGATCTAATGTATGTTATGGATTAAATAGTAAGCAAATATCGGATAGTTTGTTAATTCCGGTTGTAAATACTTCAATACATGCAGGTATAGGATTGGACTTTCTAATGACAGATTTAGAACCTCATGTTAATAAAGGGGATATTGTTGTTTTGATTCCTGAATATCATCAATTACTAGGAGGAGATTACTATGGTGGAATTGAAATGGTATCTGTTGTTATAGACATTTATCCGCAAGGTCTTTTACATTTGTCTGCTAAACAATGGAAGAAGACACATCCATATTTTTTAAAGTATTTACAAGGAAAACTAAAAAATATTTTTCAAGAAAATGTTGGTGACAGGGGAATTTACGACAAAGATGTGTTTAATAAGTATGGAGATGCTTGTGGGCATTGGAACAAAGAAGAAAGCTCATTCTTTTTACCTTTTTCTCAAAATACAGCTGAAGCAAAAATAAATAAGGATGCTATAAATGGGATTCTTTCTTTCAAAGAAAAAGTAGAAAACAAGGATGCAAAATTCATATTATTGGCACCCGTTCTCCAAAGTAGTTCATATGACATCATTTCTTCAGAGATTAATTTGGTAAAAACCGAATTAGATAAAGTCGGTTTAAGTGAACATTTCAGTCCTCAACGATACAAATTTGCGGATAATTTAATCTTTGACACACCCTATCATTGTAATAAAAAAGGTGTTGACTTAAGAACTGCCTATGTTATAGAGGATTTGAAAAAAATATTAGCAAATCAATGAAACTCGCCATCATAACCATTAATTATAACAATACATAAGGTTTGCAAAAAATACTTAAAATAAAATACAAATAATTATGAGGGCAGCAGTCTGTATAGTAACATATAATCAAGAAAAATATATAGCTCACGCGATAGAAAGTGTTTTAGCCCAAAAGACAAATTTTGGAGTAGATATAATTATTGGAGATGATGCTTCTACTGATAAAACAACAGACATTTGTAATGAATATGCTGCAAAGTACAACAATCTCGATGTTTTTTGTTTTTTTAACAATAAAAATTTGCATAATAACGATGAAATATTAAAGAGAGAGAGAGAGAGAGGAGAGATTATAGTCTTAAATGATGGTAAAAATAAAAGAACTGTCGGTAACACAATAAATGTTTTTAGATATATTTTTACAAATGCGGAATCAAAAGGGTATAAATATATTGCCATGCTTGACGGCGACGATTATTGGATTGATGAACATAAGCTACAAAAACAAATTGATTTTTTGGAGCAAAATCCTGATTACGCATTAATACACACAAATTGTGCAACACTAAACCAAAAATCAGGAAAAATATCCTATCCTACTCGAAAGAAAGATGATGTACCCTCGGGAAATATTTTATCAAAAATAAGATATGTTGGTATTGCAAATTGTACAGTCGTACATCGCTTAAGTGTTTTAAAAAATATTGATTTAGCCTTTATTCTTTCGCTAGAACTATTGTCTTGTGATTATATTACCAATGCAATAATAGCTTCTGTATCGAAAGTTGCTTTTTTAGAAGATACAACAGCGGTTTGGCGAAAAAATATCGATTCAGTTTCTTCTTCTAAAAATGTAGAAAAACAAATGAAGTATATCGAACATGAGGTTAAACAAGCTGTTGCATTAGCAAAGTTATTTCCTAATGAAGAAATATTTTCATTTTCTATTGAGGAGCAAAATCTTTTCAGGGCTTATCGCAGCATGGAAATTGCTTATGGATTAAAAAATTATGATTTAGCTCATAAAACAGCATTATCAAAAATTCTTCCGAAAACTGACAAACATGTATATTGGGCACGAAATAGATTTCTGTTTTATATTTATCCTATATGCAGAAAAATAGTTACTTTTTTTAATAAAATATTTAAATAATTTCAATATGGCTTCTTCTATTAAAAATATTGTTTTTAGAAAAAATAATGTATTATATGTTTTTATTTCATTGTTGCGTTTGTTTTTTATCCGAAAATTTTGGTCTATTAAGAAAAAAATAAAAGGGATAAATAAGCCAATTATACATCTTTATGCTATTTGTCGGAATGAAGAAGCGATAATTCCATTTTTTATGCAACACTATAGTCATTTCGTTGATCATTTTTATATCTATGACAATTATTCGGATGATAATACAGATAAATTACTGGAAGAATATGCCAATGTTACTGTAATTAAGTTTGACACGGGAGGAAAATTTGATGATGCTACACATCTAAAAATAAGACAACATGCTTGGAAAAAATCAAGAGGGAAAGCAGACTATGTAATAATGATTGATATAGATGAATTTTTATATTATTCAGGGGATATATTTGAGTACTTGGACAGAACTATTTATTCTGTTTTCCAAACTCAGGGATATGATATGTACACCGCAACATTTCCTACCGAAGGAATCCCATTGACAGAACAAGTTAAAAATGGCGTGCCCAATAGCTTTTACAATAAAAGCATATTGTTTAATCCAAATAAAATAGTCGAAATAAATTATACCATAGGAGGGCATGGAGCAAACCCAAATGGGATAGTGCGAATAAATTCTACCGATTTTAAAATGTTGCATTATAAGAACTTGAGTTTGGACTATATAATGAAAAGGGTTAATAGTTATAGGGAAAGGTTTTCAAAACTGAATATTGACAAAGGTTATGGAAGTGAATATTTGCTTGAAGATGAAAAAATAAAAAAAGATTTTGATCAAAAATTAAATCAATCGGAAAAAGTTATTGAATAATAAGAAATGTTGCAAAATATTGCTGCTACATATTAAACATGACAGAATAATCTACATAACATTCAAATATATATAAGCTATGAATTCCTCTTTAAAAATTTATTTTGAACAAATGCGATACTCTTTTACTGCTTGGGGATTCTTTTTTTGGCTAAATTGTTTCAGGAAAAATTCTTCTTCAAACTTGAAAAAATGTATATTGCCAACCTCTAAGTGTGTTTTTGAAATTAATAAAAACGCAAAAATATATTTGCATAAAAAATTTGTTTATGGTTGGCGTGAATTTTCTAAATCTAAAATCGAAAGCCGGCTTTTAATAGGATCTTCGGGGACTCTTATTGGAAATGGATATTTTAAAGCTTATGCGGGTGCTGACATACGAATAGTGAGAGATGGCGTATTAACTTTAAATTCAGGTTTTTGTAATGATGGCGTTCAAATTACATGTGGAAAAAAAATTACCATTGGAGAGCATTGTGCTATTGCTAGGAATGTTACTATAAGAGATTTTGATGCCCATGAAATAGACGGCAAAAAAGATGCAAAAGAAATTTTCATAGGTAATCGGGTTTGGATAGGTACCAATGCCGTTATTTTAAAGGGTGTTCATATCTCTGATGGAGCTGTGGTCGCTGCGGGTGCTGTAGTTACAAAAGATGTTCCCGCCAATGCTCTGGTGGCAGGAGTTCCTGCTAAAGTTATAAAAGAAAATATTTCCTGGAATTTATAAAAGTAATACTGTGAAAAATATAAATACATATCTACTTACTAAGAATAAAATTTTTTGCTGTGGTTGTACCGGTTGTGTTGCTATATGTCCTGCCAGCTGCTTGATAATTGAAGAAGATGAATTAGGTTTTGTATATCCGAAAATGGAAAATGAATCAAAGTGTACAAACTGTGGACTTTGTAAAAAAGTATGCCCTATTGATAATGCCGAAAATCTGAAAAATATCTATAGGAATGAATTAAAAAAACTACCTCAAGCAGTACAAGATAATAATTTCTTTGCTTATAAGAATCCGGATAAGGAAATTTTACTAAAAAGTAGCTCAGGAGGAGCTTTTAGTGGTATCGTTGATAGTTTTTGCAATGAAGAAACTTTTATTTGCGGTGTTGAAATGACTGAAGATTTTCAAGTAAGGCACAAGATTATAAAGGGGAAAGAAAACATTGCGAAATTTAGGAAATCAAAATATGTAAAGAGTGATTTAACCACTATCTATTCCGAAATAAAAAAGTTGCTACTTGACAATAACAGAGTTTTATTCACAGGTGTACCTTGTCAAACATCAGGATTAAGGGCATTCCTTGGGAAAGATTATGAAAATTTATTTATAATTGATTTCACTTGTCATGGGGTACCGAGTAACAAAATGTTTAAATCATTTATTGCTGAAAAAGAAAAAGAATTTGGCAAAAAGATTATTAAATTCGATTTTAGGAATAAAGAAAGTATAGAAGAAACAAATTATTATATTTCTGTAAAATTTTTATTTGAAGATGGGTCTGTTGCTTTTAAGCCAAGGCTCAATAACGAATGGATGGAAATGTTTTTGCATGGACATTCTTTAATGCCTTCTTGTTTGGAATGTAAATTTAGCTGTATAGAAAGGATTTCAGACATAACTTTAGCCGATTTCTGGGCATTAGAAAAGGACTCGAACGGGATTTCTGTTGATGGAGTTTCTTTGGTTATGGCCAATACTATAAAAGGTTATGAAATGACTAAAAAGATAGGAGCAGCTGTGGGGGATAAAGAAAAAGCCTTGGAGGGACAAGAACATCTTTTTAGACCATCAAAACATAATCAAAATAAAAGGAATATTTTTCAGAAGACATTTATTAAGAAAGGTTTTCTTGCAGCTTATTATAAAACTCAAAAAAGAGAAAATTGTTTTCTTAAAATTATACGCAAATTCACCTGAATTATGAAGATAGGAATTCTGACAATGCACAATTCACCAAACTTTGGTGCTGTTCTTCAATGTTTTGCTTTATGCAAAACATTGAAGAACATAGGACATAGTCCTATGTTGATTGATAGGATTCAAGATGGATTGGTTATACCAAAGCTATCTTTGAAGAAAAAAATAAATCATATTTTGAAGCCATATCCTTTTATATTTTTTCGAAATAAATACTTGAAACCAACAACTGAAAGAATAAATAATTCAAAAGATATGGCTTTGCTCGAGAAATATAATTTTGATGCAATTATTGTTGGCAGTGATCAAGTTTGGAGAAAAGAATATAGCCAAGTTGGCTATAATTATTTTTTGGATTTTGCAGATAATAAGGTCAGAAAAATTGCTTATGCCGCTTCGTTTGGAAAGAAAGAATGGACTTGCGATTCGGATACAACAGATAAGATAAGAAATTTAGTTGCCCGTTTTACGGCTGTTTCTTTAAGGAAAGAATCGGGAATTACTATTTGTAAGGATATTTTAGGTTATTCAGAAACAACTTTTGTATTAGATCCTACCTTATTGTTAACAAAATCCGAGTATAAAAAATATCTTCCTATAACGGATAAGAAAAACAATCAAATTGTAACTTATATTCTGGATGAAACAGAAAAAACAAGATTTTTGGTAGATTCTGTTAATAAAAAGGTTTCGTTGCCAATAAATGATCTTTTTGTCAATCGAAATTTACAGATTTCAGAATGGGCGAGCAATATTGCCAATGCCGAATATGTTTTGACTGATTCTTATCATGGAATGATTTTCTCAATTATATTTAACAAACAATTTATTGTTTTAGGAAACAAAGATAGAGGATTAGATAGATTTGTATCTCTTTTAAGATTGCTTGATTTAGAAAATAGATTATTAATTGATGATATATCGGAATCAAAAATTGATTTCTTACTAAACGACATAATTGAATATCAAACAGTGAATAAAATTATAGAAACAAAAAGAATAGCGTCTATTGAATTTTTGAAAAACAGCTTAGATTAAAACTGAAAAACAATGAAACTCTCTATAATCACCATAAATTATAATAATGCGCAAGGTTTGCAAAAAACGCTTGAAAGCATCCGTGTGCAAACTTTTACCGATTACGAACAAATCATAATTGATGGAGGAAGCACAGATGAGAGTTTGGAAATAATTAAGAATTATGAAACGAAGTTCAACATTGGCCAATTAAAAATTAAAAATTACCAATATATCAGTGAAAAAGATACCGGCATATACAATGCCCAAAATAAAGCAATATTAAAAGCCAAAGGCGAATATTGTTTGTTCTTAAACAGTGGCGATTATTTTACTGGTCAAAATGTATTGGAGCGGGTATTTGCGGCTAACCCTACAGCTGACATTATTTGGGGAAATTTGATCGTGCTTGATAGAGGAAATGTCATTGTTAGCAAAGGAAAAGAAAAGCTAACATTTTTTGATGTCTATTCCAGTAAAATTAAACATCAAGCATCTTTTATCAAACGAAGTTTATTCGATAAATACGGATTATACGACGAATCTCTGAAAATCGTTGCCGATTGGGCTTTCTTTTTCAAAACGGTTGGATTTAATAATGTACCTTTGCAATATTTGGATATAAATATTGCTTGTTTTGAAAATAATGGATTTAGCAACAATAACCCCGAAATCTGTAAAACAGAACGACAACGAGTGTTAGATCAATATATGCCCCGTATAATGCAAGAAGATTATTTGTTATTAAGTAAATATAGAGGAATAAAAAATATTGAAAAGTCAAAACTTGGCTGGTTATTATTTAGAATATTGGCAAAGTTTTTCAAATAGTCAATTGTAAATCGTTAAATCGTAAATTTATTAGATGATTCCTAAAAAAATACATTACTGTTGGTTTGGCCGCAAGCCTTTCCCTGAATTGGTAAAGAAATGCATAGAAACTTGGAAACAACATTTACCGGATTATGAGTTTTGTCTTTGGAACGAACAAAACTCGCCTATGGATGTACCATTTGTAAAAGAAGCGTACACTGCAAAGAAATATGCATTTGTAGCAGATTATGTTCGTTTTTGGGCATTGTATAATCATGGAGGTATTTATTTAGATACAGATATGTATGTTATTCGCTCTTTTGATGATTTATTAAATAATGAGTGTTTTTTTGCATGGGAAACAAAAGATAAAAATGTTCTTAGTTGTGGCATAATAGGTTGTACTATTGAGAATCTATTTATAGACCGGATACTAATGAAATACAATTCTTTAAATTTTAATCCGAATAATTTAAGTGAGTTTATTATTCCTCGATTAATTACTCCAATTTATGAAGAATACGACAGAAAAGAAGAAATTAAAATTTATGATTACGATTATTTTTATCCATTTCCGTTTTCAGAGCGTAAAAAACAAAATTTTTTAGAGTATATGAAATCAAATACATATGCTATCCATTTGTGGAATATCAGTTGGTATCCATGGTATAAAAAGTTAATCAGAGATATGGTTATTTATTTGAAACGATTATTCTGAATTTTATAATGACTACAGCACATAAAATACTCTGTTTATTAAATGCCTTTCGAATATGTCCTATTTGGTTTTTTGCAAAGAATAATAAAAACTGGAAGGTATTGAATGAAGATATAAACCGATGGAAAGAATGGAAGTCGCTTAGTCAAAAATACGATTTTATCGTATTTTTGTATTTGATGTCTTTATTTAAAGAATTCCGCAATATTGTATATAAGCGTATGGGAAAAATACAATATTTGGTAAGGTGGCTGTGCCCACCTTTGGATACATTATACATCCATTGCAATAATATAGGAGGAGGATTGATAATTCAACATGGCTTTGCAACCATTATTACAGCTAAATCTATTGGCAAAAATGCTAAGATATTTCAACAAGTAACCATCGGATATAATGCAGACGAATTACCTGTTATAGGAGATAATGTTGAGATATGTTGTGGAGCAAAAGTTATAGGAGGAGTACATGTAGGTAATAATGTTGTAATAGGTGCTAATGCTGTAGTTGTGACTGATATTCCGGATAATGCTGTTGCAGTAGGTGTACCGGCAAAAGTAAAAAAAGAAAAAATAAGTACAAATACTTGATGATTTTATGTTTCAATTTTATTCATACGCAAGCCCTACACTGCAACTATGGTTTTATACTATAGTTTTGCTTTTGAATATTGTTATATTCCGAAAGCAATTCAAAAATCCATTCTATTTAATGGTAATAATATTATTTAACCCGGCAATATTTGCTCTATTAGGAAAGGGTTTTTCTGATTTGCATAAGGTATTTTCATTAGTACTTACACTTTGGGTCGCCTATAAGTATAATGCATTCAGCCGATTTGTAAAAGGAGATGGATTGATAACCATGACATTTATTCTTTTTTCAATAATATTTTTAACGGCAGCTTGGTTAAACAATGATAGTTGGACTATCATGTTAAGCCAATATTCAAGGTATGTTATTACCTATTGCTTATGGTTTATTGTACGGCAGTTTATTCTTAAAAATCATGATAATTTAAAAGAGCTGAATAAATTTACCTACAACTTGATTTTGATACAAATACTTGTTAGTATGGCTAAGTTTATTATCTTTCAGGGGCGTTCAATTGAAAGTTTAGTAGGCACAATGTCATTAACAGGGGGAGCTATGGGTACAACTATTCCTATTTTAGGTTTTATTGTATTATGGTTTTATCGTAAAGGAAACTTAGGTTGGAAAGATTGGCTATTTGTAGTAGGATTAATGCTAATAGGCTATACTACAGGAAAACGAGCTGTATGGTTTATTTTACCGGTAGTAGTAGCTGCATTTATGATGTATGTTCCTAAAATTAAATTTAATAAAACGCTTATTGCAGCATTATTGTTATCTCCAGCAGTATTTTATTTTGGAGCAAGGTTAACTCCTATATTAAACCCGGAAAATAAGGTTTGGGGAAGTTTTGATATTGATTATGTGTTCGATTATGCCGATACATATCAATTTGGAAAATATGAAGATCAGGAATACATGTATGATAATAGGGCATTAGATAGCACTCAAAAAACAAAAGGACGCGGAGGAGCTACTATCTCTTTGATTGATAAACTCTTTAGCGGTGAAGGTAACTTAACTGAAAGCGACTGGTGGGGAGTGGGAAGTACAAGTATGTATACTACAAATTATGAAGAATTTGCTGATTTGGATTTAAGCGTAAAACTTGATCATAAAGGCTCTGCTACAGGGTTGTTTCAGACTTATGTAGGAAATGGTTATTTGGGTATATTTGCTACATTGTTATTTTTCTTCCTTATGTTGTCTTTTGTCAAAATGAAGCGCTTACGATGGGTATTGATAGCAGTAGTAGCGTGGGAGTATTTTATGTACACCGGTGTTATCTTTCGTACCCCCGCATTTATGTTTTTAATTATTTATTTTATTCATTATTCCAATTTGTTATTCCTACAAAATAAGAAAAAACGATTATTTGTAACAAGATGACAATAAGTGTAATCATACCCATATACAAAGTAGAGCAATACTTGAATGAATGCTTGCAAAGTGTATTTGCTCAAACTTATAAAGACTTGGAAATTATTTTGGTAGATGATGGCTCTCCGGATAATTGTCCGCAATTGTGTGATGACTATGCTAAAGACGATAATCGCATTAAAGTAATACATAAAACCAATGGAGGTCTTTCTGATGCTCGTAATGCAGGTTTAAGAGAAGCAACAGGAGATTATGTTATCTTTTTGGACAGTGATGATTATTGGTTGGATAATCGGCTAATAGAGGCTTTGATTGATGAGTGTAAAAAAGAGGACAATATAGATATTGTGTTGTTTCATAGGAAAGATTATTACGAGTCAACCAAAAAATGGATATCCGGCAAGCCATATAAAATTGAATGTATAAACAATAAAACCAGAAATGAGATTTTCAAATATTTATTGTTGAATAAGCAATTCAATATGAGTGCTTGTTTCCAGATAATACGAAGAGAACTATTAATAAAAAACAACTTGTTTTTTGAAAAAAGTCAGTTAAGTGAAGATATTGATTGGTCTCTACGGATGTGGCTATATATAGATAAAATAAGAGTCGTAAATATAGAAGGTTATGCTTATCGGCATCGTCCGGAATCTATAACAACTAGTTATGATATTAAACATGCGGCTAATTTTGCAGCAGTATTGGACAAATGGTTTAATCTGATAAGAAAAGAAAATATTATAAAAGATGAAGAACTTTCGAATTTATATTTGGGATATTTATCTTATTTATATCCAACATTAATTCGAAATTATTTTTTAATACAAAAAAAAGATCGGAAAATCGAATATCAATTATTGAAATCACTCCAATCATTAATAAATTATGGAATTACTGCTAAGTCAAATCAACTTAAAAAAGTTCATTCATGCTTGGGATTTAGATTTACTTGTATAGTTTTTGGTTTATATGGAGTCTTTTCAAAAAAAGGTCTGGCAGGATTAAAAAACTTAATTATCGGGAGATGAAAAATACATGTTTATATTATATATACTATGGGTTTGCCCAACATCTGCCAAAATCAACTAATCCTATTTTGGGGAGTGCAGCAAAGAGTATTCGTCGTTTTTTATGTAAAAGGATATTTTCAGCATCTGGTTATGGCCTAAATGTTGAAAATGGAGTATATTTTGGTAAAGGGTCTGATTTTAAAGTTGGAAATGAGGTTGGTTTAGGTTCTAACTTCAAGTCTTTAAATAGAATTGTCACTATTGGTAACTATTTAATGATGGGTGAAGATATTCTGTTTTTAGGAGGTGGGCATAACCATGCTGATATAAACATACCCATGATGTATCAAGGTGGAGAAAAAAAGACTCCTTTGAAAATAAACGATGATGTCTGGATTGGAGCTCGAGTAATAATTCTGCCGGGATGTAAAGAAATAGGTAAAGGTGTAATCATTGGTGCCGGTTCTGTTGTAACTAAAGATATTCCGGATTATGCTATAGTAGGTGGAAATCCTGCTGTAGTAATACGATACAGAAACAATCAAATATAAGAGAATGAGAGTACTAATAGTAGCCAATTATAATAAAGACCAATTTACTCCATTTATTACAGAACAAGTAGATTCTCTTAAATCGTTAGGTGTAGATGTAGATTATTTCGGCGTTGTTGGTAAAGGAAATTTAGGTTATTTAAAAAACAGGAAAAAACTGATTCGAAAGATTAAAGGATTTCAACCGGATATTATTCATGCACATTATGGGCTTTCGGGTTTGTTAGCCAATTTACAAAGAAAAATTCCGGTCGTTACCACTTACCATGGTACGGATATAAATAATGATAAAGTATTTCGATATTCAAAAATATCCATCTTTTTGTCTTCATTTAATATATTTGTTTCTGAGAAAAACAGAACAAAAGCAAAGCAGACTAAAAAACAAGCTTTGATACCTTGTGGAGTAGATATTGATTTGTTCAAGCCAATAGAGAAGCAAGATGCTCGTGAAAAACTAGGATATAAACAAGAAGATAAGTTAGTGTTGTTTGCCGGAGCTTTTGATAATAAATTAAAAAATGCGGAATTGGCAAAAGAAGCAATTACACAGTTAGGAGATGTGAAATTAATAGAACTGAAAGGTTACACAAGACAGGAAGTTGCTCTGCTAATGAATGCAGTTAATACTGTGTTAATGACAAGCTTTACAGAAGGCTCTCCGCAATTTATCAAAGAAGCTATGGCTTGTAATTGTCCTATTGTTTCGGTAGATGTAGGAGATGTAAAGGAAATTGCTTCAGATGTAAAAAGTTGCTTTATATCCGATTATGATGTTAGTGAAATTGCAGGAAATCTTCAGAAAGCTATAAGTTTAGATAAAACAACAAGTCGAGATAGAATTATTAAATTAGGATTAGATTCAAAAACTATAGCAAAAAAAATTATAGGTATTTACAAGCAAGTTGTAGCGGAAAAATGAAGAAATTAATACTCGTAGCTGGCGCACGACCGAACTTTATGAAAATAGCCCCTTTAATGCACGCATTAAAAGAAAACAAAAATATACAACCAATATTAGTACATACCGGTCAGCATTACGATGTAAAAATGTCAGGACAGTTTTTTGAAGAACTGAATATCCCGACTCCGGATATTAATTTAGAAGTAGGTTCGGCAAGCCATGCAGTGCAAGTGGCACGAATAATGGAAAGTTTCGAAAAGGTATGTTTGGACGAAAAGCCCGATTATGTGATGGTTGTTGGTGATGTGAACAGTACTGCTGCTTGTACCATGGTGGCAGCTAAGCTAAATATAAAAACGATTCATTATGAAGCAGGATTACGAAGTAAGGATCGTACTATGCCCGAAGAAATTAACCGCTTGGTAACAGATTCGATTAGTGATGTGTTTTTAACAACAAGTAAAGATGCTGACGAAAATTTATTGAAGGAAGGCATTCCGGTCGAAAAAATACACATGGTGGGAAACTTGATGATAGATTCATTGGTAGCCAATCAAGCCAAAGCTTCAAAGACATCTTTACAATTTCAATTATTGAACAGAGATCAAAAAATTGAGTTTGGAAAAGATTTTACAGAGAAAAATTATGGAGTAATGACTTTTCATCGTCCATCGAATGTAGATAATGAAACTTCCCTTGAAAGATTGATTCGGATTTGGGGTGAAGTTTCCGGTAAGTTACCCTTAGTTTTTCCGGTACATCCTCGCACTTATAAAAATATTCAAGCGTTTGATTTGCAACAATTAATAAATAGTTATCCTCAATTATATTTTATCGAACCATTGGGTTATTTGCAATTTATTAATTTGGTGCAACATGCTAAATTTGCATTGACGGATTCAGGAGGAATTCAAGAAGAAACTACCTATATGAATATTCCTTGTTTAACGATTCGTCCTAATACTGAGCGTCCGGTAACAATCTGGGAGGGAAGTAATAAGCTGATAAAGACCGAAGATATTTTACCTGAAGTTAATTTAATTTTGCAAGAAAAAGGAAAAAAAGGAAATTGCCCTCAATTTTGGGATGGGAAGACGGCAGAAAGAATAGTTGAAATTATAAGACAATTATATTGAAATGAAAATATTGGTTTATTTAGGACATCCTGCTCATTTTCATTTGTATAAAAATTCAATTGAAAATTGGAAGAAATCGTTGCATAGTGTTGATATTTTAATCAAAAAGAAAGATATTCTTGAAGATTTATTTCATAAGGCAGGATATCCGTATCACAACATATTAAGAGGGGGAAGAAAGGATTCAAAAATCGGAATACTCTTTGGAATGTTGAAAAGAGCTATTCGATTATTTATATTTTGTGTGAAAAACAAACCTGATATTCTGACAGGAACTAGTGTAGAAAATTCATTTGTAGGAAAACTATTGCGCATTCCTGTTATAAATGTGAATGAAGATGATGCTGCAGTAGTGCCGCTTTATGCAAAATTGAGCTATCCATGGGCTAATGTAATTTTAAACCCTCGTGTTTGCAATAGTGGCAAATGGGACAAAAAAGCTACCAAGTACGAATCTTACCAAGAATTAGCATATTTACATCCGAATCATTTTTCTCCCGATAAAAAAATTGTTGAGCAATATTTTTCAGCGAATGAACCTTATTTTATAATGCGTTTTGCAAAGTTAAATGCACATCATGACACAGGTGTACAAGGTATAAATAATCAAATTGCGGAGAACTTGATAAAAATATTGGAACCTTATGGTAAGATATATATTACTTCAGAGCGCCCTTTAGGAAAAAAGTTAAAATCATATCGTATTCAAATTAATCCGCTGGATATACATCATGTGATGGCATTTGCACAGTTATATATTGGTGATAGTCAGACTATGGCAGCTGAAGCCGGTGTCTTAGGTGTACCATTTGTGCGTTTCAATGATTTTGTAGGAAGAATAGGATATTTAACAGAATTGGAAGATGTGTATAATCTTGGATATGGAATAAAATCTAATGAAATAGAAAAGTTATACGGAACAATAACAAAGTTGATTGAAATGCCTGATCGTAAAGAAGTATTTTCGGCGCGCCGGCAAAAAATGTTGTCGGAAAAAATAGATTTTGCAAAATTTCTTACATGGTTTGTTGAGCAATATCCTGAAAGTGCTAGATTAATGAAAGAAAATCCTGACTATCAATATAATTTCAGATAAAATGGATTTTACTCTAACGAAATATTCCCAATTATTAATAGCGTTCTTAAATGCCGGATATAGATTTCAAACCTTTGCTGAGTTTTTGAAACAACCGGGAAAAAGAGTGGTTATACTTAGACATGATATAGATAAAAAACCAAATAATGCTCTGAAAATAGCAAACATAGAATCTGAGTTAGGAATTCAATCGACTTATTTTTTTCTTACAAAAACCGTATTTAAGCCCGATATAATAAAACAAATAGCCGATTCAGGGCATGAAATAGGCTATCATTATCGTGATTTAGTTGATAGTCGTGGAGACAAAGAAAAGGCGATTGTGTCATTCAAAAAAAATATAGGATTAATTCGTTCTATCGTTCCGGTTCAAACTATAGCTATGGATG
This sequence comes from uncultured Paludibacter sp., assembly GCA_964546015.1. Taxonomy (GTDB): domain Bacteria; phylum Bacteroidota; class Bacteroidia; order Bacteroidales; family Paludibacteraceae; genus JAFGVL01. The sequence goes on from CAZJHO010000002.1 coordinate 156,790, forward strand.
GATGTCCTTGGAGCAAATATGATAATCGTGATCTATGGAAAAAATATAATTACAAGGATTTCGGTATTATTGGTGAACCGTATTTCGATGTGGATTTCAGTAAGGTATTTTATCTGACAGATACCGGTCGTTGTTGGGATGGAGATAAGTATAGCGTGCGTGACAAAGTACAATCGTCATTTACACAAAAGTTTCATACAACCGACCAAATTATTAAAGCTCTAAAAGAGAATGGTTTATCCGACCAAATCATGATAACCACCCATCCGCAGCGTTGGACGGATAATAAAATTGAATGGGGTATTGAACTTGTTTTTCAAAAAATAAAAAATATAATCAAATCATTTTTAGTAGAATAAATTTATTTGTGCTCTTTGTAGCTTTGTGGGAATAATATGAAAACAGTGCTTTCGCATACAGAAATAGATTTGAAAGAATGGCAACGATTCATTTCCATTCATCCTGAAAGTACATTTTTTCATACACCCGAATATTATTTTGCATTTCAAACGGATGAACATGCTAAAACTCATTTGATAGCTATTTTATCCGAAAGAAATGAAATTTTAGCATTATCTGTTTTTGTAATTTATAAGGAAAAAGGTATAAAAAGATATTTCAGCCGGAGAGCAATATTTATGTCATCACCTATTGTTAAAGGGAATGATGTTGAATTATTCAATATTTTATTGGAAGCTCAAGATTATTTTTTAAAAAACAAGGTAATTTATAGTGAAATAAGAAATATTGCTAGTACTGTTTTTTTAGATGTAATTAAAAGAGAAGGGTATAATATAAAGGATCATTTAAATATTGTAATCAATTTACAGAAAAATTTGTCCGATTTATATAGCGGCATATCATCGTCTGCCCGCAATAAAATAAGAAAAGCAGAGAAATTACAATTACAATTTTCTGAATTAAGAACATCGAACGATATTGAAAAAACATATGGATTGCTGCAATTAGTATATGATCGAATAAATTATCCATTACTTTCATACTCAGTATTTAAAGAGATGTGTGAATATTTGTTGAAAGAAGCGAAGATGAATATTTTTGAAGTTTTTTCGAATAATGATTTGGTGAGTGTCATGTTGCTTCCTCAATATAAAAACAGTTGGTATTGTTGGTATTCTGGAACTTTACGAAACAAGAAATTACATGGGACTTCTGATTTTTTAGTATGGAATATTTTTCAAGAAGCTAAAAAAAAAGGAATAGAGCAATTTGATTGGGGAGGAGCCGGAAACCCTGGGACAGAATATGGAGTGCGTAATTTTAAGAAAAAATTCGGAGGTCAGTTGATAAAACAACACAGAGCAACTTGTGTTTATAAACCGATTCTGTATCGTTTTTCTAACTTTGCATTTAGACTATATAGGTCAATAAATAAAAAAGTATGTCCGAAATAAAAATAAAGAATTTAAAGAAGCCTCGTGTTTTTTTCATGTTATTGGATTTATTGCTGTTAAGTGCTGCATTCTTTTCAATATTGTTTTTGTTCCCTTTTGTGGCAAAGCATCGTTTTGATAAATATGTGGAGCCTTTTATCGTATTTTTACCTATTTGGTTTTTCTTTGGCATCTCTTTTCAAAAATATCATTCTTTTAGAAATAAAAGTTTGAAATCAAAATTGAAATCAATTTTATCGGCAGATTTGATGGCGATATTTGTTTCTACAATTCTTATTTTATTGTTTCCGGAATTAAATTTGTCCACAAACTTCTTATTACTTCTTGCCGGAGGGATAATGCTGTTGGAGATTATTGGAGCATTAATTTATTATTCATTCCGCTATGCCGTAATTTATGAGCAAGGAGATAACTTTGAATTGTTATCGCAGATGAATGAAAGACGGATATTGAAAAACGATGAGCTTTTAGATGAAGAAACTCAAAATGATATCCGAAATCTCATATCCCAGACGGTGGGCAGACGCGCATTGGATAAACTTTCTGCAAAATTAAAAATAGGTTGGAAAAATACTTTTGTACTTCATACCGCAAGTATTTTTAATATTCAGAATCTTAAAACTAATCGATTCTCTACAATTGTTAATTTAAAGAGGGTGAACGATGTACGAGGAATTAACGACCTTTTTATTGCAGCCCACGAAAAATTGCCTTTTCATGGGCTTTATGTAGGATGTTTTTATTCCAAAAGTACTCATAAGAAGATATTCTTAAAGCGTTATCCGTTTGGATTGAATTACTTTTTATATTCGATCAATTTTATGATAAAGCGTATTATTCCAAAATTGAGAATAACACGCGAAATATATTTTTGGGTAACAGGCGGTAAAGATCGTATTTTAAGCAAAGCCGAAATATATGGGCGTTTATACTGTTGTGGTTTTGAGATAGTGGACGAATTTCAAGCCGATAATCGTAGTTTTTTTATTGCCCGAAAAATAAAAGAACCCAATCGAAGTGAAGTAAAGATTTATGGTCCGATCATTAAACTTAGACGACTGGGTAAAAACGGAAAAGTGTTTTCAGTATATAAATTCCGTACTATGCACCCGTTTTCAGAATATTTACAGCCATATATTTTCGAAAAAAATAACTTGTGCGAAGGCGGAAAAATTGCCCATGATATTCGAGTAAATTCTGTGGGAGCATTTATGCGTAAATATTGGTTGGACGAATTACCTATGTTTATAAATTTATTTAGGGGTGAAATGAAACTTGTAGGTGTTCGTCCTATAAGTGAACATTATTTTAGTTTGTATTCCAAAGAATTGCAGGAAAAGCGCATAAAGCACCGTCCCGGATTATTACCTCCTTTCTATGCAGATATGCCTAAAACTTTACCTGAAATTGAAGCTTCAGAAATGAAATACCTGACTGCTTGCGAAAAGAATGGAACATTTATTACCGACATCCGGTATTTGGGGATGATATTTTATAATATTGTCATTAAAAAGGCACGAAGTAAGTAAAATTTAGTAATTTCTTGTTTATGAGAAAAATAGAAATGGTTGACTTAAAGGCACAGTATGCCAAGATCAAATCCGAAATTGACAAAGGAATTCAAGAAGTAATTGATAGCACGGCTTTTATTCGTGGTCCGAAAGTGACTGAATTTCAGCATAACTTAGAAGAATATTTAGGAGTAAAGCATGTAATTCCGGTAGGAAACGGAACAGATGCTCTTCAGATTGCATTGATGGCGCTTGGATTAAAGCCGGGTGACGAAGTTATTACACCTACATTCACTTTTATTGCAACGGCAGAAGTTGTAGCTTTATTAGAACTTATACCTGTGGTAGTAGATGTTGAGCCGGATACTTTTTGCATTTCTGTTGAGGCTGTAAAAAAAGCTATTACACCGCGAACAAGAGCCATCGTTCCTGTTCATTTGTTCGGGCAAAATGCTAACATGGAGGCTTTATTAGAATTAGCAAAAGAACACAATCTGTATATAGTTGAAGATGCTTGTCAATCAATAGGTTCGGATTATATTTTTTCGGATGGGAAACAAGTAAAGTCCGGCTGTATGGGCGATATTGGATGTACATCGTTTTTCCCGTCTAAAAATTTAGGTTGCTATGGCGACGGAGGAGCAATTTTTACTAATAATACCGAATTAGCCGAAAAAATGCAAGCTATCAGCAATCATGGAATGGTCATTCGTTATCATCATGATATAGTGGGAGTTAACTCCCGTTTAGATACCATTCAGGCAGCTATTTTGGATGTGAAATTACGGCATTTGGACGAATATAATGCTGCTCGTCAGCGGGTGGCTAAGGCTTATGCCAAAGCTTTCGGTGATTGCGACAAGTTACAAATTCCTGTAGAGTCACCATTTTCGACACATGTGTATCATCAATATACATTAAAATTGAAAGGTATTGACCGCGCCAAGTTGCAAAAACATTTATCGGATAAAGGGATTCCGAGTATGATTTATTACCCGATTCCTTTGCATTTACAAAAAGCCTATCAAGACCCGCGTTATAAGGCAGGCGATTTTCCTGTCGCCGAAATGTTAAGTGCCTGTGTGCTTTCATTACCGATTCATACAGAAATGGACGAAGAACAATTGGATTATATAACTAAATCAGTTTTGGAAGGAATAAGTAGCTGTTGATTTGTTGATGAGGTTATTTGTTTATTTGTGAAATAAACTATAGAGGAAGTAAATCATTTAAGCAACTAAATTAATTCAACAGTTCAGCCAATAATTAATATGCACAAATCAACATGACAAACTACCAATATTCTTTCGAAAGATTAGAAGTATGGCAAAAAGCTCGTCTATTTGTAGTAAAAGTTTATAAGTTAACCAAAAAATATCCTAATGAGGAAAAGTATGGACTTGTTTCACAAATGAACAGAGCATCCATATCTATTACTTCAAATATTGCAGAAGGGATTTCACGGTCTCTTTAAAAGACCAAATAAGATTTATGGAAATCGCTTATGGTTCAGCTTTAGAACTTTATTGTCAGTTGGTAAGTTCATTTGATTTAGAGTTTATTTCTGCAGAAGAATTTCAAGAAGCTGATTTGCAATTAAAAGAAATTACGAATAAACTCAATGCATTGAAAAATAGTCAAGAAAAACGATTGAACGAAAAATAAATAAACAAATAAACCCATCAACAAATCAACATAGAATGGACTATTTCGCACACGAATCCGCCTATATCGACGAAGGATGTACGATAGGAAAGGGCACTAAGATCTGGCATTTTTCGCATATAATGTCGAATTGTACTATAGGCGAACAATGTAATATTGGTCAAAATGTAGTAATTTCGCCTGGTGTTGTATTAGGTCGAAATGTAAAAGTACAAAATAATGTATCGGTATATACCGGAGTTATTTGCGAGGATGATGTTTTTCTCGGCCCTTCGATGGTATTTACTAATGTGATTAATCCGCGTAGCCATGTGTCTCGTAAGGACGAATACAAATCGACCATTCTTCGTACAGGTTGTTCGATAGGAGCTAATGCGACCATTGTTTGCGGTAACGAAATAGGCGAGTATGCGTTGATTGGAGCAGGGTCAGTAGTAACAAAATCCGTAAAACCATACGCGCTTATGGCGGGAAATCCTGCCAGACAAATCGGCTGGGTAAGTAAATTTGGTGAGCGTTTGGATTTTGACAGCTTAGGAACCGCATTCTGTCGTGAAACGGGAGAAAAGTATCAATTGAAAGAGGGAACGGTTTCTGTAATTTCCAATGTGTAAGCATTCACTATATTATCCAACGAATGAAAAGTTACTTGCGGAAATCAAAGAACTTCAAAAAATAATAGCTAAGATAATTATACAAGCAAAAATAAAATTACCGGTTAATTACCAATTATCTTAATTGAATAGTTGAAAATTGAATTGGAAATTAAACAATTGAAAAATTGATTCTATGATAAAATTTGCAGTAATAGGACAGGGGCATATCGGAAAACGCCATGCTGAGATGATTCGTAGAGATTCGAATTCTGAATTGATAGCTGTGTGTGATATTTTGCCTAAAGAAAAAGTCGGCTTGGCAGATATTACCGAACAATATTTCACTTCATTCGAAGATTTTCTTGCTTCCGATTTGGATGTTGATGTTGTAAATGTTTGTACACCAAATGGATGTCATGCCGATTATACTTTAAAATGCCTCGAAAAACATTATCATGTCGTTATCGAAAAACCAATCGCTTTGACTAAAGTTGATGCCGAAAAAATATTATTTAAGTCGCTTGAAGTTTCTCGTCATGTGTTTTGTGTGATGCAAAACCGCTATTCGCCACCATCGGTTTGGTTAAAAGAAATTGTAGATAATAATGTACTAGGCGATATTTATATAGTGAAACTCGACTGCTATTGGAATCGCGACGACCGTTATTATAAATCAGGCAATTGGCATGGTAACGCCCGTTTAGATGGAGGAACTTTGTTCACTCAATTTTCACATTTTATTGATATTATGTATTGGTTGTTTGGTGATATTACAAATATAAAAGGCAATTTCCACGATTTCTGTCATCAAAATTTAACTGATTTTGAAGATAGTGGTGTGGTAACTTTCGATTTTATCAATGGTGGAATGGGTAGTCTGAATTATTCCACAGCCGTATGGGATACCAATCTCGAGAGCAGCATTACCATAATTGGTTCTAAAGGGACGGTAAAAGTAGCCGGACAGTATATGAACGAAGTAGTTTATTGCCATGTAAAAGACTATCAAATGCCGGAATTGGCACCATCAAATCCGCCTAATGATTATGGTCAGTACAAAGGTTCGGCACAAAATCACCATTACATAATTGAAAATGTAGTGGATAAATTGACTGAGAAAGGCACAATAACCACTAATGTATTGGAAGGCTTAAAAGTGGTAGATATTATTGAGCGTATCTATCAAGTGCGTGATAGCCAATGGAAAAAACTTACAACTTAAAATTACTTATTATGATACAGCGGATTCAAAGTGTTTATTTAGTCGTCGTTGTGGTTTTGTGGACGGTGATGCTGTTTACACCTATGGAAATGCAATATGATGGGCAGTCTTTTGGGTGGAATTATGAAACGATCTTCTGGGAGGATGGGAAAGTTTTAGAAGGAAATTATTTGCTGACGGCATTAGAGGTAATTATTCCCTTGATGGCGTTGATTACTGTATTTTTATATAAAAACAGACCGTTGCAAATCCGTCTGATAATTATTAACATCGTGTTAATGCTCGGTTTTTATCCTTTACTGGCGATGTATCTCTATATGGCAAGTCAACTGGCGATGTATTTTGTATTTAAAATAATAGTGCTTTTTCCTTTGATAAGCGCTATATTATCTTATTTAGCAATCAGAGCTATAAAAAAAGACGAAGCCTTAGTGCGTGCTGTCAATAGGATACGGTAGAACTTGAAAAGGAATCGATTCCATAAAAACCCCCGATTCAACCATATTTATTTGGTGAATTGGGGGTTTGTTTTACAAATTTAATCTTATAAAAAAACAAATGCTAAAAGCGATGAATTGACTAATCCATCGCTTTTCCCCGCGTTACGGGATTATTATAAAACACTAAATATCCAAAGTTTATAATTTGTCTGATTAAGAGGCTTCGGCTAAAATTTTTTGTCTGTTTGCCAGCTTAGAATATCCGGCACTGGCAGTTTCTTTTGAGCTTTTTTTGCAATATCGGCGGCATTGTTCACAAATGCTATAACCTAAAATAGCTCCCAACATAAAGTCTTCTTCGGGCGAGAGTTCATTAAGTGGTTTATTGCATAATTTACTAACGACATCAATGCATACTTGCTCGCCAAAAAAAATATTGAATCGTTGCTTACTTAAGGGACAAATAAAATATGACAGTTTGCTGCTTTCAAGCTTTTTTATTACCAAGTCTTTTGAATCCGTAGGCAATGTACACAGAGCCATGCTGCGAACTCCTTTTTTACATTCATATATTTGGTGTGAAAAAACTTTTAAATAATCCATGTATCTGGTTTTAATTATTTTTACAAACCACATTCGACTTTTAGTTGCTCTACCCAGCGACTGACGCGTTGTTCTGTCTTATTGTCTTCATTGTCAGCGTCAATAGGTAGTCCACAAAAAGCCCCGTTTTTAATGGCTTTTGAAGTATCGAACGAATAGTCTGAAACATCAACTCCTTGTCCTACTATTTTTGCACCTGCTTTTTCGGCTGCTTCGGCAATAATGCCAATAGCATCACAAAATGTGTCGGAGTAAGACGAAGAATCGCCTGCGCCAAACACGGCTACTTCTTTACCTGAAAGGTTTAGTTGAGCGAATTGATTGATAAAATTACCATCCCAGTCGTCTTGTAAATCGCCGTCACCCCAAGTGGACGAACCTAGAAAAAGTACATCGTAGTTAATTAATTCGTTGGGTGAAATGCTTGACACTTCTTTCAAATTACTTTTTTCAATGCCTAATTTCGCTGCAATACTTTCGGCAACACTTTGTGTGTTACCCATAGTTGAACCGTAAAAAATACCGATTGTTTTCATTGGTTTTTTTATTTTTAATTAGTAATGCAAAGTTACTAATAGAACACATGCTGTTCAATCACTTATTGTAGGTATTTTTTGTATGTTTATTGGGCTTGTGTAGGGATTAGAGAGTAAATTTTAATTTATTTAGGTGCTTTCCAATAAAAATAAAATGTAATTAAAGAGAAAACAATGTTCGGCAACCATACGGCTAATAGTGGCGACATGCTTCCATTAATGGAGAATGACGATGTAAAGGTCGAGAATAGTACATACAGGGCACTGAGCAATAAGCCTAAACCAAGGTTAACACCGGTTCCGCCGCGCACTTTTTTAGACGACAGCGACACGCCCATAATGGTAAGAATAAATGCAGCGAAAGGCATCGAAAAGCGTTTGTAATATTCGTCTTCGAAAGCCTTGATAGCACCTACGCCCCGGGTGCGTTGGCGGTCTATATATTCGCTCAATTCTTTTGTAGTCATTTGCGGGCTTTCTTTTATGCTGACAAAAAAATCGGCAGGTATAATATTAATGACCGTATCAATGCTGCTTCCGGAGGTAAGACTTTCGTGTATTCCGTTAAATTCTCGAATCAGATAATTTTTCATTCGCCATTTATTTTGTAGGCTATCCCACTGCAATTCCTGCGCAGATATACGGGAAATAAGGGTTTTCCCATTGAATTTTTCCATAGATACTTCGTATCCGATATTTCTTGATGCTTCGAAATGCCCTATATATAGAATTATGCCTTTTTCTACTTCCAACTGGATATTGGAAACGCTTTCTTTACGGAATGTTTTTATATATTTATTTTCGAATTCGAGTCGTATTTTATTTGATTGAGGAATAACATAGCTTCCCAATACAAAAATAGCTATCGCAATAAGAGCTGCTGTAATAAGATACGGGCGTAAAAGTCTGTTGTAACTTATCCCGCTGGATTGCATAGCGATTATTTCGCTATTATCTGCCAACTTAGATGTGAAAAATATTACCGAAATAAACACAAACAGCGGACTAAGCATATTGAAGAAAAACGGGATAAAATTCAGGTAATAGTCAAAAATAATGGCATTGAGAGGAGTATGTTTATCATAGAATTTATCCACTTTCTCTGTCAAATCCAAAACGATAATAATACTTATGATTAGAATAATTGATAGAATAAAAGCTCCTAAAAATTTACGGATAATATACCAGTCGAGTTTTTTTATCATAATTATTTAGTTAAAAGTGGAAAATGGAAAGTGGAAAATTGTAGATTTCAGTTTTCAACTTTCAATTAATTAAAGTCTTCTTCCTAATTGTTCAATAACGCTTGCTTTCCATTGACTGAAATCACCTGCGATAATATGTTCCCGAGCTTTGGTAACTAAATCTATATAAAAAGCCAAATTATGTATAGATGCAATTTGCAAAACGAGAAATTCTCTTGTTACGCAAAGATGGCGCAAATATGCTTTTGTATAAACTTTATCTACATACGAAGTGCCGTTCTCGTCAAGGGGAGAGAAGTCGTTTTTCCATTTCTCATTGCGCATGTTCATCGTTCCGTTCCATGTGAATAACATTCCGTTGCGTCCGTTGCGGGTAGGCATCACACAATCAAACATATCCACACCACGCTCAATGGTTTCGAGCATATTTTGCGGTGTACCTACGCCCATCAGGTAACGGGGCTTGTCTTTTGGTAATATTTCGTTTACCACTTCAATCATTTCATACATTTTTTCGGCCGGCTCACCTACTGCCAGTCCGCCGATAGCGTTTCCGTCAGCATTTTGCGATGTAATGAACTCTGCTGACTGCCTCCGCAAATCAGGATAAGTACAGCCTTGCACAATTGGGAAAAAAGCCTGCGAATAACCATACTTAGGATCGGTTTCTCTAAAGCGTTTGATCCCTCTTTCGAGCCAACGGTGTGTAAGTTCCATCGACTTTTTAGCGTATTGATAATCCGAAGTACCTGGGGGGCATTCGTCAAAAGCCATCATAATATCGGCACCGATAGAGCGCTGTATATCAACTACATTTTCGGGTGTAAAGAGGTGTTTCGAACCGTCGATATGCGAACGGAAATGAGCGCCTTCTTCTTTCAGTTTGCGTTGACCGGATAGCGAGAAAACCTGAAAACCTCCGCTATCGGTCAAAATAGGTCCTTTCCAACCGTTAAATTTATGTAATCCTCCCGCTTGTTCGATAATTTCGATTCCCGGACGAAGATACAAATGATAAGTATTTCCCAAAATAATTTGCGCTTTGATGTCGTCGCGCAATTCGTGCTGGTGTACCGTTTTTACCGTTCCGGAAGTACCAACGGGCATGAAAATAGGGGTGAGTATCTCGCCATGTTCGGTTGTAATTCGTCCTGTGCGGGCATTCGATTTCGGGTCTGTATATTGTAGTTGAAAATCCATAACAAATAATTCAAAGATTCAGCGAGCTATAATTATTGAACTTTAAACCTTGAATTTTTGAACTTTTTTTAGTACATTTTATATGTTGTCGAAAGAACGGTAAACTCGGTTCGACGATTAATCTGATTGGCAATTTCCTGCTGTTTTTTAGGCAAAGCAGAAACATATTCTTCGTTCAGTACATCGCCTTCTTTAAAGAAATCGTATTGTGTTGCCAATGCCTCGTCAACCACTATAGGTTTACTTTCGCCGTATCCTTTTGCAGTAAGTCTATCCTTGTCTATACCTTCTCTGATTAAGAAATCGATAATCGCTTGGGCACGGCGTTCGGATAGTATATTGTTCGATTCGTCGGAACCTACCATATCGGTATGTGCTCCAATTTCGATAGTGGTATGCGGGTTATCTTTAAGCATTTTAACCAAAGTGCCTCGTAAGGCTTTCTCCGAGTCTTTAGTTAAAATATATTTTCCGGTTTCGTAAAATACATTTTCTACTTTTACGGGTTTACCTATAGATGGTAAATTAAAATCGGCGGTAAATTTCTTGGTAGCAGTAAGCCCGGTGGTGGAAACGGAATTTTTTTCATTTAAAAATCCGCGCGAAGAAGCTTGCATAATGTAATTCACATCTTTATTGAGCTTATAACTGAACGATCCGTCTTTTTTTACACGAATTTTAGAATTAGTACCATCTTCGCCGATTATTCGCACGATGGCATCAGATAGTGGTGTACCGTCTGTGTCTAGGATTTTTCCACTTACAGTGAATTCTAATACAGGAATTTCGAAACTGTAGATCTTGTCATATCCTTTAGCTTCTTTTCGGTTAGATGAGAAATAACCTTTTTCTGATTTTCCGATAAATGTGATACCAAAATCGTCGCCGCTGGAATTGATTGGTGTCATCATATTTTCTACCGTCCACGATTCTTGCTTAGTTTCCTTATCAATAGTTCGGATGGCTTTGTAAATATCCAATCCGCCTAAGCCGGGGTGTCCGTTGGATGAAAAATAAAGTGTTCCGTCTGCTCTGAATGAAGGGAACATCTCATCGCCGAAAGTGTTGATTTCTTTACCGAGATTAATGGGAGTATCCCAATCACCATCGCTTTTCTTTACTGATTTCCAAATATCTTTACCTCCAAATCCCCCCGGCATATCGGATACGAAGAATAATTCTTCGCCATTGGGAGCAATGGTACCGTGCGCTACGGTAATGCTACTATCTTTTAAAATAGTTATTTTCTGAGGAGCAGTCCATTCGCCGCCGGAATGTTGCATACTATAAATTTCAGCACCCATGCTGGCTCCTTGTACGGCACGGGCTCGTGTGAAGTACATGGTTCTGAAATCGGCAGAGATCGTCGGAACGCCTTCGTCATAAATAGTATTCACATTTTCGTCTATCGGAATGGGCGATTCCCATTTGCCCGACTGGTTTTTCTTGATAGAGAAAATATCATTGTTACGAATACCTGTAATGGCACTTTTTTTGGTTCCTGTAGAGGCGTTGTTTCTTGACGAAGTGAAATAAACCAAGCTTCCGTCGTCGTTACCTACTGCGGGACAAAAATCGCCTCTTGTAGAATTCATAGCGCTTTCTTTTTTTACTACATAAGGTGTTGGATTCTTGCGCCATTCCGGGGCTTTATCGCAGGAAATAAGGCCGTTAAGAGCCATATCGTTGGTAGGATCGAACTCTAAATAGCGTTGATAGTAAACGCGGGCATTTTTATATTTTTCATTTTTAAGTAATACATCGGCGTAGTAAAGAAAACAGATACTATCATCTATACGCGATTTAATAGCTACACCGTAAGCAGCTTCAGCTTTGGCATTTTCATTAATCAGGCGGTAACAGTTGCCTATTTTCATTGAAATTTCGGCGCGTTTCCATTTCTGATTACTTGGAATACGGGGCATAACCCTTTTGTATAAAGGTGCTGCAGCATAGTATTCGCCGATATTGTATTTTTTATCTGCTTTTTTTAATTGTCCGGCAACAGAGCACGCTGCTAAAATAACAATTGTGGCAAATAAGAAAATGTATTTGAATGCTTTGAATAACATAGTTGGTTTTAGTGTTCAAAGTTCAATATTTCAGGTTCAAAGTTTTTTGTTTAAACTTTAAATTTAAAAAATTATGAAGCGCAAAGATAGGAAAAATGCTTGATGAATAATTATCTAAAAACGAGGATTTTTGAGATGTATTGCGGATATGAATTATTTTTTGCTCTTTGTCAAACTAATTTCTTATCTAAAAACTTATCTTTGTAATACATTTTCCGTGAATGAAGCAGTTTTTCTTGAAATATATATTTATCTTTTTTGCAAGCCTGTTTATTCTGCAAGGTTCACAGGCTTATACTGTTTCGCCTTCCTGTCCGGATTTTACCGATATTAACGCATCTTATACCGAAGCATTTACCGGGACAACATTTTCTCCTTTTCAAAATTTAGGCGTAGTTACTGGTAGACATACCGAAATTACTGCACAAGGGACAGACCCTTATACCGGTAATATGCTTGCTCTTTTACCACCAGGCGAGAGTAAAGTAATACGATTGGGAAACGAGCAAATCGGGGGAGAAGCCGAAGCGTTGACCTATCATTTTTTTGTCGATAAAGACAATCCGATACTATTTGTAAAATTTGCAGTAGTATTCGAAGACCCGGGGCATTTACATGTGGAGCAGCCTCGTTTTGTGATGCGCATAATGGATAAAAACGGCAATCTGATTGAAGATTGTGCTGAATATGATGTGTCTGCCGGAGCAGGTATTCCGGGGTTTCAAGCTTATTATGGCAGGACAACTATAGTGCGTTGGCGCGATTGGACTAATGTTGGACTGGATATGTCTAGCTATGTAGGACAAGAAGTGCAGGTACAATTTATTACTTACGATTGCCGATTGATGGGACATTTTGGCTATGCGTATTTTACGGCAAAGTGTATTTCTAATAAATTACAATTATCGGCTTGTGCTGGAAATACTTTTACCGTTGAGGCACCTGAAGGTTTTGCTTCTTACCAGTGGAGTAATGGTGATAATACGCGTACTACAACTGTTTCTACTATCGGTGGTGATATGAACCTGACTTGTTTGATAACTTCTGTTACTGGTTGTCAGTTTATGGTAAGTGCGTTGATTTCGTCAACGATGAATTCTATGCAAGATTTGGAAATAACCGATACCATTTGCCAGGGTGAACCATATACGAAGAACTATTTTAACCTACCACCGCAAGAAGAACCGGGTACCTTTGTATATTATAACACTATTCTAAATCCGAATACCTGTTCGGAGGATGCTACGGTTATACTTACGCTTAATGTAATTCAACAATATTATCCGATAAAAAAATCTATTTGTTATGGTGAAAGTTACATCGAAAACGGATTTAATATTTTTAATCCGGCAGTTGGAATACTGCGCGATACATTGTTCTTAAAATCGAAAGCATCAGATTGTGATAGCATTGTATGTCTGGAGCTGACTGTCAATACAACTTTTAATATGCCTAATGTTATTTCGGGCGATGCTAATCCATGTACCAATAAACAAGTAATTTATTCATTTACAGGTAGTAATCCGCTTACTAATTATAACTGGCAAGTACCTCCAAATGCAATAATATTGGGTGGACAAACAGTTTCGGTCACTATTTATTTTACAGACGATACGCCCGGCGATATTATTTTGATAGGGGAGAACGGTTGTGGTACGGCGGCTGTGCCATTGCATATAACACCTCGTAAATCATATAATGATTTTCTGACAGATAGTATTTGTGCTGGCGAAACATATAATAAAAATGGATTTAACCTTGGTATTTTATCCGAATCGGGCTATGCAACATTTACAAATAAATCTTTTACAACGCAAGGTTGCGATAGCGTTACTACGCTGGCTTTGTTCGTTTTTCCGACACCAACGCTTGAAATCGTTACTCAAAGCGATAGTATTTTGTGTACCACGCAGATGATAACTCTTCACGCACTTGCCAATGATGCTTCGGCAGATTTTGCTCCAGCACCTGATATTGCGTTAGGAGATATTTTGTGTAGCGATGGTTCTATATTAAAGCCGGAAGATTTTATGGTTTCGGGTAAAACAGCTGAAGGTGTTATATTTTTTGTGGATAATACAAGTATGCATGGCTGGGTGGTATCATTGCAGGATATTTCACCAAAAATATGGTCACCCGGGCATACAGCTATAGCAGGATTAACTTATAGAGCCGACTCGTTTGACGCGCTGAAAGATTTGGATGGATATGCTAATACGCAAGCCATTCGGAACAGCATAGTTGCTAACCCTTCTGTGGCAGCATGGGCAGTAGATTTTTCCAATGGCTTCTATTTGCCTGCCATGGGGCAATTGCGTTATTTGTTCACGGTGTTGGAAATTGTAAATGGTTCATTGCAAATAATAGGTGGTGACGAAGTTTTTGTATCTAATACTAGAAATTATTGGTCAAGTTCAGTGTACAGTACAACTAATTATTATGCTTGGGCTCTTATGCGCGAGGGGCTTGTTGGAGTAGTTGATAAAACAACATCAAGTTATTATAATAATCCGGTATGGGTTTATAATTATGTTCGGGCGATAAAGAACTTTTAGTTCGAGATGAGAAAGATTTTATCATTCATATTATTCTTGTTCGCAAATACAATATCTTTTGCGCAATTTCCTCAGATTGGTGATTTGGTCGTTAATCCTGATGGAAGTAAGGGTATTGTGTTCTACCTGCATCCGGATGGAAGCGGGGGAGGTATGGTAGCGCTTACTGCAGCTAACACGGCTTGTGCATGGGGCGATTTGGTAAATATTCCTGCTCTTCCTGATATAAACCAGTATCAATCAATGTATGATGATGGTTATACGACAACAAAAGAGATTCTTAAATTTCAAGGCTCTGCTACCGGTTATGCCGCCAGCTATGTAGATTTTGCCAACGGATGGTATATACCTGCTCCGGGGCAGGCAAATATCTTATTTGGTATGTCGGGTATATTAGAGCCTTATCTTCTTGCTAATGGAGGGACAGCTATTGATAGAAACTTTTGGATAAGTGCCGAATTCGATTCTTATAATGCTATTTATATGACAAATATCGGATTTTTATCTTATACGCAAAAAGATTATCCGAGTTATGCTGTGCGCGCTATCAAAGATTTCTCTAACAATCAAATAACTTATGACTCTACACTAACTTACCTTTGGAATACAGGAGATACAGACCCTTTTATAAGAGTAATTCCTACAGAAACATTTGCTTATAAAGCTACGGTTACAAGTAGTGCCGGTTGTATAGCTACTGCCGAAAAAACAATTATAGTAAATGATGCTGCAGGGCAAATATTAAATGATACCATTTGCGAAGGCGAAATTTATACCAAGTATGGTTTCAGTGAAACGCAAACAGGCACTTATACCCGTACTGTAACTCAAGATGGATGCTCTACATTGCTTACATTAAATTTGACAGTGAACCTATCGTACACCGAAACAATAGTAGATACCATATGCTTAGGAAGCAGTTATACCGAACATGGTTTTAATATTACTCCATATCAGGAGGGTGATTATACTAAAATATATCATTATTCTACAGTTACCGGTTGCGATAGTGTGATAACTGTAAAATTACATGTGCGTCCGGTATATGAAACTCTGTTTGTCGATACTGTATGTCAAGGAGAAACATATAATAATCACGGATTTAATTTGTCGACACAAGTAACAGCCGGTTTACAGCCGTATATCCGTAATCTGATTTCGAAGCATGGATGTGATAGTGTTGTGGTACTTAATTTACAGGTAAATCCTGTGTATGACAATGTGATAAGTGATCAGGTTTGTCCTAATAAACCATATACAAAATATAATTTCAATATATCTCCACAAACTGCAGGTACGGTATTGCAACGAATACAAAATCTGACTTCCAAAAATGGTTGCGATAGTACGGTTACGCTTAACCTAAGAGTTACCGATCAGATAGAGCACCCTTTTACGGAACAAATATGCCAGGGTAGTAGTTTTTTCTTTAAGAGTCAAAATATAACTATGCCGGGTGTGTATCGCGATACGCTTGTGGCTGCCGGGGGTTGCGATAGTATTGTTATCCTCACACTAATTGTAAATCCGATAAAACAAACTACTTTATACGACACCGTTTATTACAGGCAACCATATACTGAGAATGGATTTAACTTGCCTGCCCAAACTGTAATAGGTGATTTTGTAGAAACTCTTAGTTTAACCACAACAGCCGGTTGTGATAGTATTGTTACGCTCAATTTGCAGGTACGGTATGGTGAATGTACTGATCAAACTACCGTTTTTAACGATGTTGTCTGTCAATATCAACCATATATTTATAATGGGTTCAATCTCCCTACGCAAAATGAAGCAGGCAGGCATATTTATCGACAAGAATTATACACAATAGAAGGATGCGACAGTACAGTAGTACTCAACTTATATGTGAATAAAGCATATCGTCAAGAGATAGAAATCACTATTCGTAAAGGAAAAACAGTAGAAATCGAAGGGCAGATATACAACACACCCGGAGTGGTAGAACATTTGTATATAGCCCGGTCAGGCTGTGATAGTACAATAGTATATATTATTAAGCAAGCCGAAACGGGCGATTGCGACCATGTAATTCCCGACAAATTTTTCTCACCCAATAATGATGGTATTCGCGATATTTGGTTGATAGAAAATATTGATTGTTTTGAGCATCTTATCGAGATTTACGACCGCTATGGAAAATTGCTCCGCCGTTGGGAGAACGATTTTTACGGCTGGGATGGTATGTATGGCGGGAAGCCGGTTATTTCAGACGATTATTGGTATCGAATCGTATTTAAAGGTACCAATTTGAAAGATAAAATCGGACATTTCAATTTACGAAGATAAAGCATAAACCACTCTTATTTGAGTGGTTTGTTGCTTATTTCTACATTAATCCAAAGATAATAAAAATAGTGCCTGCAATGGCAAAATAAGTAGCATCAATAAAAGCTGCCGTAAAATATTCGCTCCATTTGGCAAAGCGGAATTTCAGCGTGGCTTTATCCCATCCCGCAAAGGCAATGACTCCGAGAATAGCTAACCATATAGAAATCTTTACCGTAACAAAAATAAATAAGCCGAATAAAGCTGCGGCAACTAATTGTGCAAACATGGTAACGACCATATTTCCTAAAGATGGTTTATTTTGTATATCCACCTTAAATACGCGCGCCCACGATTTAGGGAACAGGAAGCTGTACCAGAAAGCCCCCACGAAAAAAACGATTATAACGGATACCAATAAAAGCAACCAATTAATTTCGCTGAAATAATCGGTGAAAAAAGTAGATAGTGAGTTCATTTTCTTGGATTTAAAAGATTAATAATCGAAACAAATGTACGATTTATTACAAAAGAAAGGATATGAAGAATTTTATAAAATGAAATTATAGCAAACTAGTTCTATTGCTCTGCATTTTTTGTGAGTTTTGATATAAAATTTGGCAGTATTCTATTTTTGAACCACGAAATCTTATGATATATATGAGCTAAAGTAAAGCATTGATAATGAATGCAAAGTAACATCCATTTTTCGCCAAGTTTAAAATGTGAAAGATATTTTAATTCATTGTTGCTTAATATATTTGCGTATTTTTTGCGTAAACTATATGAGCGGGTATTGCACATAATGGCACATTTGTTTTGCACTTTGGCTAATTCTATCTCGTCATTATACTTTTCGAAAAAACCGATATTTTTCAGAAAGCTATCGGTCAAATCCCAAAAAAGGATAGCATTTTCAAAATGCATTTGAGTGCGAGTTTTAGTCATAGAATTAGGATTTGACAGCACATAATGGTATAAGGCTTGGTTGAGCTTTACTATTTTATTTGCTGCATAATACAGATGGATCAATGTGAATAAATCTTCACGATGATTTAACTTCTCAGGCGATATGTTTTTCTTTGTTTTTAACAAATTGCTTCGGGTTAATTTATTCCATAAAAATCCTTCCGATTTCTGTGTTATGAGTAGTTGATAGATGCGTTCTTCTTTGTCTTCAAATACAAAATCTTTTTGGCAAACAGATTGATTGGGATATTCATAAACTATATCCGAAACTACCATATCTGCATCTTCCTTTTTTGCCAGATTATACATTGTTTCCATCATATTCGGCTCAATGTAATCGTCGCTGTCTACAATACCTATATATTCGCCTCGGGCAGCTTCTATTGCCGTGCTTCGTGCTGCAGCAAGCCCTCGGTTGTATGAATGTGTAATTATTCGTACCTGTCCTTCGCCGAGTGGATATTGTTTTATTACTTGTTGTAGTTTTGCTATGCTATCGTCCGGCGAAGCATCGTCCACAAAAATATATTCAATCTCCTGCAAAGTTTGGTTAAACAGGCTGTGGGCGCATCGCTCTATAAAAGCCGACACATTGTAAACAGGGATTAATATGGAAACTTTTGGTATCAAAGTAAGCGGTATTTTCTGGTAATATATCTGCAATAAATAAGCTCGAAAATGCCCGAAATAGCATAAGCCGATACAATCAGCAACATACTCTTATAAATTATTAAACCAATACCGCAGAAGAAAAGAAACGAACATAACGCAATAATTTGATTTTTGGTTACAAAATAATATCTGCCTTGTGGTACAAAAATATAACTGATGTAGCAACCAACAATCAGCCAAGTGTAAATGCTGGTACTGAGTATTACAGCCATTGGATAAGAGGCTATCATGCTTTTACCGCCTAAAAGTAATATTGCCCAATAGCCGAAAAGAATGACAATTGCCATTACAAATAAGCTGATAATTCGCTCGTAGCGGAATATCTTTTTTATTTTTTCAATTTGAAGATTTTCTATGGCTTTAGGAAAAATAGCAGCATTTATATTATTTGTCAACATTCGCGGTATGACTATTATTTTATTGGCTAAATCGTATAAAGCGACATCCCCCATACTCATAAACGAACCGATAATGATAGTTATTGTTTCTTGTTTGGCAGTACCCAAGGCGTTTGACCAGAAAAAAGGTAGTGATTCTTTACAGTATTCTTTTACCAATCGAAAAGGAACAAGGCGCAGCTTGATTTGTTCGCTGTAGCGGAGTATATAAGCGGCGGTCATTGCACCCAATAAAACAGAAATCAGAACGATAAGGGCATACAACCATGTTTGGTCTGTCGTTTTTACGAATAGTAAGATAAAAGGAATGGTCAGTAAGCGAAAAGCAAGCTGTATATAAGTAACGATTTTCATTTTTTGCACCGCCTGAAAATACCAGCTTGGGAAAAATAATTGGGTTAGCACTTGTCCGTAGCAAAGGAAAAACACCAGCCAATTTTCGCGAAGAATCGGGATGAAAATAACTAACGAGCCGAAAATAATTGTAGCCAGCAAAGTCAGATAACATTTGGCTGTGAACACGCTTGATACGATTTCGCTTTTGGAAGCTAAATCATCTTTACACTCTAGAATACGCCTCATGGACGGAAAATTGAATCCGAATGCAATAAAAATGATAAAGAATGTAGTGATAGAAAAAGCAAATGCATAAAGACCATAACTTTCTTTTCCTAATGTGCGTATCAGGTATGGATAGATAAAGATGCCGATAAGAGAACTAAAAATCTGGAGCGAAGTCATGTAAAAGTAGTTTTCGAAGACCTTGCCTTTAATTACAGTTTTTTTTATGTTCTCAAATACAGTCATTTAATACACCAAGTAAGTACGAATGAGTTGGTAAATTTATAATTTATGCTGAAACTTTCTTCTGTCGATGAAGCTTTCCCGATGAGAATTCCTTTGTTGTCTAATATAAACGGTTCCACAAGTAAGTCCTCCGATAGAATAACATCTTTTTTATCAAGTAATTTTATCAAGGTTTCTTTTGCCGACCAATAAATAAGCGACTTGTCCACCGGATTATCGGGTAGGAGAGAGCTCAATTCTTTTTTACTCATAAATCGTTCTTTTAGCTTAAAAGCTCTATCGGAAAGATATTCTATATCAATGCCCACTTGTCTGATGGGGTCGAGTAGTACGGCAACAAATCCTTTAGTGTGGGAAATGCTTATATTATAAGAATTATCTTTAAGCAGAGGTTTACCCGATTCTGTATAGATAATGGTTTTTTCTTCGCCGCATAATGTTTTTAAAAGAATTCTCACTGTAAGCCATTCTTTTTGGCGGTTTTCGCTTGTTATTGCTAAGAACTTTTTTTCGTTGACAGCGCTTAACATAGCACATAATTCATCCACATTCTCGCTGATTTTCCAAATGCCTAGTTTTGCTGTTTCTATTATGTAACTATCGAAAAGCATAATTTTATTTCCAACGGATAGATTCTATTAAACGGCGTAAATCTTTTTCTACAAAAGCGGAAACCGGAGCGATAGAATCGGCATTAGGTGTGGCATTAAAATAGACAGAGCCTCTAAAAAAATGTTTTATGCTGTCGGTGAGCACAAACTGTATTGGAGATGCTGCATTGCCATGTAATTCGTACAAAATGCCATAAACTTTGGCTTCGGGATTCTCAAAAGGTTTTTCTTCGATAGCGTCAGCCCTAATAGTATGTTTGTACACTAACGAGCGACTATCTTCACTCAGTTGATAAAAATTATTTTTTACAGGCATATAGCTACAGTAGATCTTCCCGTCGAAATTCGGATAATAAATATCAACAAACTCTTCTTTTTGATTCGGAGCTTTACGCGTGCTGACATTGGCGTATTTTGAGACATCGAACACACATGGAGGCGATACATTGTCAAATTCTACATATTCATTTTCCGGAAGGTCTATTCTGAAATATCCGTATGGTTTTGGTTTATAGTCCGAACAACCTATCAGAAAAAACATCAAGCAAATATTTGTTAAAAAAATGCGCATATATTATAGTTCTATATTCTAAGTTTTCAAATTTTCGTTCTCTGTTCTTCGTTTCTCATTAATGGTTACTTTAACTGTTTCAATTTTTCTGTTATCTGCCGAAACAATTTCGAACGAATAGTTTTTATAGGTAATAATTTCTTTTTCGGCCGGAATTTCTCCTTTTATGGCTAAAATCAATCCGGCTAAAGTTTCTGCATCGTCCGAGATTTCGGTAAAAATATCTTGGTCTATATTTTTTATTCTGAAAAAATCTGTTAATGAAATCTGAGCTTCAACCAAATAAGTATTTTCATTAATCATTTGGTATTCTGATTCGTTTTCATCATATTCATCATTTATTTCACCCAATATTTCTTCCAAAATATCTTCCATGGTTATCATGCCCGATGTGCCTCCAAACTCATCCACTACAATAGCAATATGTATTTTATTTTTTTGGAAATCAGTTAATAAATCATCTATTTTTTTTGTTTCGGGAACGAAGTACGCCGGACGAACCAATGATTGCCACCTGAATTTGTCTCCTTTATCCAAGTGTGGTAAAATATCCTTAATATATAAAATACCCCTGATGTTGTCTTTGTTCCCCTGATATACCGGAATGCGTGAGTAGCCGCTATCAATAATCAGTTGTAGTAATTCTTTAAATGGAGTTTTTATATTAATATCCACCATCTGTAATCTGGGAGTCATTACTTTATTGGCTGTGATATTTCCAAAATTTACAATTCCTTCCAAAATATCCTTGTCTTCATCTTTTTGGTTGGCTGTGAGTTGTAAAGCATCAGATAACTCGTCGATAGAAATATTGGTGTGATTATATTTTATTAATTTTTTGTTGATAAGGTTTGATGAATTGATCAGGATAGAAGCAACCGGATTCAATATCTTTTGTAAAACTAAAAGAATGTGAGCGCCTTTTAATGCAATTTTTTTTGCGGCGATGATCGAATAAATTTTTGGCATTATCTCGCCGAAAAGCAATAAAAGAAATGTGATGACGATAATATCGAATAAAAATCCCACCAAAGGGCTTTGCGAGGCAAAGTTGAACAGTAAATGACTGCAATAAGTCGCTGAAATAATGGTGCCAATATTAGAAAAATTATTGATAATCAATATTGTTGCTAATAATTTTTCGGGATTGGAAAGCAACTTCAAGACTGCTTTGTCATTTCTTTTTTCTTCGTTTAGCTCTTTGGGGTTCAATGAAAAAAAAGCCACTTCCGAAGCAGAAGAGAATGTCGAAACAAAAAGCAATAAAACAGTGATTAGTAGAAAGGTAATAGCTGAAATAGAAAATCCGTTAAACAGTTCGGGTAATGAGTCCACAGCAATGTGTTTTAGTGAAACAAAACAAGGACGGATTTGTTCCGTCCTTGCAAAAGTAATTATTTTTATTAAAACTTATCGGCTTAGAAAGGTAAATCATCTACCGGGTTTTCAACCGGACCTTCAAATACAGGAGGTGTTGTGCTCGCTTGAGTTGTGTTTGGTGGAGTTGTTGCAGTAGTTACATTGCCTACTTCATTATCCTGACGGCGAGGAGTGCTGTAAAACTCAATTCTATCGGCAAGTATTTCCGTAACGAAACGGCGAATACCGTCTTTTTCATATTCACGATATCTGATTTTTCCTTCCACTAATAGGGAAGAACCTTTTTTTATATGTTTTTCTACGAATTGGATTCGTTCGCCACGCACCACCACATTGTGCCAATCCGTACGCTCCGGCACTTGCGTCCCGTTCGGGAGTGTATAGCCACGCTCGTTAGTAGCTAAAGTAAAATTGGCAATTGCATTTCCGCTCTCAAAATACTTAACTTCAGGATCTCTTCCCACATTTCCTATTAGTATAACTTTGTTTAATGACATAGTGTTACTGTATTTAAAATTTTAATTGATTGGTAAAAATAACAGATATTTTTAATATCGCAAAAAATCTGATTTTTTTTTTTGAACATTATATTTTTTAAGGTATAGTATTAAAATGATTTTCTATAAATAGTTCAATAAGCCTTGAAACGGGATATTCTGATAAACTATTTAAAGATGTTTTTTGGCATTTCTTCAAATATTCGTTTTCTTGCTCGGTTTCCAAAATATAAAAATTAGCATGGATAATTTGATGACTAAGTACATGTTTTATTTTAAAGTTGTTGATAGAAAATTTGAGCAGGATGTTTTTTAAAGTCGGTATTTTGTTTTGCTGCAAGATTAGATCTTCGATAGTTAGGTTGTAGTCGGTTTCCCATAATGGAAATTCGTACAAATTTTGCCAAATATCTTTTTGGGTGCGTTTTTGCAAGTAAGTATATTCCTTGTTTTTGATAAAAAAATAATTAAAAAATCGTTCTCGTTGTTTGATTTTGGCTTCTTTAACAGGAAATTTGTTTATATCATTTGTCAAAAAAGCAACACATTCTTTTATGAAAATACAGTTATTACAATCCGGTTGTAATGGAGTGCATTGAAGCGCTCCAAACTCCATAATGGCTTGATTGTGAAGCAATGATCTTTTTTTGTCCAGTAATTGATTTGCTAATTGAAAGAAACATTTTTTCCCTTCGGTGGAGTTAATAGCCAAATCTATACCGAAGATGCGCGCAAGAACTCTGAATACATTTCCATCCACAACAGCATAAGGCTGATTATAAGCAAAAGAAGCAATAGCAGCGGCAGTATATTCTCCGATTCCTTTTAACGAAATGATTGCATTATAATCGGAAGGGAAAATACCATTATATTTTTCGGTGATGATTTGCGCAGTTTTATGCAAGTTGCGTGCCCGGCTGTAATAACCGAGCCCTTGCCAAAGCTTAAGGATCTCTTGCTCGTTTGCCTTGGCTAATGATACAATCGTCGGATAGCGTTCTTTAAAACGCAAAAAATAGCTTAATCCTTGTGCAACGCGTGTTTGCTGTAATATAATTTCAGATAACCATATCAGGTATGCATCGTTGGTATCTCGCCATGGAAGTTCACGCCGATTGGCATGATACCATTTTATAATAGAAGGACTGAAATTCTTTAAAAGCTTGTTAGATAATATCATAATTTTCCTTAAAAACAGGATTTCTTTCTTTACAAAGGTATCAAAAAAATGAAAAATATGTGTAATAATTTTGTGAGAGAGAATTAAAAGCCCTATATTTGCAGTCCCAAAAAAAGAAGATGGTTTTATAAACAAATAAAATTTAAAGACATGACAAAAGCAGACATCGTTAATGAAATTTCAAAAGAAACCGGTATTGATAAGCTTACCGTTTTAAAAACAGTCGAATCATTTATGGAAAATGTAAAAGGTTCTTTGAGTAAGGGAGAAAATGTTTATTTGCGAGGCTTTGGTAGCTTTATTGTAAAAACAAGAGCACAAAAAGTTGCACGCAACATTTCTAAAAATACAAGCATTATTATTCCTGCGCATAATATTCCGTCGTTCAAACCTGCAAAAACTTTTGTTTCGGCTGTAAAAAAATAAGAATTTATTAAGTAATAATCATAAAATCTACTACTATGCCAAGTGGAAAGAAAAGAAAAAGACATAAAATGTCAACACACAAACGCAAAAAACGCCTAAGAAAAAACAGACATAAGAAGAAGAAATAAAATTTTGGATTTTTTTCTTGTCTGAGAAAGTTACTTCAGGCAACTTTTGTATAAGGTCTGTCCACTTTTGAAAGACCTTTGTTGATAGAAATAAGACAAACTTAAAGTAACTAATTTTAAGTTTGTTTTTTTTTACTTAAAAGCATAATTATCGTGAATAGCGAATTAATAATAGATGCGCAGCAATCAAATATCTCTATAGCGCTGCTCGAAGATCAAAACCTTGTCGAATTGCACAGGGAAGAGCGACTGTCCGATACTTTTTCGGTAGGCAATATCTATTTGGCTCGCGTAAAAAAAATTATGCCCGGGCTAAATGCGGTTTTTGTAGATATTGGCTATGGAAAAGATGCTTTTTTGCATTATCTTGATTTAGGTTCTCAGTTCAATACATTTCAGCAATACCTCAAACAACTTTTAGCCGATAGGAAAAAACCCTTCCCGATGGCAAAAGCACAGCTCTTGCCCGAAATTGATAAGAACGGGACGATATCGGGGGTGATTACCTCTGGACAAGAAATATTGGTTCAGATCATCAAAGAACCGATCTCGACCAAAGGTCCGAGATTAACTTCCGAAATATCCATTGCCGGTCGGTTTTTGGTGCTTGTTCCTTTCTCAGATAAAGTTTCTGTTTCTCAAAAAATAAAATCGAATGAAGAGCGTGCACGCTTGCGGCAGTTGGTGCAAAGCATAAAACCGAAAGGATACGGTGTAATTATACGCACTGTTGCCGAAGATAAGCGTGTCGCCGAGCTGGATAACGAGCTTAAAGTGCTGGTAAATCGTTGGGAGGAGGCTGTAGCTAAAGTTCAACAATCTAAGGGCATAGGGCTTATTTGCGAGGAAATGGGGCGTACTATCGGATTTATTCGAGATATTTTCAATTCTGATTTTCAGCATATTTTTGTAAATGATAAAACTATTTTTACGGAAATCCGTAATTATGTAGAGTTGATAGACCTTTCTAAAAAAGGAATTGTAAAATTATACAATGACGAAATTCCTATTTTCGACCATTTTGCCATAACCAAGCAAATAAAATCTTCATTCGGTCGCATTGTATCTATTAAAAACGGTGCATATTTGGTGATAGAACATACCGAAGCAATGCATGTTATAGATGTAAATAGCGGAAATCGTTCAAAAGTAAAAGGACAGGAGGTCAATGCATTGGAAGTGAATATGGCTGCAGCCACAGAAGTAGCTCGCCAGCTTCGTTTGCGTGATATGGGTGGTATCATTGTAATTGATTTTATCGATATGCACGAAGGTGAAAATCGTCAGATGCTTTATGAGCATATGCGTGATTTAATGACAACCGATCGTGCTCGTCACAATATTCTTCCTTTGAGTAAATTCGGTGTAATGCAGATTACTCGCCAGCGTGTCCGGCCGGCTATGTCTGTGGATATAGAAGAAACTTGTCCTACCTGTTTGGGTACGGGGCGTACGATGCCGTCTATATTGTTTACCGATCAATTAGAAAATAAAATAGATATTTTAGTAAATGATTTGAAAATAAAGAATTTTACATTACATGTACATCCTTATGTAGAATCATTTATAAAAAAAGGCTTTTTCTCTTTGTGTTGGCGATGGAAATTTAAATATGGTTTTGGATGTAAAATAGTTGCTTCTCAAAATTTAGGTTTTCTTCAATATAAGTTTTACGATAAGGAAAAGAAACCAATCAACTTACAGGAAGAACCGGATTTACAAAATATTGTTGAATAATTTTTCCCGAAGAGTTACTGCTTTTTTAAAAAAGGCATGAGCGTAGGTTATATCTGAGTGTCCAGCAGTGGCAGCAATACACCCGAAAATGAAAAAAGACCTATTTATCACCAAATATAAATTAGTAAGGATAAGGGAAATTAAAAAAGGTTGAGATTTTAAAATCTCAACCTTTTTTAATTGTTTTTAAAATTTGAATCCTAAAGTAAGAATAAAGCTATTGACAAAATTTTCAATTTTGGCAGGTGTATAAGGCATTCCTCCCATTACATCGTCATAAGCATAGAAATCTTGTTTGTATTGTTTTAGTTGATAGGCAAAATCAACAAACCAAAATTTTTCACGGTAACCGATACCGGCAGAGTAATAATTTGCTGTGTAGCTGTTTAAGAAAAATTCAGGATCGGTACGAGTTGTGTTCAGAGGTAACTCAAGTGCTCCACTACTTTTACAGCTGGCGGTTTCTAATGCATATCCGGCTCTAAGTGCCAATTCGTCGGTTACTTTGTATTCTGTTCCTATACGGAATGTGCTTGAGTTTTTAAGTGAATTACTGATTTTGTTGTTCTCGAAGAAGAAAGTATTGCTTCGTCCGTCATCTTCTCTTAATTTCATAGAAGTGTAATTGCTTTGTCCGAAATCAAGACTTATTAATCCTTTTTTGCTGAAAATAAAGGCAGCACTTAGATTATAGCGGAATGGGTCTTGCAAATCGTAATAACTTTTGGCATAAGGAGCTTCTACATAGTTATGCCCGTTTGACATTTCGGAAGACATATCGGAAGAGTATGTATCCGTCATATCGTAAAAAGTCGGAGTTTGTATTGCTGCCCCCAAGCGTAGGAAGTCGGTAGGCTGAACTATTGCTCCGATTTTTAAATTAATACCGCTTCCTTCCGTGTCAAAATAGTTATTGAGCTTCATGCCTCCACCATCGGCAAAATCTTCTTTATATTCTGTAGAGCGGCTGTAACTTATGTCTTTCACTCCTAAGGTTGCTCCCAGGTAAACCAAATTACTGATATTTGCTCCGTAAGAGAAACCCCATTCTCCGATTAACCCTTTTTCGCTGATAGAGTAGGTAGGATTAACCGTTTCTCCGCTATTTAAAGCGGACTCCCATTGATTACCGGCAAGTGGATTTATCAGGTAAGTTTCATAAGCCATAATAGATAGCCATGGAATATTAGGATTATCAAACGGCTCGTAATAGTCGGATTGATTATTAACATATTGTAGATCAGCTTCGTTAATGCCGTTTGTAAACGCGGCTAAATAATCGGTCATGGAACTATTTAGATTTTTGCCTGCAAAATAGCCATAGCGGTTAAAATCTTTCAGCTTGTTGTAAGTAATGGCAAAGCTGGAATTGATAAGCCCTTTCTTTTTATAAGCCGAACGGTCGAAGTTAAGTACAAAAGTAAAATTGTTAAATGGTATTTTATAGCGTCTGTCGTCCGAGCTAAAGCCATTCCAAGAAGAGTTCACATTGTTCACAATAAGTCCTGTTGTAAGCGATATTTCAGAGCTTCGGTAAATACCTAACCCGGCAGGATTCAGATGTATGGCAGAACCGTCGCCGCCTAATGCTCCGAATGCTCCACCCATACTCATATAACGAGCTGTCCCGATAATATCTGACTGTGAATACTTCAATGCGTCATATTCGCTTTGAGCCATAATGTTCAAACTACTAAATCCGATCAATAAAGCTGAAATTATTTTTTTCTTCATCTTGCTGAATATTTATAATCAAGTTTTTATTAAAAATTCTTTGTTCTAGGCTTTATCTTCTGCCACCGCCTCTAGACCCGCCACTGTAACTTCCTCCTCCATTATTAAAACTTCCGCCGCTACTGCGAGAACCTCCGTCATAAGAACCTCTGTTGTATGAGCCTCCACTGCTGCGGCTACCACCATCATACGAGCGTGTAGAAGGAGCATTGTTATAGGAATCGGAACTGCGGCTGCCGCGAGTTGAATTGTTTGTGCGAGAACTGTTGTCCTGTTGTCCCCTGCTTCCTCTGGTTTCGGAATTGTTGTATGCATCCCGCGAGTTTGCACCCCGGCTGTTGTTGTTATCGTAACTTCTGCTTGTAATGTTCCCTTCGCGAGTAGGATATGAAGTTCTGCCATATCTGTTGCTACTATTGTAGTAAGTATTTCTACGGCTGTTTTCGGTATGAGTGTATTTTACCGGTTTGTAATAATGCGGATAGTATGGGTAATAAGAATAATAATACGGATAATAGTAAGGGTAGTATCCACCCCAATACCAAGGATTATAAGCATAATATCCCCAACCCCAGCCCCAACCGAAGCCTACAGATACAGACCATCCGGGACAACCCCAACAATTATTATAGTAAGGGTAGTATCCACAACAATCGTAATATGGATCGTCAATTATAATTGTCGGATTATGAAATCGTCGAATACGAGTAGAGTATTCGTAATCAGAATTGCTTTCAGTGTCATTTCCTAAGTAATAACCTTCGGAGTAACCTGTCAGATTACCATCATCATCCCTTTGAGTGCGGGTATAATAAATGGTGTCCGTACCTTTTGTCCCGTATTTCCGTTCGGATTGATAACTATCGTTATTTTTAGAACCGGTGGTTGGTTCTGCTTTGGTAGGTGTGTCATCTTTAGGCGAATAATAGATATCATCTACATATTTTTGTCCGAATCCGTTTAGTTGGAACAAAAAGATAACCGATAGAATGAAAAATATTCGTTTCATAATATTTTGTTTTTGTTTTTGAAAACAAGAGGATTAATACAAATCTTATGCCAAATAGTTTGGTTTTAAAGATGCTGCTATTACTTTTGTAATAACAAAGGTATAGAAAATTCTCTAAAAAATAAAACATATGGATTATATAGAAGTGTTATTTGGATTAGAACCGAACGAAGAATTTATTCAAGATATGCTTTCGGGCGAGTTAGCTACTATTGGCTTTGAAAGCTTTGTTCCTTCAGAAACGGGCTTGTCGGCTTATTGTCCGGTTAATTTTTTTGATAAAAAACAATTGCAATCGATTGTTGAAAAATTTCCACTACAAGTGGTAATAAATTATAAAACCCAACGGATAAAATCTCAAAATTGGAATGAAGAGTGGGAGAAAAATTACTTTAAGCCGATTGTTATTTCGAATGAGTGTGTAGTGCGTAGTTCTTTTCATCAGTCTGTTCCTAAAGTAAAGTATGATATTTTGATCGATCCCCGTATGTCGTTTGGAACAGGTCATCACGAGACGACCGGTTTAATGATCTCTATGATACTTAAAATAGATTTGAAGGGAAAATCTTTTTTGGATGTGGGTTGCGGAACAGCTGTTTTAGCAATATTGGCAGCTATGAAAGGCGCTAATCCGGTAGTTGGTATAGATATTGACGAGTGGGCTTATGAAAATTCGTTGGATAATATAAAATTGAATGGATTTGAACAAATAAAAATACGGCAGGGTGGAGCCGAATTGCTTTCTGGATTACATTTTGATGTTGTCTTTGCAAATATAAACCGTAATATTTTATTGAATGATATGGCTGCTTATGTAGCATGTTTGCCTACAGACGGAGAACTTTACATGAGTGGATTCTATAAAGAGGATATTCCCGTTATCGAAAAAAAAGCCAACGAGGTAGGGTTGAATTTGATTTTTTTTAAAGAAAAAAATAATTGGGTGGCTGTAAAGTGCTTAAAAAGATAATTTTTTGGAAAACAATTATAAGCAAATGAAATACAATTGCAAGTTGAAAACAATAACTTATTAAAAAGATTATTGTTTTTAATAGGACATTGAGATATTAGTCTTCTAAATCGTCAATTACAAAAGAATTTTTTGTTTCGATATTTTCAAAGTTCGAAGAAATATTTGAGTCTTTATCAAAACCATTATTTTGATCTGCGCGGATAAAATTAATTACTTCTTTTAACCCGTCGATAAATTTTTCAAAATCTTCTTTGTACAAGAAAATTTTGTGTTTTTCAAAAGAAACTTGTGCATTTTCATCAAATCCGGAAACAATTTTTTTGCTTTCGGTAATGGCGATAAACATGTCATTTTTTCGATTCCGTTTCACATCTAAATAGTAGATTCGTTTACCGGCTTTAATCGATTTGGAAAAAATAATGTCTTGCTCTTTGTTTTCAACTCGCTGAAAGGATTTGTTTTCTTCCATAATTAAGTTTTTACTTTAAAGATTTTAAGGATTGAACCAAAACTTCCCAAAGGTCTGAAATTTTTTTTATAAAACAAAAAGAAATATATTTTTGAAATGAAAAAATATATAATATCTTTGCATGCAGCGTGGAATGTGCGTTTTTGTAATGCTTTTATGCTCTTTATATATCAAAAAGCTCCCTGAAATAGAAGATGATCAATCGAATTTTATTGCGTATCAAAATAGTTCAGCTGTTATATGCTTACCAGCAAAACCCTTCAAAATCTGTATCCGTTGCTGAAAAAGAACTATTTCACAGCTTGGAGCAAACCTACCATTTGTATCATCTAGTATTATTGTTGGTTAAGGATGTGACTTTTTATGCAGAGCAACGCATAGAAGCTGCCAAGAACAAATTGCGTCCGACAGATGAAGAGCGTAATCCGAATACACGCTTTATTGATAATGTTTTTGCTGCAAATTGGTCTAAAAATAAAGTATTGAACGATTATGTGACTGAACATAAATTATCATGGACTAACACACCGGAAGTTTTAAAAGATATTTATGAGATAATTGTCGCTTCGGATTTTTATATTGACTACATGGAAAAACCGTTTTCTTCTTATTTAGAAGACAGGGATTTATGGGTTAAGATTCTTAAACGCTGTGTCCTTGAAAGTGAAGACTTTGTGAATGCTTTAGAAGAAAAATCTGTTTATTGGAACGATGATTTGGATATTGTTCTTAGTTTTGCTATAAAAACGATAAAGAAATTTGATCTTCAAGAGTTGGGTTCGCAGCAATTATTGCCCATGTTCAAAGATGAAGAGGATAAAAAATTTGCTGCTGACTTGTTTACTAAAACAATTATAAACCAAACAGAGTATAAAGCCTTAATAGATGAGTTTACAAAGAATTGGGATTTAGATAGAATTGCTTTTATGGATGTGGTTATTATGCAGTTGGCTATTTGCGAGTTGCTTAATTTTCCGACAATACCGGTAAGCGTAACTTTGAATGAATATATTGAGATAGCTAAACAATATAGCACCGATAGAAGTGGTAATTTTGTCAATGGTGTATTGGATAATATCGTTGATCATTTAACGAAAGAAAAAAAAATAATTAAAGTAAAAACCATAAAGAATTAGTCTATGAAAACAATTAAACATTTTCTTTTAATCGCAATTACATTTGGAAGTGTATTATTTATTTCTTCTTGTAATAAGGATGACGATGATTCTTCATCCGGTGTTAATAAAATATTTACAGTAGAAAATGCCGCTTATGTTGAAGAGGCATTACCTCAAGGAGCTATAGATGTTATTACTAATTTGAATGTAAATAAATCGGCTATCAACGGGGGATCTTCACTTATAACTTTTTCTTCTGCAGAACAAATGACAACTGTGTATGTCGGAATACCGGGAGAAACAGGCTATTTTAGATGCAGTGTTACACCAACACAGACTTTATCCGGATATGATTACCAATTATTATTGTTATTATGTCAGGAGTTAGAAAAATTAAACTTTAAAATTTACATATCAGGTGTAACAGTATCAGGAAATACTACAAAAGCAGTGACTTCAGAAGAAGTTTCTGTTATCGAAGTCGGTACAGGTAAGCTTCAAGTTAGCCTTTCTTGGGATCAGAAAGATGATGTTGACTTGCATTTATTTGAACCTGATGGAACAGAAATCTCATATGCTAATCCTTTCTCTTTTGATGGTGATGCTAATCAAATAGAATTTAACTTTTATTGTTTTTTGATAAAAAAATATACTAATAACAGTACTACAGGCTTAAGCTATTTAAATCAAGGTGATTGGGAATTAATTTATCAGTATAAGATGGAAATTCCTGTTACTGTTGATGAGGATGAAGAATGGGAAAAATACATCAAAAACAATAATATTAAAGTGTATGGAGAGTTAGACTTAGATTCTAATGCAGCTTGTTTTATTGATGGGGTGAACAATGAAAATATTACTTATCAGACAAATATAAAACCGGGAACATATACTATTGCTGTTGATTTATACTCTAAATGTAATATAAACCCAGGGGCAAAATATTCGGTTACAGTCAACTATAATGGAAAGCCAATTACTATTTCTACTAAACAAGTAGGACAATTTGACAAAGATTACCTAGGTAGTTATGATGACCCAGATCAGTATATAATTATTGGAGAATTTACCATCGATGGGAATACCATTCGCTCATCAAATCCTGTACAAATAAATCCTGTACAAAAGAAAATCCACGACAGACTATTCAGGAAAAAATAAATATTTAAAGAAAATTAATAATTTATAAAACTATGAACTTAACTTTGTTACAAGCAGCTCAAGGAGCTTCGGAAGGTGGTATGGGTTACGGAAACATCATACTTATCGTATTAATGGTGGTAGTATTTTATTTCTTTATGATACGCCCGCAACAAAAACGCCAGAAAGAAATTAGAAAATTTCAGGAATCAATACAGCCGGGTACTAATGTAGTTACTTCCGGAGGTATTCATGGTAAGGTGAAAGAAGTAAAAGATACTTATTTTATTGTCGAAATAGCCGAAAATATTCGAGTTAAAGTAGAGAAATCATCTGTATTTGCTTCTTTGACAGACGCACAATCAAAATAATTTTGCCGATCATGGCAAAAACGGTATCTTATATTTGATTTGCTGTATATGAAACCGCTAAAAATTCAAAATATAAGGATTAGAACGCCTTTTTCGAAAGATGTTCTAATCTTTCTTGTTTTTGTAATTATAGCGACTTTTTTATTTTTTCTTCAGTCTTTGAGCAAATCGTATGAGAGAGAGTTGGTGATATTTGTAAAATATACTGATATCCCCCAAGATTATGCTTTTACAAAACCCCTTCCGACAACAATAACAGTTCGAATAAAAGACACCGGCTTCAATTTGTTGAAAAGTAGGATGAGAAACTCGGATGATTCGATAAGTATTAGTTTGAAAAACAGGTTCTTAAAAGAAAAAGACACATTTGTTATTACAACTAAAGAATTGAAAGATAGCATTCTAAATTGCTATGATCCTGATGCGGTTATCGTTTTTTTCGTACCTCAAGCTATTGAGGCTAAATATGAAAAGCTTGCATCAAAAAAGCTTCCCATTCGGTTAAATAAAAAACTTAATTTTGCGCAGCAATATACTTTGAAGAGTGATATTATTATTAAGCCTTCTTTTATTGAAGTATTTGGTGCAAAATCTGTATTAGATTCTATTTCTGCTATTTATACGGAACCGATCGTTTTACACAATCTCTCGGAAACACAGACCATAAAAGCTAAGTTGCGATTAATAAAAAACATAGTTGCAGCTTTTAATCAAGTAGAGGTAACTATACCTGTCGAACAGTTTACCGAAAAAACAATCAGTATTCCGGTGGTTGGGAAAAACTTCCCCCAACAAATAAAATTGCGTACTTTTCCAGTGTCGGTAAATGCAACATTTTTTGTGGGATTAAGTCATTTTAATAATGTAGGAGAAAAAGATATTACTGTTTATCTTGATTACAATGATTTAGTTAAGAATAATGGA
The DNA here is from genome assembly GCA_964546015.1 of uncultured Paludibacter sp. Classification (GTDB taxonomy): domain Bacteria; phylum Bacteroidota; class Bacteroidia; order Bacteroidales; family Paludibacteraceae; genus JAFGVL01. The sequence continues at coordinate 191,213 of CAZJHO010000002.1, forward strand.
AATGATGTGGTGATGAAAGTTTTTACAACAGATTCATTGATTTCGAATATACGCTTATCACCGGATGTAGTAGAATACATCTTTGAAAGTGTTAAATAATCCATAATGAAGATAGGTATTACAGGAGGTATAGGAAGTGGTAAAACAACTGTTTGCAGACTATTACAAACAATGGGTTACCCTGTCTTTAATGCCGATATCTCAGGAAAATATATTTGTAATACTGACATTGAAGTAAAAAAAGCTTTAATTGAACATTTTTCTTCTGCTATTTATACAGCTTCGGGAGAATTGGATAGAGTCCGGTTTGCTTCTATAATTTTTAATGACCCTTCTCTATTACTAATTGCTAATAATATTATCCATCCAGCCGTATTTCAGGCTTTTAATGAATGGGTTCAAATACAATCTTCTCCCTTTGTTTTTATAGAATCGGCTATTTTGTTAGAGAGTATATTAGCTGATAAGATAGATAAAATAATAGTGGTTACAGCCAGTGAATCGGAGCGTATTAGTAGAGTTATTAATAGGGGAGGGATGACCCTTGAACAAATAAGAGCACGCATGCAAAACCAGCTCTCCGAGAAAGAATTATTACTCAAAGCAGATTATATCATTGATAATAGTGATAATAAGTTGATTATTCCTCAGGTAGAAAATATTATAGCTTCTTTAAATGCGTTGCTCTAACAGAACTACATTTTCTACATGATGTGTGTGTGGAAACATATCTACGGGCTGAACGGCTACAACGCGATATTTTTTATCCATTAATGCCAAATCGCGGGCTTGGGTTGCCGAATTACAACTTACATATACTACTCGTTTGGGTGCTGCGTACAGTATAGCGTTTATCACATCGCCGTGCATGCCGGCACGAGGCGGATCGGTTATAATAACATCCGGTTTGCCGTGTTTTTCGATAAAATCCGAAGTCAGAATATCTTTCATATCGCCTGCATAGAAATGGGTATTTCCTATACCATTTAATTCAGAATTTATTTTGGCATCTTCGATAGCTTCGGGTACATATTCAATCCCAATTACTTGTTTGACTTTTGATGCTACGAAATTAGCAATAGTTCCTGTTCCGGTATATAGGTCATATACCAACTCGTTTCCTGTTAATTGAGCGAAATTGCGAGTTATTTTGTATAGTTCGTGGGCTTGTAGCGAATTTGTTTGGTAAAAAGATTTTGGTCCGATTTTAAACCGCAATCCTTCCATTTGCTCAAAAATATGGTCGATTCCTTTGTAAATGATTATTTTTTGGTCTGTTATTGTGTCGTTCGCTTTGCTGTTAACGATATATAGTAGTGAACTTATTTCTGGAAATTCAGTTGAAAGATGCTTTAGTAATTTTTCGATTTTTTCTTCATCTTTATAAAAGAAAACGACAATTACCATAAGTTCACCAGTGGTAGAAGTGCGTATAATCAAGGTTCGAAGTAAGCCTTCTTGTTTTCTCAGATTGAAAAAAGCGTAACTATTTTCTAATGCAAATTTTTTGATGGAGAATCTTATGCGGTTTGATATTTCTTCCTGTAACCAACATTTATTAATATCCAACACTTTGTCAAATAAGCCGGGTATATGAAAGCCTAATCCATTCAAGCTTTCCGAGGTATGATTTTCCTGCATCTCGCTACTTGACAACCATCTTTTATTAGAGAAGGTAAATTCTAATTTATTGCGGTAGAAAGTGGTAAATTCTGAACCTATGATAGGAGAAATATCAGGCAAAGTCACTTTTCCTATACGAGTAAGGTTATTGACAACTTCATCTTGTTTGTAGCGTAATTGTTCTTCGTAAGGAAGCATTTGCCATTTGCATCCGCCACAAATACCGAAATGTTCGCAAAATGGAGTTGTTCGTGTTTCGGAATATTGATGAAATTTGATTACACGGGCTTCTAAAAAATTACTTTTTTTTCTGGTCACCTGTAAATCAACCACATCGCCCGGAACTGCATAAGGAATAAATATTACTTTTTCACCTGTTTTGGCAATAGCTTTTCCTTCGGCTGCTAATCCGGTTATCAAAACTTGTTCGAGTATAGGAAGTGGTTTTTGTTTGCGAGACATCAGTGAAAGATGATTTTAATTAAAGAAACTTTCAATTTTCCGTATTGCCGAAGCGAAACAAAATAGAATAACATGATCTCCCGGTTGTAAAACGGTGTCGCCGGAACAAATGAAACCTTTTCCATTACGGATGTAACCGCCAAAATTAACTTCGGATGGAATTTTTAAACTGCGCAAATTTCCTTTTGTGATTTTAGTACCTTCTTTTACTACAAATTCTATCATTTGAGCATCTGAAGAAGTCAAGTTTTTTACATTCAGCACATTCTCATTAAGAGTAAGCTGGTGGATGTATCCGGCTGCAATTAATTTTTTATTGATAATGGTACCAATATCCAAGCTTTGGGCTAATGGAATATAATCCATGTTTTCTATTTCGGCAATGGTTTTGATAACACCGAATCGTTTCGCTACAAGGCAGGCAAGAATGTTAGTTTCCGAATCGCCAGTAACGGCAATAAAAGCATCCATATCTTGCAATCCTTCTTCCTTTAGAAGGTCTAAATCACGACCATCCCCGTGTATAACGAGTTTTCCGTGTAAACTTTCGGTTATTTTTACACAACGGTCATAATCTATATCTATGATCTTAGCATTTACTTTATCGGGAAGGAATTGAGCCGTTTTTATTCCGATACGACTTCCCCCCATAATCATCACATTGCGTATAGGTCGGTCTATTTTTCCTGCTTGTTCGCGTGTGAATTCAATATTGTCTTTTGTAGTAATAAAAAAAACAATATCTCCGTCTAGTAATTCGTCGTTACCTTGTGGAATGATAGTTAAGCTACTGCGTTTAATGGCAACAACACGAAAGCGGGCATGGTCTAAAAATCCTGTTTTGAATTGTTTGTTTAAAACGGGTGCACCATTGCGTACTTTTATTCCGAGTAAGGTTAGCTTATCATTATCAAATGAAATATTGATGCGTTGCCAAGAGGTTTTGATAGCCTCTACAATTTGTGTTGCAGCAAGCATTTCAGGATAAATGAGGTAGTCTATCCCTAATTTTTGAAATACTTCGATATTGATATCTTGAATATATTCCTGACTATCAATGCGTGCTACCGTTTTTATTGCACCAAGAGTAGTAGCAAACATGCAGGCTGTTATATTTTCACTTTCGTGAGGTGTAACAGCTATAAATAAATCAACATTTTCGACACCGGCATGTTTTAAATCTTTGATACTGGTGGCATTACCGAAGATGGTTAACAAATCATGCCGGTTTGCCAATACTTCGAGTTTTTTATCGTTATTATCGATTAATGTTAACTCATGGTTTTCGCTCGAAAGCATTTTTGCCAAATGGCTACCGACCTCGCCGGCTCCTGCAATGACAATTTTCATTTCGAAAAAAATTATCGGTTTAACTTCCTGAAAGAATAAGCAATTGAAAAACGCACATTATGTTGCTTTAGAGTGCTTGGATCATTATTAGCCGAGCTATTTGTCAGAGGAAAATCGTAAGAAAGCTTAAACAACATGTGTGCATATTGATAGGCAGCTCCTATACCCAAACTGCAATCAAAGCGGTTCATCGCATCATTAAACGGTTTGCTGTCGTCAATTTGTGGGCGGGTTGCCAAATAGTAATGTTCATTTGTTTCGCCAAATAAACCGATACTCATTTCCGGACCAGCAAAGAATACCCAATTGCTGTACTGATTTATTGGCAAACGGTAGGTCAACCTTACCGGGACAAGCGCGTAATATAATGTCCGTGTATAAGTAGTGGCTTCCTTATACCAACCAATATCATATCGTCCGGCACGCATTTCACCCAATAAACCTGCTGTAAGACTCAAATTAGGTGTTTTTTTGAAGATGTCAAAATCCCATTGTACACCGGCATGAGCTCCATACAACATGACCATGTCATGTTTGCCATCTTGTTTTTGTTGCAGGAATGTTCCGGTATATCCGGCATCAATTTCCAAATGTTGTGCTTGTGCCGAATGTAGAGGTAATATGGCTATCGTTGCTAATAAAAATATACGAAATAGAGCGTTCATTGTTATCGTTTTTAAAAAGCGTTTATCAATTCAATATCAAAAATAAGAGCAGAATACGGATCTATATTTGTACTGCCGTCTTCTCCATAAGCAAGTTCTTGAGGAATCCAGACGCGGCATTTAGAGCCAATACGCATTTTACCGATTACTTCTTGTAAACCATAAATCAGGTTAGAATAAAGCATCACTTTGTTAGTTCCTTCATCAAAAGAATCTATATTATTAATAAAATACCCTTTATAGTTTAGTACTACATAAGTAATAATATCGGTGCGAGGAAATTCTCCATATGAATTTTCGTAATAAAAAGCGTATTGAAGACCATCATGTAATATTTTTATGGGAGCGTCAACTGTTATTTCGGTTTCGCTGCCATCGTCATTTTTTTTGATGTATTTAAGAGTTTCGGTATTTTTTTTTGCGTGGATACTCAAGTAAGTTTTTCCGGCATCCTTGGTATCTTCATATTTTTCTTCACAACTGAATAAAAGCAGTGAGAATGTTATTATTGAAAATATTTTCAGAAAATTTTTCATATTGGCTGATTGAGTTGTAATTATATCGTATTGTTTTGTTTATATTGTTTGCTAAAAGGAGTTTTAAATTTCGGCATTTTTCGTTTAGGTCCCCAAAGAGTTAGATTTAGAGGAGCAAACGCAATATTTTTTATTGTTGCCGAGAAATCATAAAACATTCGTTTGCTGCTAATATATGTAAACCCTTTCATTGTCACTTTTTCAGCTATCGGACGAAGGTTTTTTTCTACCGATTTGCGCCTGTTGTTCAACAATAATTGCGGAAGAGGCACTTTTACCGGACAAACGGTAGCGCAGGCTCCACAAAGCGAAGAAGCAAAACTCAAGTGTCCGAAATCTTTGAATCCACGGAAAAAAGGAGTTATAACGGAGCCAATTGGACCACTGTAAGTGGTGTTATAAGTATATCCGCCAATAGTTTTATATACCGGACATTCGTTTAGACATGCTCCACAACGGATACAAGCTAAAGCTTCATAACAATCATTGTCGGTGTATAAATCTGTTCGACCATTGTCTAACAAAATTACATACATTTTTTCCGGACCATCGATTTCGGAATTTTTTTTAGCGCCGGTAAAAATGGTATTGTAATTCGAAATTTGTTGCCCTGTTCCGTGCGAGGCCAGCAGAGGCCAAATTAAACCTAAGTCGGTCATGGACGGAATAATTTTTTCGATCCCAGCAATAACAATATGTATTTTTGGAAATGAAGTTGACATTACTCCGTTGCCTTCATTTTCAGTTACGGCTATTCCACCAATATCAGCAATGAGAAAGTTAGCACCGGTAACTCCAATATTTGCTGTTGTAAATTTTTTGCGCAAAATACCACGCACATAATTAGTCATTTCTTCGGGAGTGCTGTCAATTGGAGTTCCAAACTTTTCATTAAATAATTTAGCAATATCTTCTTTGCTTTTGTGCATGGCAGGAGTTACTATATGATAAGGTTTCTCTCCGGCAACTTGTACTATAAATTCACCCAAATCAGTCTCTACCGATTCGCAGCCCAAACTTTCGGCCAAGTGGTTTAATTCGATTTCTTCGGTAGTCATCGATTTACTTTTAACTAAAAGCTTAGCTTGGTTTTCTTCTAAAATCTGACGGATATATTGATGTGCCTCGCTTGTATCTTTTGCCCAAAGAACGGAAATTCCGTTTTTTATTGCATTTTCTTCAAATTCGAGAAGATATTTGTCCCAATTAGCCAATACTTTTCGTTTGATATGTGCTGCTTTCTCTTTTACTAAAGCTAAATTATGATAGCGTAATTTTCCTGCATCCACAGCATTATTGTAACGAGAAATATTGAATTTTATCGTTTTACGGTGCTTAAGGTCAAAAGCGATTTTACCGGCAGCTTTAGCAAATTGGTGCGAGTAGGACACAGCTTTTACAAAATTTTATCGTGAACCAAAGATAGAATAATATATAATCCTATTATTACAGGAAATGCAGTCCATTGTAGAAAGATGAGCAATAATAAGCTTACTCCTAAAAAGATAAATTGTGTTTTATTCTTTTTCCAAGAAAAATTTTTGAATTTTAAGGAAAACATAGGGATTTCAGCCACTAACAAGAGGCAGAATATAGCTGCCATTGACAGTAAAATTATATATGAAATAAGAGGCTCAAATACCGGTGTGTTTTCAGATAATGCAGCTATAAAAAAAGCCCAAAAAATGGCATTAGCAGGAGTAGGTAATCCTAAAAACGAAGAAGTTTGACGAGTGTCTATATTGAATTTAGCCAATCGTAACGCAGAAAAAATAGGAATTAAAAATGCCGCAGAAGCATATATCCAATGAAAATCCAGGTTTTTGTAAAAGTAGGTGAACAGCATTATGCCGGGTACTAGTCCAAAACTAATTACATCGGCAAGCGAGTCCAGCTCTTTACCTAATTTAGAGTAAGCGTTTAATGCTCGGGCTGCAAGTCCATCCAAAAAATCCAAAACAGCAGCTAATAACATTAAGAAAGCAGCAGTTTGGTAAATACCTTTAAATGCAAATACACAAGCTAAACAACCTAAAAATAAGTTAATGCATGTAAGAGTATTTGGGATATGTTGTGTTATTTTTTTCATAATTCAAATTATTGTTATCCAAAATATTTTCATCATTTTACCATTTAAGAACGGGGATTCTCGTTCGAATATTCCGCCACATTTTTCAATTGTTTTTATTGAAGCCAAATTATCACTGTAACTACCTAACATAACTTTTTGTAATCCAATTGATTTACAATAATCTAACGCTAATGTAAGCATTCGGGTAGCGTAGCCTTTTTGTCTTTCGGACGGACGAACGGAATATCCAATGTGTCCGCCGTAATCACTTAAAAATTGGTTTAAGCTATGTCTTATATCAATTATTCCAACAATTTTTTCATCTTTTTCGCGAACGGCAAAAAATACTGAAGTAACTACCCAATTATTTTTAATAGTTTTTTCGTCCGAATTATTTTTCAGTAACTGAAGCCAATCGATGTAATTTTCAGTTTTGTCAAATAACGAAGAACCATTTATAAAGAGTTCATTATGGTCGAAAAATTCTTGTCTGAAAGCTAATGCTTCTTCCTTCAATTTTTCCGTAGGAGCAATTAATTTTAGCGACATTATTCATTTAATCTTGCCAGAATAGTTTCATTTCCGACTGTTTTTTCTCCGATTTTTACATATACTTCAGAGTCTAACGGAAGAAATAAATCTACACGCGAACCGAATTTAATAAATCCCAAATGTTCATTAATCTGACAATGTTTATTAGCATGAGCATAAGTAACGATACGACGCGCTAATGCTCCTGCTATTTGACGAAGTAAAATTTCTGTTTTTCCTTCAGATTCAATGATAATAGAAGATCGCTCATTTTCGGTGCTAGATTTTGGTAAATAAGCCGCCATATACCGTCCGGGATGATGTTTTACCATTTTTACAATTCCGTTGATAGGATACCAATTAGCATGTACGCTAAAAACCGACATGAAAATAGATATTTGCAAGCGTTTGTCGCCAAAATATTCGGGTTCGTTTACAGGTTCAATAGCAACAATAGTACCATCAGCAGGAGCAATTACCAAACTAGAATCATCTATTTCTGTTACACGGTCAGGATTGCGGAAAAAATATAAAAAAAAGGATAATGCTAGTATCGAAATAGTCAGACTGACCAACATAAGTGGATGAGTTAAATCCATACGCAAATAGGTAAAGAAATTAATTACGCAAACAATCAGCAATAATGCGATTATAATTCCCCGTCCTTCTTTATGAATTTTCAATTTTTTCATTGTAAAAGAAAATTATATTTTAAAAGATTTAAATAAAATACAGATATAAACTAATAGCCAATGATGCAAACAACACACTGTCAAAACGGTCTAAAATACCACCATGACCGGGAAGCAGCGTTCCTGAATCTTTTACGCCTAATGTCCGTTTAAGCAACGATTCACTTAAATCGCCAAGCGTGGCAAAAATAACAATTATCAACGAAAATCCCAACCATTGCCAAATGTTAAGTATCGGTTCGAATTGAGCAAAAATACATCCTGAGGCTAAAGTGAAAACCATTCCGCCGAAGAATCCTTCCCATGACTTTTTAGGAGAAATGCGTTCGAACAATCGATGTTTTCCAATAGACATGCCTACTAAATAAGCCCCGGCATCATATACCCATACCGTGACGAAGAAAGATAAAACAAGTAGTGGGGAGTAATTATTCCATTGGGAAAATGCTATGAAATTGAGCATAGCAAAAGGAAAGGCAATATAAGCTTGTCCTAAAACGAAAAAAGCCCAATTAAGAATCGGATTTTTTTTCTTTAAAAACAATTCGGCAATAAAAATGATGGCTATTAATAGAAAATAAAAACCCAACAATTCAATGTTTGTCCGGCAAAGGGCAATGATAAATAAAATGTAAAAAAGAACCGCACTACATATTGCCGGAACTATCGGATTAATATCAACTTCGTATTTTTCTTTAATTAATTTATGAAATTCGATTACGCCTAAAACCGAAATAACCATAAATATTGCTCCAAAAGTGTATTGACTGAATAAGATGCAAAATACTAAAATAATTACAAATAAGGCTCCGGTAAGTGTTCTTTGAAATAAATTGTTCATTTTCTGATATTAAAGATTTTAGTAAATTAAAACAAAAAGTGATTTAGGTCCATGTGCGCCAAGCACTAAAGTTTTTTCGATGTCTGCAGTACGACTTGGTCCGCTGATAAATGAAATCATACTGGGTAAATCTGTTCCGTATTTTTCTTTTACTGCTTGTAGGGCATCTTCAGGATAATTTACTAATTGATTTTTTCGTGCCATGACAATATGTACCGGAGGAAAAATGTTCAGTTGTCGTCCGGATTTTCCGGCAGATGAAATAACAACGCTGCCTGTGCGTGCAACTAAAAATTCACAGTCCGTAACAGCAGCCTGCATATCAGTAAAATGTGCTGTATTTTGTGTATGTTTAATTCTTTTTTTATTTAATAAATCAATAATGTTTTTGTCAGTACAAAATACAATATCGATAGTTAATTCTTGCAAGTAAGCAGCCAATTGATCCAATAATTCGTTTTCTGAGTTACATATTATGCATTTTCCCGAAACGGTTTCCAATTCTTTTTTGAAACATTCGATTTGTGATGGTTGTATTTCTTTGAAAACAGGTAATTCTGAGTTCGGAATAGGGGAGATGTCTGAATTTCGAGCTTCTTTGGCGGCTCGAATACGGTTGAGTATTGTTTCTTTGGATGAGATGATTGTCATGTATGTGTTTTTAATCGGAACTTAGAGTGCAAAAATAAGCATTTGTTCCGATTTCCCTAAATAAAAAAGGAGTTCTTTTCTGTGTAAAAAAAACTCCTTCTTTGTATGAAAATATTTTTTTTTTTAATCAAACATGTTTTTTATTCTCCTAAAAAAATCTTTTGTAGCTGATGCTGTTGGTTTTATATTGGGAGAATCTTGAAGTTTTTCAATTGCTTTTTTCTCTTCTTTAGTCAGATTCTCAGGAATATAAATACCGATATGTACCAATAGATCGCCTGTTCCGTAGCGGTTTACGCTTGGTAGTCCTTTTCCGCGCAGACGAAGTACTTTGGCTGGTTGTGTACCGGGATCTATTTTTACTTTTACTTTACCATCGACTGTTGGTACCTCGACAGAACCACCTAAGATAGCTGTTGAAATATCTAATAAAAGGTTGTAGATCAGATCATTTTCGTCACGGATTAGTTCAGGATGTGGTTCTTCTTCAATTATGACCAACAAATCTCCATTAATGCCTCCGTGCCGTGCAGCATTTCCTTTACCACTTACCGAAAGCTGCATACCTTCCATTACACCGGCAGGGATATTTATTGAAATTACTTCTTCGTCTCGTTGAACACCTTCTCCATTACATTGAGCACATTTTTTTGTAATAACTTTTCCTTCTCCGCCACAAGTAGGACAAGTTGATTGTGTTTGCATAGCCCCTAAAATAGTTTGTTGCACACGCGTTACATAGCCGGATCCATTACAAGCAGCGCAAGTTGTAACGGCATTTGGGTCTTCGGCACCACTACCGTGACAGGTTTTACAAGTTACATATTTTTTAACTTTGATTTTCTTTTCAACACCAGTACTGATTTCTTTGAGCGTGAGTCGCACTTTTACACGAAGGTCGGAACCCCGATTAACGCGTTGTCCGCCTCTTCGACTACTTCCACCAAAACTGCTGAAGCCGCCGAATCCACCAAAATGTCCACCGAAAATATCTCCGAAATGAGAGAAAATATCTTCCATGCTTCCGCTCCACTGTGCACCACCTCCTGCACCATTTACTCCCGCATGACCAAATTGATCGTAGCGTTGGCGTTTTTGTGCATCGCTTAATATTTCGTAAGCTTCGGCTGCTTCTTTGAATTTTTCTTCCGCTTTTTTATCCCCCGGATTTTTATCTGGGTGATATTGTATTGCTTTTTTGCGATATGCTTTTTTTATTTCATCTTCAGTTGCATTTTTGGCAATCCCAAGCACTTCGTAATAATCTCTTTTTGACATAAGTTAGCCTCCTCAACCCCTCTGAAAGAGAGGCTTTTGAGTTTTTTTATATAAATTGTTTTAATAAGCATTTTCTCCTCTTTTATTGGAGGGATTGGGGAAGGTTTATTCTCCCACAACTACTTTGGCAAAGCGAATAACTTTGTCGTTTAGCGTATAACCTTTTTGTATGCAATCAATGATTTTTCCTTTTTGCTCTTCGGTTGGAGCAGGTATAGTAGTAATTGCTTCATGAAATTCTGTGTTAAATACTTGATTGTCAGTTTCGATTTTTTTTACGCCATTTTGACATAGAAAAGATATGAATTTATCGTAAATAAGGAGCATTCCTTCTCGTACGGCAGCTACATCGCTTGCCGTTTTGGAAGCTTCAATGCCTCGTTCGAAATCATCGATTAATGGCAATATATTGAATAAGATGTTTTCTCCGGCAGATTTAATTAATTCGGATTTTTCTCTTATAGTGCGTTTGCGGTAATTATCGAATTCTGCCATTAAACGCAAATGAGAATCATTGAGTTGTGATAGTTTTTCCTCTAATTTTTCTGATGGATTTTCAGAAGCAGCTTCGATAGCTTGTTCTTTTTTTGTTTCTTCTTGTTCAATAGGATGATCGTCTTCTTTTCTTTTCATATTTTCTATTACTTAATTAAGATTCAAAATTTTTAAGCGTTTTTTTTATGCAATTAGTTTGCCAATCTGTTCTGACTGACTATTTGTCAGAATTTGTTTCGATAGCATTCATTCGTTGCAATAAAGTAGGGTGCGAATAGTAAAAGAAAACATACAAAGGATGAGGTTGTAAATTACTTAGGGATTTGACGGATAATTTTTTTAAAGCAGCAATTAAATCTACTCCCAATCCGTACTTGACAGCAAAAGCATCAGCTTGATATTCGTTTCGGCGTAACACCACATTCATTAAAAGACTGATAACCATGGATATTGGGGTGTATAATAACCCGAAAGCTAATAAGTTGACATGAAAATTAGCCTGTGAAATACCAAATGCTTGAGCCAAAGTATCATTATCTAAAAATAATCCTAAAAGGAATAGCATAATTAATGAATTACATAAAGACATGGCTAATCCCATCAATGTATGTTTCTTTTTGTAGTGTCCGATTTCGTGTGCCAATACAGCTACAATTTCTTCTTTTGTCAAGTCATTTATAAGTGTGTCGAAAAGCACAATGCGTTTCTTTGCTCCTAAGCCCGAAAAATAGGCATTTGCTTTTGTTGATCGTTTCGAAGCATCCATTACAAAAATGTTATCAAGTTTGAAGTTCGCTTTGGATGCAAAATTTTCTATTGCATTACGCAACTCGCCTGCTTCAAGAGGTGTTTGTTTGTTAAATAAAGGTACGATTAGTGATGAATAGAACATGGTAATAAATATGCTGAATACAGCTATAACAATCCATGCGATTAACCAAAATTTGTCACCTGCCATAAAGTAGATTTGCTCAATTAATGCAAGTAAGCCACCACCGATGATAACAGCTAATCCCCAGCTTTTTAGTTTATCGAGAATGAAAATTTTAGGAGTTGATTTGTTAAATCCGAATCGTTGTTCTATTACGAATTGGTTGTATATTTCAAATGGAATACTGATTATATCGTTTAAGAAAAATAATATGCCGAAAAACAATAGGGAAACCAGTATCGGATGGTTAGTTAATCCTTCGGCAAAATTGTTTACTATGGCAAATCCACCAATGAAAAACATAAATAAAATAAGAACTAAACTTACAGTTGAAGTAATTAATCCGAATTGTTGATTTGCTTTGAAATAAGACTGTTGTTTAGTATATTCTTCGGCATTATAAAGATCTTTTAGTTGCGGAGGAAGTTCTGTTTTTACATTTTTGGCATTCAGATAGGCTAATCCTCTTTCGATAAGAAAATCAAGAAAAAGAATAGCAATGATAACATAGGTGATTGTAGTCATAAGCAAAATAAATAGCGTAATTAGTCGTTTAAAATATAATTTCTGCAAAGGTAGTGTTTTTGGCGTGTTAAATTTCAATTTTTATTACATTTGCGAGGTATTTATTCTAAAAAAATCATTCAAAAAAATCGTACCTATGAAAAAAACATTGTTAATAATAGGAATTGTTATTATTGTTCTTTTTGGAGCTTTATTGGCTGCTCCTTTTTTGTTCAAAAATGAAATAAAAGAATTGGTAATTAAAGAAGCGAATAAACAATTAAACGCAAAGATCACTTTAGGAGATGTACAGTTGAGTTTTATCCGGAATTTTCCTAATGCCAGTATTCGTTTGAAAGATTTCAGTATTGTCGGGAAAAATGAATTTGCTAAAGATACGCTGATTTCTGTTGAAAGATTAAATTTGGTTATCGATATAAAAAGTTTCATTTCCGAGAGCGAAGAAGGATATAAGGTTAAACAATTAATAATTACCAAACCGTCTGTTTACGCCCATATTCTTCCTAATGGTAAAGTTAACTGGGATATCATGAAGCCCGATACTGTAAAAACTCCCGAAGATACGACTACTACAGCATTTAAGCTTACACTTAAAAAATTGGCAATTGAAAAAGCTGATATTGTATATAATGATGAACAATCCAAAATGTTCGTCCGGGTAAAGAATTTCAATCATACCCTTTCGGGAGATATGACTGCCGACCACACTGTTTTATCAACTAAAAACAGCATCGAGCAATTATCATTGCTAATGGATAATATTTCTTACTTGAATAAAGTGAAATTTGTTTTGGATGCGGATATTGATGCCGATTTAAAAGAATCAGTCTTTAAAGTGAGTGAGAATAATATTGAACTTAATGCAGTAAAATTAAGCCTTGACGGTTGGCTCAAAGTGTTGGAGTCAGGCTTTGATATGGATTTAAAGCTAAACGCTCCCGATACCGAATTTAAAGATATTTTATCTTTGATACCGGCTATTTATACTAAAGATTTTGCGGATATTCAAACTAAAGGAAAAGTTAAACTGAATGCATATGCAAAAGGTGTTTATAATGATAATCGTTTTCCTGCATTTGGTTTAGATATGATTGTTTCTAATGCATGGTTTAAATATCCGGCTTTACCAAAATCGGTTGATAATATCAATATTAATTTAAAAGTAGTTAATCCGGGAGGTTCCTTAAATTCGACTGTTGTTGATATTAGGAAATTTTCATTTGCTTTAGGTGGGAATCCCTTTAGCGGTTCGTTAAAATTGAAAACCCCAATGACTGACCCTGATGTTGATTTATATGCAAAAGGAATCGTTAATCTTGGTATGATAAAAGATGTATATCCGCTCGAAGAAGGCATGTCCTTGTCCGGTATTGTAAATATAGATTTAAAGTTGGCAGGAAAAATGTCTTATTATGACAAAGCTCAATATGACAAATTTATGTTTTCCGGAATGATAAATTTATCGAACATGATATTCCAAACCACCGCATTGCCACAAGATCTGGAAGTGAAAAAAATCACACTCTCATTCAATCCTAAAACGGTTGATTTGCCTGCATTAGATGTTAAAATCGGTAAAAGTGATATAAATGGAGTAGGGCATTTGGAGAATTTTATTCCTTACATATTTAAAAATGAAACACTGAAAGGTAGTTTACAAGTCAATTCTAATTATTTGAATATAAATGATTTTATGTTGACCGAAATAGATACTGAAAATAATATTCCGAAGAAAAAAACTGAAGAACAGCTGCCGGAAGAGCCTGTGTCGGTAGTGTTGATTCCTTCGAACTTAAATTTTACACTGAATTCATCATTCAAAAAAGTGATATACGATAAGATGGACATTTCAAATTTGAAAGGTACCTTACAACTGGTAGATTCAAAGCTTTTGTTTAAAGGGATAGGAATGGATGCTATGGGTGGAAATCTTCAGTTGGAAGGATTGTATAATACACAAGATCCTACTAAACCGATATTTCAAGTGGATCAATTAAAAATTACCAATGTAATTTTTACAGAAATTTACAGACAAGTAGATGCCGTAAAACAATTGGCTCCGATATTTGAAAAAACAACCGGTAAATTCTCTACATCTCTCACAATGACTACGGTGTTGAATCAAGATATGACTCCGGATTTGAATTCTTTGGTAGCAAAAGGTACATTGTCCTCTCAAAACTTGACCATTAAAGATGTTAAATTGCTTCAAACAATTGGAACTGTTCTTAACCGAAATGAGTTAAAAAATCCGACAATTAATAATGTTACCATTCCTTTTGAAATAGAAAAAGGACGCGTATATACCAATCCGTTTGATGTGGCAGTTGCAGACACTAAATTGTCCGTACAAAGAGGATCGACAGGAATAGATCAAACAATTGACTATGTAATGAATGTTGCTATTCCAACACCGGAAAGTACCATTGTTAAACTAAGTAAATTAGCTCTTCATATTACAGGAACATTGACCGAACCGAAAGTGAAAATAGAAACGAAAGAAATGGTTCAAGATGCGGTAAATACTCTTAAACAACAAGCTGCAAAAGGAGTGGAACAAACAAAAGAAGTTGCCAAACAACAAATAGAAGAGATAAAAACTCAAACAAAAGAAAATATCAATACCGAATTAAAGAAAACCGGACAAGATTTGAAAGAAAGCGGTAGAAATGCTTTGAATAACTTGTTCAAAAGATAATGAAAGAATAGAAACTTAATGGATTCTGAATGCTTTGGATTAAGCATTCAGAATCTTTTTAATATAAATCCGAAATAGATGATTATAGATACGCATGCACATCTTTATCAAAACGAATATGATGAAGATTTATCGGAAGTTGTTCAACGGGCAAAAAACGCAAGAGTACAGCATGTTGTTTTAGCCAATGTAGATAGCAGTACTATTGATGATATTTTAAAAATAAGTTCTGCCGATTCTTCTTTTTTTAGTGCAACAATAGGAATTCATCCAACATCTATTAAGGAAAATTATCAGAAAGAATTAAACATTGTAAAGCACTATTTGGATAATTATTCTTCTTTTTGTGCCATTGGTGAAACCGGTTTGGATTTATATTGGGATAAAGCGTATTTAAAAGAACAAATTATTGCTTTTGAGCAACAAATAAAATGGGCTATCAAATATGATTTACCCCTGATACTTCATGTACGCGAAGCTTTTGAGCAAACTTATGAAATATTGCTGCAATATAAATCGGAACAATTGCGAGGTATTTTTCATAGTTTTGGAGGAAGTGAGGAACAAGCCAGACGGATAATGGAATTAGAGAATTTTAAAATGGGTATTAATGGCATTGTTACTTTCAAGAACTCAGGGTTAGCGAATACGCTCAAACAAATACCGATCGAATATCTTGTGTTAGAAACTGATGCACCATTTTTAAGCCCTACACCATACCGTGGCAAGCGGAACGAACCTGCTTATCTGAAATTTGTTGTCGATAAATTGTCCGAGATTTATGGTGTATCTCCCAAAACAATTGAAGAAAAAACAATTGAGAATACATTAAAAATACTATCTTTGCCCGCGAAATAAAGTATATATGGAGAGGTGCTCGAGTGGTTGAAGAGGCACGCCTGGAAAGCGTGTATACGCCAAAAGTGTATCGAGAGTTCGAATCTCTTCCTCTCCGCGAAACGACAATAAAGAATCTTTTTTGTCGTTTTTCATTCTACATTTTCTTTTTTATCTTTAATGCCTTTTGAAAAAAGACGAATATATGAAAAGATTCAAATTATTTAATAATGTTGTCGGGTGGATTGTTTTTGCTATTTCGGCAGTTGTTTACTTATTAACACTGGAGCCTACTGCCAGTTTCTGGGATTGTCCGGAATTTATATCCACAGCGTTCAAATTAGAAGTTGGTCATCCACCGGGTGCTCCATTTTTTATGCTTTTAGGGCATTTCTTTTCTCTTTTTGCTAAAAATGTAACTGATGTTGCTTTCTGGGTAAATAGCCTTTCTGCATGGGCTAGCGCTTTCACCGTTTTATTCTTATTTTGGACAATTACGCATTTAGCACGCAAAGTGGTACACCCGTCTGATGGAGGGAATTATTCTGTGGCGCAAATTATTGGAATTTTGGGTGCCGGAGTGGTTGGTGCACTCACATATACTTTTACCGATTCGTTTTGGTTTTCGGCTGTAGAAGGAGAGGTTTATGCTACTTCAGCCGTATTTACAGCCATTGTATTTTGGGCTATTCTTAAATGGGAAGATGTTGCCAATGAGCCACATGCTGACAGATGGATCATTTTGATTGCTTATCTGATGGGACTTTCTATCGGTGTCCACTTGCTCAACTTACTTACGATTCCGGCTATTGTTTTAGTTTATTATTTTAAAAAATATCCATATACGATTAAAGGACTGTCATTGGCATTGTTAATTTCCTTTGTTATTTTGGGATTGGTAATGTATGGAGTTGTGCCGGGTGTAATGACTGTTGCTTCGTGGTTCGAATTACTATTTGTCAATACGCTTGGGTTTGGCTTTAATGTTGGGTTCTTAGTTTATTGTATCCTTGTGTTTGCTGCTATCGTATGGTCTATTTACGAAACATTTACAGAAAATAATCCTATCCGGAGTAAAATTTCATTTATCCTTTCTATTTCATTAGTCGGTATTCCGTTTATTGGCGAGAGCATTGTTTTGGGTATTCTTATCATTGCAGCTTTGGTTGTAATTCTTTTCTATGTATTTAAAAATGTAGAAATGAGAATACTTAATACTGTCATAGTGGCTTTAGCAACGATTATGATTGGCTATTCTTCTTATGCAATTATTGTAATTCGTTCGGCAGCCAATCCTCCGATGGATCAAAATTCTCCGGATAATGTATTTTCGCTAAAAAGTTATCTTAATCGTGAGCAATATGGTGATCGTCCATTATTCTACGGACAATATTATAATGCAGAGCTTGAAACTCAAATCAAACATAATAACGAAGGAGAATATTGTGCACCGGTAATCAAAGATGACGGTCCGGTTTGGAGTCCTAAAGAAAAAATAGATAGCACAGAAAAAGATACTTATATTATTTCTGACCGTAAGCGCAGATATGTCTATAATGACGCTTTCTGTACTATTTTTCCGCGTATGTACAGCTCTCAGGGAAATCATGTAGAAGGTTATAAGCAATGGGGCGAAGTTCAAGGAAAAACTGTAACTTATAATTATTGTGGTCAGCAACAGCAAGCTATTGTTCCGACATTTGGAGAGAATCTCCGCTTCTTCTTTACTTACCAGATTGGTTATATGTATATGCGTTATTTTGCTTGGAACTTTATCGGGCGACAAAGCGATATGCAAGGTACGGGCGAGATAGATAGAGGATGGATTATTACCGGTATTCCGTTTATTGACAATTTTATTGCCGGAGATCAGAGTAAATTACCAACAGAGCTCAAAGAAAATAAAGGACGGAATGTCTATTATATGTTGCCGTTTTTATTGGGAATCTTAGGTGTATTCTATCAATTATCCAAAGGAAAAAAGGGAGAACAAAGTTTTTGGATTACTTTGGTGTTGTTTTTTATGACAGGATTGGCAATTGTGTTATATCTAAACCAAACACCATTACAACCTCGTGAGCGTGATTATGCTTATGCTGGTTCGTTCTATGCATATGCTATTTGGATTGGTTTTGGGGTGCTCGGGCTTTCGGTATTATTGCAAAAGCTGTTTAAGAATAAAATAGTGGCAACATCAGTGGCAACATTGCTTTGTTTATTCGTACCTATCCAAATGGCTTCCGAAAACTGGGATGATCATGATCGTTCGGGTCGATATACTTGCCGAGATTTTGGGTATAACTACCTGATTTCTTGCGCCCCTAATGCTATCATTTTTACGAATGGAGATAACGATACATTCCCACTTTGGTATCTGCAAGAAGTAGAAGGTGTTCGTCGTGATGTGCGTGTATGTAACCTTAGCTATTTGCAGACAGACTGGTATATCGACCAAATGCGTCGTCAGGCGTACGAGTCGGAAGCACTTCCAATCAGTTGGAAACGCTATCAGTATGTACAAGGAGTAAATGATGTAGTTTCGGTAGATAAAGTTCCATTGGCTATTGATGCAAAAGAAGCTATTCAGCGTTTTGTTCTTAATCCCGATGTGAATAAATTTCCAACTAATATTATAACCATCCCTGTTGATAAAAACGATGCCAAAACTTTGGGAATAGCGTCGGCATTCAAAGATAGTATTGTAGATGAGGTAAGTATTGGCTTGAAACCTCGTTTATATAAACATGAATTGATGATTCTTGAAATGCTTGCTCAAAACAATTGGAAACGACCTATTTACTTTTCTGTTACAGTCGGAAATGATATGTATATGGGTATGGACAAATATCTGCAACTCGAAGGATTAGCGTATCGGATTGTGCCTGTAAAAGGAACGACAGAAGAAGGGATTGTTAATACGGATGTGATGTTCGATAATATGATGCATAAATTCCGTTGGGGTGGGGTAGATAACCCTAAAGTGTATATGGATGAAAATAATTTGCGTATGTGTCGTACATTCCGTTTGATGTTCTATCAATTAGTAGATGCATTAATCAAAGAAGGCAAGAATGATAAGGCACTTGAAGCATTGAATTATTGTATGAAAGTATTGCCAAGCAATACTGTGCCTCTTGACGGGTATGTGGGTTCTTATTTAGCAACACAATATTACCGTTTAGGTGAAAATGAAAAAGGAGATGCAATTATGGAAAAAATAGCCCAGAATACCCTTGAATATATTAAATGGTATTCGTCATTTACTAATCCGAATATGGTGCGCTCGTCAAGTTTCGATATGCGTAGAAGTTTAGCTATCATGGAAAATGTGTTGGCACATTGGCAACAAGCAGGTCGGAAAGAGTTATTTGACAAATATGTAACTATCTACGAAAAGCTGATTAAATAAAAAAGATACCACAAAAAATGCCGACTTTATTTTGTCGGCATTTTTATTTGTTAGCAGCAACTCTAAGACAACTGTTCAGACATAAACTTTCGGGTTAACAAATTGATCTTTCCAAACAGACAAGACAAAAAAATCTGACAGACTTGCTTATCTCAAAATATTATCGTAATATTGCAATATTAAAATAAAAATAGACAATGGGAGCAACAAAAACAGGACATTTTACAGACCAGCAAAACCAAATCGCTACAATCGCAAAAGCATTGGGACACCCTGCAAGAATTGCTATTATTGAATATTTACTCAAAGTAAACGCTTGTATTTGTAACGACATTGTGGACGAACTTCCTTTGGCACAACCAACCGTTTCACAACACTTGAAAGAACTTAAAAATGCAGGACTGATAAAAGGGAACATTGAGGGTAATTCTATTTGCTATTGCATTGAGGAAACGACTTTTGAAATACTCAAAAACTACTTTGTAAAAATCATTACAACAGTTACCAAACAAAACTGCTGCTAATCAAAAAATAATTCATGAATAATAAATAAAAATGCAATCAGAAAAAGAAATCAAAGAAATGGTAAGGCAGAAATACAGCGAAATAGCCTTACAAGACAAAGAAACAAATGCTTCGTCCTGTTGTGGTGCAGGCGGTTGCAGTACCCAAGTCTATAACATAATGAGCGAAGAATACAACGAGCTTGACGGTTATAATCCCGATGCCGATTTAGGTTTGGGTTGTGGTCTGCCTACACAGTTTGCAAAAATCAAAAAAGGCGATACCGTTATTGACTTAGGAAGCGGAGCAGGTAACGATTGCTTTATAGCCAGAGCCGAAACAGGCGAAGTAGGAAAAGTTATCGGAATTGACTTTACAGAAGCTATGATATACAAAGCTCGTGCAAATGCAGAAAAATTGGGTTTTAACAATGTGGAATTTCAACAGGGCGATATTGAAAAAATGCCTGTAACGGCTAATGTAGCTGATGTAATCGTGAGCAACTGTGTATTAAACCTTGTCCCCAACAAACAAGCCGTTTTTGCTGAAATGTTCAGAGTATTAAAATCGGGAGGACATTTTAGTATTTCAGACATTGTTTTGACAGGAGAATTGCCCGAAAAAATCAAAAGTGTTGCCGAAATGTATGCAGGTTGTGTTGCAAGTGCCATTGACAAGGATGAGTATTTAAGCTATGTTACCAAAGCAGGCTTTACCAATATGGTTATTCAGAAAGATAAACCCATTATTGTTCCTGACGACATTCTGAAAAACTATCTAAATGATGAAGAAATCGTCCAATATAAAGCAAACGAAACAGTAATCAGAAGCATAACGGTATATGCCGAAAAACCTGAAAACTGTTGTACTCCAAATTCAGGATGTTGTTAAAATATGATGAAAAATATTTTAGTGCTTTGCACAGGAAATAGTTGCAGAAGTCAGATAGCAGAAGGTTATTTAAGACATTTCGCAGGCGGAAAAGCCAAAATTTATAGTGCAGGAGTTGAAACTCACGGAGTGAACCCGAAAGCAATTGCGACAATGAAAGAAGATGGAATTGATATTTCAAATCACACTTCAAACAACATTGACGAATATTACGACATTGACTTTGATTTTGTAATAACTGTTTGCGACAATGCCAAAGAGCGTTGTCCTTTCTTTCCGACAACAGCAAAAAAGTTTCATCAAAACTTTCCTGATCCTGCAAAAGCGACAGGAACAGACGAAGAAATTAAAGAACAGTTCAGACAAGTAAGACAACAAATCAAAGACTATTGCAGACAGTTTGTAACGGACAACTTGTAACCCGACAGAAAAAGAGCTGCTGCTAACAAGGGTTTGGCGTAATGGCGCGTGAAGTGCTTCGTATGAAACTTATTGCTAAATTTGATGTCGGTGCTTCGTATCAACGGTAGTGCTATAATGCCGCCACTACGCTAAGCCTCGAACCGATATACGAAACTTTCTGCTTTAATTCTTACCAGTCGTTGACTTCCGATTTTTCAGTTCTCCACAAATAAAATTAAAAATTCCTTCCAAATCCAAACCTGTTTCATGATAGAGTTCTTGTGTGCTACCGTGTTCTACAAAGCGATCTGGCAAACCAAGGCGTTTTATTTGACAATTATAATTATTATCTGCCAAAAACTCCAGAACAGCACTACCGAAACCACCTTTAATAACACCATCTTCAATGGTAATTATTTTTTTGAATAAAGAAGCTATTTCGTGCATTAGTTTTTCGTCCAAAGGTTTGGCAAAGCGCATATCATAGTGAGCGATGCTTTTATTGTTTGATGTTTCGTATTGTTCAATCGCTTTTTGTACAGTATTTCCGATTGGTCCGAAACTTAATATGGCTAAATCTCTTCCTTCTTTCAATCGGCGACCGGTACCTATTTCTATCGGTTGCATATTATTTTTCCAATCGGTTTGGTAGCCTCTGCTTCGTGGATAGCGAATAGCTATTACACCCTTCGGTTCATATTGAGCGGTATACATCAGATTGCGTAATTCATTTTCGTTCATAGGCGAGGCAATAACCATATTTGGAATGCAACGCAGATAAGCAATATCAAATGCGCCGTGATGCGTGGCTCCATCGGCACCAACAATACCTGCACGGTCGAGGCAAAGCACAACAGGTAAATTAAGTATAGCAATATCGTGAATAATATTATCGTACGCCCGCTGCATAAACGATGAATATATATTGCAAAACGGAATTTTTCCTTCCTTTGCCATTCCTGCTGCGAAGGTTACAGCGTGTCCTTCGGCAATACCTACATCAAAACAACGATCAGGCATTTCGTTCATCATTATATTGAGTGAACAACCACTTGGCATAGCAGGCGTAATACCTACAATAGCCAGATTTTGGCGTGCAAGTTCCAACAGTGTTTCGCCGAATACTTCTTGGAAAAGGGGAGGTGTTTGTGGATTGTTATTCACAATGCGTTCGCCGGTTTTTTTATCGAATTTGCCGGGAGCATGCCATTCGGTAGCGGCTTTTTCGGCAGGTTTGTAACCTTTGCCTTTTTTAGTGATACAATGGATAACCTTCGGTCCTGTAAAATCCTTAATATCTTGCATAATGCGTACTATGTCCTTTACATCGTGCCCATCAATCGGACCGAAGTAGCGAATACTCATTCCTTCGAATACATTATTTTGGTAAGAGAGAGAGGCTTTTATCGAATTTGTCCAGCGTTGAATACGGTTTTTTTGCGCTTCATTTATTAATCCCATTTTTCGCAAAGCACGGTACAGCTCATAGCGAATGCGGTTATAAGTTTTAGAAGTGGTAATATCCAGCAAATATTGACTCATGCCACCTTTGACGGGGTCAATCGCCATGTGGTTGTCGTTGAGGATGATAAGCAGGTTATTTTTGTTGATTGATGCATTATTAAGTCCTTCGAAAGCTAACCCACCCGACATAGCCCCATCTCCGATAACAGCTACTACTTGCCGTTGAGTGTCATTTTCACTTAAAAGTGAAGCTACCGACATACCCAAAGCTGCCGAAATGGAATTAGATGCGTGTCCGGAAATAAATGAATCGTATTCGCTTTCGTTAGGATTGGGGAAACCGCAAAGTCCTTTGTATTGACGGTTGGTATGGAACTGCTTGCGCCGACCGGTGAGTATCTTATGTCCGTATGCCTGATGCCCTACATCCCATACAATGCGGTCGTAAGGTGTACTAAACACATAATGCAAAGCCACGGTAATCTCGATAGTGCCAAGGCTTGCGCCAAGATGACCGGGGTTGTACGACAGTTCGTCTATAATAAAGCGGCGAAGTTCTTTGCAAACCTGTGGGAGTTGATCTACAGAGAGTTTACGCAAATCAGCCGGAGTGTTTATTTGGTTTAGTAGTGGGTATGTTTCGCCTTCCATAAAATCCTCGCTTAAAACATTCGGCAAAAGTAAGAATTTTGAAGCATATTAATGTTTTATTTATTGACAATTATAAAAATTGCACAAAAAAATACACCGTTATCCAAGCACAAACAATCAGTTTAAGCCCAACGCCGAACAGAAAACCCATAAAAGCTCCGAGAGCAGCTTTTAAAGAGTGTTCGCTACTTTTTCCGGCAAGCAATTCGCCAACGAAAGCACCCAAGAACGGACCTATAATAATACCGGTAGGTGAAAGGAAAATGCCCAGTAATAGGCCTATGGTGGCGCCAATAGTGCCTACTCGTGTACCACCAAACTTCTTCGTACCCCATGCAGGCACTATATAATCGAGCACCGAAATAATGATTACTATAGCTGCAAATATGCCTATCCATGTCCAAGTAACTTCTGCACCAAAGCGACTAAATTTGAGTAAAAACAAGCCAACCCAACTAATAGGTGGACCTGGCAAAATAGGCAGCACACTACCAATAAAGCCGGTGATTAGGCATAGAATAGCGATTATAAGAAAGAAAATATCCATGATATTTGTTTTAAAAGATGAGTAAATATACGAAATTAAACATTAAATCTACCTTAGTCAACATTAAAATATTATTTTTGCATCTTATTTTTAAAGGATGATATGGTGAATACAGAACTTTCCGTTCGTTGGAAGAAAATCCAACAAATGCTTGTAGAACAAGGTGTTGATGGTTGTTTGATTTCTACCAATGTAAATCTATATTATACAGCTGGTGCGGTGCTGGGTGGGGTGATATATATTCCGAGTGAGGGCAGACCATGGTTTTTTGTTCGCCGTCCGGTAGGCTTACAGGGTGATACTTTGCGCTATATTCGCAAGGTAGAACAAATTCCTGATTTATTAGCCGAAAATAGTATTCCACTTCCGAAAACCCTGATGCTCGAAGCCGGTGAAGTACCTTACAGCGATTGTTTGCGCTTTCAGTCGGCGCTAAAAGCTGAGCGTATTGTTGATGGAACGACTCATTTGCGCATTGTGCGAAGTGTAAAAACAGATTACGAAATACAACAACTTCGTGAGGGTGCGCACTTGCAAACTGAAGCTTACAAAGAATTTCCATTACTTTACCATGCAGGAATGACTGATCACGACTTGACTATTGAAATGGAGCGTGTAATGCGTCAATATGGTAGTTTGGGAATGTTTCGGGTATTCGGTGTTACGCTTGAAGCAGCACAAGCAAGTGTGCTTGCCGGGGATAATGCAGCGGCGACTTCACCTTACGATTTTGCATTAGGTGGAACAGGTATTCACCCTTCCTTGCCGATTGGACATAATGGTGTGAAGTTGCAAAAGGGTATGTCGGTACATGTCGATTTTGGTGGAAATTTTAATGGTTATGTGTCGGATATGACTCGCACTTACTCTATTGGTAAACTGCCGCAAAAAGCATACGAAGCGCATCAGGTTTCACTTGAAATTCAAAATGAATTAATGTACAAAGCCAAAGCCGGAACCGTATGTGAAGATTTGTATAAATTATCGTTGAAGATGGTTGAACAACACGGCTTATCTGCTTGTTTTATGGGCATTGAGCAACAGGCTAAGTTTGTTGGTCATGGTGTAGGATTAGTTGTTAATGAGCTACCTGTGCTTTGTGATCGTAACAGAACGCTGCTCGAGCCGAACATGACCATTGCTCTTGAACCGAAATTCGTATTAAAAGGAGTAGGAGCGGTAGGTACAGAAAATACTTATATTGTGACAGAATCCGGTCTGGAAAAGATTACTCATGCACCGGAAGAAATCATTGATTTAGTTAAAAATTGAAAGTGGAAAGTTGAAAGGAGATTTTCATTAAAAAAGTTCGGAATTATATTCCGAACTTTTTTAATAGTTGGTGGAATTAAGAACCCGAGGGTTCAAATATTTATAAAAATGCTATTTTTATAAACATTCAACCCCGAATGGGTCAAAATATCGTTTTTTTTTATATTTCTAAAACGAAAATTTAGCTTTTACGCCGAATGTAAGCGGTTTTCCTTGCTGCACAAAAGAATTGCCCAACGATTCGAAGTAAAAAGTATTGTAATCTTTGTCGAGTATATTTTTACTCCAAACACTTAACTCAAACGCTTTTTTTACAAAAGCAATCTCACCATTGAGCGTTCCATAGAAATTTTGAGCAATAGAGTTTTCTTCGTTCCAATAAATTTTTCCTATTCCGGTATATTGTGCCGAAAATGAAATCTTATCTAAGAATTTTTTATTGATAATTAAATCGTAAGTAGCACCTACGCTAAGCGTATTTTGTGGTGCGAACGGAACATATTTTTCTGAATAGTCAGTATTGTTAGTATCGTCAACATATTTTTTGAAAGTAGAATGTGTGTAGCCATACGCCGTATTTATTGAAAGTTGCTTAGTAATTTTTGCCAATAAACTAACTTCAGCGCCATAGCTTTCTACCTCATCGGCATTGGTTATCATACGACTGCCATTGTCTGCTGTGGTGGACATTTGCTGATTGTCTATTTGCGTGTAGAATAGGGCTGCGTTTATCAACACTTTGTTGGCTATAGGGGTAAGATGAGTGCCAATCTCGTAGCACAATGAGGTTTCAGGGCGGTAGTAGATGACTGCTTCGGGAATTTCGCCCAACTCGCGCGAAGCTACTCTGTTTATCCCCAACACCTTTACCGAATCTTGCAAAAAAGTGGATAGTGTATTGTAGTTGTAGCCACCTGCCTTGTAGCCTTTTGACACGGAAATATAAATATTATTGTCGGAGTTTAAAGCGTATTGCAGAGCTATTTTCGGCAAAAGTTGTGTTGCTTCGTGCGAGTTGTAATTATTTGCGGAATAAATATAGCTACCCAAGGGTATCGGCGCAGGCATTCCGGGGCGGGTCATTTTCATGTTTTCTAAACCCATTTCGGTGTGATAATCGATACTTGTTTTTTCATAATCGAGGCGTAAACCTGCTGTGGCCGTCAGTTTTTTAAAGAAAGTGTACGAAGACTGATGATAGGCGGCTACTCCGGTATTGCGCATATCAAAATCACCTGGAACAAGTAAATCGTCAAACGAAAGCGTAGACGGCATACCCATAACAAGGCGTAACCAGTCAGCATAAATTTTCATAGGTGCATCTACTTTGTTTTTTTTATAAAATCCAAATGCGCCAAACACCCATTGGTAGGCACTATTATTTTTTGAGCGAAAAACAAATTCTTGCGTAATAATTTGTTCTTTTTGCTCTTGTGTCAAAGCTAAAATAGGCGCAGCGGTAAAATCCTGGTCGATATTCATTTCATCATTCAGGTATTGAAATCCGGTAGTAGAGGTGAATAAAATATTTTTATCTGAGTGTTGTAATTTTAGTCCGGCTGTAGCCATATTTCGCCAATAGTTTCCATCCTCGTTATAGTCGATATTTCCTGTGCTTAGGTTTTTGTAAGGATAAGCATTTTGAGTCGTATAGTCAATACATAGATTTAAGTTTGCTTTCCATTTTTCGGACAATCTCCAGTCTAATTTCGCACGACCGCCGAAATCCTGACTGCTATTTTTTTCATCATTGTAGGTATTGGTAAAATAACCATCGTTACTATTATAATAACCTGCTACCGATAAGCCGAGTTTATTCGTTAACTTCTGGTAGAGCGAAGCATTAGCCTTGATGTCGTTATAATTTCCATAGGAAAGCGATAGTTTAGTACCTTGAAAATCAAGTGGAGATAAAGTATTTATTTTTACTAGTCCTCCTATTGAATTTCTCCCGTAAAGTGTTCCTTGTGGTCCTTGAAGCAATGTTACCGAAGCGATATCGTAAAAATCAAAGTCGAAACTACTTTTGTCTAAATAAGGAATATCATCCACATACAGCCCAACAGATGGTTCATTCATACGAGAACTGATTCCGCGCACATAAATTGATGAAGTGATTTTTGAACCATAATCGGGAATATAAAAATTAGGTACCAGAGCCGAAATATCCTTTAAAGAATAAACCTGTTTTTTTTCAATCGATTGAGTGTTAATTCTATAAGAAGCCAAAGGTTGTTCGCGTAATACGAGTTGTTCTTTAGAGGCGCTTATAGTGAATTCTGCAAGAGTTACAGAATCTTGTATTTGAGCAAATACAAGATTGTTTATCACCATCAAAAAGGTGATAGAAATATATTTTTTCATGTGATTTTGAATAAAAATGAATGATTAAAAAGTAAACGAGTAGGCAAGTTACAAGAAAACGGTTGATAAGTTGAGAGGTCGATAGCTGAAAATAAACTTATCAACCTAATTAAACTCGTAACTCGTTACAAAAAGGAGGAGGGCGTGAAAATTGCCTGTAATCAAAAATCTTGCTTTTATATTCTAAAAAGGAAGAAAGAAGAAAAAGTTTCTTTTTCACATTGGTGAAAGAATTACTGATTTTCTCCTTAGGTTGTTGTATTTTTATTTTAGTGTAAAAAACTGTTTCTGTTTTGGGAACAGTTTTGTTATAAACAATGTGGTTTTTAATATCGTTTTGTTCTGATCCCCTTGTAGTAAGCATAGTAGGCAGTGTACACAATGTGCACACTGCTATTATGATATAATAAAAACTATGGGAAAATAACTCAAAACAAAACATATTTCTAAATCCAAATAAAATTAGTTTAATGCAGCAATACTTTCTTCCAACGATTTGATTTTACTTTCGGCATCGGCTTTTTTCTTGCGTTCGTTTTCTACTATTTCGGGCTTGGCATTAGCCAGAAAGCCCTCGTTGCTTAATTTAGCTTCGACCGATTTTAGGAAACCTTGCAAATAAATGATTTCTTCTTTCATTTTGGCGATTTCAGCTTCGGGATCAATCTTGCTTTCAAGCGGAACAGCAAATTCTGTTATTCCTATCATAAATGATACCGAAGTGGCTTTTTTCTCATTTACAACAATTATATTCGACAAGTTTGCAATCTTGATAATCACTTCGTTAAGGTTATCCGTGTTATTTCCGATAACTTCCAATTCTAAAGATTCTTTTTGTGGTATATTTTTCTCTAAACGAATAGTGCGAATGCCTGCTACAATCTCTTTCATTGTCTCAAATTTCGTCAATAATTCAGCATTAAAACCATTGCTTTTTGGTTGTTGGCTTATCATGATGCTATCTTTTTCATCACGCTTGGTAATGGCTTGATAAAGTTCTTCGGTGATAAAAGGCATGAAAGGATGTAAAAGCTTAAGCAACTTTTCAAAGAAAAGAATCGTCGCGTTAAATGTTTTACAATCAATTGGTTGTTGATAATCCGGTTTGATAACTTCGAGATACCAAGCCGAAAACTCGTCCCAAAACAACTTATATACAGCCATTAACGCTTCCGAAAGTCGATATTTGGAGAATAAATCGTCAATTTCTTCAATGGTTTGGTTTAATTTAGCATCAAACCATTTCACTGCTATTTCTGCCGATTTAGGTTGCTCCATATCAGCCACTTCCCAACCTTTAACCAAGCGTAAAGCATTCCAAATTTTATTGTTGAAATTACGACCTTGTTCGCAAAGGCTGTCATCGTAAGGCAGATCGTTTCCGGCAGGCGAGGTGAGTAGCATACCTAAACGAACGGCATCTGCGCCGAAATGTGCAATCAAATCCAACGGATCGGGCGAATTTCCCAGAGATTTACTCATTTTTCGTCCTAGTTTATCACGCACAATCCCTGTTAGATATACATTTTTAAATGGATATATGCCTTTATATTCGTATCCTGCCACAATCATACGAGCTACCCAAAAGAATAAAATTTCTGGCGCTGTAACTAAATCATTAGTAGGATAATAATATTTAATATCTTTGTTTTCGGGATTGTTTATTCCGTCGAAAACAGAAATAGGCCATAACCAAGAAGAGAACCATGTGTCAAGGCAATCTTCATCTTGATGCAAAACGAAGCCTCCCTTAATCCCTCCTAAGGAGGGGAACTTGGCGAGTGCTATATTACGGGCTTTTTCTTCATCCTCCGCTACAACAAATTCATGTCTCGAAACAGGGAAGTCCTTTACACCCCCTCCTTCGGGGGGGCTTGGGGGGGCAATATACCAAGCTGGAATGCGATGTCCCCACCACAATTGGCGCGAAATACACCAATCTTTCACATTTTCCATCCAGTGGCGGTAAGTATTTTTAAATTTAGGAGGGTGAAGTTGTATCGTATCGCTCATTACCGCTTCTAAAGCAGGTTTGGAAAGTTCTTCCATTTTGAGGAACCATTGCATTGAAAGCTTTGGTTCGATAACCACATCGGTACGCTCCGAAAAACCTACTTTATTGGTATATGGTTCTATTTTTTCGAGCAGTCCGGCAGCTTCGAGGTCTTTCTCAATTTGTTTGCGCACTTCAAAGCGGTCTTGCCCTACATAAAGCTGTGCTTTTTCGTTCAAAGTACCGTTATCATTGAAAATATCAATCGCTTCGAGGTTGTATTTTTCGCCCAACATATAGTCGTTCACATCATGTGCCGGCGTTACTTTGAGGCAACCTGTACCAAACTCGATATCCACATAATCGTCTTCAATAATCGGCACTTCACGGTTAATAAGCGGAACGATTACTTTTTTGCCTTTCAAATGAGCATTTTTAGGGTCGTTTGGGTTGATGCAAACGGCTGTATCACCCAAAATAGTTTCGGGGCGGGTAGTGGCTACAATAGCATACTCGGCCCCCCCTTTGGGGGCAGAGGGGCTGATTTTATATCTTAAATAATACAATTTTCCTTGCTGTTCTTTGTAGATAACTTCTTCGTCACTCAATGCAGTTAACGCTTTCGGATCCCAATTGACCATTCGCACACCGCGATAGATTTTTCCTTTATTATATAAATCAACAAAAACTTTCAATACGCTTTCGGAGCGAGCTTTGTCCATCGTAAAACAAGTTCTGTCCCAATCACATGAAGCGCCGAGCTTCTTTAACTGTTCAAGGATGATCCCACCATGTTTATGTGTCCATTCCCAAGCGTGTTCGAGAAACTGTTCCCGGGTAAGGTCGGTTTTTTGTATGCCTTCGTAAGCAAGTTTAGCGACTACTTTAGCTTCGGTGGCAATAGAAGCATGGTCGGTACCTGGTACCCAGCAAGCATTTTTTCCTTGCATACGAGCACGGCGCACCAAAATATCCTGAATGGTATTATTGAGCATGTGTCCCATGTGAAGTACACCTGTTACATTGGGCGGCGGAATAACAATGGTGTAAGGTTCTCTATTGTCGGGAGTAGATTTAAAAAAGCCGTTTTTAAGCCAATATTCGTACCATTTCGATTCAACTTCAGATGGGTTGTACTTGCTTGCTAATTCCATGTTATTTTGATAAAAATTTCAAGATGGCAAAAGTATAAAAAAATCCTCAGATTTATTAATAAAAAAGGCGAAATGCTCTGTAGCAACATTCCGCCTTTTTATCTGAAAATATTAGTTTTATTTCAAATCGGTGATAGCAAAGAAATCTTGGTCGCCATAGTCTAAATTTTCACCACCCATCCCCCAGATAAAAGTATAGTTATGCGTTCCGGCAGCAGAGTGGATCGACCATTCCGGTGAAAGTACCGCTTGATTACAGTGCATGAACACATGGCGTGTTTCTTGCGGTTCGCCCATAAAATGGCAAATCGTTTGATCTGTTGGAATATCAAAATAGAAATAAGCTTCCATACGGCGCGAGTGAATATGAGCAGGCATGGTATTCCAAATGCTTCCCGGTTCCAATTCGGTCATACCCATTTGCAATTGACAAGTAGGAATTACTTGATTCACCAACATTTTATTTACTGTACGGTGGTTGGCGGTTTCGAGTGCTCCCATTTCTACTTGAAGTTTTTCATCAATACTTTTAATAAGCTCTTTGGTTACTTTTTTACAAGGATAGGCTGTATGAGCTGTTGTCGAGTTAAAATAAAATAAAGCAGGTTTTGCAGCATCTTTGCTAGCAAAAATAACATCGCGCTCACCGGCTCCTATGTAAAGAGCTTCTTTAAAACTAAGTTCAAATTTTTCGTTTCCAACTGTGATGATACCGTCTCCTCCTACATTGAAAATACCGATTTCGCGGCGAGTAGTAAAAAAAGCCGCTTTCAAAGGGTCGATTGCTTCCAATTTCAAACTTTCTTTTACTGGCATTGCACCTCCAACAATCATACGGTCATACATCGAATAAACCATATTTACTTCGTCTGCAACAAACAATTTTTCGATTAAGAAATCTTTACGCAGTCGTGTTGTGTCATAACTTTTCGCATCGGCAGGATGTGCTGCATAACGCAATTCATAGTTTGTTTTCATGTTACTTATATTTAAAAATTAATAATTTTATTGATAAATGAATTTACCGAATGGACTTTCTATTTCCAACTCTTTTTTGTCCGAAACTTTGCAATACCCTACAACTTGTGTGTCGATATTAAATGAGTTGGCAATATCAATCACTTTTTGCGCATAGTTTTCAGGCAAATAAATTTCCAAACGGTGTCCCATATTAAAAACTTTGTACATTTCTTTCCAATCGGTTTTCGATTCTTTTTGTATTATTTTAAATAACGGAGGAATAGGGAAAAGATTATTTTTTACCACTTTAAGGTTATCTATAAAATGCAATATTTTAGTTTGTGCACCGCCCGAACAGTGTACCATGCCGTGAATGTGAGGGCGTAATTCCGCTAATAATTTTTTTACTACAGGAGCATAGGTGCGGGTAGGAGAGAGTACTAATTTCCCGGCATCTATACCTAATCCTTCAATAGCATCCGTTAATTTATATGAACCGGAATAAACCAATTCGTTAGGTATACCTGGATCGTAAGTTTCCGGATATTTTTCTGCTAAGTAGTGTGCAAAAACATCATGACGGGCAGATGTAAGTCCGTTACTGCCCATGCCTCCGTTATATTCCCTCTCGTACGAAGCTTGTCCGCTAGACGAAAGACCTACAATTACATCGCCTGCAGTAATATTTGCATTGTTTATTATTTCGCTTCGTTTCATACGGCAAGTAACAGTGCTATCTACAATAATAGTGCGCACAAGGTCGCCTACATCGGCAGTTTCTCCACCGGTAGAATAAATATTTACACCCATAGTGCGTAATTCTTCCAATAGACTATCCGTACCATTGATGATGGCTGCAATTACTTCGCCCGGAATCAAATTTTTATTCCGTCCGATAGTTGACGACAATAATATATTATCTGTAGCACCAACACAAAGCAAATCGTCGATATTCATAATTAAAGCATCTTGTGCGATGCCTTTCCATACCGAAATATCACCGGTTTCTTTCCAGTAAGCATATGCCAACGATGATTTGGTACCGGCTCCGTCGGCATGCATAATATTACAATATTCGGGATTGTTACCTAAATAATCGGGAATTATTTTGCAAAAAGCTTTCGGATAAAGTCCTTTATCAATATTTTTAATAGCATTGTGTACATCTTCTTTTCCTGCAGAAACACCTCGTTGATTATATCTCTGGTCACTCATATTTTTTGATTTTCTACAAAAGTAATAAAAACTCAGGTAAAATAAAATAGCCCTGCAATTTACTTACAGGGCCTATTATAGTGTATAAAATTTCTTTATGATTGATAACGATTCATCATTTCTTCTACTTCTTTGGTTATCATAGTTGTGAAATCTGCAGCTTTCATGGCACCTTTGTCACCTTCTCCTTGCTTGCGTACAGCTACTTCGCCGTTTTCAGCTTCTTTTTCGCCTACAATAAGCATGTATGGAATACGCTTCAATTCGTTATCGCGAATTTTTTTGCCGATTTTCTCGTTGCGATCATCTACGATCGTACGCACATCTTGCTTGTTAAATTTAACAGCAAGTTCGGCTGCGTAATCATTATACTTTTCACTGATAGGAAGGATAACTACTTGGTCAGGTGTGAGCCACAGTGGAAATTTACCTCCGGTGTGCTCGATAAGCACAGCCACAAAGCGTTCCATCGAACCGAATGGAGCACGGTGAATCATTACCGGACGGTGTTTTTGGTTATCGTTGCCCATATATTCAAGATCAAAACGATCTGGCAAGTTGTAATCCACTTGAATTGTACCTAACTGCCAACGGCGACCAATGGCATCTTTTACCATAAAATCGAGTTTAGGACCATAAAATGCCGCTTCACCCAATTCTATGCGAGCAGGTAAGCCTTTTTCTTCACAAGCTTCAACGATGGCGCGTTCGGCTTTTTCCCAGTTTTCGTCTGTACCGATATATTTTTCTTTATTTTCAGGGTCGCGAAGTGAAATTTGCGCTTCGAAATCCTCAAAATTTAAAGCTTTAAAAATAATGAAAATGATGTCCATCACTTTCAAAAACTCGTCTTTCAATTGATCGGGACGGCAGAAAATATGTGCATCGTCTTGTGTGAAACCGCGCACACGAGTCAGTCCATGCAATTCACCGCTTTGTTCGTAACGATACACGGTACCAAATTCGGCATAGCGAATAGGCAGTTCCTTGTATGATTTTGGCGATACTTTATATATTTCGCAATGGTGTGGACAGTTCATTGGTTTCAACAAAAATTCTTCGCCTTCTTGTGGCGTTTTTATCGGTTGAAAAGAGTCTTTACCGTATTTTGCATAATGTCCTGAGGTTATCCATAATTCTTTTTGTCCGATATGTGGAGTTATTACTTGTTGATAGCCGAAATCTTTCTGTATCTTTTTCAAGAAATCTTCCAATCGTAGACGCAAAGCTGTTCCTTTTGGTAACCACAATGGTAGTCCGGGACCTACGGCTTGTGAAAATGCAAATAACTCTAATTCACGCCCAATTTTGCGGTGGTCGCGTTTTTTTGCTTCTTCAAGTAACACGAGGTATTCATCTAACATTTTCTTTTTTGGAAACGAAATACCGTAAATGCGGGTAAGCATTTTACGAGTTTCATCGCCGCGCCAATATGCTCCGGCAACGGCTGTAAGCTTAATTGCTTTTATTTCGTCTGTACTTGGCAAGTGAGGCCCACGACAAAGATCGGTAAACGAACCTTGCGTATAAGTGGTAATCGTTCCGTCTTCTAACTCACTGATTAGCTCACATTTATAAGTTTCGCCACGGTCACCGAATAATTTTAGTGCATCAACTTTGGCTATTTCTTGGCGTACAAGAGGAGATTTTTGTGCTGCCAATTCAATCATTTTAGCTTCGATAGCTGGCAAATCGCTTTCTTTGATTACAGCTTCGCCTGGATCTACATCGTAGTAAAAACCGTTTTCGATGGCAGGGCCAATACCAAATTGAATGTCGGGATACAATTCTTGTAAAGCTTCGGCAAGCAAGTGGGCAGAAGTATGCCAAAAAGCATGCTTACCTTCGTCGTCAAATTTGTGTAATTTTATCGTGCTATCTTCATTGATAGGGCGGGTGAGATCCCAAAGTTGGTTGTTTACACTTACTGCAAGTACCTCTTGTGCTAAGCGGGGGCTGATTGATTCAGCAATTTGGAGTCCGGTAATGCCTTTGGCAAATTCGTGTACCGAACCATCCGGAAAAGTTACTTTTATCATATTTTACCTTACAAATGGTTTAAAATTGCGCGAAGATAGTAAATTTTAAAGAATTGGGAGTGATGGAAGGGGAATATTTTTTACCTTTGCGCTCTCAAAAAAATAAGAGGACCCGTAGTTCAATGGATAGAATATCAGATTCCGGTTCTGACGATGGGAGTTCGAATCTCCCCGGGTTCACTTGATAAAAAAACTCCAACAAATAGTTAGAGTTTTTTTATTTTACCGCTTTAAAGCTCATATCCAGACTTTTGACGGAGTGAGTAAGTGCTCCGACAGAAATATAATCAACGCCACATTCTGCATAATCGCGAAGCGTATCGAATGTTATTCCACCCGAAGATTCTGTTTCGTAGCGCCCGTTAATAATTTCGACGGCTTTGCGGGTATCTTCTATACTGAAATTATCAAGCATAATACGGTTTATTCCGCCACAACTAAGTGCTTGTTGCAATTCATCAAAGTTGCGTACTTCGATTTCAATTTTTAAATCTTTGTCGTTTTCTTTGCAATATTGTTTGGCTCTATTAATGGCATTAGCTATTCCACCGGCAAAATCAACATGATTATCTTTCAGTAGAATCATATCAAACAGTCCGATTCTGTGATTAGTTCCTCCGCCTATTTTTACGGCTTCTTTTTCGAGCATACGCAATCCGGGCGTCGTTTTGCGAGTATCCAAGACCCTTGTTTTTAATCCTTCCAATTGTTTGGCGTAACGATGCGTAACGGTTGCAATACCGCTCATGCGTTGCATAATATTAAGCATAAGTCGTTCTGTTTGTAATAGCGAAAGCACTTTTCCTTCGACTTCGAAAGCAATATCGCCCGGATTTACTTCGGTACCGTCTTGTATGAAAACGGTCATTTTTAATTCAGGGTCAAAGGCTTTGAATATTTCTTTCGCAACTTCTATTCCTGCCAAAACACCTTTTTCTTTAATGATTAATTGAGATTTTCCTATTGCCGAAGCTGGAATACAAGATAAAGAGGTATGGTCTCCGTCGCCAATATCTTCGGAAAACCAATATTTAATAAGGTTTTGATACGAATTTGTCATTCGGATTTTTCTATTCTGAGTTGGTAAATTAAAGATTGATTCCCTGATTTTCTAAGAGATAAGGAGATACGATAAATACCTGTGTTTGAAGAGTATGTAGCAATAACAAATGATGCGTTATCTTTTGTTCCTTTATGTATAACATTAAAATCTTGAACCGGATTTTTTCTGAAAAAATCTGCTAAAATAGATTTGGCGTGTTGTCTGGAGAAGAAATTATCGGCTTGAGGTGTGATAAGCTCTACATTTTCATTTAAATATGATGCAATGATATTAGCATTTGCTTCTTTGAATGCAGAAATTATTTCGTTCGGAATATCGTTTTTTTGTGCTGATATTTCTTGTGTCGCAACGAATGAAAGAAAGATACTGATAATAAGATGTAAATATTTTTTCATGATAATAAAATTTCTGAAAAGTATGCGCAAAAATAATACCAAGACTGTTTTTAGGAAAAATTAGTTTTGACAAATGTAGCAGAAAGTTTTTGATTTGGATAAATTTTTTGAGAAAATCAAAATAATAAAAATAATAGAATTGAAAAAAATAGATTGTAATACTCTTATTCATCATTTAAATTTCTACAATTTTATTATTAGCTTTGCATGCTAAAATTAAGCTATAATGAATGAATTAACACAGAAGAAACTATTTTACGGAATTTTTCTCGGAATGGCTATTTCATCCCGATTTTTATTGAGTTTTAATTTGGCTATGTGGGCACAGGTGGTATCTACATTACTTTTGTTTTTCTTGATTTCTGCTATGTTTTACTGGTTGCGCCAGTTGCGTGAGTTGATTCCAGAAAAACAATTGACATTTAAAACGACTGTTCTTTTTTCTTTTCAATTATTTTTAATAGCTGCGATATTTTCATCTTTTGTGAAATATTTTTATTTTACTTATGTCAAGGCTTGGGAATTTCAACTTTTGGTGGACAATAGTGCATTAATAATGGAAAAAGAATTAAAATATCCGGCAGTTTTAGTAAAAGAATCAATAAAATATATAACTCCGGTAACTTTTGCTGTAGCCTCGGCAATAATGAATACGATTGGCGGTATTCTGCTTGGAGTCGTTAATTGGTTTTTCTTTAAAAAAGAACAAGAATTAAGGAAATAACTATCAGCTACGAGTGATGAGTTACAAGATACAAGTTACAAGATACAAGTTACAAGATACATGTTATAAGTTGTGAGTTATAAGTGGGCAAGTTGCACTCATAATTCATAATTCATAAATCATAACTATAAAAATATGGATATTTCAGTTGTAATACCGTTATTTAACGAAGAAGAATCATTGCCCGAATTGTTTGCGTGGATTAAGCGTGTGATGAAAGCAAATAAATTTTCGTATGAAGTTATATTTATTAATGATGGAAGCACAGATGGTTCGTGGAAAGTGATTGAAGAACTGCAAACAGCTAATCCGGAAATAAAGGCAATAAAATTCCGTCGGAATTATGGTAAATCTCCTGCCTTATTTTGTGGTTTTGAGCGAGCAAAAGGTGATGTTGTTGTCACTATGGATGCTGATTTACAGGATTCACCAGAAGAAATTCCAGAATTATTTTCGATGATCAAAAATGATGGCTACGATTTGGTTTCAGGTTGGAAGAAAGTTCGACATGATGCTAAATTATCTAAAAATATACCTTCGAAAATTTATAATTCTACAGCACGAAAAATAACAGGACTTAACCTGCACGATATGAATTGCGGGTTGAAGGCTTATCGTAATGAGGTTGTGAAAAATATAGAAGTGTATGGCGAAATGCACCGGTATATTCCTTATTTAGCTAAAAATGCAGGATTTTGTAGAATAGGTGAAAAACCTGTAGCTCATCAAGCTAGAAAATACGGTTCCTCTAAATTCGGATTGAGTCGTTTTGTTAATGGCTATTTGGATCTGATTTCATTGTGGTTCTTATCCAAATTTGGGCGTAAACCCATGCATTTTTTCGGATTGGTTGGTTCGTTGATGTTTGTGTTAGGGTTATTCGCGGTAATAGGAGTAGGGGCTTCTAAACTAATAGCTATATGGAACAATCAGCGTGCACCATTGGTAACAGATAGTCCGTATTTTTATTTAGCGATTTTGGCGATGATTTTGGGAACACAGCTTTTCCTTGCCGGTTTTCTTGCCGAATTAATAAGCCGAAATTCAACCGAACGAAACACTTATATTATTGAAAAAGAAATTTAATATAGTTGAATGTGGAAAATTGATAACTGAATGTGTTTTTTAGTTTTCAACTTTCAACTTTAATTGAAAAAAATGGAAACACTTATATTATTTCTTGTAGCAACAGTTCCGGCACTTTTAGTAGCAGGGATTGCTTATTTTCTGATTGATAGGTTATTAAAAACCGAAAATGCACGACGAAGCTTCGAGTTGCATAAAGAACTTCGTAAAACAATTACTCCGATTCGACTTCAGGCTTATGAACGAATGGTGTTATTTTTGGAGCGTATTACGCCTGATTCTCTACTTGCTCGTCAGGATTTGAGCGGAATGAATGCACTGCAATTGCAAACTTCGTTATTACAGCAAATTCGTCAGGAGTGGGAGCATAATTTGACACAACAACTTTACATCAAAGATGAAACTTGGACTATGCTCCGTAATGCTAAAGAAAGTATGGTACAACTGATAAACACCAGTGCAACCAATGTGTCGTTGAATTCTACAGCATTAGATTTTGCCAAAGTGATTCTCGAAACTTATCAATCGGTAGAAAGGACACCATTAGAAGTGGCTATGGCAATGATAAAAAGAGATTTACAATAAATAATATGTTCAGACAATTAGTTGAAAAGCGCTATTCGTGTCGCAATTTTTCTTCACAAATGATAGAAAAAGAAAAATTGGAGTCTATTTTTGATGTGGTAAGATTGGCTCCTTCAGCCTGCAATTTACAACCTTGGCAATTTATGGTGGTGACACGGGCAGAAATATTGACTAAATTATATGAATGTTATTATAGAGATTGGTTTCGGACAGCTCCTTGTTGTATCGTTGTGTTGGGAAATCATGAGCAGGCTTGGCACCGACCTAACGACGGAAAAGACCATTGTGATATAGACCTTGCTATTGCAATCGACCACCTTACGCTTGCGGCTACGGATAATGGCTTAGGTACTTGTTGGGTTTGTAATTTTGATGCTCTAAAATGTGCCGAAATTTTAGAATTACCGCATCATTTAGAAGCTGTCGCATTGATTCCGATAGGTTATCCTGCCGAAAATTCTATTCCGGAAAAGAAACGAAAATCTTTGGACGAAATAGTGCAGTTTATCGATTAACTTTTTGGTTTGCTGTGTTTGGCTACATAAGCGATTGTTTTTTCGCTTTCTAACTCACGAATAGCATCTTTGGCTATCCAGCGGGCTGCTTTTGTATCTTGTTTTTCAATTCGGTAAGCTGTTTCCAGAGCTTTAAGTCTGAGATTTTCATTTCGCTTTCCTATTTGCCGTAACGCCCAGTTAACAGCTTTCTTTACAAAGTTCCGTTCGTCGTAGGCTTCTTGTTCTATTAATGGAAAAAATTGTTCGAAAAAAGCGTCTTTCGCTTTTTTATCATGAACGGACATGGTCGCCATTAGTACAAAAGCCGTTCGTTTGACGAACTCCCGTTCATCAGTAGCATATTCGTAAATTTTCTCAATAGCAAAGGGTACTTTATCCAACAAATAGCAGGTGTTGTCGCATATATCCCACGAATCAAAATCACTCACCCAACTATCGAACAAATCGTTGTCTATTTGCCTATAATCAGCAATTTGAGCTGCCAAGATGCGCGCTTCATGAATATCGGTTTTCCATAATTCGAGCGCTAACGCGTGATTAACTCCAATTTGTTTGGCAATTTTGCGTACATTAGGCATTCGAATACCTAATGCTTTAGAAGCATCAATACCAAAATGCTCCATTTTCTTGGTATAATTGGGTTCAGCCACATTTTTCAGGGCTGTAATAACTTCTGAAGCGGTTGTCATGATTTTATTTAAAATTACTTTACAAAGATTGTAAAAATATTACATTGATAGCAGGCAAATATAAATTCTGTTGAAAATTTATCCTGTCAGATTATTAGCAAATGTCTATATTTGCAGAAAGCAAAAAACTTGATTTTTTTAAAAATCTATGTATAAAAAACAAATCTCAGACTTGACGATTACTGCCAATGAGCAGATAAATAGTCAGTATTTCCGATTACGATTAAAAGCTGATAAACCGCTGCCTGAAATGCATGCCGGACAGTTTGTGGAGGTCTTGGTCGAAAATTCTAAGACAACCTTTTTGCGCCGTCCTTTTTCTATACATTATTGGGATAGAGAAAACAACGAGTTTTGGTTGCTTATCCAAAAAGTAGGAGACGGCACTCGTCAGTTGTCCGAATGTAAAGTAGGAGAGACACTGAATGTCATTTTCCCGCTTGGAAATAGCTATTCGAGTCCGTTACAAACGCAACAAAATATACTTTTGATAGGCGGAGGAGCAGGTAGTGCGCCTATGTTGATGTTGGGTTCGGAGCTGCATCGATTGGGTTTTAAACCAACTTTTTTGTTGGGTGCCCGTACCAAAGCCGATTTGATGGAGCTCGACCGTTTTGTCCAGTTGGGCGATTTGCATACTACTACCGAAGACGGCTCGTGTGGGGACTGTAAAGGTTATATAACAAACCATCCGTTGCTAATGACACAAAAATTCGACAAAATATACACTTGCGGACCAACACCTATGATGAAAGCCATAGCACAATATGCTAAAGAAAAAGGTATTGATTGCGAAGTTTCGCTCGAAAATATGATGGCGTGCGGCATTGGTGTGTGTCTGTGTTGTGTGCAGGACACTGTTTTCGGACACAAATGCGTTTGTACCGAAGGCCCTGTTTTTAATATTAATGATTTGAAATGGTAAAAACCTCACCCTAGTCCTCTCCTTTGGAGGGGTTGGGGGAGGTCGATTTGATTATGGCAGATTTAAGCACAAATTTAGGCGGTTTTCAACTCAAAAATCCGGTGATGACCGCTTCGGGAACATTTGGTTATGGTACCGAGTTTTCTGATTTTATTGATATTTCTCGTTTGGGTGGAGTCATTGTAAAGGGCACAACTTTACATCATCGCGAAGGAAATCCATATCCGCGTATGGCAGAAACGCCTTCGGGAATGCTCAATGCGGTTGGTTTGCAAAACCGCGGAGTGGATTATTTTATCGAAAAAATTAATCCGACACTCAAAAATATTGATACCAATGTAATTGTTAATGTATCCGGCTCGGCAGTAGAAGATTATGTCGAGACGGCTGAGAAAATAACCTATCTTCCTAATATTAAGGCTATTGAACTGAATATATCTTGTCCGAATGTAAAACAGGGCGGTATGGCTTTTGGCACAAATTGTGCTTCGGCAGAGGAAGTCGTAAAAGCTGTACGCAAAGTGTATCCAAAACATTTAATGGTAAAACTGTCGCCCAATGTAACAGATATTGTGGAGATTGCGCGTGCAGTTCAGTTTGCCGGCGCTGATTCGGTTTCGCTTATCAATACGCTGTTGGGCATGGCTATCGATGCCAAAGCTCGCCGTCCGGTACTTTCCACGGTTACAGGCGGTTTGAGTGGTCCTTGCGTGAAGCCTATAGCGTTGCGTATGGTGTGGCAAGTGGCAAAGAATGTAGCAATCCCGATTGTTGGGTTGGGAGGGATTATGAATGCTACCGATGCTATTGAGTTTTTACTTGCGGGAGCTTCGGCAGTACAAATCGGAACAGCTAATTTTATCGATCCCACTACAACTGTAAAAGTGATTGAAGGAATCAATCAATATTTAGATGAAAACGGTTACAAATCTGTATCCGAAATTGTAGGAAAATTGGAAATTTAAAATTAGTTACAATTTGGGATTTACGATTTTAGATTTATGATTGTATGCAAGTACATATAAAAAATATAGAACAAAACAAATAGGGTTAAATGTTATTAAACTTATTGATGAGTTATCAAATAAACCATCAACTGAAACAATTTATTGGCTCGAAGTCTTAGAAGAAAGCGGTTTGATTTCGGAAAACAGAATTTCAGTCTTAAAGAAAGGAACCAACGAAATTTTATCTATTGTTGTAACTTCTATCAATACAATCAAATCTAAAATCCCCAATCGTAAATACTTATTTATTCTTCGATATTAAACATTTCTTCCATTGTCAAACCGGTTAGTCGTTTAAGTGAGCGAAATAAATACCAAATAACAAAGCCCATTACAATGGTCGATGGTAGTACAATGACAGGCCAACTCAATCCGAGCATTTTGCTGTATTCTTCGTTAAAAGCATCAGTACCTGCGGGACTGTGCATGATTATTTTAGCTAAAACAAAATTTAAAACAGCCGACAAAAAAAATGAACTTGCCAGCATATAAGATGATTTCACCAATATTTTGTCAAATTCGGCTCGTGCATTTTTTTCTTCCAAAATAGCATCTATTTTTTCCGTTTTCATTAAATCCGGGTTGTATAACAATTTTTTTAATAACGGAAAAGGCGATTTGATAGTCACTATCACCGCAATACCTATGATTAAGGGAATTGAAGCCTCTTTAAAGGCAATCCATTCGGTAGGTAATTGGAAAATACCAATAATACCCGTGAGCAAAATACCTACAAAGCCGAGTATGGAGATAAAATTTGTTTTTTTCTTTTTTACCCAATCAAATAGGAAATAGCCCAGCGGAAAAGCCAAAGCGAATATCAATGCATATATAGCTCCCAAATATTCCGGTTTACTGAACTTATTTAAAACAAGGATTGGAATAACGATATTAAATACAAGATTCCAAAGCGGATTTTCTTTTTTTTCTTTTTTTGTAGTTGGGATTAAGTTCATAATTTACTTTTAAAAAAGGTTTCTTCCGATGTGAAATCGGTAGTAGGATAGGTTTTCTTTAAAACTTCTATTTTATGTAATTGTTGTTGGCAAAATTCTTTGTATGCTTCTGTTTCTGCATTGAACGGGCGATGTGTCACTGCGCGGTTCAACTGTCCGGTATCTACGACGAACTGTTTGGTTTGCGTGGTGAAATAACATTCGCCAAAACGCTCCCAAATATAATCAATAGCTGTTTGGTTAGGATGGAGCATATCATTCGCATAAAATCGATAATCGCGTAAATCATCAATAACTAATTCATAAGCAGGAAAATAACTTACGAAATCAGATTGTTTTTGCAATTGGTCAATGGCTAATAGTAAGATGGCTTTGCTTAAATTATTTTCGTGTGCTCCATCTTTCCAATGCCTGATAGGGCTTACCGTAAATAAAATCTGCAATTTCTTGTTGATAGTGCGTAATTTATCCAACAGAAGCGTGTATGCTTCTGTAATTTCTTTTATACTTATACATCTGTGAGTAAATGAATTTTCAGGCAATTTATGGCAGTTGGAAACAATTTTACCCGTTTTTTTGAACTCATATATCCAAGTTGTGCCGAAAGTAATAAGCAGTAAATCTGCCTGTCTCAGTTTTTCTGCCGACTTAATAAGGCGTTCGTTCATTTTTTGCAAAGCTTCTTCTTTCGAAATGCCTGAAAATGAACTGTGATAATCGAAACTGTGCCAACAATTTTCGTATGAAAATAAATCATCATCTTTTATTAATTCATTAT
The DNA here is from genome assembly GCA_964546015.1 of uncultured Paludibacter sp. Classification (GTDB taxonomy): domain Bacteria; phylum Bacteroidota; class Bacteroidia; order Bacteroidales; family Paludibacteraceae; genus JAFGVL01. The sequence goes on from CAZJHO010000002.1 coordinate 234,990, forward strand.
TTATCAGCCTGCTTATTGATTTTTCGATCGAAGGAGGATTATATAAAATACCAAATGGATTAACATCAGCCCTAAATTTATGGCTGACAAGTTTTTCTCCTATATTTTCGGCAAAGCAAGAACCCAACAACAGTATTTCACTGTTGTATTCAATAGTTTTGTCGGAGCGAAGTATATTTATGATTGTGCGGAATTCCATTCTTACATCATATTAAGAGGTGCAAAGGTAATTTTTAATACTTAAATGAAGAAACGAATATTTTTAAGTGTTGTTGAAAACTTTTCTGTTTCTCCGATGTTTTATTTTAAGAAACAGAGAAATACGAATTGGCTAAATAGTAAATATTTCGTACTTTTGCAGCGTTTTTTTATAAAAAGAAACCTCTAACCCCTTAAAGAGACTTTTATCCAAATTTATAGAGGTTTTGAAGAACAAAAAATATAAAAACAATATGGCAAAAATAAAAGGAGCTGTGGTGGTAAACACCGAAAGATGTAAGGGTTGTGAACTTTGCGTAGTAGCTTGTCCTAAAGATGTGTTAGTAATGTCGAAACAAGTTAATACAAAAGGATATAACTATGCTTTCCCCGAAAAAGAGGAGGATTGTGTCGGTTGTGCTGCCTGCGGATATGTTTGTCCGGATGCTTGTATTACTGTTTATAAAGTTAAAATAGAAGAATAGACACAAGAATCAAGGATCAAGATAATTTTCTTGCATCATGGTTCTTGACTCTTAACTCCAAAAATAAAAATATGAGTGAAGAAATAAAATTGATGAAAGGCAACGAAGCTATTGCTCATGCAGCTATTCGTTGCGGATGCGATGGATATTTCGGATATCCTATCACGCCACAGTCCGAGATCATGGAAACATTGATGGAGGAAAAACCTTGGGAAACAACTGGTATGATTGTTCTTCAAGCCGAAAGCGAGGTGGCTGCCATTAATATGGTATATGGTGGTGCCGGTTGTGGTAAAAAAGTGATGACATCATCATCAAGTCCGGGTGTGAGCTTGAAGCAAGAAGGTTTGTCATACATTGCCGGAGCCGAATTGCCTTGTTTGGCTGTGAATGTAATGCGAGGAGGTCCTGGGTTAGGAACTATCCAGCCAAGTCAAGCTGATTATTTTCAATCGGTTAAAGGTGGTGGACATGGTGATTATAAACTAATTGTCCTTGCACCTGCTTCCGTTCAAGAAATGGCAGACCACACGGTACTTGGTTTCGATTTAGCTTTCAAATATCTTAATCCGGTAATGATTTTGGCAGACGGTGTTATCGGTCAAATGATGGAAAAAGTGGTTCTTCCGCCTTTCAAACCGCGTTGGACAGATGAAGAGATCAAAAAAATATCTCCTTGGGCTACTTGGGGAAGACCCGAAAGTCGTAAACCTAATGTAGTTACTTCGCTCGAACTCGAAGCTATCAATATGGAAAAACGAAACTTAAAATTCCAAGCTAAATATCGTGAAATAGACAAAAACGAGGTGCTTTACGAAGAAATGAACTGCAAAGATGCCGAATATATTTTGGTGGCTTTCGGTTCCGTAGCCCGCGTATGTCAAAAAGCTATTGAAATTGCTCGTGCTCAAGGTATTAAACTTGGCTTGGTTCGTCCTATTACTTTGTGGCCTTTCCCGAGTAAATTGTTGAAAAGCTATGCTGATTCGGATAAAGTAAAAGGTTTTATGGCTGTAGAGATGAGTGCAGGACAAATGATAGAAGATGTCCGTTTGGCAGTGAACGGCAAAGTGCCTGTAGAATTTTACGGTCGTTTAGGTGGTATTATTCCGACGCCGGACGAAGTAGTAGAAGCATTGAAAAAACAATTAATGTAATTAATAAATTTGCTAATATGCTAATTTGCAAATTAAAAAAGATATGACAGCAAAAGATATTATAAAACCCGAAAACCTGGTATATGCCAAATCAAAAGTGTTGAACGATACCCCAATGCACTATTGTCCGGGCTGTAGCCATGGTGTTGTACACAAATTGATTGCTGAGGTAATCGAAGAAATGGGTATTCAGGAGCAAACTATTGGTGTAGCTCCGGTTGGGTGTGCTGTGTTTGCATACAATTATTTGGATGTCGATTTTCAAGAAGCTGCTCATGGGCGTGCTCCGGCTTTGGCAACAGCTATCAAACGCTTACATCCGAATAAATATGTATTCACTTACCAAGGTGATGGTGATTTGGCTGCCATTGGTACTGCCGAAACCATCCATGCTTGCAACCGTGGCGAAAATATCGTAATTATTTTCATAAACAATGGTATTTATGGTATGACGGGCGGACAAATGGCTCCAACCACTTTGGTAGACATGAAGACAGCAACTTGTCCTTATGGTCGTAACATAGCGTTAAACGGTTATCCGCTTAATATGACCGATTTGTTGGTTCGTTTGCAAGGAACCCGTTATGTGACACGCCAGAGTGTGCATACATCAGCAGCTGTACTAAAAGCTAAAAAAGCTATTCGTAAAGCGTTCGAGAATTCTGCCGAAGGCAAAGGAACATCTATCGTAGAAGTGATTTCAACTTGTTCTTCAGGGTGGAAAATGACTCCGGATCAATCAAACAAATGGATGGTTGAAAATATGTTCCCTGTTTATCCTCTCGGAGATCTTAAAAATGAATAATGAAGAATTGATAATGAATAATTATCAATTTTCAATTATCGATTATTAATTATCAATTGAAAAAGTTATGACAGAAGAAATAATTATAGCCGGATTTGGTGGACAAGGTGTATTATCCATGGGTAAAATATTGGCTTATTCAGGGTTGATGGAAGGACAAGAAGTATCGTGGATGCCTTCGTACGGACCGGAACAACGCGGTGGTACTGCTAATGTAACTGTTATTTTAAGCGATGATCGTATCAGTTCTCCTATTTTGAATCAATATGACACTGCAATTATCTTAAACCAACAATCGATGGATAAGTTTGAAAGCACTGTAAAATCAGGTGGAACACTTATTTATGATGGATACGGTATTACAACCCCTCCAACTCGCAAGGATATTAACATCTATTGTATCGATGCCATGAATAAATCGATAGAAATGAATGCGGCTAAAACATTCAATATGATTATTTTAGGTGGATTCTTAAAAATTCGTCCGGTGGTGAAAATTGAAAGTGTTTTGTTAGGATTGAAAAAGTCGCTTCCGGAACGCCATCATCACCTTATTCCATTAAATGAAAAAGCTATCAATGTAGGAATGGAGATTATTCAGAAAATGAATTAATTTTACTTGATTAAGAATTTAATAGTCAATATCTGAAAGACAAGATATTGACTATTTTTATATTGTTAAAAACAATTATAAGAATGATTAGTTCTTTTTTTGCATTTTTCGTGTACCTGAGCCGAAGAACGACAAAGAAACAAAGGCTTCAAGGTTTCCTAATCTGCACCTAAAATACTTTCTTGTATTTCTTCGTCAGGAATATCCTCCGGGCAGCCATTGACAACACGGATATTTTCGGGTATTTCAAATTTTTCTGATTCGGAATAGCCCAGCATCGAGTTGGCATATACTTTTTTCATATATAATGCCCATACCGGAAGAGACATGCTAGCTCCTTGTCCGTCGGCCGTAGAATCGAAATGAATACCTCGGTCTTCACCGCCAACCCATACACCCGAAACCAAGCTTGGAGTAAAACCTATAAACCAGCCATCGGAGTTATTCTGTGTGGTACCAGTTTTTCCGCAGACTTCAGCTTTGATGCCATAGCGTGAGCGAAGCCGTTGTCCGGTTCCTTCATTGATTACAGCTTGTAACATAAAAATCATTTTATAAGCCGTACTTTCATTAATTATTTCAGTCATTCTTGGAGTAAAACTGGCAATTATATTTCCATTACTGTCTTCAATATGAGTGACATACATGGGTTCAATACGGATTCCTTTGTTCGGAAAAGTGGTATAGGCATCTACCATCTCTGCTAATTTAATTTCTACGGGACCTAAACAAAGAGAAACAACCGGATCTATGTTTCCTCTGATTCCGAATGAGCGCATTAAACGCACGAGAGCTTGTGGAGTATAAAGACTCATCAAATAAGCCGAAATCCAGTTATTTGAGTTAGCCAAACCCCACCGAAGTGTAACTTCTTGCCCCATACGCGATTTGGAACCATTTCGAGGCGTCCATGATGCTCCTGTGGCAGTAATCAGTGTATAAGGTTTATTTACTGCTATATCGCAAGGTGTCATTCCTTCTTCCATAGCCAAAGTGTAAAGATATGGTTTGATAGTAGAACCCACTTGTCGCCGCCCTTTGTTTACCATATCATATTGAAAATGGGCAAAATCAGGTCCTCCAACATAAGCTTTTACATGCCCGTTCATAGGGCTCATTGACATAAATCCGCAACGCAAAAAGTATTTTTGATAACGGATAGAATCCAGTGGACTCAGTAAAGTATCGCGCATTCCTTGATATGAAAATACTTGCATTGGTATCTTTTTGTTAAAAACTCTTTGTATTTCAGTTTCCGATGCACCGTTTTTCTTCATTTCACGATAACGATCACTTTGTCGCATAGCTTTATCCATTGATGATTTTATTTGGTCGGCACTAAGCAGGCGAGAAAAAGGAGCATAGCTTCTTCCTTTTTTCTCTTGAAAAAATTTCTTTTGTAAAAATTGAATATGTTCATCTACAGCTTCTTCTGCATATTGTTGCATGCGAGAATCAATGGTTGTATAGATTTTTAATCCATCAGTATAAATATTGTATTTGGTTCCGTCCGGTTTGGTGTTTTTCTGGCAGAATCCGTACAAAGGATTTGTTTCCCAGTTAATAGAATCTTCGTAATACTCTTGTTTTTGCCAACTGGCGTAGTTGCTTCTGTCCGGTTTTTTAGCGGTAAGCATTAAGCGTAGGTATTCTCTGAAATAAGGAGCTATTCCCGATTTATGATCGACAGGATGATAATCTATTTTTAATGGGATTTGACGCAAAGAATCATATTCTTCTTGAGTAATAAATTTTCCTTTACGCATTTGGTCCAGTACTACATTGCGTCTTTTTTCGGATTGTTCGGGTTTATTCTTTGCATTGTACAACGATGGATTTTTACACATACCGATAAGGGTAGCGGCTTGTTCTATTTTTAAATCTTTTGGCGATGTATTAAAATATACTTGTGCAGCTGATTTTATACCTACTGCATTGTGTAAGAAATCAAATTGGTTTAAATACATTGTTATGATTTCTTCTTTCGTATAATAGCGTTCCAGTTTTACGGCGATAGTCCATTCGATAGGCTTTTGAAGTGCTCTCTGGATGAGACTGCCGGCTTGGGGAGACCACAATTGTTTTGCTAATTGTTGTGTAATGGTGCTACCTCCACCGGCACTTTTTTGTTGTAAAATACCGCGTAGTATGATAACTCTGGTTAGAGCTTCACCGTCAATTCCTGAGTGGTTTTCGAAACGGGCATCTTCGGTAGCTATCAGGGCTTTAATTACACTGGGTGAAATATCTTGATAATTAACACTTACGCGGTTTTCTTTGCTTTGAAAATAGCGCCCGAGTAATTGCATGTCGGATGAGTAAATTTCAGTTGCAAATTTATTTTTAGGATTATGTAATTCTTCAATTGGAGGCATGTAACCAATTACTCCATTAGCAATTAACGCAAATAGTGAAACAATAAAAAGAATTAGGGCAGAGAAAGTAATCCAAAATATGGTAAGTCCTTTTTTTAATGTAATTTTTGAGCCAGACTTTTTCATGTGAGATTTTTTTTATTCGTTGCAAAAATACTCTTTTTAAAGAGATTTTTTTCAAGAAAATGTATAAAGAAATACTGTAAATTTGACATGTTTTTTTGCGAAAACAGTGTCATTTTGTCTGTGTTTTGTGATTGGCAGTTATTTTGATAAATTTACGCTACCATTTTGTAAATAATAAAAAAGATATGAATCTAAACAATTTTACTGTTAAATCCCAAGAAGCTGTACAAAAAGCACTTGAATTGGTACAAGCTGCCGGACAACAACAAATTGAACCTGCACATTTGCTCAAAGGAGTGATGGAAGCGGGAGAGAATGTTATTCCTTTTTTATTCCAAAAAATAGGAGTGAATCAAACAACTGTCAATAATGCTGTTGATAATATGATTAAAGATTTTCCGAGAGTACAGGGAGGAGAACCTTATCTTTCTCGTGAAGCGAATGCAGTATTGCAGAGGGCGAATAATTTATCGTCTAAAGAGGGCGACCAATTTGTTTCGTTAGAAATGTTATTATTGGCGCTGTTGGTGGAAAATACTTCTGTATTTAAAATATTGAAAGATGCCGGCGTTACTGAAAAAGCACTTCGGATTGCGATTGCCGAACTTCGAAAAGGAGAAAAAGTTAATTCGCAAAGTTCTGAAGATACTTATCAATCGTTGAGCAAATATGCTATTAATTTGAATGAAAAAGCTCGTAGCGGGAAACTTGATCCTGTTATCGGTCGCGATGAGGAGATTCGTCGTGTATTGCAAATTTTAAGTCGTCGTACTAAAAATAATCCGATTTTGATTGGAGAACCCGGAACAGGTAAAACAGCTATTGCCGAAGGCTTAGCTCATCGGATTGTTCGTGGCGATGTTCCTGATAATCTTGCTTCTAAACAAATTTTCTCGCTTGATATGGGAGCACTTATTGCAGGAGCTAAATACAAAGGGGAATTCGAAGAACGATTGAAATCTGTTGTAAATGAAGTAATTAAGTCTGATGGAGAAATTATTCTTTTTATAGATGAAATTCATACCCTTGTAGGTGCAGGTAAAAGCGATGGTGCAATGGATGCAGCGAACATACTGAAACCGGCTTTGGCTCGTGGTGAATTGCGGGCTATCGGTGCAACTACTTTGGACGAATATCAAAAGTATTTCGAGAAAGACAAGGCGCTCGAACGCCGTTTCCAACAAGTTATGGTAAATGAACCTGATGAAGCAAGTTCAATTTCCATTCTTCGCGGACTGAAAGAGCGTTACGAAAATCATCACAAGGTGCGTATTAAAGATGATGCTATCATTGCAGCCGTTGAACTTTCGACCCGATATATTACCGACCGTTTTTTGCCCGATAAAGCTATTGATTTAATGGACGAAGCAGCAGCACACCTTCGCATGCAAATTGATAGTTTGCCTGAAGAGTTGGATAAAATAGATCGTAATATCAAACAATTACAAATTGAGCGTGAGGCAATTAAAAGAGAGAATGATACCAAAAAATTAGAAGAACTGAACAAGGAAATTGCGGATTTACAAGAGTCTGCTAAAGACTTACACAGTAAATGGAGTGCTGAAAAAACGCTGATAAACAATATCCAACAACTAAAAATTGATATTGAGAATTATAAATTCGAGGCAGATAAAGCCGAACGAGAAGGAGATTACGGAAAAGTTGCCGAAATTCGTTACGGAAAAATAAAAGAAGCTCAAACAAAAATTGATGAATTGCAAAAAGAACTTCACATTTTACAAGCCGAATATCCAATGATTAAAGAAGAAGTGGATAGCGAAGATATTGCCGATATTGTTTCGCGTTGGACAGGTATTCCGGTAAGCAAAATGGTTCAAAGTGAAAAAGACAAGTTGCTTAATCTTGAAGAGGAATTACATCGGCGCGTGATCGGACAGGACGAAGCTATCTCGGCTATTTCGGATGCCATTCGCCGCTCTCGTGCCGGATTACAAGATCCGAAGCGGCCTATCGGTTCGTTTATTTTCTTGGGTACGACCGGTGTAGGTAAAACTGAATTGGCAAAAGCATTAGCTGAATTTCTATTTGATGATGAAAATATGATGACTCGTATTGACATGTCCGAGTATCAGGAAAAATTTAGTGTTTCGCGACTGATTGGTGCGCCTCCGGGATATGTGGGGTATGACGAGGGAGGACAATTAACACAAGCTGTTCGTCAAAAACCATATTCGGTTGTTCTTTTTGACGAGATTGAAAAAGCACATCCAGATGTGTTCAATATTTTATTGCAAGTTTTGGATGACGGTCGCTTAACAGATAACAAAGGTCGTGTAGTTAATTTCAAAAATACAATTATTATCATGACCTCAAACTTAGGTTCGAATCTAATACGCGAAAACTTTTCACATCTAACTGATAAAAATCGTGAAGAATTAATTGAAAAAACGCGTGATCAAGTATTTGAATTGTTGAAGCAAACCATTCGTCCTGAATTTTTGAACCGCATTGACGAACTGATCATGTTTACACCGCTCAATAATGATGAGATCAAGCAAATCGTTAATTTACAACTAAAAAGTGTAGAAAAAATGCTTGCCGAAAACGGCGTTAAGCTGCAAGTTACCGATGCTGCTTTAGCTATGATTGCCGAGCAAGGTTTCGATCCTCAATTTGGAGCCCGCCCTGTGAAACGGGTAATTCAACGCACTGTTCTCAATGCACTGTCAAAACAGTTGATAGCTCAAACCGTGAATAAGGATAAACCAATTGTGGTGGATGTAGTGGGAGAAAGGCTCACTTTTAAAAATTAAAAAAAGAACCGCGTCAATGATTTAAAATCTTTAACGCGGTTTTGTTTTTTTATAACCTTAGTCAAGTGAGACTTTTAGCCTTTATTTTGTCGGTATAATTTTTAAATTCCAGGCATTTTTCCAATATTTTTAAAATGCGCGTATTAATGTATTTTTATTTCATAGGCAAAATGAAAATTAAGCTAAAAACATTTTCTAATCAATAAAATAAGCGTTAATTTTGCGACTTTATTTTATATTGTCAAAATAATTTATGAGCGAGCGAAAAAAATTATTTGCCGAATTTCCTCCCGTTACTACAGAGCAATGGATGGAGAAAATTACTGCCGACCTGAAAGGTGCCGATTTCGATAAAAAACTCGTTTGGCGTACCAATGAAGGATTTAGTGTAAAACCATTTTATCGTCAGGAAGATTTGGAAAATCTTTCTACACTTAATAATTCAGAACCTGGTGCATTTCCTTATTTAAGAGGTGTTAAAACAGATAATTCTTGGCGTGTGCGTCAGAATATTTATGTCAAAGATCCTGTTGAAGCAAATAAAAAAGCATTGGATCTGCTTGAAAAAGGAGTCGAAGCTATTGGATATGATATACCGGCAAAATTAGTTACAGAAGACAATATACTTACCTTAATTCAAAATATTCATCTTGATAAAATAGAGGTTAATTTTAATACCCAATATACTAAATATAAGCTAATTGTAAACACAATTGTAGATTTAGTGTTGGATCAAAATCTGGATATAACTAAAGTTCAAGGAAGCATTAATTATGATCCGTTTCAACATTTAATGTTAAACAAAGAATTTCATGTAGATTCTTTTCATATTGCATGTGAGTTGGTTGACATGTGTAAATTGCTCCCTGAATTCAAAGTTTTAAATATAAATGCTCAAGTTTTGGGCAATAATGGAGCTTACATAGCTCAAGAACTTGGTTTTGCTTTAGCTTGGGGAAATCAGTTTATGAAATTAGCCAATGCTGATGATGTGGTATTATCAGTATCTAAAAAAATAAAATTCAACCTTAGTGTAGGGTCGAATTATTTTTTGGAAATAGCCAAATTCCGTGCGGCTCGTTTACTTTGGGCAAAAATAATGAAAGCATATAATCCTGTTAGTATGTATGAATGCCATAGTTTATGTGAAGAAGATACCGAATGTCATTGTGCTACAAAGATGCATATACATGCTATTACAACTGAATGGAATCTAACTATTTATGATGCATATGTAAATATGTTGCGTACACAAACAGAGGCTATGTCTGCCGCGTTAGGAGGGGTAGATTCAATGACTGTATTACCTTTTGACACACCATTTAAAGATGGTGATGAGTTCTCGGAACGCATAGCTCGCAACCAACAATTATTATTGAAAGAAGAATCTTATTTTGATAAGATAGTTGATCCGGCAGCTGGTTCTTATTACATCGAAACGCTTACAGCATCCATAGCCGAACAAGCTTGGAAAATTTTTTTGGAGGTAGAAGATAAAGGTGGTTTTTATAAATGTATTCAGAGCGGTTATGTTCAAGACGAGATTGAAAAATCGGCGAAAGCCCGTTTAGCAGCAATTGCAGCCCGTAAAGAAATTCTGCTTGGAACAAATCAATTCCCAAACTTTAACGAAAATGTAGCTGAAAAAACTCAATCTAAAACAAAATTAGAATTTCCTAAAGATAAAGCATCCGAACAGCCTGTTAAAACATTATCGATTAACCGAGGATCGCAAGAATTTGACGCTTTACGATTAGATACGGAGAAATTAGGAAAACGCCCAAAAGTTTTTATGCTTACTATTGGTAATTTGGCAATGCGTTTGGCGCGGGCTCAATTTTCATCGAACTTTTTTGCTTGTGCCGGTTATGAAATCATAGATAATTTAGGTTTCGATACGGTAGAAGCCGGAGTAAAAGCCGCTCGTGAAGCTTTTGCTGATATTATCGTTTTGTGCTCGTCTGATGATGAATATGCCACATATGCACCTCAAGCTCATGTGCTTATAGAAGATAAAGAAATTTTTGTTGTAGCCGGAGCTATGGCATGCATGGACGAGTTAAAAAAACAAGGAATCATTCATTTTATCAATGTCCGTAGTAATGTGCTGGAAACTTTGACAGAATATAATGCTATGTTAAGTAAGAAAAGACATTATATTTTTAGCTTTTTCAATAAAAGATAATTCATTTTATATACAGATGAAACCAAATTTTAAAGAAATAAATATATTTGACATACCACAAAATAGAGGTGAAAGTCAAAAAGAACAAACAACTTGGCTTACTCCCGAACGAATTGTCGTAAAACCAATTTATACTAAGGACGATTTAGAAGGCATGGAGCATTTGAATTATGCAGCCGGATTACCACCATTTCTTCGTGGACCTTATTCGGGCATGTATGCTATGCAACCTTGGACTATCCGCCAATATGCCGGATTTTCCACTGCAGAAGAATCTAATGCTTTTTATCGCCGTAATTTAGCCTCAGGACAAAAAGGACTTTCTGTTGCATTCGACCTGGCTACGCATCGTGGTTACGATGCTGATCATGAACGCGTAGTAGGTGATGTGGGTAAAGCCGGAGTTTCCATTTGTTCTGTAGAAGATATGAAAGTATTGTTCGATGGTATTCCGTTGAACAAAATGTCCGTTTCGATGACGATGAACGGTGCCGTATTGCCGATTTTGGCATTTTATATTAATGCAGGATTGGAGCAAGGTGCCAAACTTGAAGAAATGGCAGGAACCATTCAAAACGATATTCTCAAAGAATTTATGGTGCGTAATACATATATTTATCCGCCTAAATTCTCGATGAAAATCATTGCTGATATTTTCGAATATACTTCGAAAAATATGCCTAAATTTAATTCTATTTCTATTTCGGGTTATCATATGCAAGAAGCCGGAGCAACAGCCGATATTGAATTGGCGTACACGCTTGCCGATGGACTGGAATATCTTCGTGCTGGTGTTAATGCAGGAATGGATATTGATGCATTTGCACCTCGTTTGTCGTTCTTTTGGGCAATCGGAATGAACCATTTTATGGAAATTGCCAAAATGCGTGCAGCTCGTTTGTTGTGGGCAAAGATCGTTAAAGAGTTTAATCCGAAGAACCCGAAATCATTAGCATTGCGCACTCATTCGCAAACATCGGGCTGGTCACTTACCGAGCAAGATCCGTTCAATAATGTGGGTCGTACTTGTATTGAAGCAATGGGAGCTGCTTTAGGACATACACAATCTCTTCATACTAACGCTTTGGACGAAGCTATTGCTTTGCCGACAGATTTTTCGGCGCGTATAGCTCGTAATACCCAAATTTATATTCAAGAAGAAACCTATATTTGTAAAGAAGTTGACCCTTGGGGGGGATCGTATTATGTAGAGTCGCTTACTCAAGAACTCGTTGATAAAGCTTGGACATTGATTCAAGAAATAGAAAAATTAGGCGGAATGGCAGCGGCTATTGAAACCGGTATTCCTAAAATGCGTATTGAAGAAGCTGCTGCTCGTACACAGGCGCGTATTGATTCCGGTTCACAAATCATTGTGGGTGTAAATAAATATCGTCTGCTGAAAGAAGACCCGATCGATATTCTCGAAGTGGACAATACAGCTGTTCGTCAACAACAAATCGAACGCTTGAAACAACTTCGTGCTAACCGTAACGAAGCTGATGTCCGAAAAGCACTTGATGCGATAAGCAAATGTGCCGAAACAGGCGAAGGGAACCTGCTCGAATTAGCTGTAGAAGCAGCTAGAGCTCGTGCGTCATTGGGCGAAATTTCAGATGCCTGCGAAAAAATAGCAGGTCGTTATAAAGCAACTATTAGAACTATTGAAGGCGTGTATTCATCAGAAACAAAAAATGATGCGGATTTTCAAAGAGCATGTCAGTTAACAGCCGAATTCGCTAAAAAAGAAGGTCGTCAACCTCGTATTATGATTGCCAAAATGGGACAAGACGGGCACGATCGTGGAGCAAAAGTAGTAGCAACCGGTTATGCCGATTGCGGTTTCGATGTAGATATGGGACCATTGTTCCAAACTCCGGCAGAAGCAGCTAAACAAGCCGTTGAAAATGATGTGCATGTATTGGGAGTATCTTCGTTAGCAGCAGGTCATAAAACACTTATTCCACAGGTAATTGCGGAATTGAAAAAACTTGGTCGTGAAGATATTATTGTAATTGCGGGAGGTGTTATTCCTGCGCAAGATTATGATTTCTTATATAAAGCAGGTGTTGCAGCTATTTTTGGTCCGGGAACATCAGTTTCCAAAGCAGCTTGTCTGATTATGGGAATTCTTATAAATGATTAATTTAATTAAATGTAGGTGGATTATAGAGGCGTAATATATTGCGCCTCTATTCGTTTAAAAACAGATTTAAAAGATGAAAAAATTATTATTTGTCCTATTTGCAACTGCACTTTTTGCTTGTGGAGAGCGTAAAATTGACCCACGGCAGGTTGTAATTCTTGAATTTTTAGATAAATTGAAAACAGAAGAAGTGTGTGTTGAATTACTCCATTCAAAATATTTTAAGGAAGGTAAGTTTTATAATGAAGTTGCTGTTAATTCCTATTTGCAAATACTTTCATATATTAAAGAAACGATGAACGAAAGTAGCGAAATTAAAGTAATGACCTATGCCGAAGCTCTATCCCGGTCGATAGAAGTACCAACGATAACTAATCAAAATACAGATAATATTTTTGTTATTAAAATGGATTATAGATATGCTTTATGTGTGATGAATGGGGATAAGATTGAATCTCTGATACCGCTTTGGAGAGTGACTAATTAATGATATACTTAATTCTAAACATTTCATTTTTTAAAACTTAGATTGGTTTTCTTTAATTTTATAAATGTCAAAAAGATACTAAAATCTATTCTAAAGTAACTAAAATTATTATTTTTAATTAATTTATTATCAAAAAACATATTTTGCGGTGAGATAATCTTCAAAAAGTTTGTTCTTTTAAGTTCAAAATTATACTTTTGCGTTCGAAAAATCAATAAATAAGTAATACATATATGAAAAAAATCAGAGCAGCCATTGTCGGTTATGGCAATATAGGTAAGTTTGTTTTAGAAGCATTAGAAGCTTCTCCCGACTTTGAAGTAGCGGGCGTTGTCCGCCGTAATCCGGAAAAATCATGCGAAATTTCACATTTGGAAGTAGTAGATCATGTTTCTAAATTAAAAGATGTTGATGTTGCAATTCTTTGTACACCAACTCGTAATGTCGAACAATACGCAAAAGAAATATTGGCATTAGGAATTAATACAGTTGATAGTTTCGATATACATGGGGAAATAGTTGAATTACGCCGTAAACTGGATAAAACAGCAAAAGCCAATAATGCAGTTGCTATAATTTCAGCTGGTTGGGATCCGGGTAGCGATTCGGTAGTGCGTGCATTGCTGGAAGCTTGTGCTCCTAAAGGGATTACCTATACAAATTTTGGTCCCGGAATGAGTATGGGACATACAGTTGCAGTAAAAGCAATAAAAGGCGTAAAAGCGGCTTTATCAATGACAATTCCATTGGGAACCGGAGTTCATCGCCGCATGGTGTATATTGAAGTAGAAGAGGGACATGATTTTAATACTGTTGCTGCTGCTATCAAAGCTGATGCTTATTTTGCGTATGATGAAACTCATGTATTTCAAGTTCCATGCGTAGATGATTTGAAAGATATGGGACATGGTGTTAACTTGGTTCGAAAAGGGGTTTCCGGAGGTACTCAAAATCAGATATTTGAGTTTAATATGACCATTAATAATCCGGCGCTTACGGCTCAGATCTTAGTGGCGGTAGCTCGTGCAAGCTTTAGTCAACAACCAGGAGCATACACAATGATTGAAATACCTGTAATTGATATGCTTTATGGAAATCGTGAAGATTTGATAAAAAAATTAGTGTAAAACTAATCCTGCATTTGCTGGGTAAAAAATAAATTCTATCTTTGCCGTCGCAAATGCAAAAGGTTCCTTGGCCGAGTGGCTAGGCAGAGGTCTGCAAAACCTTCTACGGCGGTTCGAATCCGCCAGGAACCTCTGGAAAAATATTGAAAGGAATAGAAATAAGAACTCTATTCCTTTTCTTTTTCAAAGATTAGCCCTTCGTAATGGAAGGGTTAAAAAGATGCATGGTTTTTCAATTTTTGTGTTGTATAAATAGGGCAGTGGGAAACAAATTTCCAAGACCGTATTTATCACAAGCTTATTGCTAACAATAAGTATATGTGCCGTAAAGGAATACGGATAGTTTTCTGTCCACCACACAAAATTTTGAACGGGCTATGACAACCTCTATCTACTAAAACCCCTATGGCATATACACTTTGTTAGCGCATTTGGAGTTCTATTCACTCGGTTTACCGGAAGCAATATTTTTACTTCTTTCAATTGATTGCAACGCCAAATAATTATCACCGAACTTCTCGAGATTTTCCATTTCTTTGTCGTACTGGTCGAAATGGCGTTCTTCATCATCAACAAGAAGTTCGAAAATTTTCTTCGATGCTGAGTCGGAATTTCTCGAACATTCTTTTGCCCATTCGTTGTAATCTTTAACGCTTCCTGCTTCCATTTGAGCAGCTAGTTCGAGCATCTTTTTTACATCGTGTATTTTTTGCACTTCGTGTGATGGTTTCATTTCAACCTCTCCTTTGAGGAATAAAACCCTTTCGGCAAGTTTTTCAACATGTATCATTTCTTCGATGGCTGTTCGTTTGAAAAGGTTTGAAATTAGATCGTAGCCTAAGTCATCACAATGGAAATGAAAATACATGTACTGATGAACGGCACTTAACTCATCCGCTATTGCCTTGTTTAATAATTCAATGCTTTTTTCTCTCATATCATTAAAATTTATAGTTAAAAAATTAATATTTATTTATTGTTTCAAATCAAAGCGATCGAGGTTCATTACTTTATCCCATGCAGCCACAAAGTCTTTTACAAATTTTTCCTGAGCATCTGCGCTTCCATACACTTCTGCAAGTGCTCTTAACTCTGAGTTTGAACCAAAGATAAGATCAGTACGGGTTGCTGTCCATTTTATTTCTCCTGTTTTACGGTCACGCCCGAGGAAAGTTTCTTTGTCTTCGCTTGCAGGCATCCAGGCTATGGACATATCTAACAAGTTGACAAAAAAATCATTCGTAAGGATTTCGGGAGATTTGGTGAAAACCCCGTGTTTCGAGTTGTCAAAATTAGTGTTCAAAACACGCATTCCTCCAATTAGCACCGTCATCTCAGGAGCAGTTAAAGTTAGCAGTTGTGCTCTGTCGATCAACAATTCTTCAGTTGGTATTTTGTATTTTCTTTTCAAATAATTGCGAAAACCATCGGCAGGGGGTTCCAATACTTTGAAAGATTCTACATCGGTTTGTTCCTGCAAAGCATCCATACGCCCTGGTGTAAATGGCACGGAGATGTTACTGCCGGCATCTTTTGCGGCTTTTTCAACAGCGGCACATCCAGCCAGTACAATGAGGTCAGCAAGCGAAACTTTTTTTCCGTTATTTTGGGCGTTGTTGAATTCATTTTGAATAACTTCCAGTTTTTCTAAAATCTTTGTTAATTGGGTAGGATTGTTTACAACCCAGTCTTTCTGAGGAGCAAGACGAATACGAGCTCCATTGGCTCCTCCTCGTTTGTCCGAACCACGAAATGTAGAGGCAGAAGCCCATGCGGTTGATACCAATTGAGAAATGGAAAGTCCAGATTTTAAAATTTTTGCTTTTAATTCGGCAATATCTTTCTCATCAATCAATGGATGGTTCACGGCAGGAATCGGATCTTGCCAGATAAATTCTTCTGCCGGAACTTCAGTGCCTAAATAGCGTGTTCGTGGTCCCATATCTCTATGAGTCAATTTAAACCATGCTCGTGCGAAGGCATCAGCAAATTCTATAGGATGTTCATAGAAGTGTCTTGAGATTTTTTCATACACCGGGTCGAAACGCAAAGAAAGGTCAGTAGTTAACATAGTTGGAGCATGACTTTTTGATGGATCGTGAGCATCAGGAATAACATTTCCAACATTTTTTGCAACCCACTGGTGTGCTCCTGCAGGACTTTTAGTAAGTTCCCATTCGTATTTAAGCAGGTTTTCAAAGAAATAAAAACTCCATTTTACAGGAGTTTGTGTCCATGTAACTTCTATACCGCTGGTAATGGTGTCGCCTCCTTTCCCTGTGCCGAGTTTATTTTTCCAGCCAAGACCTTGTTCTTCAATGTCGGCAGCTTCGGGTTCAGAACTTAAATTAGCAGCATCACCTGCTCCGTGAGTTTTGCCAAAGGTATGACCACCGGCTATCAGGGCAACTGTTTCTTCATCGTTCATTCCCATACGGGCAAAAGTGTTGCGAATGTCGGTTGCGGCGGCAAGCGGATCGGGATTTCCATTTGGTCCTTCAGGATTTACATAAATAAGCCCCATCTGAATGGCTGCAAGGGGATTATCCGTTTCACTTTTGTCTAATTTACGCTCGTCGTTATCCAGCCATTTGGTTTCGGAACCCCAATAAACATCTTCATCTGCTTCCCAAGCATCTTCGCGTCCTCCGGCAAACCCCAGTGTTTTGAATCCCATAGATTCTAAAGCTACATTGCCGGTAAGAACCATAAGATCAGCCCATGATATCTTTTTACCATATTTTTGTTTGATAGGCCAAAGCAGCCTGCGAGCTTTATCAAGATTAATATTGTCTGGCCAACTATTAAGTGGAGCGAATCGTTGTTGTCCGCCTCCTGCTCCTCCGCGTCCATCGCCTGTGCGGTATGTTCCTACACTGTGCCATGCCATACGGATAAAAAACGGACCATAATGACCGAAATCTGCCGGCCACCAATCTTGTGAATCTGTCATTAATTGATGAAGATCTTTTTTTATTTCCTTCAAGTCGAGACTTTTAAATTCTTCTGCGTAGTTAAAATCTTCATCCATTGGGTTTGATTTTGAGGAGTGCTGACGAAGAATGTTAAGTTTCAACTGATTAGGCCACCAATCACGATTTTTTGTGCCGCCCGTTCCGGCACTGTGCTTACTTACTGCTCCTGTTACAGGGCATTGGCTAACTTTTTCTGATTGTTTTTCCATTGTATGTTACTGTTTAATATTATTTTTATATTTTCCGATAATTTCTAATTTGACATCTTCAATTTTAAAATTAGATATTTTCTTTTTCTTGAAGTAATTTTTAAGCAGTTCGTTTAGTTCATTATCAAAGAAGTCTTCAATCCTATCTGAATTTGAGTAATAAATATGATGATGATTTTCTACAATAGCATCATATCGCATAATGTCTCTATCAGTTTTTACTTTTTTAATCAGTTCGTTTTCAACCAAAACATCAATAACTTTATAAACGGTTGCTAATGATATGTTTGGGTGTTTTATTCTGATGTATTCAATAATATTATCAGCAGTTGGATGATTATTTAAAGAAATGATAGCTTCTAAAATAGCAATTCTTTGAGGTGTTACTTTCAGCTTCTTTTCTGCTAACTTTTTTGATATTTCCGAAATTTTCATTTCTAAGATTTTTACAAAGATAATAATTCTCTTTTAATAATTAATATCAATAAGTTATTTTTTTACGCATATATTTGAACAGTTTATTTTTTGTCTCTTTAGTCCGACCAGAAAAACATAGTAATTTCAATAAAATGTTCATATGGTGGCCACTATCTGTCAATACAAATGCTGATATGGCGCAGAAGTTTTGTGTAACCTAGTAAACCACAGTGTTTTATACATGATGCTAAAGCCTGCCTTTTTTACTTCCTTCTAAAAAATACATGAAATAATTCTGAATCTTTCTTGTCTATCCAATAGTCAATTTCTAAACTGGAAGCTTTATCTATTAAAGGTGCAGGGATAAATGGAGCTATGACTTCGTATATCTCCTCCTTGTTAAGTTTGTTCAAATCGGATATTACTTGATTCACGGGTTGCTCTCCTGCATTTAACATTTCTCTAATGTCAAGTTGTTTTATTATCTTATCCGCATTATACCAATCAGGTTGTTTTGTGTTGTAGCTTATTTCATCAGTCAGATTGATCGAATCTTGTCCAACTTCTTTACGCAGTAAATTGATTAAATCTTCAATTTTCACATTGCCAATGGTTGCAGCTTGTTGCAGCGTAGCAATTTTTGCAACGGTTTTTCGAAGTATTGGATTTTTTAATTTCTTAAAAGCGGGTACATAATTTATCAACACTTCCTCTAAGTGAGGATATGTTTCTATTAGCTGTAAGACCTTTGTTTTAGGGCTTATGATAAGTTTTTGCGTTTCCATTTTTTTTATTTTGAATAAGACAAAATTCTTTGTTCTCCAACAAGGTCTCTGTATGTCTGTACATTGTGTGATACCTCAAGAGTACCTAAATATTCTCCTTTTTCGTTTCGTAAGGCAAAATATTCAATATGAATCATTTTATCACCCATATTTATCCAGAATGGAGCACGAGATGCTTTACCTGCTTTAAAATCATCAATAATCTTATCAACGATATGAGCACTAGCAGGTGGATGGCATAAGCGGACATCACGGTTTAATATAGCACGGTTCCGCTGAAAAATTCTTTCTATGCCTTGTGAGAAATATTTTACTTTGTCATCCTTATCAACAAATGTCATATCTATAGGCAAATGGTTCAGGATTGCAAGTAATTCTTCGACAGAAAAACTTCCTGAAGGCAACTGTATATTGCCGCCTATCTTATTCATTTCAGTAAGAGAATCTTCTTTAATCCATTCAGGTTTCCATTTTTTTGCGGGGTCGTATAAACAAAAACCTATCTCAAGAGATTGCTTGTCTATTTCATACCATTCTGCTTCGGTTAGTTTATCTAAACACATAGGTAGAAGAATTTCTTCTTCTTTTTTTGTCATATCTACCACGCCATTAATTGCAGGGATTAGGATAATCTCGGCAGATGCCAATAATTCCTCAACTGTAATACCTTCGGTTTTCAATAGCTCGATACTGCCTTTGATCAACTCTCTTATTTCGTCATGTTTGCCCCACATCACTTTTGGAGGTCCGGTAATCCCATATTTTTCAAGAAATGGGAAAAGAAGGTATTCTTTTCTGTTATAATGCTTATCTACATCAAATAGATTGTTGAAAAATCCCCTGAGTTTCAAAATCTCAGAATTGAAATCTTTGCTAGAGGCTGAAATTTCAATTAGCAAACTTCTGATTTGTTCGCACAGTTTTTTTAATTCATCATTTTCTTTTATCATAACATCCACGGGATGACCATCGGGAATTTGTTTCGATGCCGATAAATCAATATTTCCGTGTAAAACAGCCGAATGCGCATCGCAAAGTTTTAATATTTCTTGCTCAGGAAGTCCTTCACTTATCAATTCTTGTTCAACCTCCACCACTTCACCGTATGGTATCTGGCTAAGGCTTTCCATAA
This sequence comes from uncultured Paludibacter sp., assembly GCA_964546015.1. GTDB lineage: Bacteria > Bacteroidota > Bacteroidia > Bacteroidales > Paludibacteraceae > JAFGVL01. The sequence continues at coordinate 254,986 of CAZJHO010000002.1, forward strand.
GTTCTTGTCGTACTGCATGTTCAGATTGTCCACCGTGCAATTTAAGAATAAGCTCTTTGAGCTTTTTCTTCCTGTTTTCTGAATTATTAATAAGTTCACTCATAATCTGTTTTTTTTGAATTTTCAAATATATTTTACAAAACTAAATAAATCAATTCCATAAAATGAAGATCTCTCTCGAAGATTCTATCTCTCGTAATTACACTTAACGGAGGAGGGCTTAGAAAGAAGAAGTCCTGTTAACCGGAGCGAATGACAGGGCAGGAGAGAAGCTTTTTTAAAACGGCTCAAAACAATCATAATTTCGTTGTCTGTATATTTTTCCGGTTTTAAATTCAAATATTTGAGCAAAATAGGCAACTATCTAATTCCAATATGGATATCACCAACGGAGATAGCAAAAGTTCCTCTCCAAATACATTCTAACAAAACTACATCCTCCAATGGATAATAAGTTTTTTTACTTCATATTTATTTTCAAAGTTATAATTATTCTCCAAAATTATAGTATATTTTATTTAAAATAATCTTCAACTTGTTTCCGTTGTTAAGAAAAAGTCATAGATTTGTGAAATCTAAAACTTTGGATGCTAAGAAGTAAAACGGATATTGTAAAATAAATAACTTTGTTTTAATCAAGGTTATCCCTATCATTGAACTCAGATATATTCTTGTTTGAGTTATTTTTCGTTTATATATATTATTAACTTTAATACTTTTCGAAAGAGTTTATCATTCTTTCGTGTTGGGTATTTAATATAATTATTTAACATTATGAATGCTGAAAGTAAATCCATTCACGAATTTGATTTTAATATAATTTGCGAGTATTTTTCAAGTATAGAACGACAAGGACCTGGAAGTCCTGATGTTACAATACATGCGTTGAGTTTTATAAACAATCTATCTTCCGACTCTATTATTGCCGATTTAGGCTGTGGTACAGGAGGTCAAACCATTGTATTGGCAGAACATACATCAGCAAAAATTGTGGGTCTCGATTTGTTTCCTCGTTTTATAGAGATATTTAATCTTAATGTAAGAAAACGAAATTTACAAAATAAAGTAAATGGGATTGTCGGCTCAATGGATGATCTTCCTTTCCGAGATGAGGAATTAGATTTGCTTTGGTCGGAAGGAGCGATTTATAACATTGGTTTTGAACGGGGCATAACCGAATGGCGGAAATATTTGAAAAAAGGAGGTTATATTGCTGTTACTGAAGTATCTTGGCTTACTAAAGATAGACCTGTCGAAATTGAAAATTTTTGGGAAGATGCCTATTCTGAAATAGATATAATTTCAAATAAAGTTACTCAAATGCAAAATGCTGGATATATTCCTGTTGCCACTTTCGTTTTGCCTGAAAATTGTTGGACAGACCATTTTTACATACCTCAGGTTAAAGCACAAGAAATCTTTCTGAAAAAGTATTCTGACAATAAAACTGCAAAAGAATTTATTGATTATCAACGATACGAAGCTCGAATGTATAATAAGTACAAAAAGTACTACGGGTATGTTTTTTATATCGGGAAGAAAATATAGATGAAAGAAGGAGGTTGTTTTTTTTAACGACCTCCTTTTTATATCGTTCAAAACGACTGTTAGATATTTTGCCGTTTCCTGTAGTGGGGACTATACGGAAATTTAATAGCAGTGAAAACTTTCAATTACCCGTATCCGTCTATTACGATGAAAAATTATAGCAGCAGTATTTTTCTCTATCCTAACTCAAAGGTTGTCACTCCAAATATCCTGTCGAGGTCGATGTCGGGTTGGGATTTTGTGTACATGCGAGCTGTCCCAAAAACTTTTTTCATACCGTGATTTTCGGCTAATTGAACGGCAGCTAGGTTTACTTCCGGAGTGTCAAGGTATATTTTAGTTTCGGGATCAACATAGTTGTTCAAAGCAAGAAAGAGTTTGTTTGCCAGATCTGTAGTATCGGCAAATAAAGGACCGATTTTATAACCGTTTCGACATTTTCGGATTACACTATATCCTGAGACTTTTCCATCGTGCAACGCAGCAAGCGCCAAACTTTCGGGTTGTTTAACCCAGCGCTGAAGAAACTGAGGACGAGGCGCAGGAAAAAGGCCGGCATCATACCGAGCTATATCATCAAAAGGAACTTCCGAGAGTGAAACCAACTCAGGGAACCGTTCGGCTGTCGGTTTGGCTGTGCCCTCATAGCGAATATTACTGTAGGCTAATTTAAAGCCTGATTTTTTATAATTAGCCTGTTGTTCAACAACTCCATCCAAGCCAATGTTCCGGGTCTGTAAATAAGCCATCGCCGTATTCCATAGCTTTAATCCGTAGCCTTTTCCACGATATTCTGGTTTCACAATATAAAATCCAAGAAATGCAAAGTTTTGGTCATAAGCAACTGCTGAAATACAAGAAACCGGCTCGTCACCCAGAAAGCCTATTAAGAAACCATTAGAATCGGTCGCATAAAAACATGGTGTGTCATGAAGTCCCGGATTCCAACCTTCCTTTGCTGCCCATTCAACAGCGATTCTTTCCACTTCATCTTGTGTTGCGCAGCGAATGATGTATTGTTCTTTTTTATTCATTGTACTGATATTTTTAAAGGAAATAAAATCTTTTTCAATTCTATTAATGCAAAATGCTATCTGTGTGTGGAAAATGTTAGGTGCTGAGCCTTATTTCATTCGTTTTTACACAATGATATTCTGTTACAAAACCATCATTAGACCTGCATTTTTCTATCCTAAAACCCGCTTTTTCTATCATGCCGTCAAGAATCCATTTGAATGTGCTATACTCTTCTCTAATGTGGGTCTCAATTTCTCTTTTTAATTCAATGCCTGTCTTATTCTCAAACCCTGAAATCCATTTGTTTATTTTATCTTTATATTCTATCGGAACAAAGTGAAAAACAACATCGAAAATATACAGAATCCCGCCTATTTTTATCATTTCATTCATCCGTAATAAGGCTATTTGCTTCCAAAAATCAGGCAAATGATGAAATGCAAATTTTGTTATTAATAAATCCACGGGTTTATCTTGATGCTTATAGCTTAAAAAGCCTGCATTAAAAAATTCAATGTTAGCTAATTCTTTGTTTGACAATTTGTTTTTTGCTTGTTTAATCATTGCATGAGAAATATCCACGCTGTAAATTTTCTTAAATCGTCGACCGGCATGGATTAAAGTTGCACCGGTTCCGCAGCCTAAATCAATGACTGATAAATCTTCTATGTTTTTTAAAGAAAGAAAATCAATCATATCATCAAATTCTTTCTGATAATTCCGAAATGTCTGATGTTGCTCATCGTATGCATTTACAAGATTATTATCGGAATAATCTACTCCACAATGCTTAAATTCATCATATATCCAGTTAGTCATAAATTCAATCTCCTAAAATTTTTGATCGAGTACCAAAGTTGTAACTTTCTGGCCGGCTGAGGTTTTTAGAAAGTGTCAAAACAAGAAATCAGAGGTTTTCTTGTTTACCCTTTTCGTTATGTGGCAATGTTTACTGATATGTCCATGTGGCGGCTTTTGAAGCAATTACCAATCAGTTTGCAACAGTTTCATTTATTTATGATAAATTTTGCCCCCTGAAACCCTTGCCATTGTTTATACCAAATGTTGGCAAACATTAATTCTTTATCAATCTTATAGTTGCCTTTTTCTTGCCCGAATTAATTGCCAATAAATAGATGCCTGATTGAATATTTAAATTCATTTCGAACATTTCTGTGTCTTTGTAATTTGATTGACTTATTATTTTTCCGTTCATATCATTGATAGTTACAGTAAATTCATTCAGGGTTTCGCCTAAGTTAATTTTGACTGTCTCATTTGTAGGATTAGGATATACGACGATGTTATTGTCAAAGGTGTTTTCTAAAATCCCAACTGTAGTTATGTAAAAACAAGCAGAAGTGCCAACACAACTGTTTTGAGTAATTTCAACGGCATAGCTTCCATTTTGGGTAGCTGTAAAAGACTGATTTATTTCTCCGTTTATTTCTAAATATCCGTCATTGCAATCCAGCCATTGGTAATTTGCTCCAGTTGCGTTAGCAGATAATGTTATTCCATTTTGGGTTACTGAAGTATCAACGGTGTTTATAGTCAGGTTTATGGTGATAATACTATCGCAACCAACAGCATTTTGTATAATTGCTGTTTTTATGCCTGAAGTAGTATGTACTTGGTCATCTGGTGCTGTATAACTATCGCAAGCCGTTATAGTGATAGAGTGTGTCGTATTGCATGATTCATTGAAAAGAATATCTATTTCACTTTCCGATAATACTTTGTTATACATTCTAATATCATCTATAGCGCCAATGAAGTATTCTGAATTGTAACTGGCATACCCGATTGTGAATGGATCTGTTACTAATCCAAAAGGTCCCGAAGAAGCTAAAGTCTCTTTAACAAGTTGATTATCGATATATACTTTTTTTATTTGCCCCGGACCGCTTGCAGTTACTACAATATGATGCCAGGTATTTAGCTGTAATGGTACAGAATCTGTATCGGTATAACCATTATATTCCCATTGAATATATCCACCAGACTTTACCCTTAATAAATAATTAGTATTTGTGGTATAATTTGATTTTCCAAATATCATTCTTGTCCCTGTCAATATTTCGGGTTTTATCCAAACAGAAAAACTTAGAGAATCCTGCATATTTAAAGTTGTAGAATGAGGAGTAGAAATATAATCATTACCATCAAAATGATAAGCTCGGTTTATGATGCCGAATCTATCAGAAACTAAAGTGGCACCATTAATTGTACCATGATTATTGTTTATACTTAAATCATTGGCGTTACCATTGAAAGGCCAAAAACCAATTAAGCTGTCTATAGGTATTTGTCCATTTACATTGTATAAACTAAAAAGAATCAGGCTATACAAGATTATTAATTTCTTCATATCTATTATATTTAATGTTTGCTAACAGTCCTGTAATATGAAAAGTTGGGGAGTGTGGACTGCGTTTTTATCCACCCAAAAGGAAACAATAATGCGAGGGAAAAACTTTCGCAAACCTTTTCCGCCCTTATGGCTTATGCCGGTTTGCGCTAAACCGCTGTTGTACACATCGTCCGACTCTCGTCATTGTACTACTTTGAAGGAACAACCATTACAGGAATTTTAGAATGTTACACTACATATTCTGCCACACTATCCAATAAAAGATGAACCAAACTTGTTTTGCCGCGAGTGCCGACAACAATTAAATCAGCTTCCCATGTTTCGGCAGTTTTAATAATGCCTCGTGTAGGATATCCTTCGGGCATAAACTTCATCAATTCATTATTCTGTTGTATGTCATGTTGTTACATTTTTGATAATCTGGAATAGCTTGTTGAATGATTTGTTTTGCAACCTTCGTGTCCTAAAATTCTTGCACGGGCTGTTGGTTACCGATTGTAGCCTGATGTCAAGGATTTTATATTCAAGATATTGTTATTTTAGTTAATAATAGTCCGCCCAAAACAGCAAGCAGACCCAAAACAAAACTTGCTATGCTGTAAAGTGAGAAAGTCAGGTATTCAGATGTTTGCAGTAGGTTAATGTTTTCGTAGGCGAATGAAGAAAATGTTGTATAGCCAGCACAGAAACCTGTGACCAAAAAAATTCTCCATTCAGGTGTCAACCATTCGTAATGTTCGGAAAGTCCGTAGAAAATTCCGATAAGCAAACAACCTGAAATGTTTACGATAAATGTTCCATAAGGAAAGGGTGAAGGGAAAACTCTTGTGAAGAACGAAGCGGCTAAGTAGCGACTAATGCTTCCGAGAAATCCACCGATGCCGACTAAAAGTAATGTCTTGTTCATAATATTTTGATTTTAAAAATTTTGAACAGGAGTTATCAGCTTTTTTAAGGCGGTTAAAGGCAAACCCCATTGCCTGTTTTCGAGGTCAAATATACAAATTTTTGTCAGCAAAAAAACATGTCACGATAAGGGATTTTTGATTATTCTTCTACAAATAATAAATCACTCATAACTCCATCTGAAATGCTAAATCCTTTTTGGGTAAATTTCAACTTGTTGTTATCTATATATAAAATATTGTTTTTTAAATATTTATGAGCATTATTTAAACAATAGCTTAATTTTTCTTTTCCGAATTTTTTTTTCAGTAGAAGGAGAGATGCACCTTGAACGGTTCTTAATGATGTGATGATAAAATCGTTGTATTTGTCAGTGTTAGAGAGTTTTTCTATTTCATAAGCAGGTTTGTCATTTTTTATTCCTTCCAGATAATCTTTTATGGAAGAAACATTCCATTTTCTGGAATCTCCATTATATGAATGTGCAGATGGACCAACTCCTAAATAGTTGGAGTTTTGCCAATAGGAAGAGTTGTGTTTGGATTCGAATCCGGGTTGCGAAAAATTTGAAATTTCGTATTGGATAAATCCTTTTTCAGCTAATTTTTCTACCAAAATTTGATACATTTTTATACTCAGCTCTTCATCTATAGGTTTAATTTTTCCTTGAAGAAGTTTTTTTCCTAGAAGAGTATTTTTTTCGTAAGTAAGATGATAGGCAGAGATATGTTTTATATTCATTTTCAGTATATTATCTATACTAAAAAGGAAGTTGTTTATATTTTGCGAATGGTGGCCGTAAATTATATCTACACTAATGTTCGTTATGCCGTTTTTGTTACAAATTTTTACAGCATCAATGGCTTGTTGTGCTGTATGTCTTCGGTTAACTGATTTAAGTTCGGGATCAACTAGAGATTGTATCCCGATACTTATTCTGTTGAAAGGAAGTTGGCAAATGGAAGCAATATACTCGTCCGATAAATCGTCCGGATTAGCTTCAAGGGTTATCTCTTCACATTCAGAAATATCATAATTTTCGTATATTGCATTAAATATTTTTTGGTGATCCTTGGTCGAAAGTAGGGATGGAGTGCCTCCGCCCCAATAGATTGTTTTTATTTTTTCTTTTCCGATATAATTTTTTTCGCGTTTTAACTCTGTGCAGATAGCATCAATCAATTCATCTTTTAGTGAAAAATCGGTAGAAGAGAAGAAATCGCAATATGCACAACGAGTTTTACAAAACGGAATATGGATATAAATACCAGCCACAGTTCAAAGTTAATATTATTTATATGAAATATACAAAAACAAAGAAGTCTAATTTCCGATGAATTAGGCTTTAATTGTAGGGGGAGTACCAGGATTCGAACCTGGGACCCCCTGCTCCCAAAGCATAATTTTTAATTATTTTCTATTTTTCAATATTTTTCTTATTTTATGTAAAAAATTGATATACAGTATATATGTGTATCTTTAGGATTATTGTATAGTTAATTATTTCCAAATATTTTGTATACTTGTGTGCAAATTGTGTGTACAGTATTATTCGGCAGGAAAGAGTTTGTGTACAAGATTGGGCAAAAATATCAGTTATGACATATCCTATTAGTCAATAGAAACAGATTTTTCAATTCGTTTTTATTACGATTGGCTTGAACCCCATTTTGTCAAGCTTGGTCTGTTTGTCTTTAACAGATATATTATGGCTTCTAATAGCCTTATATACGACTCAGAAGAAATTATTTAATATATCTATGCTTCAATATCCACAAGTTATAGATTAAAAAAACATAAGATAAATGAATAAATACAACGAACAGCTAAAAACTTATACATTACACAATTATCAAACCATCTCCCAAATGGCGAATATTCCACAGGAGTTCATTAAGGATATAGAAATCGTAGGAAGAGTATTACCTTTCAAGACCAATAATTATGTAATAGATGAGTTGATAGATTGGGATAATATTGAAACAGACCCGATATTTACATTGAATTTTCCAAGGAAAGGGATGCTGGATAAAAAGCATTATGCTATAGTGGAAAGTTTATTAGGGAATAATACCGATAAGTCAATTCTTGATAAGAAGATACAGTATATACGCTTATCTTTAAATCCTAATCCCGCCGGACAGGAACACAATGTCCCATTTTTAGGAGAAATAAAACTAAAAGGCATCCAGCATAAATATCCTGAAACGGTTTTATTCTTTCCGAGTCAGGGACAAACTTGTCATGCTTACTGTACATTCTGTTTCAGGTGGCCTCAGTTCTCCGGAATGAGTGGCCTTAAGTTTGCCATGAAAGAAGCTGACTTACTCCTAAAATACTTGAGAGTACATAAAGAGGTAACTGATGTTTTATTTACTGGAGGTGACCCGATGGTCATGAATGCGGCTATTCTCAGCAGTTATATCAAACCTTTACTAACCTCTGAATTTGAACATATTCGTTCTATCCGAATCGGAACAAAGTCGTTATCTTATTGGCCTTATAGGTATCTTACAGATAATGACAGTGATGATATTATTCGTCTATTTGAAGAAATAAACAATTCAGGGAAAAATTTGTCTATTCAGGCTCACTTCAATCATCCGAGAGAGTTGTCTACCGATGTTGTCAAACAAGCTATCGCCCGAATCCGGAGTACAGGAAGCCAAATACGCACTCAGTCTCCACTTCTCAAACATATTAATGACAAACCTGAAATATGGGCTGAGATGTGGGGTAAGCAGGTAGATTTAGGCTGTATCCCTTATTATATGTTTATTGCAAGAGATACCGGACCTAAACACTATTTTGAAATTCCTCTGGACAAATGCTGGGACATATTCCGTAAAGCCTACAGACAAGTAAGTGGTTTGTGCCGTACAGTAAGGGGTCCAAGTATGAGCGACCATGCGGGTAAAATACAGGTAATAGGTGTACAAAAAGTTAAAGGTGAAAAGATATTTATTCTCCGTTTTATACAAGGGCGCAATCCAAGATGGGTAGATGTACCTTTCTTTGCTGAATATAATCCGAAAGCGACATGGTTTAATCAGCTTAAACCAGCTTTTGGGGAAGATAAGTTCTTCTTTGAAGAGGATCGTTATAAATTAACCGCCACTAAGCCTTTCTTATTTGAGTGAATTATCCTTGATTATGACAATAATGCAAACAAACTTTGATACCCGAAATTTGGATAGCAAACGATGTTAATTATTGTCTTTATATCTACAATAATGCATAATATTAGGCGATAATTGTAAGATAAATTCGATTTTATGCTGGTTATTAATATTTTATGCCTACATTTGTCCAATAAACAAACAAGTTCATTTGTTCTTTATCTGCATTGCATCTTCTTGATATCAGTATTAAGTCTTTTCTTTTGTCGAAATCGACCTCTTTCAACTTACTTGTTTATCAGTATTTACAATTAATTTTATTTTTATTTTTATGAACATTTATGTTGGAAACCTCCATTATGAGGTAAAAGAAAGTGATTTGAAACAAATCATTGAAGAATTTGGTACGGTATCGTCAGTTAAACTTATTTCGGATAAAGATTCCGGTAGGTCTAAAGGATTCGGTTTTATTGAGATGAATGATAAAGATGAGGCCAATAATACAATTCGTTCATTAAATGGTAAAGTGCTTCAAGGGCGTCCAATGGTTGTTAAAGAAGCAATATCTTGATTTTATTAATTAACTTATTAATATTAAAACTTATATAATTGCGGGTAACTTCAGTTTTATAGTTATCTGCTTTTTTCGATTATGAAATCATTCAAAATAGGAAATATAGAAATAAAACTTCCAATTATCCAAGGTGGTATGGGAGTCGGCGTATCCCTTTCCGGATTAGCTTCGGCTGTAGCTGAAGAAGGAGGTATCGGGGTTATATCATGTGCAGGTTTAGGGCTGATACATAAAGGGCATGGCGATTTTATTCAGAATAGTATTTGGGGTTTAAAAGAAGAACTGCATCTGGCCAGAGAAAAAACGAGAGGTATAATCGGGGTGAATATAATGGTTGCCCTTTCCAATTTTGCGGATATGGCCCGTACGGCAATTGCAGAGAAAGTTGATGTTATTTTTTCGGGTGCAGGTCTCCCTTTAGACTTGCCCTCATACCAAACCTCTGATAGTACAACGAAATTAGTACCTATTGTTTCATCAGCGCGTGCAGCAAAAATCATATGTGATAAATGGTATAGTAATTATAATTATTTACCGGATGCTATCGTGGTAGAAGGCCCCAAAGCGGGAGGTCATTTAGGGTTCAAGAAAGAGCAAATCAATGATGAGTCATATTCTTTGGAACAAATAATACCTGAGGTTATAAATACTGTAGCGTTATACAAAGAAATAAAAACAATACCGATTATAGCAGCAGGTGGAATATCTTCAGGAGGGGATATATATCGTTTTATAAAAATGGGCGCGTCTGCTGTGCAGATGGGGACTATATTTGTTACAACTGACGAATGCGATGCTTCGGAAGCTTTCAAACAGGTTTATCTTACTGCACAAGAAGATGATCTTCAGATAATTAATAGTCCGGTAGGTATGCCCGGCCGTGCTATTAAAGGTGAATTTCTGAGTCGGGTTGCTGCTGGATTGGAAATTCCTAAAAATTGTCCTGTACATTGTATAAAAACCTGTGATTATACCCAAAGCCCCTATTGTATAATGAAAGCGTTATTTAGTGCTGCTAAGGGGAATATGAAGAAAGGATATGCTTTTGCAGGAATAAACGCTCATTTAGCTCAAAAAATAAGCAGTGTAAAAGAGGTTATTTCGACTCTTAAGTTGGAGTTTGCTATGGCTCAAAAAGGGCTAGTATAAACAATAAAACCACAGATGAATGTTCAGGATAGCTCGGATATATAAAGATATGCTTTCAGAAATATAAAAGTAAGAGAAATTATCTCTTTTAAACAGTGCTTTTTGTATTGAGATAATAATGCAAAATATAAATAAAAAAAGATTGCCGACATGGCAGTTACAAACTATGACATTTAAAGAATTAAATATTATTGAGCCAATATTAAAGGCTCTTGATGAAAAAGGATATGTAAGCCCTACTCCTATACAGGAACAGGCTATTCCTATAGTTATAAATAATAAAGACATATTAGGGTTAGCACAAACAGGAACAGGTAAAACTGCGGCTTTTTCCATACCGATAATACAACAATTGTATCAGAATAAGGAAAAAGGAAAGCAGAGACAGATAAAAGCCCTTATCCTTGCACCAACCCGTGAACTTGCCATACAAATAAACGATTGCATGGAAGATTATACCAAATACACAGGATTGCGCCATACTGTAATATATGGAGGAATAAAACAAAGTAGTCAGACCAATATGTTGAAAACAGGGATAGATATTCTGGTTGCTACACCCGGGCGATTATTGGATTTAATGAATCAAGGTTATATCAATCTTGATTTTATCCGTCATTTTGTGCTAGATGAAGCCGACAGAATGCTGGATATGGGGTTTATACATGATATAAAACGATTGTTGCCAAAACTACCTAAAGAAAAGCAAACCTTGTTATTCTCTGCGACTATGCCTCAGGCAATAGCTTCTTTATCCCGTTCTATTTTACACAATCCGGTAAAGGTAGAAGTTACTCCTGTTTCATCAGTTGTAGATACAGTAGAGCAGTATCTCTATTATGTTGAAAAGCAAGATAAGAAAGATTTGCTTATAAGCTTGTTGGCAAAAGACAACAAGCAATCTGCACTAATATTCTCCAAAACAAAACATGGAGCAGATAAGATCGCCCGCCTGCTTTGTAAAGTAGGTATAGGTAGTGAAGCTATTCATGGAAATAAATCCCAGAATGCAAGACAACAAGCCCTTACTAATTTTAGATCGAATAAAATTCGTGTACTTATTGCCACAGATATAGCTGCAAGGGGGATTGATATTGATAAGTTGGAGCTGGTTATTAACTATGACCTACCCGATGTTCCTGAAACTTATGTACACCGTATCGGTCGCACAGGTAGAGCCGGAAATACAGGTACTGCTTTTACCTTCTGTGCTAATGAAGAGAAGATAATGTTGAGAGATATTCAGAAGCTGACAGGGAAAATGCTTCTCGTAGTAAACTAAAAATAAACTTTACTTAAAAAAAGAATAAAATGACAGTAAAACAAAATTCTTCCAATAATAGAAAAGAAGGCGAAATTACTCGCTTAGAGAGAACTTCTATAACCCAACAGGCTAAATTAACATTAAAAAATATAAAAGAAAAAGCTGGGGATGTCGTTCTTATAACAATAAGTGACAGAACGACTATTGAACTTCCGGCACATTTGTCCCAAGCTGAAAGAGATGCCCGTGTGGCGAATTATATCAGATTGCATAAATCAAAAATATAATTTTGTGAACATACTATTTTATTATGAATAGTCTTTAATTTATCGAATATACCTCACTTCACTTCTTAAGTTTATACAAAAAAGAAGGTGTCTTGTTAAAGGACACCTTCTTTTATTGATTATACTTTATTATTCGATTGCTCTAATAAATTAGTATCTATTCCTACTTCCGCCATATCCGCCGCCCCTGTTATTGTTAAAGGAACGAGCTGGTTTTTCTTCTCGTGGTCTTGCTTCTGATACAGAAATCGTTCTGTTATCGTATTCAACTCCATTTAATTCAGAAATCGCTTTGTTTGCTGATTCATTGTTTTCCATCTCAACAAACCCAAAACCTTTGGATTTACCTGTCATACGATCCATTACGACTTTAGCTGAAGTGACAACTCCATACTCTTGAAAAAGATCTGAAAGATCTGCATCGGTTACATTGTAACTAAGACCTGCAATAAAAATGTTCATTTGTAAAAAAAATAATTTGTTAATAAAATTCAGATGAGTATTGTCGCAAAGCTACATGCTAGACCTTAATCCGTAAATCGAAGAAAAAGAATGAATTCTGTTCTAAAAAAACTCAAATGTTGGGCTCAAAGATAAGCTAAATATTTAACAAAAGAGAATAAATCTTCTTTTATTCTGTCCTAAATAAAAATAAGAATAAAAACAGCAATAATTAATATTGCTTCAAGAGATATTTTATTCTACAAATTGTATGTTTATGGCAATTATTCCTTTTTGTCTTCGTTCTAACTCGAATGAAACCAGATTATTTTTTTTTATTCCCAATGGTGCATTACTTTTATGAAAGAAATATTTATTAACACTATTTTTATCTTTTATAAAGCCGAAGCCCTTTATTTCGTCGTAATATTCAATTCTTCCAGTTAAAGGCAAATTATCTTCATTATCCGGCTTCTTAGGAACTGAAATACTGATATTCTCTAAAACTATATCTTCTTTTGTTTTTGTGTCCGGAGGAGTACTGGTAATGACTCCATTTTGATCAACATAAGCAATCATTTCTTCGAATGTCCTGCTCTCATTTGCTTTTCGCTCTTCTTTTTTATGTTGCTTTGCTTGTCTTTTTTCTTGTTTTCTTTTTTCTATCTCCTTTTTATTAAATGAATTCGATTTTGCCATTTAGCTTTATTTTATATGTAATGTAACTTGTTTGAAAAGATATATTTTTTATATCCTTAATTAAAATTATTTTAGTGTTCATAGAAAAATACGATTCATTCAGTAAAAGAATGTCGATAGTAAAGTTGTTTGCGAAATAAGAAAGTGAATGGAGTATTGATACAAAGATAAAGTTTATTTTTGGACTTTAAGTTATCAATACTATAAAATAAATAGGTATAAAGTCAATCTTACTATTTTCGGCTTAAAATATCACAAGGATTTCTGTCTTTCTTATCACACAAAAATATTCTATTGAAACATTATTCTAAGTGGTGAATTTTTATTCTATTTTACAAGCTATAAAAACCACAGAGTATAGAGGTTAAGAGCATTTAAACTAGTGATTTATGCAAAAAAGAAATTATGAACCGGATTATATAAGAAGAATATTTATAAAATTAATCAAATAATGAAGATTTGTATATACACATAGATATTTAGATTATGTTAAAGTTGCAATTGTTATTCGTTTAATCTATATTTGTATGTATTGTGCATGTAAATTATTAGTATTTAACACAAAATTATTTGAAATGAAACATGCTTAAAAGAACTTGTCTTGATATTGGAATTTTTTTTTTTTATATTTCAATGAGTTGTGTGCAAATTGTCCGTACATCATAAAATAAAAAGAGTTAGATCTCTTAATCTAACTCTCTGTTTTTTTACCGTCGGGGTACCAGGATTCGAACCTGGGACCCCCTGCTCCCAAAGCAGGTGCGCTAACCGGACTGCGCTACACCCCGTTAATTAAATCGAGTGCAAAAGTAATATTTATTTTGTCTCTTGCAAATTTCTGAAATAAAAAAAACAGTATAAGTTTCACAAATTTCCTTGTTTTACCAAAGAATCGATTTTTATTTTATTTTTGTAATTTCTCTTTAAAAAAAGAATTATATGTCTGTTACAGTAAATGACATTTGTGTTGCATTGGAGGAAATAGCTCCATTAGCTTTACAAGAAAATTATGATAATGCCGGTTTGCAAATCGGAAATCCTAACATGGAAGTTAAGGGTGTGCTTCTTTGTATTGATATTACGGAAGAAGTGCTTTATGAAGCTATTGAAAAAGATTGCAATATGGTTGTTTCCCATCATCCTCTTATTTTTGGTGGATTACGCTCCATTACTGCAAAAACGGCGATAGAAAGATGTGTGAATTTTTCTATTCTTAACGGAATTGCCGTCTATGCTTGTCATACTAATATAGATATTATATCAGAAGGAGTCAGTAAGCGAATGGCTCAAAAGCTGGGTATTGAAAAATGTAGTGTTTTAGACCCAAAAACAGATATGCTTTTGAAATTAGTAGTGTATGTACCACTGAATTTTGCAGATAAAGTCAGAGATGCCATTTTTGAAGCAGGAGCAGGGCGGATAGGTAATTATGATTGTTGCAGCTATAATTCGGAGGGGAAAGGTTCATTTCGAGCTAAAACAGGAAGTAATCCGTTTGTTGGAGAGCACGATAAAATTCATTTTGAGAATGAAATCCGTATTGAAGCTATTATACCTGCCTATTTAAAGACAAAGGTGACCAAAGCGATATTGGCTACACATCCTTATGAAGAACCAGCGTTTGATTTTATCTTACTAAAAAATAATTGGAATACAGTTGGTTTTGGCATAATAGGTGAGTTGGCAACATCTGTAGAAGAAAAAGAATTTTTACTAAAAATAAAAGAGAAGTTTAATCTTACAATGGTTAAATATTCAGGTTTAACCGGAAAAAAAATTCAAAAAATAGCAGTTTGTGGCGGGAGTGGAGCTTCCCTGTTAAAAAAAGCGATGGATCAGAGAGCTGATGTTTATATCTCAGCAGATTTTAAATATCATGATTTTTTTCTAGCTGAAAATAAGATTATTATTGTCGATATCGGACATTTTGAATCGGAACAGTTCACAAAAGAAATATTTTTTGAACAACTAACAGAAAAATTTCCTAAATTTGCGGTTCATTTTTCAGAGGTAAACACAAATCCGATTAATTTTTTATGAAGAAAAAAACCGAACAAACAGCCGAACTTAAAGAAATTACGGTTGAGGAAAAGCTTAAGGCTTTGTATGAATTACAATTAGCTTCTTCCGAAATAGACAAAATCAAAACACTTCGCGGCGAATTGCCTCTTGAAGTTCAAGATTTGGAAGACGATATAGCTGGGATTCAAACTCGTATCGAAAAGCATAAAAAAGATATTGCAGAACTTGATGTTAAGATTTCAGACCGTAAAAAAGAAATTATTGAGTCTAAAGCCTTGATTGAAAAGTATAAAGAGCAACAAAATAATGTTCGCAATAACCGCGAGTTTGATTTTTTATCAAAAGAAATCGAATTTAAATCGTTAGAAATAGAGTTAGCTGAAAAGCATATCAAAGAATTTACTGCTGACATTAAATTTAAGAAAGAAGAATTGGAGTTAGCGAATAACGCTTTGAAAGAGCGTAAAGAAGATTTAAAAATTAAAAAATCGGAGTTGGATGAAATAATTTCCGAAACTAAACAAGAAGAAGAAAAACTTCGAGAAAGAGCTAAAGAAATAGAACAGATTATAGAACCGCGCTTGCTTACGGCATTTAAACGCATTCGTAAAAATGCTCGCAATGGTTTAGCTGTTGTTTATGTTCATAGAGATGCTTGTGGTGGTTGTTTCAATAAAATACCCGCTCAAAGACAATTAGATATTCGTTTACGCAAAAAAATTATTGTTTGCGAATATTGTGGACGAATTTTAGTTGATGCAGAATTGGCAGGAGTATAGTAAGTAAAAACAAAAGGAGTTTTAATAATAATAAATTAAGCGATGTTGGATTTTCCAATGTCGCTTTTTTTATTTTGTTTTTATAACACATAAAAATTAGTAGAGGAGGAAACCTTTAAAATCAAATTTTAAATTCTCAGGGAGACAAATTTACACTAACTGTTATAAAAACAATATCTTACAGTGATTTTAATATGGATAAATATTTAAGTAAAATAGAATAAAAATATTTTTAGGATAACTAGGATAAAAAAATCAGAAAGAATTATACTTGTAAATATAAAATGTAAATACAATTGTAAATAAATCATATCTTTATAGTAATTTACAGAATTAAATTTGATTATATCTGTAAATTATAGAGTAGAAGAGTGAATTTTATTATAATATTATAACTGTTTTACATTTGTATTTTTCAACAGCTTATATATAAATTTATTTTATTATTTTAATTATATAATAATCTGTAAATCAGTATATATTTAGTTAAATATAGAGTTTTACTTTAATCTATAATATAGTTTTTATATGTATTCGATTAAAAAATATATTATTTTAGTTAATTAATAAACTAATAATTTAATAACCAATATTTTATATTATTTATCTAAACTGTAACTTTAATCTAAAAAAGAATATTAATTATAATATTTATTTTATATAGATTATTGATAATCAATGAGATATTGACGACTTAATTTCTTAAATATATACTTAATTAACTATTATTCGGTTGTTTATGTTGGTTTCATATTTTATCCACTATTATTTTAATGCGATTACATTTGTAAACAACATTTATTTACCGATGTAATATATGAATGTAAATTTCTATGTTTTCATTTGTAAAATAAATTAATTACATTTGCAAAGAAAATTAGTTACATATTTAATATGGATAATAACATTAAAAATAGGATTATTCAGTTAATGGAAAAAGAACGCTTAACAGCAGGGGCTTTTGCGAAACTGATACAAGTAAATCCGGCTGCGATTTCTCATATTTTAAATGATCGAAACAAACCTAGTTTGGAAATTCTGACAAAAATCCTGACCACATTCCGTACAATTAATTCTGAATGGCTTGTTTTAGGGGTTGGTAATATGTATAAAGGCGATATTCAGAAGGATTTAGGGAATTTAGAGCCATCATTATTTGATACTGTTTTAGGAACAGATCAAAGTAATAATGAATCAGGGAAACCAATGTTGGCAGAGAAAGTTCCTACCGTGAGTGTAAATAATGACCAATCTGCACCTCAACCGGCAGAACCTACCATTATTGAGAAAGAAATTATAAAAGAAGTTTTGGTACAAGCTCCTCAAAAAAAGCTGCAAAAGGTTATTGTTTATTACTCTGACAACAGCTTTGAAGAGTTTTTACCTTCACCATTAGACAAATAAAAAAACGGGTAGAATAAAATTCTACCCGTTCTCTCTTGTTATTCTGCTTTTTCGCGAATTTCTTTTAAGTGTAACTCCCAATTCCATGCAGACATTAGTGTATCTTCTATTGATGTTTCGGATTTCCATCCCAGAATTTTATTTGCTCTTTCAGGATTAGCCCAAACTTGCTCAATATCTCCTTCTCGTCGTCCGATTATTTTATAAGGTAACTTTATTCCAGTAACTTTTTGGAATATATTGACCAATTCAAGCACCGAAATACCTTTTCCTGTTCCTATATTGAAATATTCCAAAGGTTCATCCTGTTTTTCGTTAATCATTCGCTCTAAGGCAGTAACATGTGCTTTGGCTAAATCAACCACATTTATAAAATCACGAATACAGCTACCATCTAGTGTGTTATAATTGTTTCCATAGATTTTCAATTCTTTGCGCAATCCGATGGCTGTTTGTGTAATAAAAGGAACTAAATTAGATGGAATTCCAAGGGGTAATTCTCCTATTTCGGCAGAAGGATGTGCTCCGATTGGATTAAAGTAACGCAAAATAATACTTTGCATTGGTGTTCCGGAATTAATTACATCTCGTATAATTTCTTCACCTATTTGTTTGGTGTTTCCATACGGAGAGGTTGCCGGTTTGGTTGGTGCTGTTTCATCTACAGGAAGTATGTCTGGTTGACCGTACACTGTACATGATGATGAAAATAATATTTTTTGTATATCATGAACAGGCATTAAATCAAGAATATTCATTAAACCGTTCACATTATTACGATAATAAAGAACCGGTTTTTGAACGGATTCGCCAACAGCTTTGCTGGCTGCAAAATGTATAATTGCTTTTATTTTTTCATATTTTGAGAAAAGATGGTCAAGTCCTACATAATCTTGACAATCTAAATTTTCAAAGTGGGGACGAATACCTGTTATTCGTTCAATGCCGGCAATAGTATCGACACT
Organism: uncultured Paludibacter sp.; assembly: GCA_964546015.1. GTDB lineage: Bacteria > Bacteroidota > Bacteroidia > Bacteroidales > Paludibacteraceae > JAFGVL01. Next base: position 273,534 of record CAZJHO010000002.1, read on the forward strand.
CGAATTAGATAAATTATCTAGAATAATTACCTCATAACCGGTTTTTTGAAGTTCGACAACGGTATGTGAACCAATATAACCGGTACCTCCTGTAACTAAAACTCGTATCATTATTTGTTTAATAGTTTTTTTAATTATTCCACAATTTAGCGGGATATATTTTTTTTCTTATTAACTCATTAATTCTTAGCACAACCAAAGGTCTATCTTCAGCATAAGTAACTCCAAACCATTTTGATGGCGTATCAAGTACTTTTACCTTCGCTTGTTTGTTATTAATTAAGTTGTTTACAACTGTAGGAATATAAAATTCGGCTTTAAGGCTTTGACTGTTTGTGCTCAAAAAGTCTTTAAACATTAATAGTGAGTGTTCAAAATAATCAGGAGTGAAACCCCACATATTCATGGAAACATGAGTTCCTTCGGGTATTTCTTGTTGGATACCTTGTTCATCTTGGTATAAGATAGTACCACCTTCTTTTTCGATTTTTTCGCGTTCTACAATTGATGTTAGAAATCCATCTTTATCAGTAGTAAAAACACCTCGATTGACAACTCCACTTTCGGACAAAGTATTTTCTACTCGATAACCGATCATACAATATTCACCTTTTTTATCGCCTATAGAAGCCAGATAATCAGCTAAAATCTTGAAAGATTCGGTACCATAATAATCATCGGCATTAATTACTGCAAACGGTTCTTTAATGCTTTCCATACCCATCAATACTGCGTGATTAGTGCCCCATGGTCTTTCTCTTTCTGTGTTATAAGTAAATTCTTGCGGAATATTTTCTACTTCCTGAAAAACAACTTCTACGGGAATCTTTCCTTCGTATTTGCTTAAAACTTTTTCACGAAATTCTTTTTCAAAATTGTGTCTCACTACAAATACTATTTTCCCGAAACCAGCGTTAATAGCATCGAAAACAGAATAATCCATTATGGTTTCTCCGTTTGGTCCTAATCCATCTAGTTGTTTTAAACCTCCATAACGGCTGCCCATTCCGGCAGCTAACACCAATAGTGTAGGTTTCATTATAATTTTTCTTTAATTTTTTTTAATTTCACAATCGGCAAAAGTACAAAAAATAATTGCTAAACTTTCAAAAAATTTCAATTTAGGATTTATTTTATCAACAATGTCGATTTTCTGCTTTTAAAGCCTTTATAAGGGTTTTTTTATGGTTTAATAAATTTTGAAACGGGCTTTTCTTCGTTGAATAATAAAGCTGTGTTTATAAGCGCTAAATGAGAATAGGCTTGAGGAAAATTGCCTAAAGGCCTCTTCGTTTCAAAATCTAAATCTTCGCTAAATAAACCTAAATGATTTGAGTATGATAATAACTGATTGAAAATTTTTAAAGCTTCTTTTTCTTCTCCAATGACAAAAAGGGCTCTGATAAGCCAAAAAGTACAAATATTAAAGGACGAAGATGGTAAGCCGAAATCATCCTTGTTTTTATATCGATACATCAGACCGTTTTGAAATAATTCTTCTTTAATTTTTAACACTGTTTTTATATACTTTTCCTCTTTTGAGTCGATAAAGCCGTATTGCTCCATCAGTAAAAGAGAAGAATCGACTTCATTTCCATTATAACTTTGAGTAAATGTTTGTAACGGTTCATTCCACCCATGAGCAAATATATCGTCTTTTACAAGTTCTGCTTCGGTTTGCCATTCAGTTTGATAATAGGATTTTCCTAAAATTGCGGCAATTTTCACGGCTCTATCTAATGCTACCCAACACATTATTTTAGAAAAAACGAAATGTTCTTTTTTATTTCGGAATTCCCAAATACCATGATCTTTGTTGCGCCATTCATTGTAAACGGTATTTACTATGTTTTTTACGATTTCCCACATTTCTTCGATTTCGTCCAATGTACCGGGAAAATGAATATAATAGTTATAAACAACATCCATCAGATAGCCTAATGAATCATTTTGTTGTTGATTATAGGCAGCATTTCCTATACGAACCGGTTTCGAATTTTCGTAGCCGGAAAGATGTGGTAGAATTTCTTCCGTAAGAACTCGACTACCGTCTATTCCATATAAAATTTGAAATGAATCTACTTTAGATTTTAATATTCTTTTAATAAAATTCAAGAATCGTTCTGCGGATGATTGGTGTCCTAATTTAATTTGGGTTTCGATGGACATAGAAGCATCTCTAAGCCAACAGAAACGATAATCCCAATTGCGTTCTTCTCCTATAACTTCAGGGATGCTTGTTGTGATTGCGGCTAAAACAGATCCGGTGTTTTGGTATGACATTAATTTTAATACCAAAAGACTTCTTGAAATAATATCGTTATAATTAGTGAATTTTCTGGAACGGTTATTCCAGTTAAGCCAATATACTTTGGTTCGTTGGTATTCTAAATAAATGCGGTCAATGTCAATAGAAATAAGTTTTTGACTGTAAGAGAGGAGTAAGAATTCGTCTTTTTCAAGCACGATTTCTTGTTCATTTAAAATATCGTCAAAATTAAGGCTTGAGTATAAATATAGATTGTCTTTTTTATTTTTTTCTGAGAAAGTATAGATAAAATCAGGAGATTTTATATGTAAAGCTTTCTCTCGAGCATAATTCATTACCGGATTGTACTTTATCCGAAATCGGGGAGAGCCTTTTTTAATCCGTATGTAACGATATATTTCAGACGGAATATAATATTTAGAATCGATAGTGCGGTAACGAGGCATAAAATCTAAAACTTCGAATATTCCTTCGTTAGATGAAAATGTGGTTAAAAGTATATTGGTCCCTTTTAAGTATTTTTGTGTAATGGTATAAGTTTCATCAACCAAAAAAGAAAAACATCCACCTTTTTTCTCATCGAGTATTTTAGAAAAGACAGAGGATGAATCAAATACAGGAAAACATAACCAATCAATACTTCCTTCTTTTGAAATTAATGCAGCTGTTTTACAATTACGCCATAATCGAGATTTTTCATAGTCATTTGTTATTAAAATTACTCCGTTTTTATCAATTTATTGAAAAATGCCAATACGCCGGATTGTGTAGGGATGTTATATTTAGCAAGAGTGGAATTTTGACCGACTTTGATTGTTATTGCATCAGATGGTAGAGCCATAAACATTTCTTCATCGGTGGTATCGTCGCCTATTGCCATTATAAAATCATAATTATCTGCACTAATCAGGCGTTTTGCTTCTGTACCTTTACTTATATTTAATGGCTTAAACTCTACAATTTTATTTCCTTTCATTATTTGCAGGTTGTTGCGAAAACAAGCATGCATTAGCGCATCGACCAATTGATTAACTCTAAGGTTGGCTAGCCAAGAATCTACATTTCGGTAATGCCAAACAAGCGCAGTGTCTTTTATTTCTATTTTAGAGTGAGGGGTTCGTTTGGTTATATATTTTAAAATAGAAATAATTTTATCGTCCCAATCTATGTTTTGAAGGACTTGATGCCATTTTCCATTTTCCTTGTAAAAAGCACCGTGTTCTGCCGATAAGGATATAGGTAGATAACCGAACCAATTATCTAGACTATTTTTATTTCGTCCGCTATTTATAACTATTTTATTTTTCGGATCATTACTTAATCTTTTTAGTAAGTTAATCACATCAGCAGAGGGTACAGCTGTTTCCGGATCATGATAGAAAGGCACTAAAGTTCCGTCATAATCCAGTAAAATAAGTCGTTTACATGCTTTGTTATAAGCATTTTTAATAAACTCAAAATTATTTTTTTCTATTATTTTTTCTTGTAAAATATTGTTTTTGTTTTTTACTGCTTTAAGTTCTTCAATAAAATTTTCTGCCCAATGTCTTACTGTTTGATTCGATATGATTTCTTGCATGGCAGCAAGTGATTTCATTTGTTTATCCAGTGGCATTTCTAGTGCTTGAAGTATGGCATCTTCTATTTCTTTTGCATCAGTTGGGTTTACAATTATTGCATCCGAGAGTTCGGCTGCAGCACCTGCCATTTCGCTTAAAATAAGTACTCCGGGATTGTTGCGTTTGGTAGCTAAATATTCTTTAGCAACGAGATTCATACCATCTCGAAAAGGCGTAACTAGTGCAATGTCAGAGATATAATATAAAGGTGTGAGTTGTTCGAAGCTAAAGTTTCGATAAAAATAATATACCGGACGCCAATTAACGGTTGAGTATTTTCCATTAATATTACCGACAGCTTTATCTATCTTGTCTTTCAGGTTAGCATACATTTTTACATTATCGCGCGAAGGAGCAACAATCATCAACAACGAAACTTTGCCTCGATATGCCGGATTGTTTTCTAAAAAACTTTTAAAACTTTTTAATCGGAGTAAAATTCCTTTACTATAATCAAGCCTATCAACCGATAGTATTAGTTTTCCTGTATTAAAATTTTTTTTCTTCACTTCTTCGGCTTCCGACATTATTGCGGGATTTAAAATAGCATCATGATACAACTCGTAATTAATGCCCATTGGGAAAGCGTCCACATTTACAATTCGTTTTTGTAAATGGATTTCATCCAAATGACAATCTAATTTTAATACTCTGTAAATAGCACTGATAAAATGCCTCATGTAACTGTGCGTATGAAAACCGATAAGATCTGCTCCCAATAATCCTTCCAAAACTTCTGTTCGTTCAGGGAGTGTGCGGAATAATTCGTAGGAAGGGAAGGGGATATGATGAAAATATCCAATATTAATATCTTGAACTTTGTCTCTAATTTGTTTGGGCAGCAGCATCAGATGATAATCTTGAATCCAAACAATATCTCCGGGTTCAATAATAGACAATGCTGCCTGACAGAACAATGCGTTTACTTTTTGATATGTTTCCCAATACTTTTTCTTATGCCTTATATAGCTTGGAAAATAATGACAAAGAGGCCATAGTACGCTGTTGCTATAGCCTTCATAGTAGTTTTCAATTTGTTCGGGAGATAAATAAACAGGGTAAAAATTATGTTCTTTTAATTGTTTGTCGATATTATCTTTTTCTTGGCAAGATTCTAAATACATACCAGGCCAACCAACCCAATATTTATCTAAATTTGTACTTAAAGAATCAAGCCCTGTGGTTAATCCTCCCGGACTCGGAATAACTTTGTATTCGTTATTTTCTTCAATAATTTTTAGTGGAAGCCGATTGGCTATAATGACAATTTTCATGGACTGATTTATAATTTTGTTTTGAATGTTCTGTAGCAAATATAACTTTTTTTGCTTTATTATCCCAGACAATCAATATTTATTTAACTTTTTAAAAAGTATTTTAATTTTTGAAATTGTGTTTGATAAAGAATTTGATTATTTTAGCCGTCGATAAAGAAAATTTTACCAAAATAAGTTAGTGTTATGGAAAACAATGATTTAATTCAATTTGTTACAACAAAAGCTCAGGCTTGGATAAAAGGTAATTATGATGCTGAAACTAAAAAACAGGTTCAACAATTACTAGATAATTCTGATAAAACGGATTTAATAGAAGCTTTTTATAAAGATTTGGAATTTGGTACCGGTGGTTTGCGTGGTATCATGGGAGTTGGCACCAATCGTATGAATAAATACACCGTAGGAGCAGCAACTCAAGGCTTGTCGAACTATCTGAAAAAACAATTTTCGGGTGTTCCACAGATTTCAGTAGTTATCGGACATGATTGTCGTAATAACAGCCGTTTTTTTGCTGAAACATCGGCTAATATTTTTTCTGCGAATGGCATAAAAGTATATTTGTTTGAAGATCTTCGCCCAACACCCGAAACATCATTTGCCATACGCGAATTAGGCTGTCAAAGTGGTATCATACTTACTGCCAGCCATAATCCGAAAGAATACAACGGATATAAAGCCTACTGGGATGATGGAGCTCAATTAGTAGCGCCACATGATGTAGATGTGATTAAAGAAGTAGAAAAAATATCTTCGGTTGATGATATTAAATTTGAAGGAAATCCGGCTTTGATTGAAATTATAGGAGAAGAAATCGATAAAAAATTCATTGAAAAAATTAAAACCATAACTCTTTCCCCTGAATCTGTTGCAAAACACAGTGATATTAAAATTGTTTATACGCCGATACATGGTACGGGGATAAAACTTATTCCTCGTACTTTAAAAGAACTTGGTTTCAAAAATATTATCGGTGTACCCGAACAAGAAGTAATCAGTGGCGATTTTCCAACTGTAGTCTCACCCAACCCGGAAGAGCCGGCAGCATTGGATATGGCTATTAAACGCGCGAACGAAACACAAGCCGACCTTGTACTTGCATCCGATCCGGATGCCGACCGTGTAGGTATTGCCATACGCAATGACAAAGGCGAATTTATCTTAGTAAATGGGAATCAAACAGCCATGATGCTTACTTATTATTTAGTGCGTCGTTGGAAAGAATTGGGTAAACTAAAAGGTAATGAGTACATGGTAAAAACCATTGTTTCTACTGAAATGATGAAAATCATACCGGAACGCAATGGCATAGAATGTTATGATGTGTACACAGGTTTTAAGTGGATTGCCGCAGTTATGCGTGAAAATGAAGGTAAAAAAACATATATAGGAGGAGGGGAGGAGAGTTACGGATATTTACCTGAAGATTTTTGTCGCGATAAAGACGCTGTTTCATCATGTGTGCTTATTGCCGAAATGATGGCTTGGGCAAAAGATAATGGTATGAGTTTGTATCAATTATTAAAGCAAATTTATTTAGATTACGGTTTTTCTAAAGAAAAAGGAATCTCTTTAGTGCGAAAAGGAAAATCGGGAGCTGAAGAAATTAAACAAATGATGCAAGATTTCAGAGTTAATCCACCTATTCAAATAGCAGGATCAAAAGTGCTTAGAATTAAAGACTTCTTATCTTTAACCGAAACAAATATAGAAACCGGCAAATCTTCAAAATTAGAAATGCCGACCACTTCAGATACATTACAGTTTTTTACAAAAGATGACTCTAAGATTTCGGTTCGTCCTTCTGGAACAGAGCCTAAGATTAAATTCTACATCGAAGTTCGTCATACGATGAAATCTATCGAAGATTACGATAAAGTAAATGCTGAGGCAGATACTAAAATTGAAGCAATCAAAAAATCGTTTAATATTTGATTGATAAGAAAATAGAAATATTCAAAAGTGGGTAGCAATATGAATTGTTCGCCCATTTTTTATTTGTGTTTTTTGAGAATTTAAAATGATGAGATACCAAAAAAAAATCGTATCTTTGCGCTTTGATTCCTCTCATTCAGATTGAATATACAATGAAAGAAGCGTTGAAAGTTTTAGTCATAGCACAAGAAATGACACCTTATTTGCCGGAATCTCGATTGGCAAATATTTCCAGAAGATTACCTCAATTAATTCAAGAAAAAGGCAGAGAAATGCGGGCTTTTATGCCACGCTTTGGTTGTATAAATGAAAGACGCAACCAATTGCATGAAGTAATTCGTCTTTCAGGTATGAACTTGATTATAAATGATACCGATCATCCTTTAATTATAAAAGTTGCATCCATACAATCTGCACGAATGCAAGTTTATTTTATTGATAATGAAGATTTTTTTCAAAGAAAGTTTGTTACCATCAATGAACAAGGACAAGAATTTGAGGATAATGATGAAAGAAGTATTTTCTTTGTGCGTGGAGTGATAGAAACTGTGAAAAAACTTCGTTGGACACCCGATGTAATACATTGTCATGGTTGGATGACAGCATTGATGCCTTTGTATATTAAGAAATCGTTTAACGAAGATCCTTTTTTCAAAGACTCAAAAGTGGTATTCTCACTCTATGATGATGCTTTCAAAACTCCTTTTAAATCAACATTTTCCAGTTATTTGTATCTAGACGGGATTGAAAAATCCGATTTAAAATCTATTGAAAAATCTACTATAGACTATAATTCTTTAATTAAATTAGCAGTCGATTTTTCTGATGGAGTGATTTCTGTTGCCGATAATGTTGATTCAGAGGTAGAAAAACATATCAAAAGTAAGAAAACACCTCATTTAAAACATACAGATGATGAGAACTTTATCGATTCTTACATCGAGTTTTATGATAGCTTATACAATTAATATTCATAGTTTATGTTGAAAATACTGCGCAACTTTTGGCTGCCTGCTGTTTTTCCCGTATTGTTATTTTCTTGCTCGGACGAAGCTCTTAATGTTGACAACTCAATGCAACCTGTAAGTGATAAGATCGAAGTATATGCAGGTCAGTTCCCGATTGTTACTTCATGGACTAAGCAAGAAAGTGTTCTTTCTAGCATCAATAATAACTACTTTTTATTAGGATCGATTTCCGATAAAGTATTCGGACAAACCAACGCCGAAATTTTAGCCCAATTTTCTTGCCCGTTTGATTTGAGATTACCACTTAATGTTGATTCAACATCACTCACCTTGGAACTTAAAATCAGTTCATTTCAAGCAATGGGGGATTCTATAATCAACATCAATGTATATAAAATGGATGTAGGAACTTTTTCGTACAGAGGTTCTTATAAATCAGACATAAATCCTGCTGACTTTTGTTCAAAAAATGAAAAAATTGGCTATAAAAGCTTCAAAGCTCATGCTGATACCTCTACTGTAGTAATAGAATTAGATGAAGCTTTAAAAAATGCAATGATTGATGCAGCACAAAACAACAATAGTATTTATACCAACGAATCTACTTTTTTAAATTTTTTGAAAGGACTTTATATTGAAGTAGAAAATGGAGGAAATGTTATGCTATCTATTAATGAAATGGATATGTATCTTTTTTCCAGATACAAAAATGAAGCAGGAGTTTATATAGGTCAAACATCCATATTTCCAGCTAATAAAGAAGTGCGTCAGGTAAACTATATAGAACATCTTTACACAGGAGCTGATAACATTCCTACAACTCAAGATTCGGTAATGTTTGTATCGTCTCCGGCAGGTACTGTCAGTGGACTTACAATTCCTTTAGGAAAAATTAGTAAGCAATTTGGAATAGAGGTGAAAGATGGTATTCCTTATGCAGAAAATGGACGAAAACTAAGTATCAATAGTGCTATAATGACTATTACGGTTGCCGATACAGCGAACAATTTGATACCAACTCCTCCTTATTTGTTATTGATAAAAGAATCAGAGCTAACTGATTTTTTCTCAAAAAATAAAGAAACGGATAATATAGTTTCGATGGTAGGATTTTACGATACGAGTTCTGCATCATATTCATTTAGAGTACATAAATATTTAGCTAAAGAGTTAAATACAGCATTAGCCGAAGATGCTACAGACAAGTTGTTTCTTATTCCTGTTGATGGAGAATATAATTCTATATACGGAACCTTGTCAAAAATACGATATGCGTATAGTTTTTATGCAGCCTCGTTGTGTACAGAAAATCATCCAACGAATCCAATCAAATTTGATATAGTTGTCAGTGGATTCTAAAACATAAAAAAACGGAGCAAAAAGCTCCGTTTTTTTATTCTAATCGTTTGACATAGAAAGAGGTATAGTTGGGCATTAATTTCGGATGAAATACCCATATTAGATCTTCCAAAATACGGTCGGGTGATACAACGCCACTTTCCCAAAAATCATTTGCTCCGGAAGAATTTAGTCGAACATTGAAATTGAATACATGTTTTTTCTTTACAGCATCGAAAAGTTTATGCCGATTATCAATAGTAAATAATTCTTCAAAGCTGTTAGCCGGAGCTCCAATCCAAAAATCGGCATGACGAAAATTACTTAAAACAATTTCAAAATTCAAAGGTAAACTTCCGGTATTTTTATCGTTTTTATAAAAATAATCGGCACCAGCATCTTTTATTAAATTAGCCATATAACTATTTCCTGCAGGCATATACCAGGTTCCTCTAAAATTTCCTCCACAAAATACGGTTGGCTTGCTTTTTATATTCTTTACTTTTTCTAGAGCAGTATTGTATTTTTCTTCAATGATGCAAAATAGACTATCGGCGATTAGTTCTTTATCATAAAATGCACCTACAAACTTAATCCATTCCGAACGAGCCAAAAGACTTGTTTCCATCCATTCGTTATTATAAACGACCGAGATACCTGAGTCACTTAATCGCTTACCAATGGGGTCATCTTGATTAAATCCATTTACAAACAAAGCGTTAGGTTTTATGGTCTGTATTTGTTCCATGTTAAGATTGAAAGGATCTCCCAAATCGGCTATTTTTTTTTGAGAAATTCTTGTTTGAATTTCCGAAGAATAAATTAAATGGGGTGAAGCAATGCCTACAATGGATTTTTGTTTATCCAGAAGTTTAATAAATTCAAGTTGAGTGCCACTTGTAAGACCGATCTTTTGTAAAGGAATAATTATCTTTTTTCCATCGGTTGGCGTTTTATATTCCTGATTTTTAACTAGATAATAACAATCATAGATTGCATTATTTTTCCATGGATTGAAAACTGTGATTTTTTTGTATTCATTGAAATATTCTATTTTAAAACCTTTAGCATAAGCTATATATAAAGTAGAATCAGATTTGACTTTCGGTGTATTAGTGTTTGGTTTGCAAGAAAATAATACCGAAAAAAATAGGAGAGGAGTATATAGTTTTATGATTAAATGCATGTTACAAAATTACTTGTTTTTTTTAATAAGAGACAAAAACAAATCATTTTGATGTTTGTTTTTTGCAATCAGTTTTATACCTTTACATCAATTAATTCTTAATACGCTTGAATTATGGAAAAAGATAAACTAGTAACCGTTGCTATTCATACTTATGACGAAGCTCAAAAAGTAAAAGTATTACTTGAAAATAGCGGTGTCGAAGCTTTTATTCACAATGTGAACTTGGAACAGCCGGTCGTAGCTGCCGGAGTGAGAGTGAGGATAAAAGAGAGTGATTTGGCCAAAGCCTTGGGTATCATAGAGCGAATGTATTTAGAACCCGACTTTCAACCAAAACAGAATAAGATTCTTGTCCCTGTTGATTTTTCTGATTATTCATTGAAAGCATGTGATATAGCCTTTCCTTTAGCAGCTAAAACGCATGCTGAGATAGTTTTGTTGCATGTATATTTTAATCCTGTATATAATAGTATCCCATTTTTTGATTCTACACCATATTCTATAAAAGATGATGAAGTTTTGCGTCGTATTGTAACGCAATCTACCGCAGATATGCATAACTTGAGTAATATCCTGAAACGAAAAATGGATGCTAATGAATTGCCACAAGTAACTTTTTCTACAAGAATTCAGGATGGTATTCCGGAAGAAGAAATCATTAGTTTCTGTAAGGAAAACAACCCAAATATGATTATTATGGGTACTCGGGGTAAAGATCGTAAAGAGTTGGATTTGATAGGTAGTGTAACGGCAGAAATAATAGAAAGGAGTAAAGTGCCTATTCTAACTATTCCGGAAGATAACACTGTTGATTTTAACAACATTAAAAATGTAGCATTTATAGCAAATTTTTCAGATAAAGATTTGATTGCTTTTGAAAAATTAACAGAATTTTTGAAATTATTTAATCCAACAACTCATTTAGTTCATTTCTCAGATACATCACTTAGTGTAGAGCAATTAGACGGAGTTAAATCGTATATTAATCGTCAATATCCGAATTTGAATATAAAATATTCATCGATCGATGATACAGATATTTTAAATGATCTTGATAAATTTATTAAAACAAATAAGATCGATGTTGTAAGTTTAAATTCGTACAAACGGAATATTTTTTCACGATTGTTTAATCCAAGTATTGCTCGTAAGATGGTTTTCCACAGCAATACACCGATGCTGATATTCCAGTCGTAAGATAATAAAGGTATTAATTTCCTATAATTAATATTATGTTAAATAGCAACTTTAAAAATAAATCCTCGGTTCTACTCCGGGGATTTATTTTTAATATCCTACAAACCAAGCAAAGCATTCATTTCTGTTTCCTTAGCTGTCATTTTTAATTTTTTATAGATATTTCTCAAGCGTTTTATTGTAAAATCATCCTTGTATCCTAATTCAATGGCTTTATCAAAATATGGGAATGCTTGTTTATAGATTTCTGCTGCTTGTTTGGTGTATTCTGCACTCTCTCTGGTCGTTTTAGCAAAAGCACCTTTGTCATATAAAACATCAGCTTCGTCTAAGATTAAAGAGCCATAAGCTGCATAAGCCGGTGCATAATCATTTTTCAAATCCATTGTTTTTTGAAAATCAGCTTTGGCTTTGCTCCCATTTTCTTTCTTTTGCGAATAAATATATCCTCTTAAATAGTATAAAAGATATTCATTTGGTGATATCACAATCGTTTTATCAATATTTGTCAAAGCTTCTTCTTCTTTACCTAAATTTAATTGATATTGAACACGATTTACTAAGAAAAATGGCTCTGTTGGAAATAATGTAGAACCTTCGTCTAAAGTGGCTAAAAATGCAACAGTGTCTTTATTTGCCATTTGTTGGTTGAATAGCATTTTCATCACACTTTTCAAATCTTCTTTCGTTGTTGTGTATGTTGTATCTGTTGGTAAAGCGATTTTGTTATTTCCTTCAAAAATAGACTGCGAAGGCATATTTATATAGTCTAAAAGAGCGGTCTTTGTTTCTCCGTATTTTTTTGCATTGTATAAAATATACCCATAATTGTTGATATAACTTTTCATGGAAATAATTTTATTTGCATTGTCTTTTCTGTATTCCAACTTTCCTTTTCTTTTTGGATTAGTTGTACTTTCAATTACATCTAAAGAATCAGTTACCAACCATGCCTTGTATGCAAAGTAAGCAGCTTCGCTCATGATATTGATATCAGGTATTTCAGGTGGAATCTCAAAGCGCTTATTATCTTCAAAATCGAACATTTTGTAATAAACTAACCCTTTGGTGTACCAGCTATCAACCGAACTTTTGGTTGATGGGTCTTGCAACGCAGCATCAATCAAATTGATTGCCTCTTGAAATTCGCCTGCATTTGCTTTTTTCTTGGCATTTTTTACATTTTCCACTTGTGCAAATACTCCTATCGAAAGTAGTGCTACAGAAGCTGTAATAATGATCTTTTTCATATTTATTAAGTTTAAGGTTTAGATTCTATTTCTTGATCTTCAATATTATCAATAATTGTTTTATTGTTAATGGTTTCTTCGATCAGATCATCTTCTACTTCCGAAGTTACTTTACATACAGAAGCTATCTCATCGTTTTTCTTTTCAAGATTTATCAAACGAACTCCTTGTGTTGCGCGGCCCATTACTCGTAAGTCAGCTACTTTAATACGAATGGTAATACCTGATTTGTTTATGATCATTAAGTCGTTATCGTCCGTCACATTCTTGATAGACACAAGTTTACCTGTTTTTTCAGTGACATTTAATGTACGAACACCTTTGCCGCCACGGTTGGTAATGCGATATACCGGTTCTCCGTTTTCGTCATCAAGTAATGAGCGTTTGCCATATCCTTGTTGCGATACGACTAAAATAGTTTCGTTCTTATCACTAATAGAAATCATACCAATTACTTCGTCTGTCGGATCCTTTGGGTCAAGAGTCATACCTTTTACTCCTGTAGAAGTACGGCCGGTTTCGCGTACAATTGTTTCATTAAAGCGGATAGCACGACCATTGCGGCTTGCTAAAATTACTTCACTGTTACCATCGGTCAAACGCACTTGAATTACTTGATCGTCTTCGCGGATAGTAATCGCATTCACACCATTAGTACGAGGACGAGAATATGCCTCCAACTTGGTTTTCTTGATGACACCTTGCTTAGTTGCAAACAATAAATAATGAGATTGATTGTACTCAGGATCTTGCAGTTGTTTTACTTTAATAAAAGCATTTACTTTATCATCCGGATCGATGTTGAGCATATTTTGGATAGCCCGACCTTTGGAATTTTTTCCTCCTTCAGGAATTTCGTACACTTTTAGCCAATAACAGCGTCCTTTTTGAGTAAAGAATAACATAGTATTATGCATCGAAGCTGGATAGATGTATTCGATAAAGTCTTCATCCCGAGAATCGCTTCCTTTTGAGCCTACTCCTCCCCTGTTTTGTGCTTTAAATTCACTTAACGGAGTGCGTTTGATATAACCTAAATATGAAATAGTAATAATCATTTCATCATCCGAATAGAAATCTTCAGGATTAAATTCTTCAGAAGAATAAACGATTTCGGTACGGCGTTCGTCACCATACTTTTCTTTAATTTCTTCTAGTTCTTTTTTAATGGTACTCATGCGAAGCTCTTTGCTTTCCAATATTTCTTTTAAGTAAGCTATTTGCTTCATAATATCTTCATATTCAGCACGAAGTTTATTTTGTTCCATGCCGGTAAGTTGTCGAAGACGCATTTCGACAACAGCACGCGATTGTATTTCGGATAATCCGAATCGTTCCATTAAGCGTGTACGGGCTTCGTCCGGTGTTTTAGAATCACGAATAATCTGAATAGCTTCATCCAAATTATCCAGAATAATCATAAATCCTTCCAACAGGTGCGCCCGTTTTTCGGCTTCAGCAAGTTCGAAACGAGTACGGCGTGTTACTACATCATGGCGGTGTTCTACAAAGTAATGAATCATATCTTTCAGATTCAACATTTGCGGGCGACCATTTACCAATGCTATGTTATTTACGCTAAATGACGATTGTAATGCACTGTATTTGAAAAGCTTATTAAGCACTACGCTTGAATTGGCGTCGCGTTTGATGTCAATGACGATACGCATACCTTCGCGGTCAGATTCGTCGTTGATATTTGAAATCCCTTCGATTTTCTTTTCTTCTACCATTGATGCAATGGCAGTAATCAGTTCTTTTTTATTGACATTGTAAGGAATTTCGTTTACAATCAGTTTTTCACGACCGTTTTTATCAACCTCTATTTCCACTTTAGAGCGAATAACTACACGCCCACGACCGGTTTCAAATCCTTCTTTTACACCTGCATATCCGTATATAATGCCACCTGTTGGGAAGTCAGGCGCTTTCACATATTTGAGTAATTCGCTGATTTCTATATCATTATTATCTATATAAGCACATGAAGCATCAATAATTTCAGCTAAATTGTGTGGAGCAATATTGGTAGCCATACCAACGGCAATACCTGAAGCTCCGTTCAATAAAAGATTTGGAATACGGGTTGGCAGTACGGTTGGTTCCTGTAATGTGTCGTCAAAATTATTACGAAAGTCAACGGTATCTTTTTCGATATCGATTAACATTTCTTCGGCAATACGACGAAGACGAGCCTCCGTATAACGCATGGCAGCAGGGCTATCGCCATCAACTGAACCGAAGTTACCTTGTCCATCGACCAAAGGGTAACGCAACGACCAATTTTGCGCCATACGCACCATGGCAAAGTAAACGGACGAGTCGCCGTGTGGGTGGTATTTACCCAATACTTCCCCTACAATACGGGCAGACTTTTTATATCCTTTGTTAGAAGCCAATCCTAATTCGTTCATTCCAAACAAAACCCGACGATGAACGGGTTTAAAACCATCGCGCACATCAGGCAATGCACGAGACACAATGACCGACATCGAATAATCGATGTAAGCCGACTTCATTTCTTCTTCAATATTAATTCTAATAATTTTGTCTTCGCTCTCTATCATATTCTATGTTCTATGTTTTCAAAAAATCGTGCTAAAGTAGTATTTTTTATTTGATTTAGAAAGGCTTTTTTGAAAATGTTATTAACAAAAATGTGGCTTTATTTTACAACGAATACCCTACTCAGACAGTTTCAGCAAGCCACAGCCCGAAAAAGCGGTCGTACGCTTGATAGAGGCTTCCTTAGATAAAATAGTGTGTTCCAGGCAGTATTTGATGCTTTCAAACGACGGAGCCTCTCCCTCGCAAGTTAGCGAGTAAAGACGATAAAAGATGGTTTGCATATACCATGTATGCCCCTCGAACAAGTTGTACACTCGCTCAATATCCTTTGGCAAAACTGTAGCGTTGATTTTTTATTGATTTTCAATAATCAAAATTCAATAATTGAAATTTGATAAAAAATATTTTACACTAAACTTCCTTCCCAAACAAAATAATTCGAAAATTGTGATTTCAAATCCGTTTTTTCATTAAAAATCCCAAATACAGAAGAGCCTGAACCAGACATGGAAGCATAAATAGCACCGGCTTGATACAAATTTTCTTTTACTTTTTTGATTATGGGGAATTGCGGAAAAACAGTCGTTTCAAAATCATTGAATATCAAATCTTTCCATTGTTCAACAGGTTTTTGAATATTTTTTTTTAATGAAATAGTAGTTTTTTGAGGTTTGCAGCTGTTGTAGGCGTCTTTTGTAGAAACAAAAACGGGAGGCTTGATTAAAGCAATATAATAGCCTTTTAAAGAAAGATTTATTTCTTCTAACACTTCTCCCCGCCCCGTTGCAAATACCGGCTTATTTTGAATAAAAACAGGAGAATCGGATCCTAATTGTGCAGCATAATTTTCCAGTTGAATGGTATTTAATCCAAGTTGAAAGCATTCATTCAGCATTTTGAACATAAAAGCAGCATCAGATGAACCACCGCCTAACCCTGCTCCAAAAGGAATATTTTTTTGTAAATAAATGGATAATTCAGGTAATGAAAAGTCAGTTTTCAATAACTGATATGCTTTAAATATAAAGTTTGATTCATGTGGCATATCTATCTGTATTCCTGATTGTTGTAGTGTGGTTTTTTCTTCTTTAGAAAGCACAAATTCCAATGCGTCGGATAAAGCTATCGGATAGAAAACCGTTTCGATATTATGGTATCCGTCAGGGCGTTTTTCAATGATATTTAGCCCGAGATTTATTTTGGCATTGGGAAATGAAATCATATCAATTAATTTGAATGTTGTTGATAGCTTTTTTTACTCGCTCAATAGTTTCTTTTTTACCAATAACGGCTGTAATATCGAACAAATGCGGACCTTTCAGCTCGCCAACCAACGACAATCGGAAAGCATTCATCACAGCCCCCATATTATATTCTTTGTCGGCAATCCATATCTTGATGATTTCTTCGGTGTTAGCCGATGAAAAATCTGAGATTTTTTCCAATTCGACAATCAATTCTTGCATTAGTGCGGGCGTTTCGGCTTTCCAGCGTTTTTGTACGGCTTTTTCGTCGTAAGTATTGGGAGATTGGAAGAAGAAAAACGATTGTTCCCAGAGTTCTGATACAAAGTTTACACGCTCTTTTACCAATGAAATAATATGAGCAACTTTAAATTTATCGGCAGTAATATTTTTTTCTTTTAAAACAGGTATAAATAAGTCCGTTAGTTCATTATCCGATTTATTGACAAGGTACTGATGATTAAACCATTTTCCTTTTTCATAATCGAATTTTGCACCGGATTTGCTTACTTTTTCTAAACTGAAAGCTTGAATTAGTTCTTCTATTGAAAATATTTCTTGTTCTGTACCTGAGTTCCAACCTAATAAAGCCAAGAAATTGACAACCGCTTCCGGAAAATATCCTTCCTCACGGTATCCTTTTGATATATCGCCGGTTTTAGGGTCTGTCCATTGTAGTGGAAATACAGGAAATCCCAGTTTATCGCCGTCGCGTTTACTTAATTTTCCGTTTCCTTCAGGCTTTAAGAGTAAAGGCAAATGAGCAAATTGGGGCATGCTACTCTCCCAACCTAATTGACGGTAAAGAAGCACATGTAAAGGAGCTGACGGTAACCACTCTTCGCCACGAATAACATGAGATATTTGCATTAAATAATCGTCTACCACATTTGCCATGTGGTAGGTTGGCAATCCGTCTGTCGATTTGTATAATACTTTATCGTCTAGAATAGAAGAATTAATGACCACATCTCCACGGATTAAATCGTGTACGGTAATATCTTCGCCCGACTCTATTTTGAAGCGGATAACATACGGCTGTCCGTCGCTGATTCGTTTCTCGGTTTCTTCTTTCGACAAAGAAAGCGAATTAATCATATCCATGCGCGTAGAAGCATCGTATTGAAAATTGGGAATAGAAGCTCTTTTTACCTCTAATTCTTCTGGTGTATCAAAAGCATAGTAAGCTTTATTTTTGTTGATTAATTGTTCTACATATTGCTTATAGATAGCTTTTCGTTCGCTTTGTCGATATGGTGCATGAGGTCCTCCTACTCCAACACCTTCGTCTATTTTGATTTCTAACCAATTGAGCGATTCGATAATATATTCTTCAGCACCCGGTACAAATCGTGATGAGTCGGTATCTTCGATACGCAAAAGCATATCGCCGCCGTGTTTTTTAGCGAATAAATAATTGTATAATACAGTACGAACACCTCCAATGTGCAAAGCACCCGTGGGACTTGGTGCAAAGCGAACTCTCACTTTCTTCATGAATTTATTATTTTTAGCTTGCAAATATAGGAATTAAGGCGAATTTTAAGAAATAAAAAAGGCTGTCAAAAAATGATTCTCGACAACCTTTTTTTATTCCAGTGACCTCGGAGGGGTTCGAACCCTCGACCCACTGATTAAGAGTCAGTTGCTCTACCAGCTGAGCTACGAAGTCATTTGCTATTACAACAAAACATCGGGGCAAAGGTAGAAAAAAGTTAGAAACGAAAATTAATTGTTGAAAAATTAAAAAACGAACAACATTTAATTTTTAATTACATTTGCAAATCAAATACTTTATCTAAGTATGAATACCCCTATTAATTATAATATAGTTAAGTCGGTTATCGATAGTTTTAATTTATCTGACTTCGGTAAAGCAACCATTCGCGAAATAGTTTCGATTGTAAACAAGGTAGAAGCACAAACGGGCGAAAAATATGTAAGAATGGAAATAGGTTCGCCCGGTTTGGCAGCTTCACAAATAGGTATTGATGCAGAGATTGAGGCTTTGAATAAAGGTGTTGCATCTGTTTATCCTATGCTTGAAGGTGATCCGGAGTTAAAAAAACAAGCTTCTCGTTTTATAAAAGCATTTGTTAACATAGATATACCCGAAGCGTGTTGTATTCCTGTAGTCGGTTCGATGCAAGGAACTTATGCTACTTTTTTAGTTGCCGGACAATGCGATACGAAAAAAAACACAATTCTCTTTATTGATCCGGGATTTCCGGTACAGAAGCTTCAACTTGATATTCTCGGATATAAATATGAAGCGTTCGATGTTTATGAATATCGCGGTGAAAAATTGGTCGAGAAAATGGAATCTTTTCTAAAGAAAGGAAATATTGCCGCTATAATTTATTCCAATCCTAATAATCCTGCATGGATTTGTTTACAAGAATCCGAATTGAAAGGTATTGGCGAGTTGGCTACAAAATATGATACCATTGTAATAGAAGATTTAGCTTATTTTGCAATGGATTTCCGTAAAGATTTGAGTTGTCCGTTTCAATCACCGTTTCAATCATCGGTAGCTCGTTATACGGATAATTATATTATGTTGATATCAAGCTCGAAAGCCTTTAGTTATGCCGGACAGCGTATAGGTGTTATAGCTATTTCGGATAAATTGTTTTATCGTAAATACGAATTATTGGAACAACGCTACAAGACTGCAGAATTTGGAAATGTATTAGTGAACCGTGTGTTATACGGATTAACGGCAGGAACAACTCATTCGGCGCAAATAGCTTTAGCAGCTATGTTCAAAGCCGCTTGTGATGGCACTTTTAATTTTTTAGAAGATGTAAAAGTATATGCTCGCCGGGCGGAAATTATAAAAAAAATGTTCTTGGATAATGGTTTCGAGCTTGTTTATGCCGATGATTTAGGTGAAGAAATCGCAAATGGGTTTTATTTCACCATTCGTTATCCGGGAATGACCGGTGCAGAATTGATGGAACGGCTTATTTATTATGGAATCAGTGCTATTTCTTTATTAACAACAGGTAGTTTACAAGAAGGATTACGAGTTTGTATTTCATTTGTGAAAGAAAGTCAGTTTGAAATATTAAACAAACGAATAAAACAATTTGCAGCAGATCACAGACTGACAAATTGACATAAAGAGCTAAAGGCACACTATTTGTGTGAATAAGCCGAAACTTAGCCAGAAAGGAAAAAATTATGGAAATCAATTTTTCGCAACGAGTAAATGATGTCCTGCAATATAGCTATGAAGAAGCAGAACGACTTGGGAATGACTATGTTGGACCAGAACATTTACTTTTAGGACTTTTGCGTGATGGACAAGGTAAGGCATTGGATCTTATGCTTGCTTTTAAAGTTGATATTAAACGAATAAAACAAAAAATAGAAGCTGATATTCGTACTACCAACAATGTGTCCGGACAAGAATTATCAATGCTAAAATCTACTGATAAGATATTGAAGATAATAGTATTGGAAGTGCGTTCTTTGGGTGATAAAGAAGCTGATACGGAACATTTATTGTTAGCTATTTTGAAAGATAATAATAATCTGGCTTCAGAAGTGCTTGCAGCAGAGCATGTTGATTATGTGTTGGTGCGCGATTATCTATTGAAAGAAAAGCAACTAAATCCGACTTCATTTTTTCAAAATGGCGAATCGGATGATGAGGAAGAATCAATATCTTCTTCTAATAATCCGAAGCAAAAATCATCTTCAAATACAGGAAAAAATAACAATGATACCCCTGCTTTAGATAGTTTTGGAACTGATATGACTAAAGCAGCCGAAGAAGGTCGCCTTGATCCTGTAGTAGGGCGCGAAGTGGAGATAGAACGATTGGCTCAAATACTTAGTCGCAGAAAGAAAAACAACCCTGTTTTAATTGGAGAACCCGGTGTAGGTAAATCCGCAATTGTAGAAGGACTGGCTTTACGAATTATCCAACGAAAAGTGTCCCAAATCTTGTTTGACAAACGGGTTATTGCCTTAGATATGGCTTCGATTGTTGCCGGAACCAAATATCGTGGTCAATTTGAAGAGAGAATCAAAGCTATATTGAATGAGTTGTCTAAAAATCCGAATATAATTTTGTTTATTGACGAAATTCATACTATTGTCGGTGCCGGAAGCACACCCGGTTCGCTCGATGCAGCCAATATGCTTAAACCTGCTTTGGCGCGTGGAGAAATACAATGTATCGGAGCAACTACTTTAGACGAATATCGCCAGAATATTGAAAAAGACGGAGCGTTGGAGCGTCGTTTCCAGAAAGTCATGGTAGAACCTACCACAGTTGAAGAAACGCTTCAAATATTACAAAATATTAAAGAGCGTTATGAGGATCATCATAGTGTAATTTATACACCTGAAGCCATTGAAGCATGTGTCAAATTGACAGATCGATATATTTCAGACAGATGTTTTCCTGATAAAGCTATCGATGCTTTGGATGAAGCCGGATCGCGTGCGCATATTATGAACATTACTGTGCCGGAAACTATCGAAAAAATCGAAAAAGAGATAGAAGGTGTAAAATTACAAAAACTCTCTGCGGCTAAAGATCAAAACTTTGAACTGGCTGCCGATTATCGTGATCGGGAAAAAGTGCTTCAAGATCAGCTGCAAGTCGAGAAAAATCAATGGGAATCCCAACTAAAAGAACATCGTGAAATTGTTACCGAAGAAAAAGTTGCCGAAGTAGTAGCTATGATGTCTGGAGTTCCGGTACAACGCATTGCTCAAGCTGAAGGATTAAAATTATTACAAATGGGTGAAACGCTCAAAAGGAAAGTAATTGGTCAAAATGAAGCAGTAGATAAAGTCGTTAAAGCGATTCAACGAAGTCGTGTTGGACTTAAAGATCCAAATAAACCAATTGGAACATTTATCTTTTTAGGTCCGACCGGTGTCGGTAAAACCCATCTGGCTAAGGTACTTGCCGAGTTTATGTTTGATAGTGCCGATTCGCTTATTAGAGTAGATATGAGCGAATATATGGAAAAATTCAGTGTTTCTCGTCTTATCGGAGCGCCTCCGGGTTATGTGGGTTACGAAGAAGGCGGACAACTAACCGAAAAAGTGCGTCGTAAACCCTACTCCATCGTATTACTTGATGAGATTGAGAAAGCACATCCGGATGTATTTAATTTGTTGCTGCAGGTGCTTGACGAAGGGCATTTGACTGATAGTTTAGGACGCAAAATCGATTTTAAAAACACTATTATCATTATGACTTCGAATGTTGGAACTCGTCAGCTGAAAGATTTTGGTAAGGGTGTTGGCTTTTCATCTCTTAACGAAAATAAAATGGATGTAGAACATTCGCGCAGTGTGATTCAAAAAGCTTTGAATCGTACTTTTGCTCCCGAATTTTTAAATCGTGTGAACGATGTAATTATGTTTGATCAATTGAATAAAGAAGCTTTGTTCCAAATTATTGATTTAGAGCTGGAAGGATTATTCAAACGGGTAGATAATCTTGGTTTCAAACTTGAAATTACACTTGAAGCTAAAGATTTTATTGCTGAAAAAGGATATGATGTTCAATTTGGGGCTCGTCCTTTGAAACGAGCAATGCAACGCTATATAGAAGATGAATTGTCCGAAATAATTATAAAAAATGAAGTAAAAAAAGGTCAAACAATCCGACTTGGGTACAATAAGGATAAACAAAAAATTGTGCCTGAAATCGTTTAAAATTTTAATAAAAAGCTGTCCTGAGAGTAAAATTTCAGGATAGCTTTTTTATGTGTGAAATATTGAAATACAGGTCTGATTGTATTATTACTATTTTTTTTAGATTGCTTTTATAATGCCAAAGTGTCGGTAGCCATTAATGATACGGCAAATATATTGAATTGTTAATATACGGAAATTACAACTATTCGCGTTATTATAATTTAGGATTCTAAAGCATATCAAATCTTGAAAATAATTTGTTGTATAAGGATTTTTAGATATTTGTGGGCATTATTAATTAACGGATTGTTTTAATTCTGATTATTCGAAAGCCAAATTACCTCCTATTTAGTCGGGTTGGCTATCAATCTTTTTGGAAAAGAATTTTAATTTAATTATGAACTTTATTCGAATAGTACTGTTTGGTTGTTTGTTTCCTGTATTTGCTTTTGGACAAGTAAGTGTAAAAGCAAAAATAGATTCTTCTACCCTACTTATAGGACAACAGACTGATATTCAATTAGAATTAGTTCAGCCTAAAAACACAAAAACTACTTTTCCTGTTATAAAAGATACATTACTTGCAGGACTTGAAGTGCTCAAAGTATCTAAAAATGATACTGTAATCGTCGATAATAAAGAAAAAATTACTTCGACAATTACCATTACGGCATTCGATTCGGCAATATATCAAATACCTTCTTTTATATTTATTCATGGAAAAGATACATTGAAAACCAATTCGTTATCATTAAAAATAATTCCTGTTGCAGTAGATACAACTAAGCAAAACCTATACGATATAAAACCGATATATGAATTTCCGGCAGATTATACTCAAATCATTGTTATAATTGCCTTAATTCTATTGCTCATTATTGCTGCAATATTCTTATTTTTCTACTTAAAGAAAAGGAAGAAACAAACTCCACAAGTTATTGTAAAAGAGGAAGAACCAGTTGTTGAAATAAATCCGAAAGAAGAAGCTTTGCATGCGTTGGAACAGATACAAAAAGACAAAATCTGGCAACAAGGCAAAATAAAAGAATATTATACCGACATCACACAGGTCGTACGGCTTTATATAGAGCGACAACTCGGTATTATTGCCTTGGAAATGACTACAGACGAAATTCTGTTCGATTTAAAAAAGAAAATAAATACTGATGTTTTTAAGGTACTTAAAGGACTCCTTACAACTGCCGATTTAGTCAAATTTGCCAAGTTTGTGCCTAATGAAGATGATTATGAGAAGGCAATTAAAAGAGCTTTTGAATTTGTAGAAAAAATAAATTAATGAGTTTTCAGAATCCTACATATCTATTTCTTTTACTGTTGGTTATACCAATTATTTGGTGGTATGTAAAACGAAGTTTTAAGAGCGAATCTTCAGTTCGTTTTTCTTCATTACGACCATTTGATGGAGTAAAATCAAACCTAAAAGTAGTATTCAGACATATCCCTTTTGTGTTGCGTATCTTGGCAATAGTTTTACTTATAATTGTTATTGCCCAACCGCAAAAAACAGGAAATTGGAAAAAAAATGCCAAAGGTATTGATATTGTACTTGCAATAGATATTTCGCAATCGATGCTTGCTGAAGATTTAAAGCCCAACCGGCTCAGTGCTGCTATAAACCTTTCGACTCAATTTATCAATGACCGACCAAACGACAATATCGGTTTAGTTGTCTTTTCCGGGGAAAGCTTTACGCAATGCCCTCTTACACTAGATCATGTAACTTTAATTGAGATGTTTAAAAACATCAACTTTGGAGTTTTGCGCGACGGAACAGCTATTGGATTAGGATTAACGAATGCGGTAAGTTGCTTAAAATCAGGACAATCAAAATCAAAAGTAATAATCTTATTAACCGATGGAATCAATAATATAGGCGATATTTCGCCTGAAATGGCAGCAGAATTAGCAAAGAAAATGAATATCCGTGTGTACACTATCGGTGTAGGCACCGAAGGTCTGGCACCTTTCCCATTTAAAACGCCTTTGGGTGTTTTTTACGAAAATGTAGCTGTAGAAATAGACGAACTTTTGCTCAAAAATATAGCCCAAAGTACCGGAGGACTTTATTTCAGAGCAACAGATAACAATCGTTTGCAACAAATATACATGCAAATAGATAAACTCGAAAAAACAAAGTTAAAACAGCAACATGATATTCCGAAAGAAGATGTTTATCTTCCTTTTGCTTTGCTGGCAGGACTTTGTGTATTGTTGGAGTTGATTTTACGAATGAGTATTTTACGGAAAATTCCATAAAAATTATTAATTATCAATTGTAATTATTAATTAAAAATATATGCGTTTCGATAATCCGGAATATTTACACTTGTTGCTTCTAATTCCTTTATTGATAGTGTTTTATTTGTATTTTCTATCAAGAAAGAAAAAAGATTTGGCGAAATTAGCCAACAGCGAATTACAGAAAGAACTGATGCCATCTTATTCTATGATGCGGTCGCATTGGAAATTTGTTTTGGTAACACTGGCTCTAACTTTGTGTATTTTATCATTAGCTAAACCTCAAATCGGTGGAAAAACAACATCTAAAAAACAAGGTGTAGAACTTGTTGTGGCGCTCGATGTTTCCAATTCAATGTTAGCAAAAGATGTACAACCAAGTCGCTTGGAGAATGCCAAATATGTCATTTCGAAACTCACAGAAGATAAAAATGTAGGTAAAATGGGATTAGTTGTTTTTGCAGGCGATGCTTACATTCAGT
The DNA here is from genome assembly GCA_964546015.1 of uncultured Paludibacter sp. Taxonomy (GTDB): domain Bacteria; phylum Bacteroidota; class Bacteroidia; order Bacteroidales; family Paludibacteraceae; genus JAFGVL01. The sequence continues at coordinate 298,796 of CAZJHO010000002.1, forward strand.
TGCCCGTAACAACAGATTTTGCTGCCGTGAAAATGTTACTTTCTACCCTTTCGCCAGCATTAGTTACGACACAAGGTACAGCTATTGGTGCAGCGATAAATAAATCGGTAAAGATGTTATCGAATCAAAAAGATAATAAATCAGCCAAATTAATTTTGGTAATTACCGATGGAGAAAATCATGAAGATGATGCTGTTGAATCGGCAAAAAAAGCAAATAAGAGTAATATTATGGTCTCTGTTATTGGGGTAGGTAAAACATCCGGCGCACCAATTCCGGATTTGGAAACCGGCAGTTATAAAAAAGATAAATCTGGGGAAACAGTATTATCAAAATTAAATGAAAAAATGAACAAAGATATTGTGTCGGCCGGTGGTGGTAGTTATATTCGTGCGGATAATATAGGTAATGCCCAAAAACAACTTCAACAACAATTAGACGATATCGTTTCCGGAAATGGGAAAATAACCGTTTATTCCGAATATACCGATATTTTTGTTTCTGTGGCTGCTTTGGCATTGTTATTATTAATAGTAGAACTGTTTGTTTCGGAACGAAAAAGAATAAAAAAATGAGACAAATATTATTCATATTATTAGCTTTTTTTAGTGCTTCTTTTCTTTTTGCTCAAAAAGGGAAAAAAGAAATCAATATCGGCAACGATTTATATAAATCCGGCAAATATGCAGAAGCAGAGAAAGCATATAAAAAAAATTTAGGTAAAAATCCTAACTCTTTTGAAGGGACATTCAATTTAGGAAATTCGTACTATAAACAAGGAAAATATGCTGATGCTGTTGACGAATATGAACACAGTACAATGATGTCGATCGATTCTATTCAGCAGGCTAACTCGTACCATAATATGGGTAATTCATATTACAAAGCTCAACAGTACGACAAAAGTGCGAATGCTTATAAAGCTTCTCTAAGACTTAATCCCAATGATAATCAGACACGCTATAATTTGGCTTTAGCTCAGCAAAAGCTAAAACAGCAACAACAAGAAAATCCTCCACCCCAACCGGAAGAAATGCAGGATAAAACAGCAGAACAATTATTAGATGCTTTTAATCAGGATCAACAAAAGTTACAAGAAAAAATGAAGCAACAAGTACCTCCATCACAACGACAAGTAGAAAAAGATTGGTAATTATCATTTTGAGTTGATAGGTTGATAAAGTTTATTGGTTTATAAACCATCAACAAATAAACCCATAAACCGATATTATTATGAAAAATAAAAACTTTATTATAATCTTTTGCTTATTCATTACGGTTTTTAGTGCAAATGCAATTTCGTTTAAAGCATCAGCGCCTAAAATGGTGGTTGCCGGAGAACAATTTCAGCTTACTTATACCATAGATGCAGGCAATGCTCAAAATATCAGAGTGCCGGAAATGCCGCTATTCAAGATATTAGCCAATTTTCAAAGTCGTTCGCAAAGCACACAAGTAATTAATGGCAAAGCAAGTTCGCAAACCGAAGTGTCATATATTTATACGCTTGTTGCCGAGAAGGAAGGCGAATATACCATTCCACCAGCAACTATCACGGTTGCAGGCAAAAAATATACATCCAATTCCCTCACAATCAAAGTAAAAAAAGGTGTACTACAATCTGCTGCTACAGTTACAAAAAGTAATGCTATAACTGAACGAAACCTTTTTGTTAGGGCAATACCTTCTAAAATAAAACTTTACGAACATGATTATTTATTACTGACTTATAAATTATATTCGCAAGTTGAAATAGTCAGTTTGTCAAATAGAAAAATACCTGATTTTAAAGATTTTATCGTAAAAGAAATAGACGAATCCGATAGCAAACAATTTGATATAGAAGAATATAACGGTGAGCAATATAATACAATTATTTTATATCAGGCATTGATTTATCCGCAAAAGAATGGAACAATAAAAATCGGAAAAGCCTCTTTCGAGCCTATTGTACGAATATATTCTCCCGGACAAATGCAGAGTATCTTTGCTGACCCTTATCAAAATGTTCGTAAAACATTAGTTGCTCCTGAGGTGGCAATAACTGTGGATAAACTTCCAGCAGAAGGAAAACCGGCTCATTTCAACAATTTGGTTGGGGAATTTTCTATTAACACTTCGCTTTCCGCTTCTAAAGCGAAACAAAACGAACCATTAACGCTTACTTATACAATATCGGGCAAGGGCGATATGAAACTAATAGAGTTTCCTAAATTGGTATTTGATTCGAATTTAGAGGTTTATGATCCAAAAATTGATGTTACTTACACCAATAATGGAGATGATATTAGTAGTAAAAAAACAATCGAATATTTAGTTATCCCAAGGAAAGAGGGTGTATTCGCCATGCCGAATTGGACGCTATCCTATTTCGATACAAAAACAAATTCTTATAAAACAACCAACTCGCAAATTGTTAAATTAGAAGTTACCGGAATAAATACAAATACTGAGAATTTACAGCAAAATCAATTTAGCACAACAGATGAAAGTATTATAAAATATTTTTTACTTGTAATAATTTTTATTTTAATACTAGCAGTCGTTCTTTTCTTTATTTTTTATAAAAAGAAAAAACAAAATAAACCGGAAGATAATAATCAAATTTTATTTCAATTAGAAAGTTTAAAAGATCATTTACAAAAAAATGATAAAGAGAAGTTCTACGATGGTGTTTTAAAAATATTATGGAATCTGTTAAGCGAGAAATTATCCATTCCGATAGCGGCACTTACCAAAGAAAATGTGTTGATAGCATTAAGTAAAAACGGTTTTACCAAAGAAGAATCTGATGAAATACTGGGTATCTGGAGTGAATGTGAATTTGCCCGTTACTCTCCTACATCAGACACACAGGCTATGGATAAAATATACGATCGAATAATCAATGTAATTCGCTATTTAAAATAAAAGGAGTTAATGTTTCACAAAAATCCCATAAACTTGCAAGTCTATGGGATTTTTTTATTCCACTGTAGTTACTGATTTTCCGTACTCTGAAGAATGTATCAGTTGCATGGTGTTATTAATATAGCCTCCTTTATTTTGTTTCTTAAAGTGAAATTTTGATTGTAACGAGTTTTCTTGTTTATAAGTAGATAACATTTCGGGGAATTTCTTACCATATAAGCTCACTGCTTTGATAAAATAAGTACTTAAATCATACCCCATCAAGTCATATTGTGGAACTTGATTTGATGAATATCCGAATTCTTGTTGAAATATTTCACGATAAGAAATTACACTTAAATTATTTTTGTTCACATAAAATGGTGAGAAATAAAAAACTGATGAATAATTATTAATCATATTATCCCATTCGGAAAAACCAAAAATAGAGATCGGTGTTTCTTTCTTATTAGTCGATTCGATTGTACTTAAAATATCTTTTATCAATGCCGGATTTTCAGTACCAATAACAGCTATCGTTTCTTTTTTATTAGATAGAACCCCATCCATATTTAACGGATTTTCGTCAGTAATTGTAAGTTCATTGAAACTAATATCCGAGTAATTTAATTGAGCTTTAAGTTGTGATAAAAATTCGACTCCTTTATCATTTTTATCTTTAGTTATATTAATCAAAAGAATATTTTTACTCCCGAAGTTTTTCACAAATAAATTTGCCATTAGATATAATTGGCTGTTTACAGGTGCATTGTTCTGAAATAAGTAAGGATTAGTTCCGATAGTTTCAATTTTAGGTGCAAAAGGGATAATGATATAAATACCATACTGTTGTGCAAAAGAGTTGATTATGGGCAATTGCGAGCTATATGCCGGTCCAAAAATCAAATCGACTTTGCGTATTTCCGGATTATTCGATAGTACTTCTTTTAATTTAGAATCGGTTTTTTCTGTATCGTAAGTAAATAATTCAACAGAAATTCTTTCTTCTTTTAATTTATTGATGCCCAATAAAAAACCTTCATAAAATTCAATAAATTTATCAATAGTATCATCTTGTTTTTCTTCATTATTGAGCATAAAAGGAAGCAATAATGCTACTTTTACAGTTCGTTCCAATGGTTTTGGAGCAGATACCGTACCCGGAGAAACTATTTGAGTTGACGGTTTTGTTTCGGCTGTTATTGTAGCAATAGATGAAGTTGTTGCCGGTATTTTTAAATATTGTCCTGCTTTTATGCCGTTTTCGATCCCCGGATTATATCTAATAATATCATCCACACTGACATTATATTGCTTGCTAAGGCTATAAACTGTTTCTTTAGTTTCTACTAAGTGATTTATTGATTTTGTTAACGAATCTGTCTTTGTAGTAGTCGCTTTTACCGGAGCAAGAGTAACAGTCGAAATAATAGGTACTTTTACTTCATCTCCTTCTTTTAAGCCATTGCTGAGCCAAGGATTCCAATCAAATAAAGTTTTTTCATCAACAGAATAGCGCTTGGTTATAAAATAGATAGTTTCGCCTTTTTTCACTTTATGAATCACAATATCAGGGACAGTATTAATCCGCGTAGAAACGGTTGGGATACGCAAAGTCATCCCTTTTATAAGCCCCGAAACTGCTTGCGGATTAAACTGCATAATCTCTTCTTGCGAAATATGAAACGAGTTGCTTATTTTATACAACCCATCCCCTTCGGCTACTTCGTATAAATAAAACTCTATACCGTTTTGAGTTACTTTTTTCAACGAAGCATGAGGGTCTTGTGCAAAACTGATTGCAAAAGAAAAAAACAAAGCAATCCATATAAAAGAAATCCGTTTCATAATGATTCTTTTTAAAATAAAATTTAATTCTATTTTTTTAAAATAGCTTTTACTTGAGTGTAAACATTCTGAGCAGTAAATCCGAATTTTTCGTCCAGAACAGTATAAGGAGCCGAATATCCGAAATGATTTAAGCCATAAATTATACCGTTCAAACCAACCAGACGCTGTAAAGAAGACGGCAAACCGGCTGTAAGTCCGAAAACAGGAACTTCTGCAGGAATTACTTCATTGCGATATTTTTCCGGTTGATTGAAAAACAAACCTTCGGATGGCGCTGAAATAACTTGTGCCTTAATTCCATCAGCTTGTAACAAAGGTAATGCTGACATCAGTGTAGAAACTTCAGATCCATTAGCTAACAGAATAATATCAGGATTCGCTTCTTTATGTACAATATAAGCACCTTTTTTAAGCTGTTGAGCTTTTTCAAAAGCATCATTGTCGTTATAAATATTTTTAATATTTTGGCGGGAAAGAATCAATGCTGTCGGAGTATCGGTATTTTGCATAGCTGTTTGCCATGCTACGGTAGTTTCATTAACATCTGCCGGACGAAGCACCAACATTCCATTTTTACCCTTATGGTTTTTCAATTGTTCCAACAAACGAATTTGCGCTTCTTGTTCTACCGGTTGATGAGTAGGTCCGTCCTCTCCTACGCGGAAAGCATCATGCGTAAATACATATTTTACAGGTAATTCCATTAAAGCAGACATACGCATTGCCGGTTTCATATAATCGGAGAAAACGAAGAATGTGCCACATACCGGGATTATTCCTCCATGAAGAGCTATTCCGTTCATAATACAACCCATAGTGAGTTCGCTAACGCCAGCTTGCAAGAATGCTCCACTGAAATCACCTTTAACAAATGCTTTTGATTTTTTTAAAAAACCGTCTGTTTTGTCTGAATTTGACAAATCGGCAGAAGAAACAATCATATTTTCAACCTTTTCAGCAAAAACACCCAATACGGTAGATGATGCTGCACGAGTTGCCTGATCGGGCTTTTGCACAATAGCCGCATAATCTACGGCAGGGATATCTTTACTGAAAAATTTGTCCAATTTAGCAGCTGATTCAGGGTTTGCTTTTGCCCAAGCGGACTCAGCCTCGTTTTTAGCTGCTACAATCTTGTTTAATTCCGCTAAGCGAGCATTATACAATTCTTTTACCTCTGGGAAAATAACGAAAGGATTTTCGGGATCGCCGCCTAAATTTTTAATAGTTGTTTTAAAGCAAGCTCCGGCATCGCCAAGCGGCTGACCGTGAGTAGAAACCATATTTTCAAAACATTCACCGGTAGCTGTTACAGCCCCTTTACCCATGATGGTTTTACCTATAATAAGGGTAGGTTTTTCGGTTTCGGCGTTGGCTTTTTTTAGTGCCGAACGAATTTCGTTCGAGTCGTTTCCATTAATTGTCAAAACATTCCAATTCCATGCTTCATATTTTTTAGCAGTATCTTCAACTGTTACTTCGTGCACCTTGGTGGAGAGTTGTATATTGTTAGCATCGTAGAACATAATTAAATTACTCAATCCCAGCGTTCCGGCAATACGCCCTGCTCCTTGCGAAACTTCTTCTTGTATGCCACCATCTGAAATGAAAGCATAAGTTTTATGTGCCATTACTTCGCCAAAACGAGCTGCCATAAAACGCTCGGCAATAGCAGCACCAACAGCCATGGTATGCCCCTGACCAAGTGGTCCGGAAGTATTTTCAACACCGTGTGCCACATCTACTTCGGGGTGTCCGGGCGTTTTGCTTTTCCATTGACGGAAGTTTTGCAAGTCGTCCATCGAATATTTGCCGCAAAGCGCTAAAACCGAATATAACATAGGTGACATATGCCCCGGATCTAAGAAAAAACGATCGCGATTGCGCCATTGTGAGTTATTAGGATCGAAAACCAAGAATTCGGAGAATAAAATATTGATAAAATCGGCACCACCCATAGCACCACCCGGATGTCCGGATTTTGCTTTTTCTACCATCGATGCCGATAAAATTCGGATATTGTTTGCTGCTCTGTTTTGGATTGACATATTTTTGGGTTTAATAAAATTTTAGAAGCACAAAAGTAGCAAATAGTTAGTAGGTGCACAAATAGGATTTTTCAACAGCAAAAAGAATTTCATTCAATTTATTTTTCTTATTTTCGCAGCCAATTGGTTAAGCGCCATTTTGCTAATGCTATGATCGAACATATTTTTATATTCTCTTCGCATGAAATTTATCCGCAGCAGGCTGTTGATCTGGCTTTGTTGCTTTCTAAAGGATATGACAAGCCAATTTGCTTTCTATCTTATTTAGACAAAAAGATAAAAGCTTCGAAAAACGAGATAGAAACCGTGCAGCAACAATGGGTAGAAACACTATCGAAATTCTCCCCCCATCCGATACAACATAGGGTTCTATACAAGAAAGAAGATTTCACCGCCTTTATGGAGCAAGCCGAAGCTTCGATGGTAATATTTCAATTATCTGAAAATGCGGGATATAATAAAGTACCTGTATTACTCAAAATTTCTCGCGAATTACGAGTACCTTATATTTTTGTAAAACCCTACTTTGAAGTCTTACATCTCAATAAAGTATTAGTGCCGGTAACTTTCCTGATTGAAGATAGAGAAAAAGGACCTTTTAGCAGTAGTATGGGGCGTTTCTTCAACGCCGAATTACTTATGATGCCCGCTAAAGATTATGGTAGTAAAGCTCAAAATAATACCAACGCTATTTGTACTTTATTAGATAAATTCAATTTAAAATATTCTTTTATAAACGCACAAAAAGACAGTTTTAAAGTAGAACAAGAAGCCATTCGCCGTACGCAAGAATTACAGGCAGATATGGTACTTATTTCCGCCTCACGAGAATACGGATTGGATGATATTGTATTCGGTCCTAAAGAATTACATTGTATAAATGAAGCATCAGTTCCGGTAATGCTGATTAATCCCCGTGCTGATTTATATGTGCTTTGCGGGTAAATTTTATATAGCAAAATAAAAACAAATTTGCTAATTAAAATTATTCTTTTACCTTTGCGACGAAATACTTCACAACAGTGATTTTGCATTCTTGCAAATCGGAATTTCTACACTTTTACATATTTTAAATTATTATCCTGCAAAGTTAATTTCTTACCTATGATAAAGGCATAAGAAGTAATTTATTAAATTCATTTTTCATGTATAACATTTTAGACCTTAACGAAAAAACACTGTCTGAGTTAAAAGAAATAGCCAAAAACGAAGGCTTGAAAAAATTTGATTCATTGACAAAAGAAGCGCTTATTTACCGCATTTTGGACGAGCAAGCTATTAATAAAGCCAAATCGACCGATGATAATAAAAAAACTCGTCAACGCGTTTCTGTAAAAAAACAATCATCCGACCAAAAAGTGTACACTGCAGCCGGAATCCAATCTAAACAACACGAACCTCAAAAACAGGATTTGGCGAACAATAAGAAAAAAGAAAAAAATAAAAACCAAGTTAAACCGGTTATCACAAACGCAGAAACTAACAAGGAAATAAAACAACCCGTTAGATTGGATGATGATTTATTCTCTGCTACGGATGAAATAGAAACTCCCGTAATCGACCCAATAGAAGCAGTTTTAGCAGAAAAACCACAAGAAATAAACGAACCTGCAGCAATAACTCAACCCGAAAACGAAAAACAAAATAATCAACGGAAAAATACTAATAATAAATCGAATGAAAACGAAAAACCATTCGAATTTGATGGTATTTTAGAGGGAAGCGGCGTATTGGAAATTATGCAAGACGGTTATGGATTCCTTCGCTCGTCGGATTATAACTATTTTTCTTCGCCCGATGATATTTATGTATCACAATCTCAAATAAAACTGTTCGGACTAAAAACCGGTGACACAATCACAGGATCTATTCGTCCGCCGAAAGAAGGCGAGAAATACTTTCCTTTGGTAAAAGTTGAAAAAATAAACGGTTGCAAACCGGAACTTGTACGCGACCGTGTTCCTTTTGAACATCTTACTCCCCTATTTCCTGATGAAAAATTTAATCTGACCAAAGGTCGAAATGATAACCTTTCGGTTCGTGTGGTCGATTTATTTTCACCTATCGGGAAAGGACAACGCGGATTAATCGTAGCTCAACCAAAAACTGGTAAAACCATGTTGCTTAAAGATATAGCCAATGCAATTGCAGCTAATCATCCGGAAGTATATATGATTATTTTGCTTATCGACGAACGACCGGAAGAAGTTACCGATATGCAACGCAGCGTAAATGCCGAAGTAGTTTCATCTACTTTCGACGAACCTGCTGAGAAACATGTAAAAGTAGCTACTATCGTACACGAAAAAGCGAAACGATTGGTTGAGTGCGGGCACGATGTGGTTATTCTTCTTGACTCAATAACTCGTCTGGCAAGGGCTTACAATACAGTTTCTCCTGCATCGGGCAAGGTGCTTTCGGGTGGTGTGGATGCTAATGCATTACATAAACCGAAACGCTTCTTCGGTGCCGCGCGAAATATAGAAAACGGTGGTAGTCTTACCATTATTGCTACAGCATTAACCGAAACAGGTTCTAAAATGGATGAAGTAATCTTTGAGGAATTTAAGGGTACCGGAAATATGGAATTGCAACTCGATCGCAAGTTATCGAACAAACGCATCTTCCCTGCTGTGGATATTACTGCATCGAGCACTCGCCGAGACGATTTGTTGCATGACCAAGATACACTTAACCGTATGTGGATTCTGCGCAATTATTTATCAGATATGAATTCGATAGAAGCTATGCAGTTTGTACGCGATCGTTTAGCAAAAACTACCAGCAACGAAGAATTTCTTATTACTATGAATGGATAAATAAATTTTGCATTAATAAAATATGAAAAAAACACTTGTTGTTTTAGTTGTCTTGTTGTTTTCGTTGGGTATTTATGCTCAGATCGAAACAAAAATAATCGGCACATGGCGCGTAGTTGATATTCAATCAAACAAAGGATATAAACTCACCGAAAAAGAGCAAAAAACAATGAAAACACTTAAAAAAGCAGTGTTTCAATTCACCGAAGACCATCATGCCAAAATAAAATTATTTCTATCCAGCCGGAATGTTTCTGATGGATATTGGTATTATAACGAGCAAAAAAATGTAATTATCATCACCGATTGGGATGATCACAAAGTAGATCGTATGCGCCTGTGGTACGAAGAATTGGAAGATGGAAACCTGGAGTTTTATGTAGACGACACGCCATTTGTTATGATTATGACAAAAAGCGAAGCAAAATGAACTTGCCCAAAAACTTGGATGGATTAATAATTAATTAAAGATAGATTGAGTTCGGTATTTTACCGGACTCAATCCATATTTAGAGAGGATTTGATTCGTCTGTTATTGTAATCTTTGATATACTTTTCTAATTCTATTTGGAAATGTTGGATAAAATCGAATGGTTTATTATGATATTTGGTGATATCTGACTCTGTGACAGATGATTCTCTTCCAAACCTTTCACTAGTGATAGTTTCAAATCTTCTGTATTTTATTTCTTTTTTGCATAAAAAAACATCCTAAAAGTTGGACACAACTTTTAGGATGCAGTTCAAAAAGTGACCTAAGGCCATTTTAAATGTCTTCACAACAAAATCGTTAAAAAGACCTGATAGCGCGTATTCGGTATAAGTCGGTTTTATCAGAGTAATGGGCTGTAAAACCGGGATAAAATGGTTTATACCATGCTTCATTAATGTTAAATTCGCTCGAACTCCAGTATCTGGCACTATAATCAAAGCCACCAATTAGATTGCTCTTATCATACATACCAGTTAGTTCATAGATAGAAGGTAAATACCAATCAGAATATCCATTTAACTCAAGATTAGCACAAATTCTTGCTGCAATTTCCTGCTGACCGCAAGCATTCATAATAGCTGTTGTATTAGTTTGCCCTGAACCAACTACAAGTCCAGATGCACCAGTCGTAGTTCCATAACATCCCCATACGGCACTTATTGCCTGATCGCTTGTTGATGAAATTAGCCCATGTTCTCCTGTCCAATCGATATAAAAAATAATGCCACCTCCAAAACTTTGACCAATAGAATAAATACCGACAGGAGTAAAGTCTAATTCTTCGCCGTAACTTGTTCCCGCAACATTCGTCGCATAAGCCCTTACATAATATTTGACATTATAGCTGAGACCGATAAGATTGCATGTAAATGGCGATGTTCCACTGCAATTGGAAGTGTAGTTATTTGAAGTAATTGTTGGGTTTGGTGATGTACTCCAGCAAATACCTTTGGCTGTTATGTTTGCACCACCATCAGATATTATTATACCACCGCATTTTGCTGAATTTGCTGTAATATCTGTAACACTAGTAGTCGTTAATGTTGGTAAGTCTCCACTAACACATCGGATAGAAAGAGCATTTTTCTTATCGTTGTTTCCCCCATTTACATCGCTGTACCCATAATACATAAGTCGATATTTAGCAGAGTCTGTGTTATTTTCAGTGGAATTCCACCAATAACCATATTCTCCAATACCTACAAATGATTGATTGATGTCACGGTAGCCGCCAGGAAGAGCTGAATATCCTGTTTCGTTGGTTGCTCCAATATTAGGACTTTGCCAATGCATTGTATTTGTTTCTTTTAATTTACCTCCGGCAACATCCTCACTTCCTAGAAAGTTTGTCAATGTTATCCATTCGGCATTACTTGGCATATGCCATCCCGTAGGGCATATTTTATTGGTGCTGACAATTGAATACCAGTTGTAGAGTTTGCCGTAAGGGTTTTCGTAAGTAGCTGAATCATTATTATACCAGCAATAAGCACCTGATGTTAAACTATTCCAAGCATTATCATCTGTTATTTTTGGTATGGGAGTTCCGTCACTGTACTTACTGGTTCTTAGGTTTTCTGCCATCCATTTTTGTGTGCCTATTTGCACCATAGCATAATTGTTGTTATCTGCATCAGTACATGGAACAAAGTTGAAAGTAATTGTTTTATTCGAAGTGGGTTTATCTGTAATTATAGTAGCGTAATTACCCGATATTCCCTTAAAGAGCAAGCAGTCGCCTATAGTATAAGGCATATATGGTTCCGTTTGACTTCTTAAGGTATTATGGCCTTCAGGTTTTGTGTTGAGGTTATCTATCCTTGCTTCGCAAGGGGTAGTGTTCAGGCTTATTAGTTTTGCTGTGTACGAATAGTTTTCACCACTCACATTGACAAAATATGTTCCATGTGATAAGCCTATGATTTGGTAATTTTGAATGCCTTGTGAAATATTGCTGCCGGTTTGTAGAACTTTCCTACCCGAAATATCATAAATTATTAGTTGAGTATTTCCGGCTTTTTTTGCATAAAAAGAGAGTTCAGTTTGCCCTTGCATGGGGTTAGGGTAAATAGTTAGCAATTTTTCATCTTTGCTTGTCTTGCTTATGCCGATTGTCCCCGTCAAATGTAATGCATCGGTGCCTAAGGGTAAGGTTAGAGAGGAACCTTGTGTAAGGTTTTTTACTTGTACAGAGTCAATAGTTGTACTTGCACCTGTACCTTCAAAATTGATTTGATAATCTTGTGCATGAATTGTTGCTATCGCAAGCATCAGCAGAAATGATACGGTAATTGTTTTCATGAGCTGTATGATATTGGGGTTGTTTTACATTGATGTAAATAGAATTAATTTTTAGGCTTGCCTACAAGATTAATCTTTAATACAGCGTACAGAAAGACCATACTTATTATCATAGGCATACCTGCTCACCGTGCTTTCATTATAATACAAGTATCGGTACCAGATACTAGTTAAATTTTGCACGGTAGAAGACCACCAACATCCTCTTTTTTCTTCGTAATCGAATGAACCTGTGTAATAACGCAGTCCACTAGGAAGAGCTGTAAATCCGTAATCATTAGTTCCATTGCCTGAATGATACCATCCTGTTGTAGATTTTAGTTTTGTCCCTGCTATACTTTCTCCCCCTAAATGATTGGTTAATGAAGTCCAATCGGCATCGGTGGGCACGTGCCAGCCACTTGGGCATAAGTTCCCGGTATTTACTGTATACCAATTGTAAAGTTTTCCATAAAGATTTTCATATGTTAATGAATCATTCAAATACCAGCAATAAGCACCAGTTGTTAAACTATTCCAAGAAGTATTATCTGTTACTTTGGGAATGGCTGTTCCATTGTTGTATTTTGTAGTTTTTAAATTTTCCTGCATCCACCATTGGGTTCCGATTTTTACAGTAGTATAAATATTTCCGTCAATATCGCTTACTGTGCTAAAATCACTTGGAGTATTTATTGTTGTGAAACAAATTTCGTTTCCGTATACTGTGCCTGCACTATTAGTTGCATAAGCTCTCATATAATAGGTTGTGTTTGGTGTTAAATCGGTCATGCTACTCGTGAAGATTCCCGCACCTGTATCATCAGTAGTGTGGCTACCTGTGGCTACAGGATTTTGAGATGTGCTCCAGCATACACCACGGGCTGTAACTGATGCACCTCCTTCACTTGTAATGTTGCCACCACTTGTGGCGGTATTAGTAGTGATATTGCTCACTGCTGTTGTGCTGAGAATAGGTAAAATTATGTTTTGTGTAGTAGTAAAACTTTTTTCATCACCATAAGCTGTACCCACACTATTGGTTGCATAAGCTCTAACATAATACGTGGTAAGAGGTAGAAGTCCTGTTAGATTACTTGTATAACTGCCTATATCGGTTCCATTGGCAGTAAAATTATTGGCAATAGTTGGATTCGGTGAGGTGCTCCAACAAACTCCTCGAGCAATTACAGGTGCTCCACCATTGTATGTAATATTACCTCCACTTAAAGCTGAATTAATTGAAACACTTGTGATAGAGGTAGTACTTAGTGTGGGCATCTCATCTTTTAAACAACGAGCAGAAATTCCGGATCTTTTGTTTTCGAAGCCAACCGTTACAAAACAATCATCGTATTCTAAATATCGGCTATAAATATCTGTTGTTGACTTTTCATCAGAAGACCACCAGAGACCCCTGCTGCGAATGCTAGAAAATATTCCATACATATTACGAAATCCGGCAGGAAAGGCAGTAAACCCAGTACTATTATTACTTCTTAAGTTACAACCTATCACCCATGGCTCATTAAGATCAATCCATGTATTAATATTATAAGTATACCAATTCGAATTTGCCGCCAGTGATTTTGCAATATCTTCTCCGCTACCTTCGTAACCGTAGCCATTATTTGTAAGGTAATCTGTCAATGTTGTCCATTCGTCATTGCTCGGTACATGCCATTCCACAGGACATATTTTATTTGTGTTGACAATTGAATACCAGTTGTAGAGTTTGCCGTAAGGGTTTTCATAAGTAGCTGAATCATTATTATACCAGCAATAAGCACCTGATGTTAGATTATTATCCCAGGCATTACCATCTAATATTTTTAATATAGAGGTTCCGTTGCTGTACTTGCTGGTTCTTAGGTTTTCTGCCATCCATTTTTGTGTGCCTATTTGCACCATAGCATAATTGTTGTTATCTGCATCAGTACATGGAACAAAGTTGAAAGTAATTGTTTTATTCGAAGTGGGTTTATCTGTAATTATAGTAGCGTAATTACCCGATATTCCCTTAAAGAGCAAGCAGTCGCCTATAGTATAAGGCATATATGGTTCCGTTTGACTTCTTAAGGTATTATGGCCTTCAGGTTTTGTGTTGAGGTTATCTATCCTTGCTTCGCAAGGGGTAGTGTTCAGGCTTATTAGTTTTGCTGTGTACGAATAGTTTTCACCACTCACATTGACAAAATATGTTCCATGTGATAAGCCTATGATTTGGTAATTTTGAATGCCTTGTGAAATATTGCTGCCGGTTTGTAGAACTTTCCTACCCGAAATATCATAAATTATTAGTTGAGTATTTCCGGCTTTTTTTGCATAAAAAGAGAGTTCAGTTTGCCCTTGCATGGGGTTAGGGTAAATAGTTAGCAATTTTTCATCTTTGCTTGTCTTGCTTATGCCGATTGTCCCCGTCAAATGTAATGCATCGGTGCCTAAGGGTAAGGTTAGAGAGGAACCTTGTGTAAGGTTTTTTACTTG
>CAZJHO010000003.1:0-219358 GCA_964546015.1 uncultured Paludibacter sp.
ATTTTGAATACCTTGTGAAACATTGCTGCCGGTTTGTAGGACTTTCCTACCCGAAATATCATAAATTATTAGTTGGATATTTCCGGCTTGTTTTGCATAAAAAGAGAGTTCAGTTTGCCCTTGCATGGGGTTAGGGTAAACAGTTAGCAATTTTTCATCTTTGCTTGTCTTGCTTATGCCGATTGTCCCTGTCAAATGTAATACATCGGTGCCTAAGGGTAAGGTTAGAGAGGAACCTTGTGTAAGGTTTTTTACTTGTACAGAGTCAATAGTTGTACTTGCACCTGTACCTTCAAAATTGATTTGATAATCTTGTGCATGAATTGTTGCTATCGCAAGCATCAGCAGAAATGATACGGTAATTGTTTTCATGAGGTATATATTTTTGGTTAATACTCATTTTTTTCTGTTTGATTGGAACGATGGCTTGTTTTTTTAGTGGGGCGATTTTAAAGAAAGGGTGAAATTTTTTTCGTAATGTTAAGTAGTATTATTTGGCTACTTTGTTATCAGCTTGATAACAAACTCTATCACTGATTTTCCGAATAATTCGTCTGGACTTTGGGCTGCCATCTTTAGGGTGATTTGTTCGGTAACATCATTTGTGAGCACAATGAGTTCACCATTATCATCCCTAATAACAGAGGCGGATAATGAATACGATAAGTTCACTTCCATCTTTCCGAAGATTAAGAGAATCACTCTACCAGTCTCCTGCTATTGTCGCAGATAGAATTTATTGCACAAAAGCGGGGAAATTCCTTGATGAACGAATCATCGTAATATTCTTTCCTAATAGTTCATGTTTTTCACATTGATAGGTTTCCAAAAACGCATTATTAACATAGATAATATATCCATAATGACAATGCATTCCCTTATGCTTTGTATGGCACAAGCAAGCATGAATAATGTGTTTTGTGTAAGTTTGTGCCTGAGAATGTGTTTGTATAACAAAATTTTTAAAGATCTGTTTTCTCAGTGCAATCCTTGCAGCTCTTTAATAAGTTGTTCAATAGTCTTATTTTAATAATTTATTGTGTTTTTCTTAATTAGCCTTTTGGTTAGATGGTTATAAAGTTGTTGATATTGTACATGGTAACAGAAATAATATGGTATTTGATTTCGTCGATTCATTATTTCTGTAAAATTCTTTTTAAATGGTATTGTATTATTTTCTTTTTTTCGCTATAAAAATAGAAACCAAATACCCACCAAAAGTTTTGTCCGGATTCGGTAGATTTAAGTAGGGCAAGTAGGGTGACAGGGATAATTCCAACAGTTTTTAATATATAGGACTAAATCAAGTATCCCAATCAATGATCCAATGAGTATGGTTGTTTATAACCATCAAAGGTACAAATTTTTTGAAAGCAATTCACAATAAAAAATTATTCTGTTGTGAAAACATTTAAAGCGGTCTTAGGTCACTTTTTTATTTTGACTTACTCATAAACTTCTCTATATCAACAATAAAACGGTCATGCGTAGCTGTGCCGATTAGCTTACCGCTCTCCTCTTCCATTGCTTCAATTGAATAGCTGATTTTTCTTCCGTCAATTCCGGTAATAGTAGCCGTACAAAGTATAACAGTCCCGATTGCAGATGCTTTCAGATGTTTGGCATTGATTTCTATTCCTACCGTATCACTTCCTTCGGGCAAATCTTTACGCACCATATCTAAGGCTGTATTTTCCATCAGGGCAATCATTGCCGGAGTTCCGAACACATCTAATCCACCGGAGCCAAGTGCTCGCGCAGAATCTTTTTCTTGTACGATAATTCGTTTTGTTGAAGTTTCACCAATTTGCATATTTCAAAAGTTTTTAAGTTCACAATTTTACTAAATAAATTTTATTTTATTACCTTGTTGATAACTAAGACAAATGAAATTCCTAAAAAAAAAAGAAAACAATTATCTTTGGAAACAAAAGTAAATTAAAAAAACAATACAATTTTATGTCAGAAAAAGAAATTGCAAAACCATCGGTAGAAAAACTAAAGGCTTTACAGTTGGCCATGGAAAAAATCGAAAAAGACCATGGAAAAGGCACTATAATGAAAATGGGTGATACTAAAATAGAAAATGTACCTGTTATTCCTACCGGTTCTATTGGATTAAATATAGCACTTGGTGTGGGCGGTTATCCACGCGGAAGGGTTGTTGAGATATTTGGACCTGAATCATCTGGTAAAACAACTCTGGCTATTCATGCTATTTCCGAAGTACAAAAACAAGGTGGTATTGCCGCTATCATTGATGCCGAACATGCCTTCGATCGTTTTTATGCTGAAAAATTGGGCGTTGATATCGATAATCTTCTTATCTCGCAGCCTGATAGTGGTGAACAAGCGCTCGAAATTGCAGATCAATTAATCCGCTCTTCAGCCATTGACTTAGTTGTGATTGACTCTGTGGCTGCTCTTACTCCAAAAGCCGAATTGGAAGGTGATATGGGCGATTCTAAAATGGGATTGCAAGCCCGTTTGATGTCTCAAGCATTACGCAAATTAACAGCCAATATTAACAAAACAAACACCACTTGTATCTTTATCAATCAATTGCGTGAAAAAATCGGTGTTATGTTCGGAAATCCCGAAACAACCACCGGAGGTAATGCTCTGAAATTTTATGCTTCTGTTCGTTTGGATATTCGCCGTATTGGGCAAATAAAAGATGGCGAAGAAGTAATCGGAAATCAAACTCGTGTAAAAGTGGTTAAAAACAAAGTAGCTCCCCCATTCCGTAAAGCTGAGTTTGATATTATGTTTGGCGAAGGAATCTCTCTTTCTGGCGAAATTGTCGATTTAGGGGTAGAATTCGGTATTATCAAAAAAAGTGGTTCGTGGTTCAGCTACGGCGACAGCAAATTAGGACAAGGACGCGATGCAGTTAAACAAATCATCAAAGATAATCCGGAATTAGTGGCTGAACTTTCCGGAAAAATATCGGAAAAAATGAAGAAATAATCGTAAATAACATACAGTAAAAAAAAAAGAAAATCATGGTTAATTTTTCATTAAAAGAAAAAGTAGCTCTTGTTACAGGCGGAACATATGGTATCGGTATGGCTATGGCAAAAGCATTGGGCGAAGCCGGGGCTACCATTGCATTTAATGCCCGTACTGCCAATAAAGTAGCAGAGGCTGTAGAAGAATATAAGGCTTTCGGTATCAATGCGCACGGTTATGTATTCGATGTGACGGATGAAGCCTCAGTAAAAACAAATATTGAAAAAATAAGCAAAGAAATCGGCACAATAGATATTTTGGTAAACAATGCGGGTATCATTAAACGAATTCCTGCCGTAGATATGACCATCGACGAATTTAAACAAGTAATAGATATTGATTTGGTCGGACCATTTATTATGTCGAAAGCAGTAGCTCCTGCCATGATTGCTAAAGGTGGAGGAAAAATTATCAATGTATGTTCGTTAATGTCCGAGTTGGGTCGCGAAACCGTTTCGGCGTATGCCGCAGCCAAAGGCGGACTTAAAATGCTTACCAAAAATTTGGCTTGCGAATGGGCTGAACATAATATTCAAATAAACGGCATCGGTCCCGGTTACATTGCCACACCTCAAACGGCACCTTTACGCGAAGACGGACACCCTTTCAATAATTTTATTATCAGCAAAACGCCTGCTGCCCGTTGGGGAACGCCCGAAGATTTGGCCGGACCAACAGTATTTTTAGCATCATCGGCTTCGGATTTTGTAAATGGGCATATCTTGTATGTCGATGGTGGAATTTTAGCTTATATCGGCAAACAACCAAAATAATTTACAATTAGACAATTGATAATTTAATAAATAACCAAAAGTCATTGTGAAAATGAAAAAAATCGTTTTAGTTATAGCTTTATTTTCTTCCTTAATGGTATTTGGAAAATCTGCTAAAATTACAGTAGAAAATAAATCGAATTTTGACCGAAATAATGAAGTAGTTGAATTTTATTTATCGGATGTAAGTGAAAAATTAAATCTGAAAGAAGGAGAACAATTTATTATTTTAGACAAAAATGGCAAGCAAGTACCTTACCAAAGAACAAAGGCTTCTATACGGGAAATTAAAGGAAAAGATACTATCAAATTAGGTAAAATAATTGTTTTTCAAGCATCGGTAAAAGCAAATAGTAAAAGTACTTATGAAGCGAAAGCAGGTAAACCGGATGCTTTTCCTGCCAAAACATTTGCCCGTAAAGTACCTGAGCGAAAAGATGATTTTGCATGGGAGAATGACCGTATCGCTTTTCGCATGTATGGTCCTGCCCTTGCTGCTGAGAATCCGAGTAATGG
The DNA here is from genome assembly GCA_964546015.1 of uncultured Paludibacter sp. GTDB lineage: Bacteria > Bacteroidota > Bacteroidia > Bacteroidales > Paludibacteraceae > JAFGVL01. Next base: position 4,302 of record CAZJHO010000003.1, read on the forward strand.
CGTTGATATTTGGCTAAAAAGAACCGATGCGTTAATTATGGATAAATTCTATAAAAATGAATTGGAAAAAGGTATTTCGTACCATGTAGATAACGGCGAAGGACTTGATTGCTACAAAGTAGGGCATACACTTGGCGCGGGAGGTATCTCGCCTTATTTGAACGATTCGCTCTGGGTAGGCGGTCATTACAGCAAAGCCGAAGTGATAGAGAACGGTCCGTTGCGTAGCATGTTTAAACTTACTTATGATTCTATAAATGTGAATAACAACAAAGTAAAATGTACGGCTCTTATTTATATCGATGCAGGAACTCAGTTTAACAAAGCTTTTGTTAGCTATGAAAATGCACCTGATAACATGAATGTAGCCGCCGGTATTTTTTTACACGATGGCAAAGGTATTATCAAAACCAATAAAGAAAAAGGCTTTATTGCCTATGCCGAAAATGCGGTTTCAGATGCCGGTGTTCCTTCCGGGCGTAATTATGTAGGAGTTATTTTTAAAAGGGAATTAAAAAACACTAAACAAACTAATGAACATATTTTGGCTATTCCCTACAGATTAGATGAATATCTAAGTAAGAAAACGCAACCATATCACACATATGTTTATTACTTCGGTGCAGGCTGGAGTAAATGGGGCTTCCCTACAGATGAAGATTGGTTTGCCTACATGGAACAAAGTGCTGAAAAGATAAAAAATCCGCTGATTGTAACAGTAAAATAAAAAAATAGGCTACTAAAAAGTAGCCTATTTTTTTATATCCGAATACTTTCGTTTTCTTTTTATATAATATTGAAAAATAATACTTTTTCTTAGTATTTCTTTAGGGTATGGATTGATTGTGGCAGCTAAATTTTCTTTTCGTTTGGAAGAAAAATCTTTTTTCATTCGTAAGAAATCCTGATGAGCTTTTGAAACTTTTAGGGCATTTTTGAACTTTCCGCCCCAAAGCATTTGCAGTAAAGCTACAAAATCCAAGAAAAACCGAATTACAAGTATTTTCGTTAGTTGATTTTGTGGTAAATTCTTGTACAACATTAAAAGATTATTCCGAAAATTTAAGTAAGTTTTTTGTGGATTTTCAGTACTAAGCGTTCCGCCTCCTACATGATAAACAACACTTTGAGGAACACAACGAAGAACCCTTCCCCTACTCCTCAAACGCCAACATAAATCAATCTCTTCCATATGGGCAAAAAAATCATTATCGAATCCACCCACATTCCAAAAATCACTTTTGCGAATAACCAAACAGGCTCCAGTTGCCCAAAAAATATCAATAATATTGTTGTATTGTCCCGAATCTTTTTCAATTTTGGTAAATAATCTACCTCGGCAAAAGGGGTATCCTAATTTGTCGATAAATCCGCCGGAAGCTCCGGCGTGTTCAAACATTTCTCTTTGATTATACGAAAGTATTTTGGGTTGACAAGCAGCTACTTCGAGGTGCGAATCCATATAATTAATAATTGTACCAATCCAATTCTCAGTCACTTCGACATCCGAATTTAATAATATAAAATACTCAGCATCAATTTGTTGTAATGCTTTGTTATATCCTCCGGCAAAACCATAATTTTCTTCTAATAAAATACACTTTATTAGAGGATATTTTTCTTTTAAAAATGTAATAGAATCGTCTGTAGAGGCATTATCAGCAACGAAGATCCCAATATTTTCATTTGTAGAATACAATACAACACTATCTAAAAAATTTTCCAGATAGTGTTTTCCATTATAGTTTAATATGACGATAGCAACTTTCACTTATTCGTCATTTTTCAGATTAAATACCATTTCTTTTTTCTGTAATTCAACATACTTTAAAACCTTCTTGTTGTTAGGCAAATATTTCCAACGACGATGTGTCCAGAGCCAATAATAAGGCGCTTTTAAGATTCGTTTTTCGAGCAAACGCATATATTTTTCAGTCAGTTCGAATTCTTTTGTTTCTTTAGCATTTTCAGCCATTAAAACAAACTCTACCGCGTAATGTCCTCGTTTTACACGCGCCACATCGGCAAAGATTACCGGACAATCCGTTAGTTTTGCTATTCTTTCCGGACCAACTATAGGTGCTGTCGGTTGATTCAAAAAAGTTGTCCAATAATAAATATTTTCCGGAGCCGGAGATTGATCGGCAATAAAAACAAAAAGTGAACCATTTTTTTCTTTATTGAATCTTACTATTTTACGCATAATCTGGTGTTGTGGAACAGGTATTATGCGTTCACTCGTTCGTAATCTTAAAAAGAATTTATCGAACAATCTGTTTTTCAGTGGGTTATATACCGGATAAAGTTTAAAGTTCCGTTCTTTCGTATGTGCTGCAATCGAAAACGAGAGCCATTCCCAATTTCCATAATGAGAAAGATAAATGAATATGCTTTTACCCTGATCAAGATATGGATATAATATTTCTGGATTCTTGAAAACAGATCTTTTTTTAAGTTGTTTATCAGACATATGCATTGTTTTTAGCGACTCTACAAAATAATCGCATAAATAATGGTAAAATTTGCGTTCTATTCGCCTGATCTCACGCTTAGACTTTTTGGGATACGCATTCAATAAGTTTCTACGGATAACAGTGCGCCGATACCGACCAATACGATATACCAGCACATATAAAATATCCGAAAGTAAATATAAAATTTGAAATGGTATCAAAGAAAGCAACCACGCAAAAGCATAAAAAAGATAATACAAAATCGTCATTATTAATTTTCTTCTGTATAAATTCCTATTGATTTTCCGTATTCAAATTCGCCTTCAAGTATTAGTTGCAAATCATCTTCAGAAAGCGAAATCATCTTGTCTTTTTTTATCGTTTTAAGAATAAAATTAAACATAGCCTCTTCATCTATACTAGCTTCATCAGAAGAGTCGTCCATTAATCCGTTTTCTTCATAAAATTCGCACATAATATCGAGAACATAATCAATGTCATCTTCAGAAATCCGTTCCTTTGCTTCAGCAGGTAAATACTCAGTGATGAATTTTACGGCTTCATCTTCGTCGAAAATTAAGTCTTCGTTTTTCATGATTTTTATTTATTATCCCTTCGAACTTCTCCTAAGAGAGAAAGCTAAAGAGTTGTTATTTTGTATTGACAAAGTTCCCCTTTAAGGGATTTCAAAAACTAGCCAAAATATCTGCCAAATGTATCCCTTTAATCGGTAATTTTTGCTTTTGAGCATAACTATTAATACTCATTAAACACGAAGCCTCTGTACTAACAAAATATTCCGCTCCTGTCGCTAAAGCATTAATGAGTTTTTTATCAGTCATGGCAATAGAAATACTGCTGTTTTTCACTGCAAAAGTTCCACCAAAACCACAACAGGTTTCCGATTCTTCCATTTCTATAAATTCTAATTCTTGCACTTTAGAAAGTAGTTGGCGAGGTTCTTCCTTGATGCCGTATTCGCGTAAAGCAGAGCAAGAATCATGGTAAGTTACTTTATGTGGAAATTTAGCTCCAAAATCATCAAATTTCAGCACATTGACTAAGAAATCGGATAATTCATAAATCTTTAACTTGTTGCATTGTTCCAACTTCTGAATATCTTTTTCAAACAATTTCGGATAATGATGAATAATAAAACCGGAACAAGAACCCGAAGGCGTGACAATCGGATACTCATCGCTGAAATCGGTCAAAAACTTATCGGCTAATTTTCGGCTTTCGTCCCAATAGCCACTGTTATAAGCAGGTTGTCCGCAACAGGTTTGATTCGGGTTATATATTACTTCACAGCCTGCTTTTTCGAGCAATTTAATTGTATTAAAACCCGTTTCGGGATATAATTGGTCGATAAAACAAGGTATAAATAGTTGTATTTTCATTTTAATTTTTTAAATCTTTTTCTTTTACCGCAACATCAATATACACAGGTAAGTGGTCGCTATATCCGCCGTGATATCTCATACCGATATAAGTACGAAACGGTTTTTTACCGAGAAACTTCTCATCATTTTCGAGCAAAAAATCGGCTTTGAATATTTGAGCTTTATCTTTATCTGTGAATAATGAATTGCTTGGGGCAAGCAAATTTCCCGAAACAATAATCTGATCGAGCATACCCCATTCTCCTTGGTATTTATGAGACCCCTCTTCCCCTTTTAATTGATAACGATAATGCAAATTGTACAGTCCGGTTAAAGAAATGCTATCTTTCGGCATTACAGCCTTTAGTACCGAATTCATACTTTTATTAGTCGGATAATCATTAAAATCCCCCATAATCACTATATTGGCATTAGAAGATACACCAAAAATGCTATCTACTTTAGCTCTAAGTACAGAGGCAACATAAATACGACGAGGTTCTGATGAAGTTTCACCTCCGAGCCTTGACGGGAAGTGATTCATAAATATGTGCAAGGTATCGTTATTGCGTAAAATTCCTGCTGCATAAAGAATATCTCGAGTTTTACTTTCAGGGGCATCAGGAAATTTAATTTTAAGAAATTCTTCGTGAAACGGTCTAAACTGGCGTGGTTGGTATAATATGGCAACATCTATACCACGAGCATCCGGAGATTCTTTATGAATATATTTATATTGTAAATTTTTAAGCGGTGAATATTTGGTAAGAGCAATAAGAGCATTTTCATTTTCTACTTCGAGCAAACCAACTATTCCGGGAGTTCTCCAACCACCTATTGCAGTGATTACACGAGCTATATTAGCTTGTTTTTTTCTGTATTTATCGGGTGTCCAACGGTAATTTCCTTCGGGAGTAAAATCAATATCGTTTTTACCTTCGTCATGCTTTGTATCAAAGAAATTTTCGACATTATAACTTATAATTCGTAGTGTATCAATGTTTTGTTGAGACACTAAGTAACCGGATAGAAACATAACCCCAATGAATAATAATATTATCCGTTTCATAATTTTAATTTCAGAGTTTGATACAAATATACAATTTTAATGAACAAATTCATATGCCCCAATATCGGGTGCACCATCCGAGAATCTATTATTTCCGTCTTTATCAATTGGATATTGAGAAGCTATCGTAGTATCGCCCAAACCAACAGCAGGAGAATTTTCCTTTAAATGAAAATTGTAAGGATAAGTCATTGTATTAACAAAAATATCTTTCGAACTATTTACCCAAATAGTATTGACATAAAAAGGGTTTTCATCTTCTTTACCATATTTTAAACAATTAAAGAAGTTAACATTAAAATCGGAAGTCGGTGTTATTGATAAGTTTACATCTAATAAAGACACTTCGTTATCCCTATTACCTATAATGATTGTATTTTGAATCTTTGCTTCAATAGGGGTTGTACTTTCATATTTGTTTTTATTAGATAAAAAGACCGATGATCCTTTGCGTTTACTGATAGGATAAAAATTAGCAATAGTAGATTGGATCATAGTTAACTTACCTCCTATAGCGAATAAATTATTTACACCACAATTCGAAAGTTGAGAATTCACAATCTCTAATTCTGCATTATGAGCTAAAATAGCGCAAGAGTCGAAATTATGCAAAGTGGTGTTTTTTATAAATAACTTAGGCTGAGCTGTTTTTCCTGAAATATGAATGGCTGTAGTTCCACTACGCATTTCCAAGTAATCAATAGCATGAGTTCCATTCTCGGACAATAAGCGTATTCCGTTCCATTGTCCTGAAAGGGTATCATAAGGAACTCCTTTAAATAAATAGTCAATGCGGTCTCCACGCATAAGAACCGGCTCTTGCAATGTTCCCGACACATTCAAGTTTCCATATACCTCAATGCCCGATTTTGCATGAAAATACAGTTTACAACCTTGCGTGATTTTAAGGGTAGTATTCTCATTTACAGTAAGATTACCATATACTAAGAATGGCTTTTTGGCAGTAAGCGTCGAATCGGAAAAGATTGTCTTATTCTTAAAAAAAACTACATCTTGTCCGATAGCTGTCAATTGTACATATTGTTCATTACCATTGGTAAGAAAACCAATGGAATCCGTAATCAAAACCGGCGAATTTTGATCATTAGGATTAATGGTTACATTGACATAGATGTACAAGCTATCATTTTTGCGAAGTTCAATATTGGAAAAAGATTGCGTTTCATTACTCCTTCCTTGTACATTGATTTTAAAAGGCGATTTATTTTTACCTCCTACCCAAATAGAAGATATAATAATATTATCATCATTTCGATTATAAATCTTCAATTTCGCAGTGGCTGTGGTTGTCGTTGTAAAAATGGTATCGAATGCTACTGTATCAGATGAAAAGCAGAGCTTCAAATTTGAATCGGCAGAAATATCATCGTCAATGCAAGCCGGAAGTTGTAGCAATGCAATTATTACCACCAACACACTTAATATATATTTCATTATCTTTTGTATCTTAAAAAAAGAATGTTTTTCGAATCGCAAATATACGGAAAATACGATATGCCTTACTGTTAGCACTTTAATAATTTCAAGAAAAAAAAGTCTGAACTTATTAGTTGTTCAGACCTTCATGTTAATCTGTCTTGACTAAATTTTTCAAGTACGCTTCAAGCCTATCCATTCCTATTTTAATATTATTAATACTATTGGCATATGAAAAACGAACAAAACCTTCACCATTTGTACCAAAATCGATTCCCGGAGTAATTCCTACATGGGCTTTTTCCAATATATCAAACGAAAACTGATATACATCGTTCGTAAATTTTCGGGCATCGGCAAAAACATAGAAAGCTCCCTGAGGTTCGGAATGAATAATAAATCCCATCGATTTTAACCGATTTATTATGTACAATCGTCTTTCATTATAGGTTTCGCGCATTTTCTCCACATCTTTTTCAGCTTTTTGTAATGCAGCTAATCCGGCATACTGCGTAATACTCGGAGCGCATATAAACAAATTTTGTTGCAATGTTTGCAAAGTGCGCATATACCTTTTAGGAGCGATAAGATAGCCCAATCGCAAGCCTGTCATAGCATATTTTTTAGAAAACCCATTGAGGATAAATGCTTCATTAGAAAATTCAAGCATGGTGTGAGCTTTGCCTTCATATACTAAGCCGTGATATATTTCGTCTGAAATAATCGGAATTTCTAACTGTGCCAATTCTTTCATTACGCTTTTATTTATTAATGTTCCTGTAGGATTCATCGGCGAATTAATAAATAAAGCTCTGGTTTTGGGTGTGATGCGTTTTTTTATTTCTTCAATGTCAAATTGAAATCCATTTTCAGCGAAAAGAGGAACTTCGACAGGAACGCCGTTGCAAACCAAAATAAAATTACGATAACAAGCATATCCCGGATTCGAAAACAGCACCTCTCCCCCTACCTCACACAAAAGCATGATTACCATCAGTATAGCGGGCGAAGAACCGGATGTTATCACAATGCAATCCGAATCAACTGTTACACCGTATTCTTTTTTATACGAATCGGCTATTGCCTGTCGTAAAAGAGGATCGCCAAGAGAGTGAGTATAATGTGTTTTTCCTTCTTTTAAAGCCTTTTCCATACCTTCAACCACACAAGCCGACATATCAAAATCCGGTTCGCCTACTTCCAAATGGATGATATTATCGCCATGCGATTGCATTTCGTTGGCTTTTTCCAATACATCCATTACTATAAAAGGATTCAATTTATTTATTTGAGGATTCATTCTATTGAAATAAAATTTGTATGAAAAATAAATAGCTAATTGGCAATTTACCAACCAGCTAATTTAACATAATAAAGTCTTGAAAAATGTATTATTTGAATTTATTTTACAATTGCCATTTATCTCGTCCTTCAATATAATTGATGAAGGCTTGATTTACTAACCTATTCCCTCCTGCTGTAGGATAATTTCCGGAAAAATACCAATCACCTTTGTTATTCGGACAAGCCTTGTGTAAGCCTTCAATATTTTGATAAACTATCTTCACTTCGGCTTTTGTTCCTTCGGGAGTTAAAAGTTGTGCTATTTTATTGGTAATTTGATCGGTTGTAAACGGAGCATAAATATCTTTTACATAATTCTTAATTAGCTCTTTAGATAATCCTTCTTGTGCTTTCGATTTTTTGTACACTTCGTTGATGACATTCTCCTGCCCTGTTTCTTTTAACAATTCGATAGCAGCGCGGAATGCTACAAATTCACTCATACGCGACATATCAATACCGTAACAATCCGGATAACGCACTTGAGGAGATGAGGAAACAATCACGATTTTTTTAGGATTTAATCTATCCAGAATCTTGATAATACTTTGTTTTAAGGTCGTTCCGCGAACAATAGAATCATCTATTACCACAATATTGTCTTTATTTGCACGCACCGATCCATAGGTAATATCGTACACATGCGCAGCAAGGTCGTTCCGTCCGGCATCTTGCGCTATAAATGTCCGCAATTTTATGTCTTTAATGGCTATTTTTTCAATGCGAGGACGATAACTGATTATAGTTGCCATTTCTTCGGTAGACAGTAGATTTTTCCCTTCAGTAATTTTCTTTACTTTTTGGTCAATCATATAATCTTGCATCCCATTAAACATACCATAAAATGCAACTTCTGAAGTGTTTGGTATAAATGAGAATACAGTATGGTCAATGTCGTAATCCACAGTTTTCAAAATAGGTTCGGTAAGCAGATAACCTAATTTTTTTCGTTCTTGGTAAATATCTTTATCACTTCCTCGGGAGAAATAAATGCGCTCAAACGAGCATGGAGAAATGTTTTTAGGCTCAAGTACCTGCTCCAGCAGAATATTACCATCTTTTTTAATGATGATAGCCTGACCAGGTAATAGTTCTTTTATCTTATCTACTTCTACATTTAATGCTGTTTGAATTACCGGTCGTTCACTTGCTACTACAACAATTTCATCATCTTTGTAATAAAATGAAGAACGAATTCCCCAAGGATCACGAAAAGTAAATGAATCACCATGCCCCAACAAACCACAAATATTATATCCTCCATCCCAAATTGGAGATGTTTCTCGAAGAATAGCAGCAATATCTAATTCAGATTCAATTTTATCGTTATTGCTCCCATGTTTGTCGTATAAGCGTTGTACTTGGCTGTCAAGCTCATGTCCGATTTGCTCGAGTAGCATAAAAGTATCGCTGTAATCGCGAGGATGTTGTCCTTGTTTTATCAATTCGGCAAAAATCTCATCTACATTCGTCATATTGAAATTGCCAGCTAGAACAAGGTTGCGAGATTTCCAGTTATTACGGCGCAAAAACGGATGTACATATGACATGCCGTCTTTCCCTGTTGTGCTGTAACGCAAATGTCCAATGTACAATTCTCCAGCAAAAGGTAGATTCTGTTTTGCCCAATTTGGATCTTTTACTTGGTCAGGAGTATATTTTTTCAGCAATTCGGTATTATTCGTAAATAATTTGTTGATAGCTTGTGAGCCTAAAGCTCGTTCGCGCCAAATATATTCTTCTCCTGCAGGCATATCAAATTTTATGGCAGCCATACCAGCACCTTCTTGCCCTCGATTGTGTTGTTTTTCCATAAGCAGATACAGTTTCTGATAACCATATTGCCAAGTTCCATACTTTACATGATAATGTTCCAAAGGCTTCAGTAGCCTAACAACAGCGATTCCGCACATAAAAACTATTTGTATTAAAAATTCATTTTAATCGAAAAAGACCGGTAATAAAATTTATCACCAGCCTTTTTTATATATTTAGATTTTTTTATTCTACTGTTACAGATTTGGCTAAGTTTCGAGGCTGATCCACATTACAGCCTTTTACTACAGCAATATGATAAGCCATTAGTTGTAATGGGATAGATGCTAACAAAGGTACGAAACATTCTTCAGTTTCAGGTATCTCGATGCTAAAATCAGAAAGATTTTTTACAGTTTCGTCACCTTCAGTAATAATTGAAATCACGCGTCCTTTGCGTGCTTTTACTTCTTGAATATTGCTAATGGTTTTATCATACATCCCTTTATTAGGAGCAATAACTACCACCGGCATTTCAGCATCTATCAAAGCGATAGGTCCGTGTTTCATTTCAGCTGCCGGATATCCTTCGGCATGGATGTATGAGATTTCTTTTAATTTTAAAGCTCCCTCTAGTGCTACCGGATAATTATATCCGCGTCCTAAATAAATAAAGTTACGGGCATAAGTAAATATCGGTGCAAACTCCAAGATTTGTTTATTAACCTCCAAGGTTTTGGTCATCTTATCAGGAATAGAAGCTAACTCTTTTACTAAATTTAAATAATAGTCCTCTTCTAAAGTTCTTTTTAGCTTACCGATTGTAAGTGCAATAAGAGACAAAACTGTTACTTGTGCCGTAAATGCTTTGGTCGAAGCTACTCCGATTTCAGGTCCTACATGGGTATATGATCCTGAATCTGTATTTCGAGGAATAGACGAGCCTACTACATTACAAATACCATAAACAAAAGCTCCCGCATTTTTAGCCAACTCAATAGCAGCTAATGTATCTGCCGTTTCTCCTGATTGAGAGATGGCAATTACAATATCATCTTTATTGATAATCGGGTTCCGATAACGAAATTCGGATGCATATTCTACTTCAACCGGGATTCGTGCTAATTCTTCAATCAAGTACTCTCCAATCAAACCGGCATGCCAAGAGGTACCACAAGCAACAATCAAAATGCGTTTTGCTTTTAAGAATTTGTCTTTATTATCAATAATTCCGGCAAGGCGCACATCTGTTTCATCTACATTGATACGACCACGCATAGATTCAGATAGGCGTTTGGGTTGTTCGTATATCTCTTTTAACATGAAATGTTCAAAACCACATTTTTCCAATTCGCTCAAACTTAATTCAAGCTCTTTTACTTCGTGAGTGATTTCAACATCAGAAATTGTTTTTACTTTTAAATCCTCTCCACGACGAATGATAGCTACTTCTTCGTCATCCAAATAAATTACTTTATTAGTATATTCTATAATAGGAGTAGCATCTGAAGCTAAGAAAAACTCATCCTCGCCAACACCAATCACAAGCGGACTAGCTTTACGAGCAGCAATAATTTGATCCGGATTTCCTTTTTCTATTACAGCAATAGCATAAGCTCCAATAGCTTGTTTTAATGCTAATTGTACGGCTTTTTCAAGTGAAAGGTTATTTGTAGTTTTTATGTATTCGATTAATTGAACCAAAACTTCGGTATCCGTATCACTTTGGAATACATATCCACGCTTTTTAAGATCTTTTTTTATAATGGCGTAATTTTCGATAATTCCATTATGAATCAGTGCTAAAGAAGCTGATTGTGAATAATGAGGATGAGCATTTACATCATTCGGCTCACCATGTGTTGCCCAACGAGTATGTGCAATACCGATGGTTCCACTCACATTTTTATCTTTAGCATAAGCTTCTAAATCAGATACTTTTCCTTTTGCTTTATATACTTTTAATGTGTTATCTGTGTTAACCAATGCCACTCCGGCACTATCATATCCGCGATATTCAAGGCGATGTAATCCTTTTATTAAAATAGGATAGGCATTCTTAGTTCCTAGATAACCAACAATTCCACACATGTTCTTTTCTTTTTAGTCAATAAAAGATTTTTTTAAAGATTTACAAAAATACAACTTAAACACTAACATAAAAGTGTTTTTTTGTTAAAATCTATAACTTATTTGTAAAAATCAAATTATTTATATTCTCCCCAATGTTTGATAGCAATGTCATTATCTTTCATTTTGCAGAAAGCTTTAATGAAAGCACTGGCTAAACGGGCATTGGTAATAAGTGGGATATTGAAATCAATAGCTCCACGACGAATGCGATATCCGTTTGATAGCTCGCGTTTTGTGAGATTTTTAGGAATATTGATAACTAAATCAAATTGTTTTTTAGCAATCATATCTGTAGCCTTAAATTGAGCGTTATTATCGTCAGGCCAGCCTACAAGAGTACATTTAACCTCATTTTCTTGTAAGAATTTACAAGTACCGTCTGTAGCATAAAGTTCATAACCGGCTTTGTCTAGTAAACGACAAGCATCCAATAATTCCACTTTCGATTTTGCAGCACCGGAAGAGACCAACACTCGTTTTTCCGGAATGCGATATCCAACCGAAAGCATTGCAGTAAGTAAAGCGTCATCAAAGTTTTCTCCGAGACAACCTACTTCACCTGTCGAAGCCATATCTACACCTAAAACAGGATCGGCTTTTTGAAGGCGGGTGAATGAGAATTGTGAAGCTTTAATACCAACATAATCTAAATCGAATGATGTTTTACTTGGTTTTTCTACTTCCAAACCTAACATTACTTTTGTTGCCAATTCTATAAAGTTAATCTTCAATACTTTTGATACAAATGGGAATGAGCGAGAAGCACGCAAGTTACATTCGATTACTTTCACATCATTATCCTTTGCTAAAAATTGCATATTGAAGGGACCTGTAATATTAAGTTCTTTGGCAATTTGTTTTGCCACAGATTTAATTCGACGGAATGTTTCTACATAAATCTTTTGTGCCGGAAATAAGATGGTAGCATCACCGGAGTGTACACCTGCAAATTCAACATGTTCAGATATTGCATAGATAATCAGTTCTCCATTTTGAGCTACAGCATCAATTTCGATTTCTTTCGCATTTTCTATAAATTCGGAAACAACCACAGGATGTTCTTGCGATACATTAGCGGCAAGCTTTAAGAATTCAACTAATTCTTCGGTATTCGAGCACACATTCATCGCTGCGCCTGAAAGCACATATGAAGGACGCACCAATACAGGAAAGCCAACTGTTTCTACAAAAGCATTAACATCTTCCATAGAAGATAATTCTTTCCAACGGGGTTGGTCGACACCTAATCTATCGAGCATTGAGGAGAATTTATGTCGGTCTTCGGCGCGGTCAATATTTACAGCTTGCGTACCTAATAGTTTAATGCCTGAAGCATCTAATTTCATAGCCAAGTTGTTTGGAATTTGTCCTCCGGTAGATACAATTACACCATGAGGATTTTCCATTTCAATAATGTCTCGTACGCGTTCGTAGCTCAACTCATCAAAATATAAACGCTCACAAATATCATAATCTGTCGAAACGGTTTCCGGATTATAGTTGATAATAACCGAACGATATCCTTCTTTACGAATAGTATTGATAGCATTTACCGAACACCAGTCGAACTCAACCGACGAACCGATACGGTATGCCCCCGAACCAAGCACAATAACAGAGCGGCGATCACCCAAATATTTCACATCATTTACAGAACCGCCGTAAGTAATATACAAATAATTCGTTTGAGCAGGATATTCAGCCGCAAGCGTATCGATTTGTTTAACTACAGGTAAAATTCCGCGCTTAATACGCTCGTTGCGCATGGTATCTTTCGGCATGCGTTTTTTGTACACCAATTTAGCCATTTGATAATCGGAAAAACCGATTTTTTTAGCGTACACGAACAAATCATTAGGAATATTTTCTTTTGCATTGTAGGCAGACAATTTGTGCGAAGTTTCAATAATGTTTTGCAATTTATACAAAAACCATTTATCGATTTTTGTTAATTCATAGAGTCTATCTACAGTGTAACCTTGCTCGAATGCTTGAGATAAATAAGCCACACGAAGGTCGGTAGGCTCCGTTAAATCCTTGTCTAATTCATTTGTATAAAGTTCTTTATTGGCAACAAATCCGTGCATGCCTTGTTGGATCATACGCAGACCTTTTTGAAACGCTTCTTCAAAAGTGCGACCTATTGACATGATTTCGCCCACTGATTTCATCGAAGAACCGATTTCACGGCTTACACCATGAAACTTAGACAAGTCCCAACGAGGGATTTTTACCACACAATAGTCGATAGCAGGTTCGAAAAACGCCGGAGTGGTTTTAGTCACCGAATTTTTTAATTCATGTAAACCATAGCCCAAACCGATTTTAGCAGCCACGAATGCTAACGGATAACCTGTTGCTTTCGATGCCAAAGCTGAAGAACGGCTTAATCGGGCATTTACTTCGATTACTCGATAATCTTCCGATTCGGTATCAAAAGCATATTGTACATTACATTCGCCCACAATACCGATATGTCGGACAATGCGAATAGCAATCTCGCGCAATTTTTGAGATTCGTTGTTGGTCAAAGTTTGACATGGTGCAACTACGATGCTTTCGCCGGTATGAATGCCGAGCGGATCAAAGTTTTCCATATTACAAACCGTGATACAATTATTATATTTATCTCGAACCACCTCAAATTCAATTTCTTTCCAGCCTTTCAATGATTTTTCAATCAACAATTGGGGAGAATAGTTGAACGCTTTAGTAGCCAATACATCCAATTCTTTCGAATTATTACAAAAACCGCTACCCAAACCACCTAACGCATATGCTGCACGCACAATTATTGGATAACCCAATTCTTCTGCTGCTTTCTGAGCATCGGCAATGGTATTTACCGCCATACTTTTGATGGTTTTCACATTGATCTGATCAAGTTTCTTTACAAAAATATCACGGTCTTCGGTGTCGATAATTGCCTGTACAGGAGTTCCAAGCACACGAATATTGTATTTTTCAAGAATTTTTGTTTCGAACAATTTTACACCACAATTTAGTGCAGTTTGTCCTCCAAACGATAAGAACAATCCATCCGGTTTTTCCTTTTGAATAACTTTTTCTACAAAATATGGAGTGACCGGAAGGAAATAAATTTTATCAGCAATACCTTCCGAAGTTTGTACAGTAGCGATATTAGGATTAATAAGCACGGCTTCGACACCTTCTTCTTTTAAGGCTTTTAAAGCTTGTGAACCGGAGTAGTCAAACTCTCCCGCTTCACCAATTTTTAAAGCACCCGAACCAAGAATAAGCACTTTTTTAGGTTTCTCTTGAAATTCTACTTTTTGCTCAAAATGTAAATCTGTCTTTCCTGTGCTCAGGGTTTCGAAAAATTTATCGAATAAGAAATCCGTATCAGTAGGACCGGAAGCAGCTTCCGGATGGAATTGCGCCGAGAACCAAGGTTTTGTTTTATGACGAATTCCTTCGTTTGTTCCATCATTTAAGTTGATGAAAAGAGTTTCCCAATCGGCACTTAAAGTATTATTGTCGGTTGCGTAACCATGGTTTTGAGAAGTGATAAAACAGCGATTTGTTCCGGCTAAAATAACCGGTTGATTATGACTACGATGACCATATTTCAATTTGTAGGTAGATGCACCTCCGGCTATAGAAAGTAATTGGTTGCCTAGACAAATACCGAAAATCGGTTTGTCGGTTTCCATTGCTTTTTGAATATTTTTAATAGTTGGCGTGCAAAGTTTCGGATCACCAGGACCGTTCGAAATAAATACGCCATCGTAATCCATTCCGGAAAAGTCATAGTCCCAAGGCACACGAATGATAGTTACATCACGACGAAGCAAACAACGAATGATATTATGCTTTGTTCCACAATCGATAAACACAATTTTGTGCTTCCCTGTTCCGTAAGTAATAACTTCTTTACAACTTACCTGACTTACCCAATTTATATTTGTTATATCAATAAAGTCAATTGGTTGGTTTTCAAATTCAATTTTAGCTTTCATCGAACCCGATTCGCGAATGATTTTAGTCAACTCGCGGGTATCCACACCGAATAGTGCCGGAATCTTAAATTCTTTCAGCCAATCAGCCAAACTTTTGACAGCGTTCCAATGGCTATATTCAAAAGAATAATCGGAAACAATCAAGCCTTTGACATGAATTGCTTCCGATTCGTAAAATGTAGATAAATAGTTTTCGTATTTGTCACTGGGGACACCGTAATTACCAATCTGCGGGAAAGTCATCGTTAAAATCTGACCGGCATAGGATGGGTCGGTCAAACTTTCGGGGTATCCCACCATGGCTGTACTAAAAACGATTTCTCCGGCTGTGGATGCTTCGTGTCCGAATGACATTCCCTCAAAAATGGTTCCATTCTCCAGAACCAGTTTAGCTTTTTTGAAATTCTTCATTTTTCGTTTTAAAATGATACTTATATGTAAAATCGTGCGAAATTACAGAAAATTTGTGTTTTCTCAAAAAAAGTCCGAATTATTGTTGATAAGTTTTATTTCACTTAAATTATAGTTTTTTACTATGAAATTATTTTGGCAAAAACTAACCCAGAATCTAAGAACTACAGAACAATCAAATATTGGCGTTTAAGTTTTTTTATCCATCAGTTAGGCTATATACAAATCGTAATTTAAAAAAGTAATTTGACTTTTTAGACATGTTTTTCTATTTCTGTAAAATTTATCAACAAGATCTTGTTAATAAGAATATGATAATGAACAAGTGATTTTTTTATGTTTCAGTTTTCAAAATCATAATTTTGTTGGCTCAAATAAAAAATTAAGATGGAACAACAAAATCGCACAAGAAGAAGTAAAAATCCGGTAAATACTCCTATTATTAATGAATTTGGGAAACTACCACCACAAGCCCCCGAAATAGAAGAAGCTGTTATTGGGGCTTTAATGCTCGAAAAAGATGCTTATTCTATCGTGAGCGAATTGTTGCGCCCCGAAAGCTTCTACAAACAAGAACACAGTAAAATTTATAAAGCAATATCGGACCTTGCCATGCGCCAAGAACCGATAGATATGCATACCGTTACAGAGCAACTGCGTAAAAACGGAGAATTGGACGAGATTGGAGGACCTTATTTTATATCACTTCTGACAGCAAAAGTAGCTTCTGCTGCACACATCGAATATCATGCCCGTATTATTGCACAAAAATATTTGGCACGCGAACTTATTCGTCTTTCATCTGAGGTTCAAAGCAAAGCTTTCGACGAAAAAAGTGATATTGATGAATTAATGCAAGAAGCCGAAGGTAAGCTTTTTGAAATCAGCCAACGAAATGTAAAAAAGAATGTGCAACAAATAAATCCTATTGTTGCCGAAGCAATCCATCGAATGCAAATTGCCGGAGCAAGAGTAGATGGATTAAGTGGTATACAAACAGGATTTCATGCCTTAGATACAATAACTTCAGGGTGGCAACGCTCCGATTTGATCATTATCGCAGCTCGTCCGGCGATGGGAAAAACAGCTTTTGTACTTTCCATGGCTAAAAATATGTCTATAAATTATAATACACCGGTAGCGCTTTTTTCTCTTGAAATGTCAAATGTGCAATTGGTTAATCGTTTAATAATGAATGTTTGTGAGTTAGAAGGTGAAAAAATAAAAAACGGTAAACTGGAAAAATATGAATGGCAACAACTCGACACAAAAATCGTAGCACTTCACGATGCTCCTCTTTATTTAGATGATACTCCAAGCTTATCTGTTTTTGAATTTCGAACCAAAGCTCGGCGTTTAGTTCGTGAGCATGGTATAAAAATCATCATTATTGATTATTTACAATTGATGAATGCTAGCGGAATGAATTTTGGGAGTCGAGAACAGGAAGTTAGTATTATCTCGCGTTCATTAAAAGGATTAGCTAAAGAATTAGATATACCTATTATTGCTCTATCACAATTGAACCGTGGTGTAGAAAGTCGCGCCAACGAAGCGAAACGCCCTCAATTATCCGATCTCCGTGAATCCGGAGCTATCGAACAAGATGCAGATATAGTTTGTTTTATACATCGTCCGGAATACTATAAGATTGAAGAATATCCGGATGGTACTGATACTAGCGGGATAGGAGAAATTATTGTTGCAAAGCACAGAAACGGTGCTACTGGAGATGTAAAGCTTCGGTTTAGAAAAACTTATGCCAAGTTCGAAAACTTAGATGAAACAGGAGAAACGATTCGAAGCTCTAAAATAAATAATAATCAGAATAAAAACACGCATTTCCAAAGTGATATAGCTCCCATAGACTTACCTGTAGCGAACACAGGAGATTTTCCTTTTTAGGAAAAGAAAAAGGAAACCAATTTTAGGTTTCCTTTTTTGTATTAAGCTAATTCTTTTCTATTCCCAATTTCCAATAAAAAAAGGATATTTTTTATCCGAGTTAACCAGAGCCATACGGTGGCGAAGTTCAGCTTTGTATCCCTCCCAATCAGCGATTGTTTTTCGAGCCACCCCTGATTCTATAGCAGCTTTAGCTACTGCCGTCGAAACTTCTTCCAATAAACGAGGATCAAATGGCTTAGGTATAATGTATGTTTTTCCAAAAGCTAAATGTGGGTCGTTATAAGCATCGCAAACTACTTTTGGAACAGCTTGTTTGGCTAAGTTAGCTAATGCTTTTACTGCAGCTAACTTCATTTCTTCATTGATTTTAGTAGCCATAGTATCTAATGCTCCACGGAAGATATATGGGAACCCGAGCACATTATTTATTTGATTAGGATAATCGGATCTGCCTGTGGCGAATAAAATATCTTGGCGCGCCAACTGTGCGTCTTCGTATGATATTTCCGGATTTGGATTAGCCAATGCAAAAACAATTGGATTCGATGCCATCGATTTTACCATTTCTTGATTTAACACACCGGCTACCGATAACCCAAGAAATACATCCGCACCTTTAACTGCTTCTTCCAGTGTTGATATTTCGCGTGATGTAGCGAATGGTTTTTTACGATCGTTCAAATCGGTTCGTTTGGTACTGATAACTCCTTTTGAGTCACACATCACAATATTTTCAAGTTTTGCACCCAATGCCATGTAAAGACTTGTACACGAATTAGCTGCTGCTCCTGCCCCATTGACAACAATCTTTATATCTTCTATTTTCTTTCCTGTAATTTCTAACGCATTAAGCAATCCTGCAGCCGAAATAATAGCCGTTCCATGCTGATCATCGTGCATCAATGGTATGTCTAAAGCTTCTTTCAGTTTATCTTCAATATCAAAACATTCCGGCGCTTTGATATCTTCAAGATTAATACCTCCAAATGTCGGTGCAATCGCTTTCACCACTTCTACAAATTTATCTATATTTTTTTCGTTTACTTCAATATCGAACACATCAATATCAGCAAAAATCTTGAAAAGCAAACCTTTACCTTCCATTACAGGCTTTCCTGCCAAAGCACCGATATCTCCCAAACCAAGAACCGCTGTTCCGTTTGAAATTACTGCAACCAAGTTACCTTTAGCCGTGTATTTATAAGCATCTAATTCGTTTTTTTCGATTTCTAAGCAAGGTTGTGCTACTCCCGGTGAATATGCTAATGCCAGATCTTTTTGTGTAGCTGTTTTTTTGGTTGGAATTACTTGAATTTTCCCGGGTCTTCCACTCTCATGGTAGGTCAACGCCTCGTGTTTTTTCTCGTTCATAATATGATTTAGGTTATTAGTTATTTTTGAAACGCAAAAGTATAATAAAATTGCGTATTTGTTTCAATTATTAATTATTTCTACTGAAAAAATATAAAATCATAAAGTTTTCTTTGCTTTATTCCGCAAATATCATAGTTAAATACTCAACAGCATTAACTTGAGAACCAAAAATTACAAATTATAAGTCGTTAACTTTTAATTAGTTACAAGTGTTCCGATATTTTCACCCAAGATTATTTTTTTCAAATTTCCAACTACATCCATATTAAACACATAAATCGATATATTATTTTCCTTGCACATTATTGTAGCTGTAAGATCCATCACTTTTAATCCTCGATTGTAAATTTCGTCATAAGTAATGGTATCAAATTTTTTTGCAGTAGGGTCTTTCTCAGGATCGGCAGTATAAATACCATCAACGCGCGTGCCTTTGAGCATTACATCGGCTTCTATTTCAATGGCGCGGAGAGATGAACCTGTATCTGTCGTAAAAAACGGATTACCTGTTCCGGCAGAAAAAATAGCTACTTCGCCTTTCGTAAGGCTTTCAATCGCTTTTTGTTTGCTGTAAAACTCACCGATTGGCTCCATGCGGATAGCAGTAAGTACACGCACCGGAACACCTTTGGTTTCAAGAGCAGAACTAAGCGCTAAGCTATTGATGACCGTTGCCAGCATTCCCATCTGGTCGCCTTTCACACGGTCGAAACCTTTTACCGTTCCGCTCAATCCGCGGAAAATATTACCACCGCCAATTACAATACCCACTTGTACACCAAGTTCAGCTATTTCTTTGATTTGTTGAGCATATTGTTCGAGGCGAACTTCATCGATACCATGTTGTTTATCGCCCATTAGCGATTCACCACTGAGTTTAAGAAGGATGCGTTTAAATTTCATGTTTATACGAATGAGTAGTGAAAAATGAGGAATAAGTTTGCCGATATAGTAAGGAATTTTTACTCATTCCTTACTCCTCGCCTCTCATTCCTGAGATTTGTGCAAAAGTACATTATTTTTTTATTCGATAAAAAAGTAGTATTTTTGACACCTCTGTCAAATAATAATGTCAAACAAAATTGTCAATGCTATGAAATCTGTTGAAACAATGGACACCGAACGGAAAATATTTATTACCGCACAAACTGTTTTTCTTGAGAAAGGACTTGCCGATACTACCATGCAGGATATTGCCGAAAAAGCAGGAATTAGCCGCACTTCTCTGCATTATTATTATCGAAATAAAGAAAAATTGTTCGATGCCATTTTAGGCAATACATTGGATATAATTTTTCCAAAAATCAACGAAACGATTCAAAAAGATATTTCGTTAACGGAAAAAATCATTGAAATTGCTCATAATTATCTTGATGTGTTGAGCTGTAACGAACAATTACCCGGTTTTATGGTACTCGAAATGCGACGAGACTCAAGCAAAGTAATCGAATTTATCATCCGTAAATCATTGACAATTGACCTTTATCCTTTGGAAATCCAAATGCAAAAAGAAGTCTCTGAAGGGAAAATTCGTCCGGTAGATTGGTATCAGTTAGGCGTTACAATAATAAGTTTATGCGCTTTTCCATATATTGCCAAACCGGTATTGACAAGTTTTCTCGGCATCGAAAATAAAACAAATTTTGATGATTTTATTACTAAAAGAAAAGAATCAATTGCAGATATAATTCGAAGATGGTTGATAATTTAAGTTGAATGTTTATTTGTTGAGTTGTTTATCTGCTTGTTTGAAAAAATCCATACAAAAAACGATTCAACAAACAGAAGGAAAGATTATGATAAAATTAGGAATAGACTTGGGCTCCACTACTGCCAAAGTGGTTGCTTTAGATATAGAGAACAAAGTAATTTATAAATCGTATCGCCGTCATTTTACACGGATTGTGGAAACAATTACGGAAATCCTCGAAGAATTGAAATTGGCGATTGGCAATGTGCCTCTTAATGTATGTATGACTGGTTCTGCTGCCATAGGCATTACCGAACGATTGAATATTCAGTTTGTGCAAGAGGTGATTGCCGTTACCAAATCATTGCAAACATTTTATCCAAAAGCGCGTACGCTTATTGACATTGGTGGGGAGGATGCCAAATTGGTACTGCTCGAAAAAGGAAAATCGCCTGATATACGCATGAACGGCAACTGTGCGGGCGGTACGGGTGCCTTTATCGACCAAATGGCAAGCCTACTCAATATTTCCATTGGCGAAATGGACGAGTTAGCGAAAGAAAGCACTACGACTTATCCGATTGCTTCACGCTGCGGTGTGTTTGCCAAAACAGATGTGCAAAATCTAATTGCACGCAAAATTAGTTTGGAAGATATTTCAGCTTCAATTTTTCATGCGGTAGCCTTGCAGACGGTTAATGCGTTGGCTCGTGGTTACGATATGACCCCGCAAGTAGTTTTCTGCGGCGGTCCGATGACTTATATCGGTTCGTTGCGCAAGGCATTTATCAAGTTGCTGAATTTGAAAGAAAATGATTATGCCATACCTGATAATGCACAATTATTTACCGCTCTCGGTACGGCACTTTTAGCAAATGACAATAACACCATCCTCACTCCTCGCCTGTTGATTGATCAATTGGCTGAATATTCGACCAATATTACGAAAGTAGAAGAATATCTTACTCCGCTATTTTCGTCCGAAGATCCTTATGTAAAATGGATTCAAAAACGCCGTATTATTCAAATTCCGCAAAAAGAAGCGGAAGGCATACAAGAAGCCTTTATAGGTATCGACTCCGGATCTACTACAACTAAAATTGTGATTATCGACAAAGAAGATAATCTGCTTTATACTTTTTATGCTAATAACCAAGGTAATCCCCTCAAAACAGCGATTGACGGACTTTCGGCGTTTTATGATGAATTAATCGCCAAAGGCTGCACACTCAAAGTGCTTGGCACGGCGATTACAGGCTATGGCGAAGATTTACTCAAAGCGGCTCTCAATATGGATTACGGCATTGTAGAAACGATTGCGCATTACCTCGCTGCCCGCAAAATCGACCCCGAAGTATCATTTATTCTCGATATTGGCGGACAGGATATTAAAGCCATCTTTGCGCAAAACGGCACGATTACGGATATTGAAATCAACGAAGCCTGTTCATCGGGTTGCGGTTCTTTTATCGAAGGCTTTGCGAAAAACTTGGGCTTCTCGGCACAAAAATTCTCGCAACTCGCTTGCGACTCTACCGCTCCGTGCGATCTTGGCTCGCGCTGTACGGTGTTTATGAACTCGAAAGTTCGGCAGGCAATTAAAGATGGTGCAACGGTCGAAGATTTATCTGCCGGATTAGCCTATTCGGTAGTAAAAAACTGTTTGTACAAAGTTCTTAACCTCGAACATTTGAAAGAAATCGGCAATAATATTGTCGTTCAAGGCGGTACATTCAAAAACAAAGCGGTTTTCCGTGCGCTCGAATTATTGTCTGAAAAACAAATCAGTGCATCAAACAAACCCGAATTGATGGGAGCTTATGGAGCTGCTCTTTATGCAAAAAGTCTCACATCCAATTCTTCTCCTAAGGAGAAAGGATCAACTTCCGATAAAGGTTCTATAACCGATAAAACTGCCGTTCTTCAAAGTCCCCCTTCGGGGGAACCAACGGTCGCGACTGATAAGGAGCAATTAGGGGGCTGGGATTTTCGTTCAGCCAATAATTATTCAACCAAATTCTCGTACTGCAAAGCCTGCACAAATAATTGTCAGATAACTGTTTTCCAATTCCCTAACGGTAAAAAATGTTATTCGGGCAACAAATGTGAAAAGGTATTTTCCAACAATCCTGAACAGCAAAAAAGAGGCGAAAATGTGTATGAATACAAAAGGGAAATATTTGACCTCACCCCCAACCCCTCTCCAAAGGAGATAGGTACGCAAAAGTCCTCCTTCGGGGGATTTAGGTGGCTTGGAATCCCCCGCATTCTCACCATGTACGAAAGCTATCCGTTTTGGCAATCATTGTTTGCTAATGCAGGCATTGAAGCGGTTTTATCGGGCGAAAGTACGGTCAATTTGTACGAAAAAGGCGCAGGCAGCATTATGGCGGACAATATTTGTTTTCCTGCCAAGCTGGCGCACGGACATATTGCCGATTTGGGCGAAAAAGGCGTGAACCGTATTTTTTATCCATTCATTTTGTTTGAGAAAAAAGAATTTGACGGCTCGCACAACTGCTATAATTGCCCTATTTTGACGGCTTATTCCGAAGTTTTGTCCAATAACAAAACAGGCGTTCCGTTAGACGCTCCCGCATTTAATTTCAGTGATGAAAAATTATTGAAAAAAGCCTGCGTTGCTTATTTGCAAACGCTTGGCGTAAATAAATCAACTGCCGAAAATGCTTTTGAAGAAGCCTTGAAAACGCAAGACAACTATAAAAAATCGATTATTGAGAAAAATAAATCCATTTTCGAGAATGCGAAAGAATCAAACACGCCAGTTATCCTTTTAGCGGGACATCCCTACCACACCGATCCGCTTATCCATCAAAAAATTTCGGATATTCTCTCGGATTTGGGCGTGGCGGTTATTAACGAAGAAATCGCGCTGGACGAAAAAACCGACTCGTTCCGCAACGAATATTTTACGATTTCGCAATGGGCGTACCAAAACCGTATTTTACAAGCTACCGCTTGGGCTGCCGAGCAGGAAACACCTGTGTATGTGGTCCAAATGAACTCTTTCGGTTGTGGTCCCGATGCGATTATTGTGGATGAAGTAAAAGACTTGTTGAAACGCAAAAACAAGTCGTACACGCTTATCCGCATTGATGAGATTGCGAGTACGGGTTCTATCAAATTGCGTTTACGCTCACTCGTGGAGTCTATCAAACTGAAAGATAACACGCCAAGCGACACTAAAGCTTTTGAGAGCACCCGCCCATTTACAGTTTCCGACAAGCGCAAAACGATACTTGCGCCTTGGTTTGGCGATTTCTATTCGCCATATGTGCCTGCGTTATTCAAGTTAATGGGTTACAATTTGATAAACCTGCCAAAACCTTCGCGCGAAACGCTAGACGAAGGGCTTAAGGTAATGAATAACGAAATTTGTTATCCAGCTTTGTTGGTAGTAGGCGATTTAATTTCAGCTATCAAAAGCGGCAAATACGACCTCAATGATGTGGCGGTTGCCGTTACACAAACGGGCGGACAATGCCGTGCTACAAATTATATTTCGATGATTAAGCGGGCACTTGTTAATGCGGGATATAAAAATATTCCTGTATTAGCAATAGGTACAGGAGGAGGCACAATCAATGAGCAGCCAGGATTTGATTTCGATTATAAAAAAATAATCTTCCCTGTATTACATGTTTTATTTTTCAGCGATGCACTTTCGCGTCTGTATTACGCTACCATAAGCCGTGAACTATATAAAGGCGATAGCGAACGCTTGAAAGAAAAATATTTGAAGCTTTCCACACAATATATTGTCGATGGTAAACATAAACAACTAAAACAGCTTTTACAACAAGCTGTAGAAGAGTTTAATGCTGTACCATGCACCGATAAAGAGGTTAAAATAATCGGAATTATTGGTGAAATTTATGTAAAATACAATTCCTTTGGTAACTACGGCATTGTTAATTGGTTGCTTGAGCAAGGTATAGAAGTGGCTATACCTCCTATCGCCAACTTCTTTATGCAGGGATTTGTGAACAGTGAAGCACTGCAAGAACAATTTATAGACAACAAAAGCCGTTGGAACGCTATCACCAAGTTTGCCGAGTGGTATATCAATCGTTATATGGATAAATACGAGCGAGTGATGAAAAATTTCGTGCGTTACCGTCCGGTAGAAAATGTGCGCGAAGAAGCCGAATTAGCATCTAAAACCGTAAACCTGCTAAACCAATACGGCGAAGGCTGGCTTATTCCGGGCGAGATTGCGGGATATGCCAAACAAGGCATTACGGATATTATCTGTATTCAGCCCTTTGGCTGTATTGCCAACCATGTGGTGGGTAAAGGCATTGAAAAACGCATCCGAGCTGCACACCCCGATCTTAACCTGCTATTCCTCGATTTCGATTACGGAACAAGCCCTGTAAATGTGCACAACCGATTGCATTTTATGTTGATGGAAAAAAAAGAAGAATGATTGTTTATTATTTGACAATTTACCATTCAATAAAAATGCCAATCAAAAATTGATTGGCATTTTTATTAATTGTTTTACAAAGATAACGATGCCTTTTGTAAAATAATACCTTGCCGAAATAAAAGAATTAATCTTCCACCGGTTCAAATTCATCTTTTCCTACTCCGCAAAGAGGACAAACCCAATCATCCGGAATATCTTCAAAAGCAGTTCCCGGAACTATACCTGCATCAGGATCACCTAATGTAGGATCATAAATATACTCGCATACTATGCATTTGTACTTTTTCATATTTATTATTTTTTATAATTTGTTTATTATCACGAACAAATATAAAGTGTTTTAATTAAATAATTAGCAATTATATGTAAAAAAAACAGCAAAAATCATGAAAAAATCATTCAACTACTTGATTAAAATAAAATTGAAGATTTGATTTTATAAAATTCATTTTTCCGATAAAAGCAAGCGGATTGTTTCTATCTTTACACCCCGAAAAAACTTACTTGTTACATTTTTACGCTTTTAAAACCCGTCTTGACTCTTTACGAATTATATAATCTTTACGCTAAACATCCGCAAATAAAGGCCGTTGACCAACTTATTGCCGATTTGAAAAGCCATATTTCCATTACCGGAGTACAAGCTTCGGCAAAAGCTTTGATCTGTGCTTCCGTGTACGAAAAATCGAAGATTCCACTTCTTTTTATTGCCAACGACCAAGAATCGGCAGCTTATTTGTACAACGATTTAGCACAAATACTGGGGCAAGACGAAATTTTGTTTTTCCCTTCGGCTTATAAAAAAGCGTTTAAATATGGTTCGGTCGATTCGGCTAATGAGATTTTGCGTACAGAAGCATTGAACCGTATAGCCTCCCCCCAACCCCCTCCTTTGGAGGGGGAGAGAAACCTTCTTTCGGGGAATGCGAAATGCTTTATTGTTTCGTATCCTGAAGCTGTAGCCGAAAAGGTTATCACAAGCACTGCCCTGCGCGAAAAGATTCTTACCCTTACCGTGGGTGAAAGCGTAGATACAGAATTTGTTATCGAAGTGCTATTGAACGCAGGTTTCGAGCGGGTTGATTTTGTGTACGAACCTGGGCAGTTTTCCAATCGAGGTAGTATTATTGATATTTTTTCCTACTCGAACGAATTACCTTACCGTGTAGATTTTTTCGGCAATGAGGTAGAAACCATTCGTTTGTTCGACATCGAAACACAATTATCGACCGAAAGCCGCCAAACGGTAGCCATCGTGCCCGACATTCATACTGTAAAAAAAACGGACAAAACTATTTCCTTTCTCCAATTTATTACGAACAATACTTTACTGGTTTTCAACGATTATTTTTTTGTACGAGATAAGATTAATCAGCTTTACGACGGTTCATTGATCGCTGCTAACGAATCCGACAAAAAAGCCGATTTAAAAGATAAACTCATTGCCGGAAACGATTTCTGGGAACAAATTTCATCATACAGAAAAATAGAATTTTCGGCTCGTTATGCTGAACTTGGTTCAGCATCTCCTAAACATAAAAAGATTGCGGGCCAAGCCCACAATGATGGTTGGACTACAATAGAATTTCGCACATCACCACAACCGCTTTATCATAAGAATTTCGATCTGGTAGTCAATTCGTTCAAAGAGTTTCTGAAAGACGGTTACAAATTTTATATCTTGAGCGACAGCACAAAACAAACCGACCGTATCCAGGCTATTTTCGAAGACAAAGGCGAAGATATTTCGTTTACACCCGTATTGCGAACACTACATGAGGGCTTTATTGACCATGACCTTTCGCTGTGTTTCTTTTCCGATCACCAATTGTTCGATCGTTTTCATAAATATACGCTAAGATCGGACAGAGCCCGCAGTGGTAAAGTTTTGCTCACGCTCAAAGAGCTAAACCAATTCCAAATTGGTGATTATGTTACACATATCGACCATGGCGTAGGGCGTTTTGGCGGATTATTCAAACAAGAAATAAACGGTAAGAAACAAGAAATTATCAAACTTGTATACAAAGACGATGATATTATTTTTGTCAGCATTCATAACCTGCATCGTATTTCGAAATACAAAGGCAAAGAAGGCGAGCCGCCCAAAATAAACAAACTCGGAACAGGTGCGTGGGAACGACTAAAAGAACGCACAAAAAGCAAGGTTAAAGACATTGCTCGCGATTTGATCAAACTCTATGCCTGCCGCAAAGCTGAACAAGGTTTCGCTTTCTCACCTGACACTTATTTGCAACAAGAATTGGAGGCATCTTTTATCTATGAAGATACTCCCGACCAGATCAAAGCAACCGCCGATGTAAAGCAAGATATGGAAAAACTCTTGCCGATGGACAGGCTCGTATGCGGCGATGTTGGTTTCGGTAAAACCGAAGTAGCCATGCGTGCCGCTTTCAAAGCCGTCACCGATGGCAAACAGGTAGCTGTGCTCGTACCGACGACCGTGTTAGCGTTACAACATTACAAATCGTTCAAGGAACGCCTAAAAGATTTCCCCTGCCGTGTAGATTACCTTTCGCGTGCCCGTAAGGCATCCGATGTAAAAGCAATTAAACAAAACTTAGCAGATGGAAAAATAGATATTATCATCGGTACCCATAAATTGGTAGGTAAAGAAATTAAATTCAAAGATTTAGGCTTGCTGATTATCGACGAAGAACAAAAATTCGGCGTATCGGTCAAAGAAAAACTTAAAGCATTAAAGGTAAATGTAGATACACTTACTATGACGGCAACGCCGATACCCCGCACACTGCAATTTTCGCTACTCGGCGCGCGCGATTTATCTATTATCAATACGCCACCGCCCAACCGCTACCCAATACAAACCGAAGTCTATCCTTTCGACACAGAAGTTATTCGTGAAGCGATAGAGTGCGAAATGAACCGCAACGGACAAGTATTTATCATTAATAATCGTATTCAGAATATTTACGAACTGGAAGCTATAGTCAAAAAAACCGTACCGCAGGCGCGTATTGCGGTTGGACATGGACAAATGAATCCGGAAAAACTGGAAGAAATTATTGTTGATTTTATTGATTATGAGTATGATGTACTAATTGCAACTACAATTATCGAATCAGGCATTGATATCCCGAACGCTAACACTATTATTATAAATAACGCACATCAGTTCGGGTTAAGTGATTTACACCAGTTGCGTGGTCGTGTGGGACGCAGTAATCGAAAAGCTTATTGTTACTTGTTTGCACCACCTATGACCTCGCTTACTTCGGAAGCACGCCGCCGCTTGCAAGCTATCGAAACTTTTGCCGATTTGGGCAGTGGTTTCCATATTGCCATGCAGGATTTGGATATTCGTGGAGCCGGTAATCTATTGGGAGCTGAACAAAGTGGATTTATAGCCGATTTGGGTTACGAAACCTATCAAAAGATTCTAAACGAAGCAATGCACGAACTGAGAGAAGAAATAGCCCACCACCCCGAAGAAGGGCTACAAAATACGCCTGTCTCACAACAAATAGGAAATGAGAGTGCTATCCAAAGTCCCCCGCCAGTTGGCGGGGATATAGGGGGCTGGATATTGGATTGCCAAATCGATACCGATTTAGAACTCATGTTCCCAACCGATTATATCGAAAATGTTTCGGAACGAATGACACTTTACCGCGAGCTTGACAATATTGATAACGAAGCAGATTTACAAGCCTTTGCCAAACGCCTCGAAGATCGTTTTGGAAAATTACCGAAAGAAGCCGAACAACTCCTTATTGCTCTTCGTTTGCGTTGGTTGGCAATGCAATTAGGATTTGAAAAAGTAGTATTAAAAAACGAACGCATGATAGGTTATTTGGTATCAAACCTAAAATCGGGCTACTATCAAACCAATACTTTTGGAAAGATACTTACTTATATGGCAACACATCCTCGCGACTGTCAGCTAAAAGAACAAAATACCCGTAGATTTGTTTCTATTAAAAACATAAAAAAAATAGATCAAGCTTATGAGATTCTGATAAATATGAATAAAAGCGAATAATATGATTATTTTATTTAATTTTTTCGCAAATCCCTATTGACAGCTAAAAAAGTTTTATATCTTTGCAATCAAACAATTTTTTAATTACTAATTAATTTGAAAATCAAAAACATGAAAAAACTTATTTTATTAGTAAGTTCTGCTATTTTGATGGCAGGCTTGTTTATGTCATGCGGGAAAAAAGCGGAAACCCCAGTAGAAGATTCTACAGCAGTAGATAGTGTTTTAGTAGAAGAAGATGTACTTGTAGTTGACACTGTGCCTGTAGCAGTTGAAAAAACCGTAGTTGCCGAACCAGCTAAACCCGCGAAAAAAGCAACTCCTGCTAAAAAAGCAGAAGTTAAAGAAGAAGTAGCTCCAGCTCCGGTTCTAGAAGCTGTTCCAGCTCAAGAACCAGTTAAAACCATGACTCAGGAAGAAGCAAGAGCAGCTAAAGTTGCAGATAAAAAAGCGGCAAGAAAAGAAGCAATGTCAAATCAATAAATAATAGTACTTTAAATTATTAAATTTTAAAAATCATGAAAAAATTCATTTTACCGATTTTTGTAGCTCTTATGGCTACTGTGTGTTTTGTAGCTTGTAGTGATGATACCGATGAAATGTCTGACGAAGAATTAAAAGTAGCAATCATCAACATTAAAGATTACTCTAATGGACAGACTGGTAGTGATTATGAAGAAATAATATTCACAACTGACCTTGCTGTATGGACTTGGGATGATGATGTAATAGCTCAAGGTACTTGGACTGTTATAAATAAAGAAGTTGTTATTACTGACAATGTTAATGGTACCTACACACAGGTTGGCAAAACATCAAAATTGACTGTTTTAAAAGAAGGTAAAGAGTTGAAAGACAATATAGGCGGTAGTACTTTTAAGAAAAAATAATTAAATCATTATTTATTCAAAAGCGTTCAACTTTCCAGTTGAACGCTTTTTTTATTCTAATACCTCTTTGTGATGTATAGTAACAAAAAATCCAGTAAAAGAAATTTTCTTTACTAGATTTTTTGATAAAGTTTACTATTAATTCCGTGTTTCTTTTACAATCACATCATGTGCCCCACCTTCAATAATGCTGGTAGAAGAAAGCAAAGTGATTTTTGCATAGAGCAAAATTGCAGCAAATATCAATCGATAAAAAACGAGTGTAATTTTTACTTCTGTTTCCTTAATGAGAGTATTTTTTTTGTATATTTACCCTCGTTTTAGAAACGAATGTAAAATTTACACTTAAAGATTATGAATAATTTTGAGCAAAATATACCGTACAACAATTTGCCATTATTACCTCCAAAAGCCGATATTGAAACGAAAAACATACTTCGTAAAACTATTTCTGCAGGTAGGGCTTTGGCTCAATTAAACGGCGCATTGCTGAATTCACCAAACCCTACATTGTTTTTGGACACTATTTATTTACAGGAAGCCAAGGCAAGTTCAGAGATAGAAAATATAATTACAACCAATGACAATCTCTACCAATCGTTAGTAGCAGATAAAAAAGTGGAAAATCCTGCAACGAAGGAAGTTTTGAGCTATAAAAAGGCTCTTTGGCTGGGCTTGGAAGAACTCAAAACTAAGCCATTTATAACTACCAATCTTTGTATCAAAATTGTTCAGTGCATAAAACAAAACACCGCTTCCATTAGAGTTACACCCGGAACTACTTTGAGCACTCCTCAAGGTGAAGTAATTTACACACCGCCAAGTGGAGAAAATATTATTCGTGAAAAATTGGCAAATTTGGAAAAATTCATCAACGAAGACAATGGTATTGACCCACTGATTAAAATGGCATTAATGCACTATCAATTTGAAGCCATACACCCTTTTGTAGACGGCAATGGAAGAACAGGAAGAATTTTATTATTACTCTATCTTAAATTGTCAGGGTTGCTGGATATACCTGCTATCTATCTGAGCGAATACATTATCAAAAACAAAATAGCGTATTATCAAAAATTACGGGCTGTGACCGAAAAAGAAGAATGGGAAGCCTTCATTTTGTATATGTTGGATCTGATTGAGGAAACTTCTATAAAAGGTTTGCAGCGACTAAATAAAATTATGCAAACAATGGACAAAACTGCCGATGAAATCAAAATGAAACTTCCCAAAATCTATTCTAAAGATTTGATAGAGATTTTATTCCGTTTGCCTTATACAAAACGCCAATATTTGATCGATGAAAATATTGGCAATCCCAAAACGGTCGGGAACTATTTAATAGCATTGGAGAAAAACGGATTTCTGAAATCGGTAAAAGTTGGTAAAGAGAAATTGTATCTTAATCAGCAATTATTGAGAATTTTGGAAGGAAAATAACTATATAACAAAAAAATCCTGCAAAGAAATTTCTTTGCAGGATTTTTTATTCGTTATAAAAAGTAAATTAATTCCGCGTTTCTTTTACAATCACATCATGCGCCCCACCTTCAATAATGCTGGTAGAAGAAACTAAAGTGATTTTTGCTTTTTCTTTTAGTTCTTGCAAGTTAACCACTCCACAACTACACATGGTCGATTTTATTTTTCCCAGCGTAATATCCAAATTATCTTTTAATTTACCGGCATAAGGAACATAACTATCTACTCCTTCTTCAAATTTAAGTCCGTCTGTTCCGCCCATATCGTAGCGTTGCCAGTTGCGAGCACGGTTAGAGCCTTCGCCCCAATATTCTTTTACATACGATCCGTTTATAAGTAGTTTGCGTGTCGGGCTTTCGTCGAAGCGTGCAAAATAGCGTCCCATCATCAAGAAATCCGCACCCATAGCCATTGCCAATACCATGTGGTAATCTTGCACAATACCGCCATCGGAACAAATCGGAATATAAACGCCTGTTTTTTGGAAATACTCATCGCGGGCAGCAGCTACTTCGATAAGTGCTGTGGCTTGTCCTCGACCGATACCTTTTTGCTCGCGGGTAATACAAATAGATCCACCTCCTACTCCTACTTTCACGAAATCGGCTCCGGCTTCTACCAAATAAAAAAAACCGTCTCTATCGACCACATTACCGGCACCTACTTTTACTTGTTCTCCGAATGTTGTTTTAATATATTCCAAAGTTTCTTTTTGCCAAATAGAAAAACCATCCGACGAATCAATACAAAGCACATCAACGCCGGCTTGTATGAGCGCAGGCACTCTTTTTTTATAATCACGGGTATTAATTCCTGCGCCAACTACAAGGCGTTTTTGTTTATCCGAATTTTCGAGGGGATATTCTTTATGCGATTCATAATCTTTTCGAAAAACGAAATAACGCAAATGTTGATCTTTATCTACAATAGGAAGGCAATTTAATTTATTCTCCCAAAGCAAATCATTTGCTTCATTTAAAGTGATACCATATTTTCCATATATCAATTTGGAAAACGGTGTCATATAATCTTTCACTTTAGAGCTATGATCATCGCGTGTAGGACGAAAATCTCTACCGGTAATGATTCCTAATAATTTACCTTCAGGAGTACCATCTTCGGTAATCCCCATAGTAGAAAATCCCGTTTTTCCTTTTAAAGCGATAACATCGGCGAGGGTATGATCCGGAGTAAGGTTGGCACGGCTCATCACAAAGCCTGATTTATAGTTCTTTACCTTACGAACCATATCAGCTTGTGATTCGATCCCTTGCGAACCGAAAACAAAAGACAAACCTCCGTTCTTAGCCAAAGCAATAGCCATTTCGTCGTCCGAAACAGATTGCATAATCGCCGAAACAAAAGGAATATTTAAATGTATAGCCGGTTCTTCTCCTTTTTTAAATTTAGCAAGCGGAGTTCTGAAATTTATATTATGAGGTACGCAATTTTTGCCGGTAAGACCCGGTATCAGTAAATATTCACTGAATGTACGAGAAACTTCGTTGAGAAATTGTGCCATAAATTTATATTTTAAAAGATTCTACAAAGGTAAAAAAAAATCATGTTACCAATCAACCCCTTACTATTTGTTTTTAATAAGGTTTATAAAGAAAATATTCTCTTTTTATTAAGAAAACATTTCTTGTCTTATAGATCTTTCATGCTTAACTGCACGCGTTTCCGTTCAAAATCAACATCAATTACTTTTACCTGCACATGTTGATGAAGTTTCACAATTTCAGTTGGATCTGAAACAAAACGGTTTGCCATGTTGGAAACATGCACCAGCCCGTTTTCTTTGATACCTATATCGACAAACGCCCCAAAATTGGTAATATTGGTAACAATACCGGGTAACACCTGCCCTATTTTCAGGTCTTCAATCTTTTTTACGGTAGGGTCAAATTCGAATACTTTAATGACTTGCCGCGGGTCGCGACCGGGTTTGTCGAGCTCCTGCATAATATCGTTGAGCGTCGGTAACCCTACTTTATCGGTTATATAGTCGTTGAGATTAAGGACTTTTTTAAGTTCTTTATTTTCAATTAAATCCTTAACTGTCGTCTTGAGGTTCTTTGCCATTTTTTCTACTACGCTGTAACTTTCAGGGTGAACGGCTGAATTGTCCAAGGAATTTTCTGCATTTGGAATACGAAGGAATCCGGCACATTGTTCAAAGGTTTTTGTCCCCATTTTAGGAACATTCATCAGTTCTTTGCGTGAATGGAAAGCACCATTTTCAACGCGATAATCCACAATATTCTGTGCCAATTGCGGACCGAGACCCGAAATATAGGTAAGTAAATGTCTGCTGGCTGTGTTTAAATCCACACCTACTTTATTTACACAGTTTTCGACGGTTTGATCGAGAGAGATTTTCAGACGATTTTGATCAACATCGTGCTGATATTGCCCCACTCCTATTGATTTCGGGTCGATTTTCACTAATTCCGCTAACGGGTCCATTAAACGGCGACCAATAGAAACGGCTCCACGCACTGTTACATCATACTGCGGAAACTCTTCACGCGCCACTTTGGATGCAGAATATACCGAAGCTCCGTTTTCACTTACTACAAATACTTGTACTTTACGGTCGTATTGAATGTTCTGGATAAATTGTTCGGTTTCACGACTGGCAGTACCATTCCCTATAGCAATAGCTTGAATATCATAGGCTTCGACCATCTTTTGAATTTTACGAATAGCTTGCGAATATTCGTTTTGCGGTGGATGCGGATAAATATTCTCGTTGTGTAAAAGGTTTCCTTGAGCATCAAGACAAACAACCTTACAACCGCTTTTATAACCCGGATCAATACCTAACACTCGTTTTTGTCCAAGTGGCGGTGCTAACAATAACTGATACAGGTTCTCGGCAAAAACGCGGATGGCTTCGGTATCGGCTTTTTCTTTGCTCGAATTGGCAAATTCGGTTTCGATAGATGGCTTCAGCAATCTTTTATAAGCATCTGCAACCGCTTCTTTTACCTGTAATGAAGAAAGAAAAACACCTTTGACAAAAATACGCTCCAATCGTTCAATACAAACATCATCATCTTCGGGAAAAATGCTGACACGCAAAAATCCCTCAGCTTCTCCCCTACGCATAGCCAGCAAACGGTGTGAAGAACATTTGCGTAACAACTCGTCCATTGCAAAATAGTCCTTATACTTAACACCCTCTTCTTCTTTTCCTTTTATTACTCGGGAAGAAATAACGGCTCCGCGTTCAAATATAGCACGGATAGAGTTTCGGGCTGCTTCGCTTTCATTAACCCATTCGGCAATAATATCGCGTGCGCCTTTAAGGGCTTCGTCGGCGGTAGATACATCTTTGCTAATAAACCGTTGTGCGATTTCGTTAACATTATTGTCGGTTTGGCGCATAAGCACTTTAGCAAGTGTTTCCAGACCTCGTTCACGAGCAATTTCAGCACGGGTACGACGCTTTGGTTTAAACGGAAGATAAATATCTTCCAATTCAGTCATATTCCAGCAATTATCGATGCGAAGTTGCAATTCGGGCGTCAGCTTTTCCTGCTCTTCGATAGATTTCAAAATAGCCTGTTTGCGCTTAATAAGTTCTTGTAATTTATCGTATTGTTCTTTGATGGTGGTTATTTGTTCTTCATCAAGATTGTCTGTCATTTCTTTACGATAACGACTGATAAAAGGAATAGTCGCACCTTCATCGAGCAGTTTTATGGTATTGGCCACTTGTTTTTCTTTTAGATTTAACGAAGTGGAAATTAGGGAGATGATTTTTTGCATTGTCTTAGTTTACATCGTTTTCTTTACTGTTATTAATTAAAAACATTCTATTTTTTTACAATTTTTCTATTCCCAAATTTTTATGTGTTTCTTTCAAAGCTTTTTCACTGTCGGTAATCATCAAAAGCTTGTCTCCTACTTCAAGCTTGGTTTGACCTTTGGGTACAAAATATGACTCATTACGCTTTACCATAACTACTAATGTATGTGGCGGCAAATTCAAATGCATCATTTGGTTTCCTCCAGTAAGCATGTCTTCGGTTACAAGAACTTCACTCATAGTCGATTTTATTTCATCTGAAAACTCAATATCGAAATGTTGTAACTTTTGCTCTTCTTGTTTGTCTTTTGAAAGTCCGAGTAAGTTTGCCAATTTTGTAATGGTAGTACCTTGCAACAAGAGAGAAAGCAGTGTAATAAAAAACACGATATTAAACATCAATCGTGCATGCTCCAAACCAGCAACCAACGGATATATGGCAAAAATAATAGGTACGGCTCCGCGCAATCCAACCCACGAAACAAAGAGTTTATTTTTAAACGGCATTTTGCGAAAAGGCAACAAGGTGAAAAAAACACTTATCGGTCGTCCGGCAAACATCATAAACGAGGCGATAAGCAAACTGCCAAAAGCAACCGGAAGCAATTCATATGGGTTTACCAAAAGCCCCAAAGTCAAAAACATAATAATTTGACTGAACCAAGTGAGTCCATCGAATATACGAAGCAATGATCGTTTATGCACGAACCTGGAATTTCCGATAATCAAACCTGCAATATAAACAGCTAAATAACCGTTTCCTTTACAAAAATAAACAGCTGAAAAGATAAAAATACAGCACGCAAACAATAAAATCGGGTACAACGAATCGTTTGGCAACCGAATTTTATTTATTATCCACACAGAAACTCGCCCCAAGAAATAACCACCTATCCCCCCAACAATAAGCTGCAGAAAAAAATCAAAAACAGCCATTCCATAATTAATATCGCCTGTTTGTGAAGAATTTATCATACCAATAAGAATAATGGTTAGCATGTATGCCATCGGGTCGTTGCTTCCGCTTTCAAACTCTAATAAGGGACGCAAACGATATTTCAATGACACCCCTTTGGAACGCAGGATGGAAAATACCGAAGCCGAATCGGTTGAAGACATCACCGATGCTAATAATAATGCTTCAAAAAATGTCAGATAAATTTCATCAATCAAAGTATTGACCACCGAATAAATAAAAGCACCTGTAATAAAAGCAGTAAGCAAAACACCTACAGTAGCAAGTAAAGCTCCTTGATACATAACCGGTTTTATTTCTTCGATTTTAGTATCCAAACCACCTGAAAACAGAATGACACATAAAGCTATTGTTCCAACAATTTGAACTGCTTCGTAATTATCAAATTGAATATGAAACGGACCATCAATTCCAAAAAACATACCCACACCTAAGAAGAGCAATAGAACAGGTAAACCAAAACGATTTCCGACCTTACTGGCTAAAAGACTGGCAACAAAAAGCAATGAAGTAAAAAGTAACAATGATTCGATTGAAAATGGCATAAATTTTAAGTGGATAAAAATTGAAGTTTAAAAAGAAAAAATCCAAAAATCGGTGAACTTTTCAAAAATAAAAATTTTTCATGTAAGTTTGTACCTCTTCCTAAGATATATTTCTCATCATGCTAATAAAAAAACGAAAACATACCGTACACCACAACAATTTATTGTTGGAAGAACTTGTGTACAAAGGCTCTAATGATATAAGCACTTTGATAGAAAAGATTACTTTTGATAATGATCTTTTTGAGCGTCAAAACATCAATTTTGATAATTTAGACATTGCCAAAGATACTAAAACAACCTGGATTCAAGTAAAAGGACTTTCTAATACAAAACTAATCGGCAAACTGTGTGAACAATTTTACATCCCTAAACTGATTGTTCAGGACATATTAAACATCCACCACATTGCCAAAATTGAGGTTGTAAGCGAACTCGTTTTTGTTGTTACCGACCTG
The DNA here is from genome assembly GCA_964546015.1 of uncultured Paludibacter sp. GTDB lineage: Bacteria > Bacteroidota > Bacteroidia > Bacteroidales > Paludibacteraceae > JAFGVL01. The sequence goes on from CAZJHO010000003.1 coordinate 41,883, forward strand.
TTTTCATATTCGACAGATAATAGTCTTATGAACGAGCATATATGCATTATTCTGGGTAAAAATTTTGTAATATCATTTCAAGAATCTGACAATAACCACTTCGACCTTGTAGAAAAAGCTTTAGAAACAAAACAAGGACAAATTCGCCGTCAACATGCCGACTATTTATTTAATTTACTGATCAGCATCATAATAGACCAATATTTGGAAGTGCTTGAGGTTCAACAAAATTTATTGTTGGACCTGGAAGATTCGTTGATGGAATTCAAATCCTACAGATCGGAAGCCGGTAAATCTTTACAAAATCATCGCCGTGATTACTCATTATTAAAAAAGAGCATCTGGCCTATAAAAGAACAATTCGGACAATTGTTACTATGGAATTATACGCTTATTAACAAGCAAAATCATATTTATTTTCATGACACCAATGATCATTTGCAGCAAGCATATATGATGGTAGAAGGAAACCGCGAGACCATAGCATCCATACTTGATTTATACCTTGCTAATAACGATTTGCGCATGAATCATATTATGAAACAACTCACCGTTGTATCTACCATTTTTATTCCTCTTACATTTTTGGTGGGCGTCTGGGGAATGAATTTCAGATTCATGCCCGAACTCGATTGGAAATACGGTTACCTTTTTTCCTGGATTATTATGATCATAGCAGGTGCTGCTAGTTATATTTATTTCAGAAAAAAGAAATGGTATTAATTTAATTGACACATTCACTAATCTGCTAATTGGCTAATTTTAAAAATTATGTTAGAAGCTACTATTGTGGGATTTATTTCGGGTGGTGCTATTTTGATTGGAGCACTTGTAGGCTTGTATCTTAAAATTGGACACAAAATTATTGCTACTATCATGGCTTTTGGTGCCGGAGTATTAATCTCAGCATTGTCTATCGACCTAATGAACGAAGGCTTCGAACAGTCGCAAGAACCGCTTATAATGGGATTATCCTTTTTGGCAGGGGCACTGGTTTTTGTGTTGGGCGATTATTTTATAGATACCAATGGCGGAAAATTCCGTAAAAGTTCCCATGGAATGGAGCAAAACCTTAAAAGCGAAAATCCCGAAAATACATCAGGGACATCCATTCTTCTGGGTACTTTACTGGATGGTATTCCGGAGTCATTTGTGGTAGGAGCATCGGTAGCTGCCGGCGGAACAACCGGAACTGTTTTTATAGCAGCAGTATTTTTGAGTAATTTACCCGAAGGGATTTCGGGGACGGTAAGTATGAAAATGTCAGGCATGAGCACTAAAAATATTATGCTTCTATGGCTTGCTACACTTTTAGTTACAGTACTTTCGGCTATTGGAGGATATTTGTTTTTAGGAAACACCTCGCCAGTAGTCAATGCGTCAATTATGGCGTTTGCCTCGGGTGCTATCCTTGCCATGCTTTGCGATACTATGATCCCGGAAGCTTTTAAATTCGGTGGACGATTTGTGGCATTGGTTACCGTTTTAGGATTTCTAACAGCCTTTATGCTCAGTAAGGTCTTTTAAATTATTAAAAATTAAACTATTGAAAATTGACATAATTTATGCAAAATAATTCTCCCAAAGAAAAAATAGAAACTCTTCGTACTGAACTTCATCAACATAATTACAATTATTATGTATTGTCGAAACCAACTATTTCCGATTTTGAATTCGACAGGAAGTTAAAAGAATTACAAGAGTTAGAAGCACAATATCCCGAATATTATGATGCAAACTCTCCTACGCTGCGTATAGGTAGCGATATTATCAAAGAGTTTAAGCAGGTAGCGCATAAATACCCGATGCTTTCGCTCAACAATACTTATTCCGAAAGCGAAATAATTGATTTTTACGACCGCATCCGCAAATTTATCAATGAAGAAATAGAACTTGTTTGCGAATTGAAATACGATGGTACCTCCATTTCATTAACCTATAAAAATGGAGAATTACTGCAAGCAATCACCCGTGGCGACGGCGAAAAAGGTGATGATGTTACTGCCAATATTAAAACTATTCGCAGCATTCCGCTCAAATTATATGGAAAGGATTATCCCGATGAATTCGAGATTCGAGGCGAAGTGTTGATGCCTTGGACGGTATTCGACGAACTGAATAAAGAGCGCGAAGAACAAGAAGAACAACTCTTTGCTAACCCTCGCAATGCAACATCGGGAACTATAAAATTGCAAGATTCTAGCGAAGTAGCCAAACGAAAACTTGATGCGTATTTATATTATTTATTGGGCGAAAACCTGCCGGCAGACACTCATTACGGAAATTTACTGAAAGCTAAAGAATGGGGCTTTAAAACTTCGGAAACGACACAAGTATGCCAAACCATTGATGAAGTCTTTGATTTTATCAATTATTGGAATGTGGAGCGTAAAAATCTGCCTGTAGCTACCGACGGAATTGTTATTAAAGTAAATTCGTTACGCCAGCAACGAAATCTGGGTTTTACCGCCAAATCACCCCGCTGGGCAATTGCTTATAAATTTCAAGCAGAAAGGGCTTGCACAAGGCTCAACTCGGTTTCATATCAAGTAGGACGAACCGGTACTATCACTCCTGTGGCTAATTTAGATCCGGTGCAACTTTCGGGAACAACCGTAAAGCGAGCCTCGTTGCATAATGCCGACATTATCGAAAACCTTGACTTGCATATTGGCGATATGGTTTTTGTAGAAAAAGGCGGCGAAATTATTCCCAAAATCGTGGGTGTCGATACCGAAGCACGCTTTATGCTGGGCGACAAAATAAAATTTATAACAAAATGCCCTGTTTGCGGGACAGAATTAGTTCGCGAAGAAGGAGAAGCAGCTCATTATTGCCCGAACGAAGATGGCTGTCCGCCACAAATTACCGGAAAAATCGAGCATTTCGTTAGTCGAAAAGCAATGAATATCACTGCCGGAAGCGAAACAATAGAATTACTTTATAACAAAAATCTGATTAAAGATAGTGCCGATTTATACACACTCCGTTTCGAAGATTTATCTACACTTGAACGATGGGGCGAACGCAGTGCTATGAATCTGCTACAAAGCATCGAAGATTCAAAAAAAGTGCCATTCGAACGAGTGTTATTTGCATTGGGAATACGCTTTGTTGGCGAAACTGTAGCCAAAAAATTAGCCTCATCACTTCATAGTATTGAAGCTATCAGCAACGCTACATTCGAGGAATTAATTCAAATAGATGAAATAGGGACTAAAATCGCCCAAAGTGTTGTTGAACATTTTTCGAAAGAAAGCAACAAATACCTAATTAAACGATTAAAAAATGTAGGATTACAATTGAAACTTGATTCATCCGCTTTAGCCAAAAAATCAGATAAATTAAATGGTATTTCTATCGTAATCAGTGGTACTTTCGAAAAACATTCGCGCGATGAGCTTAAAGATTTAATAGAACAAAACGGTGGAAAAAATGTAGCTTCTATCTCGGCTAAAACCAATTTTGTGCTTGCCGGTGAAAATATGGGTCCTGCAAAACTGGAAAAAGCTCAAAAATTAAACATAAAAATTATTTCCGAAAATGACTTCCTGCAAATGATCGAGTAAAAAATGAATCGTACCCTACTCTACATAGTCCTTTTACTGCTTTGTGCCGTGCTTTTCATTGCCGATTTGGTATATGGAAGCCTCTCTATTCCGCTAAAAGAAATTTTGATTACTTTTTTCGACAAGCAAACAGACAGCACCTATCAAGAAATCATTATTAATTTTCGTTTGCCTAAAGCACTAACAGCTGTACTTGCAGGAGCATCCTTGTCTGTTGCCGGATTATTGATGCAAACATTGTTTCAGAATCCGCTTGCTGGTCCTGATGTGTTGGGCGTAAGTGCAGGTGCAAGTTTAGGCGTTGCCATAATGGTAATGGCAGGAAGTATTTTGCCGATAGCTTTTATCAGTTCGGGCTGGAGTATTGTTCTTGCAGCAATTACAGGTAGTTTGGTTATACTACTTATAATGCTAAGCGCTTCATTTAAAGTGCGTAACGCCGTTTCGTTACTTATCATCGGTATTATGTTCGGAAGCATAACCGGAGCAATTGTAAGTGTTTTGCAAAATTACAGCAATCCGGATTCTCTTAAATTATTTATTATTTGGACCTTAGGAAACTTATCTTCGGTTAGTTGGACATATATGCAAGTAATGGCTCCCATTGCTATTGTTGGGCTATTTTTAGCTTTTTTATTGCAAAAATCACTTAACGCACTACTATTAGGCGAACATTATGCTAAAGGGTTGGGAATTTCTATTATTCGTACACGCATTATGGTTATCACAGCTACAGCTTTATTAGCAGGGTCTATTACTGCATTTACAGGACCTATTGCATTTATTGGTGTCGCTATTCCACATATTGCACGCGGTCTGTTCCGCACATCAGACCATCGACACACTATTCCTGCCTCCATTCTCTGCGGGGCATCATTACTATTGGTTTGCGATATTGTTTCTCAATCAAGCATTTATACTATTCCGATTAATTCTATCAGTGCTCTTTTCGGAGCTCCTCTTATTATTTGGATTATTCTGAAAAGAGATTCATATTAACTGTCGATAACTTTCCGTTCTTTTTTATATATTCTGTTTTACGGAAAAATAATAAAGTTTACCTTTGCAAAAATTTAACCTTTTCATTACTAAAAATGGTAAAGCCGGAGATTAAAATATTTTCAGGGAGAAATTCTCGGTATTTGGCGGAAAAAATCTGTAAATCATTAGGTTGCGAACTAGGAAAGATGAAAACAGAATGCTTTGCCGATGGCGAATTTTCAGTTTCATACGAAGAATCTATCCGTGGAGCATATGTATATTTAGTACAATCTACTTTTCCAAGCTCAGACAACTTAATGGAACTTTTGCTCATGATCGATGCAGCTAAAAGAGCTTCAGCTTACAAAATCATCGCTGTAATTCCTTATTTTGGATGGGCGCGCCAGGACAGAAAAGACAAACCCCGTGTTTCTATCGGTGCTAAATTGATTGCCGATTTGCTAAGCGTAGCAGGTATCGACCGCTTGATTACTATGGATTTACATGCCGACCAAATACAAGGATTCTTCGATGTACCGGTTGACCACCTTTACGCTTCTACCGTTTTTGTGAAATATATTAAAGAAAATATGAATCTGGATAATTTGATTATCGCTTCGCCTGATGTAGGAGGATCGAAGCGTGCCGGTTCATATTCAAAATATTTAGGACTTCCGTTAGTACTTTGCCACAAATCGCGTGAAAAAGCGAATGAAATAAGTGAACTTCGAGTAATTGGAGATGTAGAAGGAAAAGATGTACTGATTGTTGACGATATTGCCGACACTGCAGGAACGCTTACCAAAGCTGCCGAAGTTATGAAAAAAGCTGGAGCCAAATCAGTAAGGGCATTAATCAGCCACGCAGTTATGTCGAATCCAGCATCCGAAAGAGTAAATTTTTCGCACTTGGAAGAAATAATCACCACAAACTCTATCCCATACGATAAAAAAAAGGGGTGTACAAAAATAAAAATACTCTCAATAGCAGATATGTTTGCCGACACCATTCGCCGTGTGTACGAAAACGAGTCAATCAGTTCTCAATATATAATTTAAAAATTCAGGTTTCAGGTTTATCTTTGAAACCTGAATTTTTATATACCTGTCTCATGAAGCTAAGCTTTTATGTAAAATATGCGCCACATTGGGGTGAATTACTGCGAATGAATCGTTGGCAATTAGCCATTACCGGAAATCAATCCTTGCTTGGAAATTGGGATTCCGCCAATGCTATTTTACTACAAAACAATCAATTTCATTCATGGAAAATAGATATAGAAACCAATTTCATTTTCCCGCTCGAATACAAATACATTATTCTTGATAAAAAACAACAACTTATTGCATGGGAAACAGGCTATAATCGAAAAATATTCGGCATCGAGAACTCCCATACTCCAAACCATTTCATCGATGAAAATCTGCATTTTGACTTATCCTCTTTCAGAGGGGCAGGTGTAGCTATTCCGGTATTCTCTCTTCGCAGCGAACAAAGCTTCGGTATAGGTGAATTCTTAGATTTGAAAAAACTCGTAGATTGGGCTACCCTTACCGGACAACGCATTATACAAACTTTGCCTGTAAACGACACTTCACTCACAGAAACCGTTACAGATTCATATCCATATAATACATTGTCGGTTTTCGCACTCCACCCTATTTATTTGAATTTAAAAGCTATCGGCATTTTAAAAGATAAAACTCAAAAACAATATTTCATCCGAAAACAAAAAGAGCTTGATAAACTCCCCAAAGTCGATTACGAAAAAGTTTATAAGCTGAAAAAAGAATATTTCCGACTTATTTTCCGGCAAGAAAAAGATACTATCCTTTTACAAAAAGGATACAAAAATTTTATCAAACAAAATAAAGAGTATCTTCTCCCCTATGCTGTATATTGCTGTTTACGAGATAAATATAACACATCCGATTTTTCAAAATGGGACAAATTTTCCGTATTTAGCAATAAGAATATAACCGATTTTGCGGCAAAAAATAATGAAGAGGTTTCGTTTTATTTATTTCTCCAGTATCATTTACACAAACAATTAAGTGAAGTTCACGCATATGCCCAAGAAAAAGGAGTTTTTCTGAAAGGCGATATTCCTATTGGTGTAAGTCCTTACAGTGTAGATGTTTGGAGTTGTCCGAAGCAATTCAATACCAACCAACAAGCCGGCGCTCCACCCGATGATTTTTCGGAACGGGGACAAAACTGGGGTTTCCCGACTTATGACTGGGAAACAATGGCAAAAAACGATTTCTGTTGGTGGAAAAATCGTCTGAAATATATGTCGCAATATTTTGATGCTTACCGAATTGACCATATTCTAGGTTTTTTCCGCATTTGGCAAATACCTTTGCACCAGAAATGGGCATTGTTAGGACAATTTAATCCCGCGTTGCCATTTTCCGAATCGGGCATAGAATTGTACGGCTTACAACTCAGCAAACAAAAACTGATAAAACCTTACATTTCAGAAAACATTTTAACCCGATATTTCGATGAAAAGGTATCTTTTGTTAAAAAACAATTCTTGAGAAAACAAAAAGATGGAACATTCCTTCCTAAAAAAGGTTATGAAACACAGGTAGAGATTTTTGACTATTTCGAGAAAAAGAAAAAGCTTTCTGTCGAAAATATTACACTCCGTGAAGGATTACTGAAAATACTTTGTAATGTTCTTTTTGTGGAAGATAACAAACAAAAGGGATTTTTCCATCCACGCATTTCGTATTATTCAAACGAAGCTTTTTCGGCACTTACAGATAATGAAAAAGAAAATTACATTCGATTATACAATAATTTCTTTTTTCATCGCCATAATGAATTTTGGAAACACCAAGCTTTGCACAAACTACCACATTTACTTTCAGCAACCGAAATGCTTGCCTGTGGCGAGGACTTGGGCATGATACCCGCTTGTGTACCCGAAGTAATGAAAGAACTCAATCTGCTTTCGCTCGAAATACAGCGTATGCCTAAGGAACAGGGAGTAGAATTCGGTACCCCGGAAAATGTGCCTTATCTTTCGGTTTGCACCACTTCTACACACGATATGAGTCCATTGCGTCAATGGTGGGAAGAAAACTATAATAAAACACAACTATACTACAATCAAATACTTCATTTAAAGGGAAATGCACCCAAAAATTGTGAACCTGCTGTTATAGAAAGAATCATAGTTCAACACCTGCAATCACCTGCCGAATGGGTTATCTTACCGTTGCAAGATTGGATGGCTATTGATGCCGAGATACGAAATCCGGATACACAAGCAGAACGCATTAATGTACCCGATAATCCACATAATGAATGGAATTATCGGATGCATATCAGTTTAGAAGCTTTATTACAAGCAACCACTTTCAATCAAAAAATAAAATCATTAATAGCGTTGAGAAGCTAATCTAAACACTGAATTTTAAGTTTTTTCATTATCTTCGCAACTTGAAAAATCAGCTACACTTGTAGCTCGTAACTCGTAAGCTTGTAACTATTTATGAAAAATATCCGCAATTTTTGTATCATCGCTCATATTGACCATGGTAAAAGTACCCTTGCCGATCGTTTACTAGAATTTACACAAACCATTTCAGGCAAGGATATGCAAGACCAAGTTCTTGACAATATGGATCTTGAGCGTGAGCGGGGTATTACTATTAAAAGCCATGCTATACAAATGAATTATCATCCCCAAAAAGGGGAAGCAAAGGAGGCTTATATCCTCAATCTGATAGACACTCCGGGACATGTCGATTTTTCATACGAAGTGTCCCGTTCCATTGCTGCTTGCGAAGGTGCTTTACTGATTGTAGATGCGACACAAGGTATTCAAGCTCAAACAATATCTAATTTATACATGGCTATTGAGCACGATTTGGAAATTATTCCTGTAATGAACAAGATGGACATGGATAGTGCCATGCCAGAAGAGGTAGAAGACCAAATTGTAGAATTACTCGGATGCAAGCGCGAAGAAATTATCCGTGCCAGCGGAAAAACAGGTATGGGAGTAAATGATATTTTAGAAGCAATTATAAACCGTATTCCTGCTCCTAAAGGTGATCCTGATGCTCCACTGCAATGTTTGATTTTTGATTCTGTATTTAATTCGTTCCGTGGAATTATTGCTTATTTTAAAATCGTAAATGGAACAATAAATAAAGGCGATTTAGTAAAATTTGTCGCCACCGAAAAAGAATACGATGCAGATGAAATAGGCATCCTTAAACTCGAAATGAGTCCCAAACAAACGCTAAGTGCAGGCAATGTAGGTTATATTATTTCGGGTATCAAAACTTCTAAAGAGGTAAAAGTAGGCGATACCATTACCCATGTGGCACGCCCTTGCGACAAAGCGATCGCAGGATTCGAAGAAGTAAAGCCTATGGTATTCGCAGGAGTATATCCTATTGATACAGAAGACTTTGAATACCTTCGCGCTTCCATAGAAAAATTACAACTAAATGATGCTTCGCTTACATTTGAGCCGGAATCATCGGTAGCATTAGGCTTTGGTTTCCGTTGTGGGTTTTTGGGTATGTTGCATATGGAAATCATTCAGGAGCGACTCGACCGTGAGTTCGATATGAATGTAATTACCACCGTACCAAATGTGCAATATAAGGTATATACTAAAAAAGGCGATATGATCGAAGTGCATAATCCTTCAGGATTGCCTGATATTACTCAAATTGACCGTATAGAAGAACCTTATATCCGTGCCTCAATTATTACTAAAACAGCTTATATCGGTCAGATAATGACCCTTTGTTTAGGTAAACGCGGCGAATTGATCAAGCAAGATTATATTTCTGGCGACCGTATAGAATTGATTTACGACATGCCGTTAGGCGAAATCGTTTTCGATTTTTACGATAAATTAAAAAGTATCTCAAAAGGTTATGCTTCTTTCGATTACCATATGCAGAATTATCGCCCATCTAAACTAATAAAACTGGATATTTTACTCAATGGAGAATCTGTAGATGCACTTTCATCATTGATTCATTTTGATAATGCTGTTTCGCTCGGTCGCCGTATGTGCGAAAAGCTGAAGGAACTTATCCCTCGACAACAATTCGATATTGCCATTCAAGCCGCTATCGGAGCTAAAATCATTGCTCGCGAAACTATCAAAGCCGTACGCAAAGATGTAACTGCTAAGTGTTATGGGGGCGACATCTCTCGTAAGCGTAAACTCCTTGAAAAACAGAAAAAAGGAAAGAAACGAATGAAACAAATCGGCTCGGTAGAAGTGCCACAAAAAGCCTTCTTAGCGGTATTAAAATTAGATTAAAAACCACGAGTAGCCGGTAATAATTAGCTATTTTATATATTCCTATTTTCTATGAGAACCATATTATCGGAGGTTTTATTACTTTTTTCTGCTTTTTCGCACGAAACAACTACCTTATTTAAAAATGGAGATTTGTGATATGCAGCTATTTATATTTTAAGAAGCGTTCTTTTTGGTTTATTGGCAACAGTAATAGGGAAAATTATAATTGATAGTTGGCAATTTGGAATATGAAACACTTAGTAATATTAACAGGTGCGGGCATGAGCGCCGAAAGCGGTATCAAAACATTTCGTGATTCGGGCGGACTATGGGAAAACTATCCTGTACAAGATGTGGCAAGTATTGAAGGTTGGTATCGTAATCCGCAACTGGTGCTAGATTTCTATAATCATCGCCGCGAAGAACTACAGCAAACGCAACCGAATGAGGGACATCGCATATTAGCTCAATTAGAAAAAAATTTTAAAGTAAGCATCATCACCCAAAATGTAGACAACTTACACGAGAGTGCTGGCAGTACAAATGTTATACATTTACACGGCGAATTAACCAAAGCCTGCAACGAAAATAAAACTAAAGTATATAATATTGCTTACAATAAAATAGAATTGGGCGACAAAGCTGAAGACGGAAGTCAATTACGCCCTTTTATTGTTTGGTTTGGCGAATCCGTTCCATTGATTGAGAAAGCAATAAAAACAATAGAGTCTGCCGATATTTTGTTGATTATTGGCACTTCGTTAAAAGTGTACCCGGCAGCCGGATTGATAAATTATATTAAACCAAATACTCCTGTTTATTTAATCGATCCTAATGAAGTGAACACCAATAAACAAATTCATTTCATTCAAAAAGGAGCTTCGGAAGGGATAAAAATCTTTAAGGAAATATTACAACGCTATTAGATTTTTCAATTTCTCTATTCTTTAAAATAAACTCTTTTTACTCGGCGAGAAATATTAGTAAGCACTTCATATGAAATGGTTTCAAGTGATTTGGCTATTTCCATAACAGAAAGTCCCTTCCCGAAAAGAATAACACTATCGCCTTCGTTAGCAGGTATTCCGGTTAGGTCGATCATCGTAATATCCATACACACATTACCTATTATAGGAGCATAATATCCATTAACAAGCACTCTCCCTACTCCATTGCTCAATTTACGGTTATACCCATCGGCATAACCTATCGGTATAACTCCAATAACCGAATCACGCATTATTTTACCCTTTCGGTTATAACCGACCGTTTCGCCGGCTTTCACACTGCGTGTTTGTAAAATAGTAGTTTTAAGCGTGCAAACTTCTTCTAAATTAGCATTATCTATTGCACTTATTCCATAATGACCTATACCCAAACGCACCATATCAAACTGGTATTTGGCAAATCTCTCAATACCGGCAGAATTCAATATGTGTTTCATTATTTTATATGGAAATGCTTGTTCGAATTTAGCATAACAATCCAAAAAACATTTTACTTGTTGTTCCGTAAAATCGTCAAAATGAGCTTCTTCCGATCCCACCAAATGTGAGAAAACAGAGCGCACCATAAGTGTTTGCTGTGCAGTTAAATCCGCAATCAATTTATCAATTTCAGCCGGATCGAAACCCAAGCGATGCATACCTGAGTCTATTTTTATATGCACAGGATAATTGCTTACACCTTGTCGTTCGGCTTCTTTACGAAATGCTTCTAAAATATGAAAATTATAAATCTCAGGCTCTAACTGGTATTCGATAATCTTATTCAATGCCCCTGTTTCTGGATTCATAACCACAATAGGAATGTGGATTCCTTCATTACGAAGTATAGCACCCTCATCAGCAACCGCTACCGCTAAATACTCGCAACCTAAATGCTGTAATGTACGCGACACTTCAATATCACCACTGCCATAAGCATATGCTTTTACCATACTCATAAGCTTTGTCTCTGACCCAAGATGCGAGCGAAAATAATGAACATTATGTGTCAATGCATTCAAATCAACTTCTAAAATTGTTTGATGTACGATGGATTCTATTTTTTCGGAAATTTTTTCAAACCGGTATTGTCGGGAACCTTTTAATAAGATTGCCTCATGCTGTAATTGTTTTATCTGTGGCGATTGTAAAAATTCGTCCGTATTTTCGAAAAAATACTGTTCGGACAATTGAAACAGATTTTTATGTTTGAACAATTCTTTTCCTATTGCTATTAATTTATCCACAGACTTTTGTTGTAAAAGTTCCGATACTTTTTCATATAATTTATCTTCACCGCTTTGTAAAATATCCGACAAAATAAGCGTACGCTTCAGTCCCTTTACCGAAGCCTGATTATACATGAAATCCAACGCAATGGTAAGCGATGTAAAATCAGAATTGTAAGCATCATCAATCACCAAGCAATCATTCAGTCCGTCTTTCACTTCCAATCGCATGGCAACAGGCTCTAAAGCTTGCATACGAGAGGCTATCACTTCTTCTTTTATTCCCAGATAAAGCAACAAACACAGGCAATGCAGGACATTTTCAACCGAAGCATCATCTGTAAAAGGAATAAGCAACTGATGTTCTTTTTTTGCATAAGAATAGGAAATAATGCTTCGATTATTCTTTTTCTCTATGTTTTTTAGTTGAACTTCAGCAGATGAAGCATATCCCCAAGTAAAAGGTTTTGCTTTATTTCCCGATTGTGCAACGGCAATATCCAGTAGCTTGTTATCTTTTTGATAAATAATAACTTCGGCATTTGTAAACAACTTTAATTTTTCGTTGCATTTTTCTTTTTGCGACGAGAAGTTTTCTTGATGAGCTTCTCCCAAATGCGTGAAAATTCCAATAGATGGAGCAATAATCGGTTGCAGTTTTTGCATCTCTCCTGGCAAAGAGATTCCTGCTTCAAAAATTCCCAATTCAGTTTGTTCGTTGAGTTCCCAAACTGAAAGCGGTACACCTATTTGCGAATTATAGCTGCGTGGCGAACGGGCAATGCGATAATCCTGCTGTAATAATTGGTAAAGCCATTCTTTCACGATTGTTTTTCCGTTACTTCCGGTAATTCCAACAACAGGACAAGTAAATTGCGCCCTGTGCTTTGCTACCAATAGTTGTAATGATTGCAATGTATCGTCAACCAACAGAAAATTAGCTTCGGGAAATTGTTTTACATCAGGCAACTCGCTAACTAAAAAATTGCGTACACGGGCTTCATACAAATCGGCGATGTAGCGATGTCCATCGTTACGAGAAGTAAGTAAAGAAACAAAAAGACTTTCGGTAGGGAAAGACACTGCACGGCTATCAATTAACAATCGGCTTATTTCTGCCTTTTCATTGCCAAAAAGTGTAGCATTTATAAATTGAGCTATTTGATGTAAGGTGTACATTGTATAAATAAATGTGATTTATTAAAAATTGTTTGTAAAAGTAGTAATTCTTTTAAGAAACTGTTTTGAATTTTTTCATCCATCATTTTTTAGTAAATTTGTCCGGAAAAATAAAAAAGCTTACAGAGTTTTCTGTAAGCTTTTTTAGGGTGGAAGGCGGGGCTCGAACCCGTGACCTTCGGAACCACAATCCGACGCTCTAACCAACTGAGCTACAACCACCGTGTTTTGCGGGTGCAAATATAGCATATCCTTTTATTTTGTGCAACAATCTTAGCGGCATTTTTCATGAAATATTTTCCATATAACGAAAAAATAGAGACAGATTTAAAACAAATCCGAAGGCTTATTCTTTTGTCTATGAATGGAATAACTGCCGATAATATGGAAACTGCCGGAATTTTTTACAAACAAAACTTCGGAGTTCCGTTGCCTCGTATCAAAGAAATTGCTGTAAAATATCCAAAAAATCAAATATTGGCAGAGCATTTATGGCTTTCTAATATCCGAGAAATGATGATTATGGCAACCATAATCTTCCCTCCTTCTTTATTCTCTGAAAAATTGTTTAATAAATGGATTGAAGATATAAAAACGGCAGAACTTTGTCGTCAGTTTTCGTTTAATCTTTTTGCTAAAACAAATTATGCTGAAAAAAAAATCAGTCAATTACTCGACTCAGAATCTGACTGTAATCAAATTATTGCACTGCTAACAGCATCACGAATAAGCTCAAAAATGTCCAAAGAAAACAAAGAAAAGATAATTGAACATTGCATAAAAAGAGCATCCGCAACTTCTTTTGATGTGTATCAAGCTATGGCTGTTTGTTTGCGTTATATGAGCAGATTAAGTTTCAGTGAAGCAGGAAATATTTTATCAAAAATAAGTATTTTTGAAAGTTCAAACTTTACATCCGAGAAATATATATATGAAGAAATAAAGCAGGAAATCTCTTATTTGTATGAGTAGTTCAACTAAAATACCAGAAATTCAATTGAAAGAAAAGCCCTACGAAGCAGTTCGCAAACTTTTTTCTCAATATTTAGAACGAAACGGTCATCGAAAAACAGGTGAACGGTTCGCTATATTAGAATATGTTTATAAACAGAGATCCTCCTTCGATATCGATATGCTATACTCTTATATGCAAGAAAACTACCTTGTAAGTCGAACTACATTATACAATACACTCAATTTACTCCTAAAATGTAATCTCGTTGTAAAATACCAAATAGGCAATATTACAAAATATGAACGAGTATTAAAAGACAGCCAGACCAACCATTATATATTAATTTGCAGTAGCTGTGGAAACATAAAGCGAATGAGCGACGAACAAATTAAACGAGTTATACAACACAAACCATTGCGTGGATTCGATTTTTCTCATTTTTCTTTATATGTATATGGACTTTGTCCCAAATGCGTCAAGAAAAATGGAAAATTGTAATTTATTAATAATTCGATGTTTGTTTTTCGATAATATATTGTACCTTTACAATCCGAAAATGATAGACTGATTTATATCGGTCTATTTTCTTGTGTAAAAAATGAAATTAGATGTTTTATTAGGTCTCCAATGGGGAGACGAAGGAAAAGGAAAGGTAGTTGATGTACTTACGCCAAGGTATGATGTGGTAACACGCTTTCAAGGAGGACCCAATGCCGGACACACTCTCGAATTTGAAGGACAAAAATATGTACTTCGCTCTATTCCTTCCGGTATTTTTCAAGGCGATAAAATAAATATTATCGGTAATGGTGTGGTGCTGGACCCCGCTTTATTTAAAACCGAAGTAGAAGCACTTGAAAGTTCTGGACACAATTTGACTAAACGCTTATATATTTCTAAAAAAGCGCATCTTATTCTTCCCACACACCGCTTACTTGATGCTGCTTACGAAGCAGCCAAAGGAGATGCCAAAATCGGGACAACCGGCAAAGGTATCGGACCTGCTTATACTGATAAAATAAGTCGCAATGGTGTACGCGTAGGTGATATTTTGCACGGTTTCGATAAAAAATATACTGTAGCCATCAACAAACACAAAGCTATTTTAGCACAATATAACTACAAATACGACCTTACACCTATCGAAAAAGAATGGTTCGAAGGAATAGAAAAATTGAAACAATTTACTTTTATTGATAGCGAACACGAAATTAACAGGTATTTATCAAACGGCAAACCGATACTTGCTGAAGGTGCTCAGGGTACTATGTTGGATATTGATTTCGGTTCGTATCCGTTTGTAACCTCATCAAATACTATTTGTGCAGGTGCTTGTACGGGGCTTGGAGTTGCTCCTCGCAATATCGGCGAAGTTTATGGTATTTTCAAAGCCTATTGTACTCGTGTAGGTGGCGGTCCTTTTCCTACCGAATTATTTGATGAAACAGGCGAAAAATTACGCAAATTCGGGTTCGAATTTGGTTCTGTTACCGGTCGTCCTCGTCGCTGCGGATGGATTGATTTAGTTGCTTTACGCTATGCAATTATGATAAATGGCGTTACCAAACTTATCATGATGAAAAGCGATGTAATGGACACTTTCTCAATGATTAAAGCATGTACGGCTTACAAAATAAACGGTGAAATAATAAAAGATTTTCCTTACGAAATCAACGAAAATATCGAGCCTGTTTACCAAGAATTGAAAGGTTGGGAAACAGATATGACTAAAATGCAGAGTGAAGCAGAATTTCCTCAAGCATTCAACAAATATCTTTTATTCTTAGAAAAGGAATTACAAGTGCCTATTTATATCGTATCTGTTGGTCCGGATAGGGCACAAACCATTATTAGAAACAATTAAAAAGATTCAAAATTTCATTAATTACCAACAAAAACAAATTAAATTTATTATGGAAACAACAATGGCTAATCCATACACTTTGTATTGGATCATTTTTATTGGATTTGCGTTGGCAAGCTGGTTGGTTTCAGCCAATTTAAAACGAAAATTTAAAGAATACTCTCAAATTCCATTAGGCTTGACCGGTCGTGAAGTAGCAGAAAAAATGCTTAAAGATAATGGCATTTATGATGTAAAAGTGATTTCAACACCAGGGCATCTTACAGACCACTACAATCCGTTAACCAAAACAGTAAACCTGAGCGAGTCTGTTTATAATAACAACAATGTAGCAGCAGCAGCCGTTGCAGCACACGAGTGTGGACATGCGGTACAACATGCTCATGCATACGCTCCGCTTACCATGCGTTCGAAATTAGTTCCTGTTATCAGCTTTTCATCCAACTGGATGCAATGGATTATTTTAATAGGACTACTTATGGTAAATAGTCTGGGAAACACACTGCTTTTAGTTGGAATTGTTTTATATAGCCTTACTACACTATTTAGCTTTATCACCCTTCCGGTAGAAATTGATGCCAGCCATCGAGCATTAGCGTGGTTGAGCCGCGCCGGAATTACTAATGTAGAAACAGAGAACAAAGCTACAGGAGCGCTTCGCTCTGCTGCTTACACTTATGTTGTAGCTGCACTGGGATCTTTGGCAACCTTACTTTACTACATTATGATTTTCTTAGGACGAAGAAATTAAAATTCCTTTTTATTTTTATAGCTTTGTGGCGACATCTTTTTTGATGTCGCCATATTTTTTGCAGAAAATGAATTACCCCAAAATTTTAGGTATAGTAAATGTAACCACCGATAGTTTTTCGGATGGAGGATTGTATTTAGATTACGAAAAAGCACTACAACATACAATGCTATTAATTGAAGCCGGAGCTGATATCATTGATTTAGGTGCAGCCTCAAGTAATCCACAAACAACTCCGGTAAGCACAAATGAAGAAATAGATCGTTTAACACCCCTTATTTCCATACTTAAAGAAAAAAACATCGAAATATCGGTAGATACATTTAACCCTTCCGTACAAAAATTTTGTTTGCAAGAAGGTGTATCTTATATCAACGATATTCAAGGATTCCCTTTTCCTGATATTTATCCCGATTTAGCCTCAAGTAGCTGTAAATTAATTGTAATGCACTCCATACAACGAATAGGTGCAGCTACCATTGTTGAAACTGATCCTGTAGTAGTTTTTGAGTCTATGCTTTCTTTTTTTTTAGATAGAATAAATACATTAGAAAACGCTGGAGTTAGAAAAGAAAGGATTATAATTGATCCGGGTATGGGCTATTTTTTAGGTTCGAATCCGGAAACATCTATTTATGTTTTAAAGAACATAGATAAATTAAAAAAGACTCTCGGATTACCTGTTTTAATAGGCATTTCACGAAAGTCTTTTTTAGGATCTCTTACAGGAAGAGAGATACAACATAGAGGCGTAGCCACCCTTGCTGCTGAATTATATGCTTGTATTCAAGGGGTGGATTACATACGAACACATGATGTACGAGCCATTAAAGATGCATTGAGTATCTGGCAAAAGCTGAATTAAAATCTTAGTGTTACACCTCCCAATACATTAAATCCGGCTTGCGGAAAATAACGCAAATCATTCATGCGCTGTCCTTCTTCATACCAAGAATACCACACATATCCATTCGACGAATACTTGTAGTCGAATAAATTATTTAATGATAAGTTAAAATCAATGGATTTTAATCCTTTTATCTTCAATGAATAACCAAGATACAAATTGCTTACTGTATAAGCATCCAAGCGTCGATTATCATTAGAAGTATTATCAACATACTGACCACCTACATAATTTGTTTGCAAACCCGCACTAAAGGATTTATAGGAAAAGGAAAACAAACTACCGGCTGTAATATCAGGCGAATAAGCAATATCGGTTGTTCCTAAATAATTAACACGCGTGCCAATCCAATCTCCGGCTGCATCGTATTCATCAACATCGTATTCGGTGAAATTCTTAATTTTATTACTGCTTAGAGTTAAATTTCCGCTCCATGTAAGCCAATTGGTAATTTTTACTCCTGCTATTAACTCTACACCGGTACGGTAACTATCAGGAATATTCGAAGTAAGGGGCTCTCCTATTTCATTTACTTTTCCGGTAAGGATCAATTGATCTTTATAATCCATAAAATAATAATTGGCGCTTAAAGAGAGATATTTATTTTTAAATTGATACCCAACTTCATAATCGGTCAATCGTTCCGAAACCGGTTGTTCATTTTCGGCGGCATCAGTATAATTATTACGCGTAGGTTCACGATTTGCCACTGCTACCGAAGCATAGAACAAATTATTTTTATTCAATTCATAATGCAAGCCTCCTTTTGGATTAAAGAATTTGAAAATAGGATGTTCATCAATTACGATCGGCATGCCGTTATCATCATATTTATCTTTGATTCCATGCATTTTTAAATCAACAAAACGATATTGCATATCTGCAAAAACGGTTAAGCCTTGATAAAGTTCGGCATTAATTTTTGCATACACATTGGCATCCGTTTTTTTAGAATCATTTTTATACCACTCGTAATTATTATCCACATTCACAGCATTTTGAAACCAAGTAATATACCCGTAATGATCACCCAAATACTGATTGGCAGCCCCACCCAAAGTTGCTGATATTTTTTTAGCCGTATAATTAAAAGAAAATACTCCTCCATAAAAATCGTTATCCATCCATTTCTGACGAATTAAATCCGTTTTTTTCAATTCTGTAATCGTAAAGCCATCTGTTGAAACATAGAACGGTGGTAAACCGTATTTCTTTAATTTTTCGTCATCTTTATATTCTTCGTAATAACCTATTCCTCGAGTATAATGTAGTGCTGCATTCATATTCCAATTTGAATTGAATGTGTGAGTTATGTGTAATTGATAATTTCGCTGATCATAATTATCAGTTTGATTATCATAATATTTCTCTATCCCATTTTCCCAATAAGAACCACAAGAATTATAAGTCCTGTTTGTTGCCAAAGAATCGCCGGGCACTCCGTTCCACGCATGATATGTTTTTTCTACTCCTCCGAAAATGATTGCTTTTATCATTGTCTTCGGTAAATAATATGCTCCGGAAAAATAATAGGATTTCATATCTGTGGAAGCTCTATCTATATACCCATCAGAATATATTCCAGACAAACGGGCATCGAAAGCAAACTTATCGTACAATAATCCGGTTCCGGCTTTAAGCGTATTTTTATTGGTATTGAATGAGCCGTACGAACTACTAATTTCAGCATAAGGTTTGCTGTTCAGTTTTTCTGTTTGCATATTGATACTTGCACCGAATGCACCCGCACCATTGGTCGAAGTTCCTACCCCACGCTGTATTTGTATATTTTCCAATGACGAGGACAAATCAGGCGTATTCACCCAAAACACTTGTTGCTCTTCGGCATCGTTCATCGGAATACCGTTTATGGTAATATTTATCCGTCCGGCATCAGTTCCCCTGATACGAAAGCCTGTATATCCGACTCCCGCTCCGGCATCTGATGTAGCCACAAATGAAGGTGTATTGCTAAGCAAAAAAGGTAAATCTCTCCCTAAATTGATTCCGGCAATATCTTCTTTTGTTACTTTGCTGTACGCCAAAGGCGATTTACCCGAAGCACGCGTAGATGTTACCACAAGATCATCGAGAACGATGGTTGAATCGGCACTGTTTTTTGAAAGCTGATTGATCTGCCCAAAAAGTTGTAGGACAAAAAATTGCATTGCTGCAAATAAGAAAATTTTTCTCATGACAATAATTAGTTACGAGCTACAAGATATTAGTTACAAATATCTTTGAAACTCCGTTAATAAATTGCAATGAGGATGATAAAAAAACGACATTTTGTTCTATGTTTCAAGTTCAATGTTCAAAAAGACACGACAAATCGAATCCAAATCAAACTTTGAACCTTAAACTTTGAACTTTTTCTAAAGAGAAATTCTTTTTCCCCTTCCAAAATTACTTGGCGGGTTCAAAGGGTATAATCTCAGCCCGTTTGTTTAAGGCACCCCATTGGTGAAGTTAACACATAAAAAGCAAAAAATTGACTAGTATTTTTTCTGCTTTTCGGAGACAAAAATAATTCAAAATTCAATGATTAAAAAATTTAAGCATTAAAATTTTGAAATCTTTAATTTTTTGAACTTTTGAATATTATAAATACGGATTAAAATCCTTTTCGTTTCGAATAGTTGTAATAGTATCGTGTCCGGGATAGACTACCGTACTATCAGGCAATACAAGCAATTTATTTTTAATTGATTTAATTAATGTAGCATAATCGCCTCCGGGTAAATCTGTTCGCCCTATGCTTTCTAAAAATAAGGTATCGCCGGAAATCAACACTCCATCTTTTTCATTATAAAAACACAATCCTCCCGGAGAATGCCCCGGTGTATATATTGCTTGTAACTCAGTATTTCCAAAACGAATAACATCATCATCTTCAATATAACCGCCTAAATTTTGAGGAATAACATTGAAATTCAAACCAAAGCGTCTGACCGTATCTACCATAGATGGGATTAAAAATTCATCTGCCCGATGTGCTTTAGGCAAAATTCCATATTTCTTGGCTAAAAAAGTATTTCCAAAAGCATGATCGAAATGTAAATGCGTATTTAACACATGCTTTAGTGTTAAATTATTTTCTTCTATAAAATGAACCAAGGCATTTTCTTCATCTGGGAACAAACAACCTGCATCAATGATAACACATTCGCGGGTTTCATCCCAAAGTATATATGTATTTTCTTGAATAGGATTAAAAGTAAATATTTTTATTCTCATTTTGTTTCACTTTTACATGGGCAAATAAACTGCTTTTTTTGTTTTAAAGAATTCTTCATCAAACCAATCACTTAAATCATAAAGGACCGCTTTATTTTTATAAGGAAGAATTTCATGTTGTAGCTCTCCTCCTTTCAAACAAATAATGCCATTAGGAAGAGCATTTTTTTGTTCGGATTTGATATTTTTTTTCGATAAGCGTTCTAAATCCGAAAGCGGCATTACCGCACGACTTACTATAAAATCAAATTTTCTTTTTTCGTCTTCAATACGCGAATGGTTGAAAGATATATTAGTTAATCCGATAGCATTAGAAATTTCGGTGCAAACTTTAATCTTTTTCCCAATAGAATCGAGTAAAAAAAAATCTACTTCGGGGAAATAAATTGCCAACGGAATACCCGGGAATCCTCCACCGCAGCCTACATCAATTATGGATGTTCCGGATTTAAAATTAAGTACTTTAGCAATAGCAAGCGAATGTAATACATGACGCTCGTAAAGGTTTTCTATATCCTTGCGCGAAATTACATTGATTTTACTGTTCCAATCCATGTATAAATCAAAAAGAGCAGCGAACTGCTCCTTTTGTTTATATGTAATAGCCGGAAAATATTTTAAAACAATATCCATATTAGTTATTTTTTTTAGGGAAAAAGACTGAAATCAAGCTTTCTTTTTTCAAAAATGGTTCCAACTGAGCGAATAACAATGTCACTTCGGTTCGACCTAAAGCATAAGCTGCTATTTCGTATGGATTATACATAAATGTAATACCTTCTTCAGTCACACTAAAATTATTATTCGGAACTATATTTTCGTAAAAGAAATAACCTTTATTAATCATATCTTCCTCATTTTCAAAACCATTATCCGAAATAATTTTTTTCACAATCATTTCGGTTATCGCAGATTCAAATCCATCAACAAAAATATCTTTCTGTGTAACTCTGTTTCCGGTTGTCAAATCGAATACCAAATAATAAATCAACTCCTCCAAATGAGTGTTTTTTTCTAATCGTTTATCCAATTCGTAAGACAGAATATGCTGATCATTATATAGGATAATAGTATTTATCTGATTGGATTCCTCATAAACTTTTTTGGGGTATAATGCCGGCGCTTTTTTTAATAAAGCAGCTTTTACCGATTCGGAGTACTTTTTTACCGCCTCTAAAGCAGTTAAGGACACATAAGATGAATCAAAAACCCTACTCAAGATTTCCTGTTGAATATTAGACAAAACTTTTTTATCATGAAATTTTACAGGAAATAATAACTGAATATCGACCAAACAATGCCCGTTTACAATGCTGTCTGACGATAAAGCTGTATAAAAATTTCGTTGTGAATCTATTTTCTCAAATTCAAGAGCTGTCTCTTTTTTACACGAAACCAGTAACGCCATCACAGCCAACGAGCTGATTAATAATCTTTTCATTATGTGATAAAAACCTTAATATAATTTTGAATGCAAAGGTAGGCTTTATTTTCTAATTGAGATGAAAAAATCAACCATTTTTAATTTTTGAAAAAATAATGTTATCAACCGGCAGCAATCAAAGAAGCAGCTCCCAATATAGCGGCATCGTCATCAGGCAATTTTGATAAGAGTAATTTGATTTTTCCTTTCCAAACATGAAGCAGATTTTTCTCCATATTTTCTCGGATAGGATTAACCAATAAATCTCCGGCTTTCGTTAATCCACCAAAAAGTACAATTGCTTCGGGTGCACTAAAAGCTGCAAAATTGGCAAAGGCTTCTCCTAATAATTTCCCTGTATAACGAAACACTTCTTGAGCTATGGTATCTCCTTTTTGTGCGGCTTCAAATACATCTTTCGATGTAATTTTTTCCAATGGAATAGCTCGCAATAAGCTATATTCATCTGTTTTTTCCAAAAATTCACGGGCTGTTGTTGCCACACCTGTTGCCGAAGTATAAGTTTCCAGACAGCCATGTCGGCCGCATCCGCAAGCACGACCATTATGGTATTCAATCACAATATGTCCCAATTCTCCTGCAAATCCGTCAAATCCATATACTAATTGTCCGTTGACAACAATACCTGAACCTACGCCTGTTCCAAGTGTTATCATGATAAAATTATGCATATCTTTAGCTACCCCATATGTCATTTCTCCTAGAGCAGCAGCATTTGCATCATTAGTAATGACACATTTTAAACAAAAGCGCTCGGACATTAGTTTTGCAAATGGTACAACACCTTTCCACGGTAAATTTGCCGAATTTACAATTTCACCCGTATAAAAGTTTCCATTAGGAACTCCTGCCCCGATACCTCTTATGGTATCCGTTCCTCCTATTTTCTCTATAACCGGCAACAGAACCTTATACAACGCATCCACATATTCATTTATATCCGAATATTTGTTTGTTTTTACAGAAACACGATGAGATACATTTCCCTGTTCATCCACCAAACCTATTTTGGTAGATGTTCCACCCATATCTATTCCTATTATATACATAATATTTATTACTACTTTTTTTTACAAAAATAATCAAATTAACCATTAACAATTAATCATTGATAATTTTAGTTTAGTATCTTTGAATTTTTTAAAAGTTAAAAAAAATGTTGTTTGAATTAACTTCCGAATATCAACCGACCGGCGATCAGCCTGAAGCCATAAAAAATTTGGTAGATGGATTAAATGCAGATGAAAAAACACAAGTTTTATTAGGTGTTACCGGATCCGGAAAAACATTCACTATTGCTAATGTAATAAATCAAGTAAACCGACCTACACTGATTTTAAGTCACAACAAAACTTTAGCCGCACAGCTTTATAGCGAATTTAAAACTTTTTTTCCTCATAATGCAGTTGAATACTTTGTTTCGTATTATGACTATTACCAGCCCGAAGCGTATATTCCATCAAGAGATTTATACATTGAAAAAGATTTAGCCATCAATGATGAAATCGAAAAATTGCGATTGGCTACGACTTCTTCCCTTTTGTCCGGACGACGCGATATAATTGTTGTTTCTTCTGTTTCTTGCTTATATGGAATGGGAAATCCGGATGATTTTAACGCAGGAATGATAAAAATCCGAAAAGGGCAAAAAATAACCCGCAATGCATTCTTGCGTATCTTAGTTGATACAGCTTATGTTCGAAACGATCTTGAACTTAATAGAGGAAATTTTCGGGTAAAAGGTGAAACAGTTGATGTTTTTTTAGCTTATGACGAAATTGCAGTCAGAATCACTTTCTGGGGCGATGAAATAGAAGAAATATCAACCCTTGATCCTATATCAGGTCATATTTTATCTTTTTTCGAAGAATATAGAATTTATCCGGCATCTATTTTTGTTACCAATAAAGAAAGTGTGCAACGGGCTATTATTCAAATTCAAGATGACCTACAAAAACAACTAATTCATTTTGAATCAGAAGGTAGGATATTTGAAGCAAAACGACTTAACGAACGGATTAATTATGATATAGAAATGATGCGCGAATTGGGGTATTGTTCCGGTATAGAAAACTATTCGCGCTATTTTGACGGACGAAAAGAAGGCTCCCGCCCATTTTGTTTGTTGGACTATTTCCCGAATGATTTTTTAATGGTAATTGACGAAAGTCATGTTACATTACCTCAAATACATGCTATGTATGGTGGCGACTATGCCCGTAAATCTAATTTGGTAGAATATGGATTCAGACTTCCTGCTGCTAAAGACAATCGACCACTTAAATTCGAAGAGTTCGAGCAAATGGTTACTCAAACTATTTATATAAGCGCTACACCTAGCGATTATGAACTTAAAAAAACAGGCGGAAGCGTAGTTGAACAACTTATTCGTCCGACAGGATTACTTGATCCGGAAATTGAGGTGCGCCCTACACTAAATCAGGTGGACGATTTAATGGAAGAAATTGCACAAAGAGCCGAAAAAGACGAACGCATACTAATAACCACCCTTACCAAAAGAATGGCAGAAGAGCTAAATGCATATTTAGGAAGACATAATATTCGATGCAGCTATATCCATTCTGACATAGAAACTTTAGAGCGTGTAAAAATATTGGAAAACCTACGAAAAGGGCTTATTGATGTATTAATTGGTGTCAATCTGCTACGCGAAGGGCTTGATCTGCCCGAAGTTTCATTAGTCGCCATTCTCGATGCGGATAAAGAAGGTTTTCTCCGATCTCACCGTTCTTTGACACAAACCGCAGGGCGCGCTGCCCGAAACCTGAACGGCAAAGTAATTATGTATGCCGACAAGATAACCGAAAGTATGCAGCGTACCATAGATGAAACTAATCGCCGGCGCGAGAAACAATTAGCATACAACGAAATACATCATATTACACCGCAAGCACTCAACAAAACCATAACAGCTTCTGTATTTAAAGAATTAAAAGAAAACAAAATTTACATAGAACCTCAAGAAATAGAAATAGCTGCCGACCCGGTAATACAATACATGACTAAAACACAATTGGAAAAAACTATAGAAAAAACAAAAAAAGCCATGTTTAAAGCTGCCAAAAATCTCGAATTTATCGAAGCTGCCCAATACCGCAACGAATTGATGAAATTGGAAGAGTTATTAATACAGAAGAAAAAGTAAGGTTTATATTTTCAATAGTAATGCAAATCGGTAGTTGTTGTATTTAAAAATTGAATAATACTCCCAAAGAGAGTTGATATGAACCGAAGGTCATGACGAATAGGAAAATAACTGTGCACTCCACATATGGTTATTTACATCTTGTCCCTTGGGAAGTTTAACTACTGATTCATATTATTTGTTAGTATTAAATATAATATTTATCTTTGGACAAATTAAAAATTGAACTTTATAATTGTCCGAATAAAAATTATGAATCTAATAACCAGAAAAATAACATCGGAAATAGATAAATTAAAAGATTTCTATCCTGTCATAACTATTACCGGACCAAGACAAAGTGGTAAAACTACATTGTGTAAAAACCTGTTTCCTACTTACAGGTATTTTAATTTAGAAGATGCTATATTGCTAAACCGCATAAAAGAAGACCCTAAAGGATTTATAAATGAAACCCAAGATGGCATGATAATAGATGAAGTGCATCATTATCCTGAACTATTTTCTTTTATTCAGGTAACGGTCGACCAATATCCAAAAAGAAAATTTATATTGACAGGTAGCAGTAATTTTTCCTTATTACAAAATATAACGCAAAGTTTAGCCGGCAGAACGGCTTTATTTACTTTGCTCCCTTTTTCTATCGATGAACTTGGCGATAAAGTCAAGAAATCAACTACTGATGAATTAATATTAAATGGTGGATATCCGGGTATATGGGTAAATCACATTCCTCGTTATGCCTTTTACCGGAATTATTATTCAACCTACATAGAACGCGATGTCCGACAAATTGTTCACATTAAGGACATTTCTCTTTTCCAGAAATTTATCCGGTTGTGTGCCGGTCGAATCGGAACAGAGTTCAATGCTTCTCATTTAGCAAATGAAGTTGGCACTTCGGCTCCAACCATTACAAACTGGCTGAGCGTACTGGCAGCTTCTTATATTGCCTATATGTTGCCCCCATATTACGAAAATATTGGCAAAAGACTGATTAAAACATCTAAAATCTATTTTTATGATGTAGGCTTAGCTTGCTATTTATTAGGAATAGAAAACGATACACACTTAAAATCGCATCCCTTGCGAGGAGCATTATTTGAAAATATGATTATTAACGAAGCTATGAAAAATAGGTTTAACCAAGGTAAAGATCCCGATTTGTACTTTTACAAAGATAAATCACAACGGGAAGTTGATTTAATTCATACACAGGCAAACGATTTATATGCCTACGAAATAAAATCGTCCCAGACTTTCCATAAAGATTATTACAGTGGTATCAATTATTTAAAAGATTTATTTGGTGGCAGGTTAGTCCGTTCTGCCTTAATTTACGATGGAGAGATAGAAAAAATTACAAACGAAAACGGAGCATTCAATTTCCGTAATTTTCATCTAGATTAAAAAACTATTTAAATTTTCATTTTTTTTCTTTCAAAATATTTGCAAGTACGAAAAACACTTGTTACATTTGTCACCAGTTTTGATTGTCAAAACAAAAAGAAACTTTATAAACTTATTTTAATAACAAACAATTTTAAAATTTAATCATTATGAAAAAGTTATTACTTTCGGTAGCTGCTCTTGCTTTAGTAGCTTTTAGTGCAAATGCAGAAGACAAAACATGGAATTTTTCAACATGGGCTGATGGCACTGGTTATCCTCTAGGACCAACGGTAGTAGACGGATTAACAATAAATGGAATTGAAAGCAACACTAACTTTATGGCTATTAATGCTAATAACAAAACAATAGGTGGTGTAGCTTTCACCAAAAGAGCTCAAACAAATGGTGCAGGATTTGGAACAGGTCAAGATGAAGGTATTCCAACTCAAAGGTATGTTTCTTTCAATGTAGCAGGAGCTTCAACTGTAAAAGTTTGGTTTATGTCAGGAAATACATCTTCTACAAGATGGGCTATTGTTAGTAATGGTACCACTGTTGTTGATAAAGCTAGCGAAACAAATCAAGCTACAGGAACAGTACTCGAAGCTAGTTACACTGGACCTGCTGGAACATTGTATGTATATGGTGATGCAGCAATCAACATTTATCAAATTTCAGCAACGAATGTAACTACAGGCATTAAAGATGCAATTTCTTCAGATCTTCTTAAGAAAGTAGGTAACGAATTAGTAAACCCAACTAACTTAGAGGTTACTGTTATCGGTGTAGGTGGTGCTAAAGTATTAACTTCATCTGAAGCTTCAATTAATTTAAGTGGTTTAGCTGCTGGTCAATATGTTGCTGTAACAGCTCAAGGTAGTTTGAAATTTATCAAATAAATATAAATTTTATTTTAAAATGAAAATCCTCTCCTTATGGAGAGGATTTTTTTATGTCAAAAAAACAACTTCATACTTTTATCCGGGATAAAGTAAAATTTCATATTATTAACCTGAGTTTGATTGATATTTAACTATATGCTTGTCCTTGCGGGACAAAAACAGATTCAATATCAATCGTTTTATTAATTGAACTCAGGTTTATATATAAAAAAAATCCTCACTCCTATTTATGAAGTGAGGATTTGCTTTATACAATAAATGAAACTATCGTATAAATAATAATTCACGATACTTTGGTAATGGCCACATTTCATCATCTACAATCAATTCTAAATGATCAATTGCGTCGCGTAATATGTTGAAATAAGGCAAAACAGTATTATGGTAAGCCAATGCTTTCTCTCTTTCCGATTCTATCCGGTTAGCTTTTTTACGAGCTTCGGTCATTTCGCCCACTTTCGTTTTAATAACAGAAACATAATTTGCTATCTCTTCTATAATTTCCATATTCTGAGCAGATAAAACAGAAGCTTTATCTGCCGGAAAAACAGATTTTGTCTTATACACATTATCCAGCAACATACCTTGATAACGATTTGCCACAGGAATAATATGATTAATGGCTAAATCGCCCAGTACGCGTGATTCTATCTGCACTTTTTTAGTATAAATCTCCCATTTAACTTCATTTCGTGCATGAAGCTCCACCTCATTAAGCACACCTGTTTTGGCAAACATTTCAATATTTTCTTTTTTTGTGTACTCATCAAAAATTCTCGGCACACAAGTTTCGCAGTTTAACCCTCGTCGAGCTGCTTCTTTTTGCCATTCTTCACTATATCCGTTTCCATTAAAACGAATTGGTTTTGATATCTTAATATATGATTTTATTACCTCAAAAATAGCTTTTTCCTTAGTAATCCCTGACGAGATTTTAGCATCTACCTCTGTCTTAAAATCTATCAATTGAGCTGCTACAGAAGAGTTTAAGGCAATAAGAGCTGATCCGCAATTTGCCGAAGAACCTACTGCACGGAACTCAAAACGATTTCCGGTAAATGCAAAAGGCGAAGTTCGGTTACGATCGGTATTGTCTAACAAAACTTCAGGAATATGCGGTATGCCCAAACTCATTTTTTTCTTATTATCAAAAACAATCATCTCATCACTCGAACTGTTTTCTATTTTATCTAAAATTTCCGTTAGCTGAGAACCTAAAAATGCTGAAATTATTGATGGAGGAGCTTCATTTCCACCTAAACGATGAGCATTATTTGCCGACGCAATAGAGGCTTTTAATAATCCGTTGTGTTTATACACGGCCATCAACACATTGACCAAAAAAGCAACAAATTGCAGGTTCTCTTTAGGAGTTTTACCTGGAGTAAGCAAACCTACTCCGGTATCTGTTCCCAAAGACCAGTTATTGTGTTTACCGGAACCATTTACTCCGGCAAAAGGTTTTTCGTGTAGCAACAAGCGAAAACCATGTCGGCGAGCCACTTTCTTCATAATAGACATCATCAACAAGTTTTCATCGTTTGCCAAATTGGCTTCCCCAAAAATCGGTGCCAACTCAAATTGATTCGGAGCTACTTCATTATGACGGGTTTTCAAAGGAATACCATATTTATATCCTTCAAATTCAACATCTTTCATATAAGCAGCTACACGACTTGGTACCGATCCAAAATAATGATCTTCCAATTGTTGATTTTTAGCAGATTCATGCCCCATTAATGTACGACCTGTAAGCAATAAATCCGGACGCGTAGCATATAAACCTTCGTCTATCAAGAAATATTCTTGCTCCCAACCTAAAAATGGAATAATTTTTTTTACATTCGGATCAAAATAATGACAAACATCCAATGCTGCTTTTTTAACTGCATTCAAAGCTTTCAACAAGGGGGCTTTATAGTCGAGCGATTCTCCTGTATAAGAGATAAAAATAGTTGGGATACATAATGTATCATCCACAACAAATGCAGGTGAAGAAGGATCCCAAGCGGTATAACCACGCGCCTCAAATGTGCTGCGGATTCCTCCATTAGGGAAAGATGAAGCATCAGGCTCTTGTTGTGCAAGTAATTTTCCTGAGAAAACTTCAATTACATTTTCCCCGGGAACCCCATCTACATAATCAATAAAAGAGTCGTGTTTTTCTGCAGTACCGTCAGTCAATGGCTGGAACCAGTGAGAATAGTGTGTAGCGCCAAGTTCCATCGCCCATTGCTTCATGCCCGAAGCAACTTCATCTGCTATACTACGATCTATTGTTACACCATTATCAATTGCATTATTAATGGCTTTTATAGTTTCTTTAGAAAGATATTTTTCCATCGTTGAACGGGTAAAAACATATCTTCCGTAAAAATCAGATGTAAATTTAGAGGGAGCGGTTACAACAAGTGCTTTTTTCTTAAAAGCTTCTTCTACTGCTTTAAATCGTAGTGTTGACATCTTTTATTCGTTTTTTTTAATTAGCAAACTAAAACAAAAATGAAATTGATAACAAAAAGAAATCAAAACAATTAAATATTGATGAAAATCTTGTTATTTGAAAAAATTACAACTCAATTTTCTTGCAAAGATATTTATTTTGAAGCAAATTGAAAAGCGCCAATCCAAAATTGTCCGGATTGGCGCTTTTTCATTATTTTTCCAATACAAATAACAAGGTTTCCTTTGGAATTTTAGCTCCTTTTTCCACCAAGATTTGTTTAATCTTAGCTGTAAATGGCATTTGTATTGTATTTTGCATCTTCATGGCTTCCAATATAAGTACCGGTTCACCTT
This sequence comes from uncultured Paludibacter sp., assembly GCA_964546015.1. GTDB lineage: Bacteria > Bacteroidota > Bacteroidia > Bacteroidales > Paludibacteraceae > JAFGVL01. The sequence continues at coordinate 72,531 of CAZJHO010000003.1, forward strand.
CTTTTACCGTTTCACCTTCTTTCACAAAAATATCTAAGATAGTGCCCGGAATAGACGAATGTACTTCCATTGGATTAGGGTTCTCCCAGAACTTACGCATTTTATATTTTTTGGTCAGAAGCGTTTTATACTTGCGCGCAGTTATTGCAAAATCGACCAATTCGGGTTTATTTATTTCAGTCATGACTTTTATTAATTAAAGTATTCCAATGAAATAGAAGATGGTGAATAGTGAGGAGTGAAATACTCACTTTCTCGCTATTTCACTCCCTATTTTAGAATGGTGGTATTCCATGCTTTTTAGCAGGACGATAATCTTCTTTATTTTGACTCATTTGTAAAGCATGAAGTAATAAAGCACGGGTTTCAGCCGGTTCGATGACAGCATCAATATATCCTTTAGATGCAGCTACATAAGGGTTTGCAAATTTGTCAATATACTCTTGTACCTTGATTTGACGCATAGCGTCTTGATCTTCGGCTTCCATAATTTCTTTGCGGAAAATAATGTTCGCAGCTCCCTCCGGACCCATTACGGCAATCTCGGCACTTGGCCACGAGAATACAAAATCAGCACCTAAGTGGCGCGAATTCATAGCAATATAACCACCGCCATACGCTTTACGGAGAATTACAGTGCCTTTAGGCACAGTAGCTTCGGAGTAAGCATAAAGCATTTTAGCCCCGTGACGGATTACACCTGCATGCTCTTGATCGACACCCGGAAGATAACCCGGCATATCTTCCAAAGTAATGATCGGAATATTGAACGAGTCGCAATAGCGGATAAAGCGGGCTGCTTTGTCTGAACTGTCGCAATCCAATACACCGGCCAAATACATAGGTTGGTTAGCTACAAAACCAATAGTTTCGCCATTCATACGCCCAAAACCGATAACGATATTTGGTGCAAAAAGCTCTTGAATTTCAAAGAAATACGAATCATCTACCAACACTTTGATAATATCTCGTACATCATACGGTTGTTTTGGGTCGGCAGGGATAATGTCTTCGATGTTTTTCTTAAAGGTAGGTTTTTTAGGTTCGATAATTTTCGCTTTTTCACTGTTGCTGTGTGGGATAAGCGCAATAAGTTGTTTAATTTGCTCAAAACATTCTTTTTCGCTTTCGGCATAGAAATGTGCATTTCCTGTAATTTCGGCATGTACAAGAGCACCCCCAAGATCTTCTTGTGAGATTTTTTCTCCTAATACGGTTTCGATTACATTAGGACCTGTGATGAACATTTTTGAAATATTTTCCACCACAAAAACAAAGTCGGTCAAAGCAGGCGAATAAACGGCTCCACCGGCACAAGGACCAAGAATAACCGAAATCTGTGGAACAACACCCGATGCAAGTGTATTGCGGTAGAAAATCTCACCATAACCTGCCAAAGCTCCGATACCTTCCTGAATACGCGCACCACCCGAATCGTTGATACCGATACAAGGCATTTTCATTTTCAAGGCGTGATCCATTATTTTAGTGATTTTACGCGCATGTTTTAATCCGAGCGATCCCCCCATCACGGTGAAGTCTTGTGCATAAATACACACAGGTGCACCATAAATAGTTCCAGTTCCGGTAATTACACCATCGCCGGCAAGTTCTCTTTTATCCATTCCGAAGTTGCGCTCTTCGTGTTGTACAAACAAATCGTACTCGTGGAAAGAATTTTCGTCCAATAGTTCTACAATACGCTCACGGGCAGTCATTTTACCCATCGCCACCTGCTTTTCTATAGCCTCGTCGCCACCTCCTTTTTGAATAATGGCTTTCTTTTCGCGTAAAGCTAAAATGTTTTTCTTTAACGACATATTTTTAAAGTTTTGAATAGTAAATTAAAAAGTTCGACAAAAGTAATACTAAATCTTTAGGGGGTAAAACAATTTAATGTTTTCTTTTCAACAAATAAAAAAAAGACTTCCAAAAATTTAGAAATCTTTTTTTAACATGTTGCGGGAGCCGGACTCGAACCAACGACCTCCAGGTTATGAGCCTGGCGAGCTACCACTGCTCCATCCCGCGATATTGTGGGTGCAAAAGTAACACTATTTTTTGTTTCTGCAAAATTTGTTTTTGAATTTTATTAAGTAATAAAAAAAAGCCTAATGAAAATCAGACTTTTGTTTAATTATCGGAGTCGAACTCGAACCAAAGTCCGCCGGCTGGCGGATATGAGCCTGGCGAGCTACCACTGCTCCATCCCGCGGTGTAATGGATGCAAGAGTACTATAATTTTATTTATACACAAAGTTTTTTCTTCTAAATCTAAACATTTTTTCTAAAAAATTCCTTTTTCGTGCAATATATATGTCATTAACAAGTTGATAATTTATGTTTTAAGAAGATGAAAATTTTATTTGTTTGCAGCGTTATTTAATATACATTTGTGAGAAATCTTACTAATAAATTTTACAAATAAAAAAACTAATGAATCCAACTCACATTGAACACATCGGTATTGCCGTAAAAAGCCTTGAAACAGCCATTCCGTTTTATGAAAAAGTATTAGGTCTTAAATGTTATGCGATCGAAGAAGTGATTGATCAAAAGGTAAAAACCGCTTTCTTCAAAATCGGAGATACTAAAATAGAGCTTCTCGAATCGACAGATCCTGAGGGACCTATTGGTAAATTCATAGAGAAAAAAGGGGAAGGTATCCACCACATTGCTTTTGCTGTAACCGATTTAGCCAAAAGATTAAAACAAGCCGAAGAACTTGGAGTTCAATTGATAGACAAGCAACCCCGCAAAGGTGCCGAAGGTCTAAACATTGGTTTCCTTCATCCTAAATCAACACTCGGTGTACTGACTGAACTTTGCGAAAACCCAAATAATTGACAACTTAACCATTTACTATTTATTATTTTTGAAGAAATCAATAGTAAATTGTCCAATAGTAAATTAACACAGATGAATAAAATAGACGAATTATACGAATTGCGCGATAAAGCCAAATTAGGTGGAGGTCAGAAACGCATCGATTCGCAGCATGCCAAAAACAAATTTACTGCACGCGAACGCATTGATATGCTTTTGGACGAAGATAGTTTTGAAGAACTCGATATGTTCGTAACCCACCGTTGTGCCGACTTTGGTTTAGAAAAAGAACAATATTTGGGCGATGGCGTAGTTACAGGCAGTGGAACTATTGACGGACGATTGGTATATGTTTTTGCCCAAGATTTTACTGTGTTTGGAGGTTCGCTTTCCGAAACTATGGCACAAAAAATATGTAAAGTGCTTGACCTTGCCATGAAAATGGGTGCACCCGTTATCGGTATCAACGATTCGGGTGGTGCCCGCATACAAGAAGGTGTACAGAGTTTAGCCGGTTATGCCGAAATTTTTCAACGAAATATTTTAGCTTCTGGTGTAGTGCCACAAATTTCGGCAATTTTCGGACCATGTGCCGGAGGTGCCGTTTACTCCCCTGCTCTGACTGATTTCATCCTGATGATTGAAGGATTAAGCTACATGTTTGTAACAGGACCAAAAGTGGTAAAAACCGTTACTCACGAAGAAGTAACCACCGAAGAACTTGGCGGAGCATTTGTACATGCCACTAAATCAGGTGTTACACATTTTGTTGCAAAAACCGAACAAGAGGGCATTTTGCTTATTCGTAAACTATTGAGTTATCTTCCACAAAATAATTTGGAAGATACTCCACTACAAGTTTCTACAGACAGCGCTACTCGGGTTGACGAGAAACTAAATAGCATTATTCCTGATAATCCTAACAAACCGTATAATATGAAAGAAGTAATTCTTTCATTAGTAGATGAGTCGGAGTTTTTGGAAATACAATCATTATATGCGCCTAACATCATTTGCGGATTTGCCCGCTTCGACGGACAATCAATAGGCATCATTGCCAATCAGCCAAATTATATTGCCGGCACACTGGATATCAATGCTTCACGCAAAGCTGCCCGTTTTGTCCGATTCTGCGATGCATTCAATATCCCTTTACTCACTTTGGTCGATGTGCCGGGATTTCTTCCGGGAACAGCGCAAGAGTACGGTGGTATTATTTTACATGGGGCAAAATTGCTTTATGCATACGGCGAAGCAACTGTACCCAAAGTAACTGTTATCTTGCGAAAAGCTTATGGCGGAGCCTATGATGTGATGAGTTCCAAACACTTGCGCGGCGATGTAAACTATACTTGGCCTTCGGCTGAGATTGCAGTAATGGGTGGAAAAGGCGCAATCGAAATTGTGTACGGCAGCGAGATTGCCAAAATAACCGATGAAGAGGAACGCGAAAAATTTATCGAAGAAAAAGAAATTGAATATCGTGAAAAATTTTCAAATCCGTATGTAGCTGCTAAATACGGTTATATAGACGATATTATCGAACCAAGCACAACTCGTTTTCGCATCATTAGAGCATTCCAAAGTTTATCAACCAAGAAGGTATTGAATCCGCCTAAAAAACATTCGAATTTACCATTATAATAAACAATATCTTATTTTGAACCTTAAATTTTAAACTAACGATATGTTTTTACAAGCCAATAAAAATATAATTCACCATATTTTAGATAGCGAAAAAGAACCTTCGTCTATTTATTTATGGATAATAATAAGCATTGCAGTAGTGCTTTTCTTTTATTTTTTATATAGAACAAATAAAATATTAAACGGAAAAAAAACTAAAGAAGAAACTATACCAGCACCTGTTGTTATACAAGAGGTAGAAAGCTTAGATCACGAAATACACGAAGAAGAAGCCGCCGCTATCGCTTTGGCGCTTTATTTTTACAAGAAAGAAATCGACCGAAAGGAAGATTTCAAAACAACATTACAACGGGTTTCGAAAATCTATTCTCCTTGGAATTCTAAAATTTATACATTACGGCAGAACCCTCGTCGGTAATGCCCGAATTAATATTGTTTAATTGATATGAAACAATTTTCTTTTATCATAAACGGAAACGAATACGATGTAAACATCCTTTCGGTTTCTAACGATAACGCCGAAGTAGAAGTAAACGGATACACTTATTCCGTACAAACCTCTCAACAACTTGAACCGGTTAATAAAACGCTTAAATTAGTTGTGACCGAAACAGTTCCTTCTACAGATATTACACCTGCAGAAAAGAAAATCACGGCGCAAGAAAAAGTAGTTACAAGTGGTGTTAGTACAATCAAATCGCCACTTCCGGGTATTATTTTGGATGTTTTTGTATATGAAGGGAAAGAGATTAAAGTAGGCGAAAAACTATGTTGCCTGGAAGCAATGAAAATGGAAAATATTATTAATTCGGACAAAAACGGAAAAATTAAAGCTATTCATATTGCCAAAGGAAAAACAGTGATGGAAGGCGATATTATGTTTGAAGTGGAATAATAAACTTTACATCTTCATGAAAATAGTATATATAACACTCCTTATTTATGTACTATCAGCTGCAATCGGCATGTTGGTAGCAGGTATCATTTGGCTATTGTATAACTCATCTAACATCCATCCTAAAAAGAAAAGAAGCCGTCAATCATTCCGCGATATGAAACAAATGTTAAGTGAGAAAAATTTGAAACAACAGAAGCGAAAAGCAAAGCATAATAAAAACCGATAAAAACAGTATAAATAATGGATATAAATTTCTTATCTAATCTTTTTCAGGGTATATCATCTTTCTTTCTAGATGACTCGGTAATTGCCTTTACTCGTTTAGGACTTATCGGATTAGGTGGATTACTTGTTTACCTTGGATACAAAGGTGTTTTAGAAGCTCTGCTTATGATTCCGATGGGATTAGGCATGGTAGCTATTAATGCCGGTGTGATGATCATGCCCGACGGAACGATGGGGAACTTATTCGTTGACCCTTTATTGGAAGATACTGATACTTTAATACAAGTTATGCAGATTGATTGGTTGCAACCTGTATATTCTTTTGCATTTAGCAATGGACTTATCGCTTGTTTTATATTCATGGGAATCGGTTCTCTACTTGATATTGGTTATATTCTTCGGCGCCCATTTACGAGTATGACTTTAGCTTTGTTTGCCGAATTAGGAACATTTGTCGCTATACCAATTGCTGTATACATGGGACTTAATCTTAATGAAGCTGCATCTGTAGCAACTGTAGGTGGTGCCGATGGACCAATGGTACTTTTTACCTCATTACAATTAGCTCCTAAATTATTCGTGCCAATTACAGTCGTAGCTTATCTTTATTTAGGCTTGACTTATGGTGGATATCCATATTTGATTCGTGCTACTGTTCCTAAAAAATATAGAGGTATTAAAGCCGAAGCACCTAAAAAAGAACCTAAACCCATTTCGACTGGTGTTAAACTGATGATGGCTGTAGTGCTTTGTTTGGTGCTTTGCCTATTGTTTCCTGTTGCATCACCTTTAATGTTCTCTTTATTCATGGGAATTGCAATTAAAGAATCCGGCTTAAAGAATATTTTAGATTTTATACAAGGACCATTACTGTATGGCTCTACTTTTATGCTTAGCATATTGTTAGGAATACTTTGTGAGGCTCATCTCCTACTCGATCCAACAGTATTGAAATTGCTTTTGTTAGGCATTTTAGCTCTTTTCTTCTCCGGTGTTGGCGGAATTATAGGTGGTTATGTTATGTTCTTTATCAAAAAAGGAAAATTCAATCCGGCTATCGGAATTGCAGCTGTAAGTTGTGTGCCAACAACAGCTAAAGTTGTTCAAAAGGAAGTAAGCAGAGTAAATCCGGATGCTATCATTTTGCCTGATGCATTAGGGGCTAATATTACCGGGGTTATTTCGTCGGCAATTATTGCCGGATTATTGATTACAATTGTACCAATGTTGTAACTATAATAACAAAAACGCCACAGAGTCATATTTTTCTGTGGCGTTTTTGTTATCCAGAACATTTATCACATAACCCTTTTATCAAAACATTTATTTCGTTCAATTTAAAATTGATCGGTAAACTAATATTAGGTATTACTGTTTCTGTAAGACAATAAGTTTTCTGACATTTTTCACAACGAAAATGAACATGCAACTCATCCGGATTGCAGTCACAATCATTACTACATAAAGCATATTTTGCCACTCCTGTTCCATCATCAATATGATGAATTAACCGGTGTTCCTGAAATGTTTTTAAAGTACGAAACAATGTTACTCTATCCACTTTATCAAAGAATGATTCTAATTCGGATAAACTAATGGCATAAGGTTGTTTCTGCAACTCTTTTAAAACCAACATACGCATTGCTGTTGGTTTTATTTTTCTATATTTTAATATTTCTTCTAAGCTCATTTACGATAATAAAAAAACGAGTCTTTACATTCAAAGACTCGTCGTTTTAATTTATATTCATTAATATTATTCTGCAGGAGCAACTGGAGTACTTTGAGGAAAAGAAGCCGCATTAGGGGCACCAGTTGTTGTTTGTTGAATCGTATTAATAATTGACGACTCTGATTCTGCATTTGTTTCATTCGGAATAGAAAGCCCTGCTGTAATAATGCTTGCGGCTACAATGAATCCGACTAAAGTCCAAGTTGCTTTCATTAAAAATTTATTAGTATTCTGCACTCCCATAAATTGATTGGAAGAAGAAAAGCCTTGTGCTAAGCCTCCACCTTTAGGATTTTGAGCTAATATAATAATTATTAATAAAATAGCAGCAATGATAATTAATACGATTAATAAGTTAAGCATAACAATTTTTTATATAAGGTTGATTATATTTTCTATGTAAAAAGGTCTGCAAAGGAAACAATTTTTCTTGAAAAAAAAAAATTAATTTACCAATCCGAAGCGGTTTGATTATAAATAATATCCGTTAGTTCATCAATTATTAGACGACATAGTTCATCTTGCACCTGAGCAAGGGTTCGTGTGTTAGAAAATGTTTGAAAAGCAGTAAATGGTTTCTCAAAATTCTTTGATGGCGTAACTCTATTTGTATAACGAACTTTTACGGTAACCGAAAGTTTTGTTTCTGCAGAAATGGCATCAGACTGAATAGCCATAGGTATTACATCATAGGCTATAAATTCTCCTTCAATTTGCATATCACCATTACTAGGTATTTGACGAAGACGAGTTTGTTTGGCAAATACATCCCGTAAAGATTCATTAAATGCAGGTGCTAAAGATGGATTTACCAACGGAGCCAGATTAGTAAAATCTTTAATCGTTATCGTCTTTGTTTTAGTGTAATCAATAGAAGCACCGTTAAATTTATACGAAATCGAACAGGAAAACAATACAAATAAAATAACGGTAAAACTTATTATTCTTTTTTTCATATTTTATTCTAATCCGTATTCTTTTAATTTTCTATATAATGTTCGTTCTGAGATATTTAAATCTTGAGCAGCATATTTTCTTTTTCCACGATGTTTTTCCAATGCTTTTTTGATTACATCTTTTTCCACATCTTGCAACGATAATGATTCTTCTACATATTCTTCGGTATCTTGTATATTTGAACCGGCTATTTTGATAGTGTTATTAGATGTAGAAGGAGACATTAATACAGCATCATTAGGCATAAATGATGAATAATTATTCTCCAGCGATTCAGTGGAAATATTTATATTCTGCTTATCAATAATATCATGCACAAGTCGTTTCAAATCATTCATATCTTTACGCATATCGAAAAGTACTTGATAAAGTATTTCTCGTTCGCTGTTAAACGATTTTTCATTTGCTGTAGCTCTACTATTATTATATAGAGTTGGCAAGCTCTGCACTTCATGATTAGGCAAATAATAATGTAAAATTTCGGCATTAATATCCCGACTTTGTTCTATCACACATATTTGTTCAACTATATTTTTAAGTTGACGAATATTTCCGTTCCAGTAATAATTTACCAACATCTGCTGAGCATCTTCGGTCAGACGCAAAGGTGGTCGTTGATATTTTTCACCAAAATCAGAAGCAAATTTTCTGAATAACAATAAAATATCTTCTTTTCGTTCACGAAGTGGCGGAATCCAAATAGGTATTGTATTTAAACGGTAATATAAATCCTGCCGAAAACGACCGTCTCGCACAGCAGCTTCCATATTCAAGTTTGTCGCAGCAACAATACGAACATTTGACCTTTGAATTATAGAGGACCCAATTCGCATATACTCTCTTGTTTCAAGGATACGCAACAGTTTCGACTGCACATCAAAAGGTAATTCTCCTACCTCATCTAAAAAGATAGTACCGCCTTCGGCTACTTCAAAATACCCTTTTCGTTCGGTTTTGGCGTCGGTATAAGAACCTTTTTCGTGACCAAATAATTCGGAATCAATAGTTCCTTTAGGAATGGCGCCACAGTTAACAGCAATATAAGGTCCATGTTTACGACGGCTGTATTGATGTATAATTTGAGCTAAATTCTCTTTACCTACTCCACTTTCACCGGTAATAAGCACAGATAAATCTGTCGGAGCTACCTGAACAGCAACTTCTATGGCCCGATTAAGTAAAGAAGAGTTCCCTACTATACCAAATCGTCGTTTTATAGATTGAATATCAAACATATAAATTTACAATTCTGCTATTTCGTCAGAAAAACCTGACAAAATTACAAATTATTCACCTTAAACACAAACTAAACCTTGATCTTAAATAAAAACGCCAAACTAAATAAAGCTTGGCGTTTTTAAAAAATAGTAAATCTATTTTTATTTTGTCAAAGAATCTCGTTCTTCGGGTAATAACAATCGTTTAATTAAATTCTCTAAGTTTTCTTTAGGTTGTAAACCTGTAGCTATAGCCGGACTTCCTGTTTTAGGGCAAAATATCAAAGTGGGATAACTTCTTACTCCAAATAATCTAGCCAATTCGACTTCTTTTTCGGCATCTATTTTATACACATAGATTTTACCTTTATAGTCAGAAGCAATTTCCTCTAAAATAGGAGCTAAACGCTTACATGGACCACACCAGGTAGTATAAAAATCAATGATACAAGGTTTATCGCCAATATAGTTCCATTCTGAGGACTGAGTATAATTAACAACTCGTTCAATGAAAGTTGATTTTGTTAGTTCTATTGTCGATCTTTCTTTTACATAATTAGTAGATTGGGTATATCCGTTTAGAGTTAAAATTCCTGCAAAAAAGATGGTCAAGATATGTTTTTTCATTTGGAAAATGTAATTATATTTAGATTTAATTTCTCTTTCAATAAAAAATAAGCCTCGCAAAAATAGTTTTTTTAACGGAGAAAATCATTTGCATTTGCAAAAATCATCAATGCCAATAAAAAAGCCATTCCTATTAACTGTGCTTTTTGTAAAAATTTATCACTTGGTTTTCGTCCGGTTATCATTTCATACAAAAGGAACAATAAATGTCCACCGTCTAATCCGGGTATCGGCAATATATTCATAAATGCCAAAATGATAGACAAAAATGCCGTCATCTCCCAAAATGATTTCCAGTTCCATTCGGAGTCAAATAACATGCCAATACTCTTAAATCCGCCTAAATTCTCTAATCCATCAGACTTAAAGATATATTTAAAATCACTTACATAACCTGTTAATTTTTTAATTCCTTTCGATATACCTATGGGAATAGACTCCGAAAAAGTATAAGAAACTTTCTGCGTTCCAAACAAATCGCTAAATGAACGAGGATAAATCCCCACAATACCGGTAGAATCAGGTATCACTTCTATTTGTTGTAAAACTCTATTTCTGTAAAATTTCACAGAAATTAGTTCGGAAGGATGACTTTTTACGGTTTTAGCAAAATCAAAAAAAGAATAATAAGTAGTATCATTTATCGCCACTAAACTATCGCCTTTTTGGAATCCGGCTTTCTGTGCAGGCGAGAACGAAACAATACTATCTGCAACAAAAGGCAATCGTGGAACTAAAAAATATTCTTTATTAAAAACTATGTTCTCAAAAAAATCAGCAGGGATTTGTATTTCAACCGGTTTATTATTTCTTAGAACAGTAATCTCTTTTGCTCCTAAAATGGCTCGAAAGTTCTCTTCATCGAGCCTTTCTAGTCGTTTTCCATCTGCTGAAAACAATTTGTCTCCATTTTTAAATCCTACTTTTTGTGCTGCAGGACTAAATTCAAATCCTGCCTTGTAATTTTTCAGCGGAATATATTCTTCTCCCCAAGCAAAAAGCACAGTAGCATAAATAAATAAAGCTAATAAAAAATTAAAAACAACGCCTGCTGTAATTATGGGTAATCTTTTCCAGACGCTTACGGTACGGTATTCATAGGATTTTGGTGCACTTGCCAATTGCGCCTTGTCCATCGACTCATCCACCATACCGGCAATTTTGCAATAACCTCCCAGTGGTAACCACCCTATACCAAACTCCGTATTATCGGGATATTTGCGCCAATCATCTTCTGGTAGTGTATTTATATCAATAGTATTATAAAGGAATTTTCCGTTTTCGTCTTGAACATGATTGCCTTTGTAGTCAATAACAGGTGTAGAAAGAGATTTTAAATTTTGGGCAAAAAAACGAAAACTCCATTTGCCATTTACCTTTTTTGCTCGTACTAATGAAAACGAAGGATTAAAAAATAAATAAAACTTTTCGACACGAACTTTAGCCAATCTGGAAAAAAGAAAATGTCCAAATTCGTGAATGAAAACCAAAATACTAAGACTAAAAAGCAATTGTATGATACGAATCAGCATTATGTTGATTTATTTATTAGTTAATCATTCCTATAGTAATTCTTCGTGCTTCGCAATCCGAAGCCACATAATCTTCATAAGCAGGTGTTTTTATAAACGATGCTTTTTGCATGACTTGCTCAATAATATCGCTCATCTGCATAAATCCGATTTTTTCTTTCAAAAATGCCTCAACTACAACCTCATTAGCTGCATTAAGAATGCACGGCATATTACCACCTATACGCATAGCTTCATAAGCAAATGCTAAATTACGAAAACGCTTTTTATCTGGTTTTTCGAAAGTAAGCGTACTGTATTCTTCAAAGTTTAACCGGAGATAATTATTTTGTATTCTGTCCGGATAACCGAATGCATATTGAATCGGCAATTTCATATCTGGTAATCCCATCTGTGCTTTGATTGACCCATCGGTAAATTGCACCATCGAATGAATTATGGATTGCGGATGAACAATTATATCGATTTGCTCCGATCTCAACCCGAATAGCCATTTCGCTTCAATAACTTCAAAACCTTTGTTCATCATACTCGCTGAATCTATGGTGATTTTAGCCCCCATATTCCAGTTAGGATGCTTCAACGCCTGTGCTTTAGTTACGGTAGCAAGCTCTTCAAGGGTTTTGGAACGAAAAGGTCCACCCGAAGCGGTCAGTATTATTTTTTCTATCGAACTAAAATCTTCTCCCACTAAACATTGAAATATTGCCGAATGTTCGGAATCTACAGGTAGAATTGAAGTTTTATATTCGGCAGCTAATTGATTTATCAATTCGCCTGCTACCACAAGGGTTTCTTTATTGGCAAGAGCAATCGTCTTTTTTGCTTTAATAGCGCTGATAGTAGGTTTCAATCCCGAATAGCCAACCATGGCGGTAAGGACTATGTGTGCCGGCTCCATTTCGGCAACTTGTGAAATTGCTTCTTTTCCTGCAAATACTTTTATTGGTAAGGTTTGTAAAGCTTCTTTTACTTGAGAATACTTGTCTTCATTGGCTATAACAACAATTTCGGGATTAAATACTTTTGCTTGTTGAATAAGTAAATCTGCATTATTATTAGCCGTAAGTGCATACACTTCAAATTTATCCGGATTTTCGGCTATTATTTCTAAAGCTTGTGTTCCTATCGAACCGGTAGAACCAAGTATGGTTATGTTTTTTTTCATGTTAAAAGATAATGTATTCCTCAGGATTTACAGGTTTTCCTTTTTGCCAAAGCTCAAAATGCAAATACGGATTTATATTTTTATCTGTTACATTTCCTGCAATGGCAATTCCTTCACCTGCTTTTACTTGTGCTCCGATATTTTTTAACAATTGAGAGTTGTTTTTATATACCGAAATAAAATCGTTAGGGTGCTGAATAGTCATGACATACCCTTCATCAATCGTAAAATTTGCATTAATCACCGTACCTTCGAGTACCGAAACCACATTCTGATTACTTGCTGTACTTATCTTAATTCCGTATATTCCTTTGATTGGATTGTATTTTTGTGAAATAGCACCTTTAACCGGCTTAAAAAACACAAACTCGCTTTGACCCTTAGGCGCTACACTTAAAACACTCAAATTATATTGCTCTTCTTTTTCGAAATTTTGACAAAAGCGTTGTTCTGATTTCGTTTTTTTCAACAACAAATCTTCTTTTTTTGCCAACATAAGAGAATCTAACGGCACCACCTTTTCTACTTTAATATCTCCAGACATAATTTGTGTGAGCAATTCGATATATTCACTCTGTCTGGACACTACATCGGCAATAGAATCTATATTGATACTTTTATTAATAATCTCAATACGCTCATCAGAAGAGGCATAACCGGGTAAAAAATATTTTAAAGGGGTAGTAATAATAAGTACCGAATTCAATAAAAAAACTATGGCAAAAAATGAACAAACCACCAAAAATACATTCAGGCGAGAAAGACGAATATAAAATGTTTCTTCTAATGTATTTTCGTTTAATATGGAAACTCTGTATTTAAATTTTACCTTTTTGAAAAAGGTTTTAAAATGAAATTTCTTCATCGTAAGTTTATATTTTCTGAGGAAAGCACAAAGATATAAAAATATTCAAGTGAAAATTAAGACTAACTTTGAATTTAAAGTATCAACTTAATGAAAAATACACTTGATTTGGCATTTTATAATAAAAAAACAACTACATTTGTTCATTCAGAAAAGTCTAACTAAAAACTTTATTAACTATGAAATTTACTTTGCCTGAACTGCCTTATGCAAAAAATGCATTGGCGCCAATTATTTCCGAACAAACTATTGAGTTTCACTATGGAAAACATCATCAAGCGTATGTAACTAACCTGAACAACTTAATCCAAGGCACTAAATTCGAAAACGCCGATTTGGAAACAATTATCAAAGAATCAGACGGTGCTATTTTTAATAACGCCGCTCAAGTTTGGAACCACACTTTTTATTTCAATCAATTTAGCACGAAAGGTGGTGGCGCTCCCAAAGGAAGATTAGCTGACGCTATTAATGCGAAATTCGGCTCATTTGAGCAGTTTAAAACCGATTTTGTAACTGCCGGTGTAGGCACATTCGGCTCCGGATGGGCTTGGTTGGTAAAAACGGCTAACGGAAGTCTTGATATTGTGAAAGAAAGTAACGCAGGAAATCCAATGACTAAAGGTCTTATTCCTATTCTGACTTTTGATGTGTGGGAACACGCGTATTATTTGGACTACCAAAACCGTCGTCCTGACCATTTGAATGCGCTTTGGAATATTGTTAATTGGAATATTATCGAATCCAGATTCTAATTAATTTCAAAGGTTTAAAGTTCAATGTTTTAGGCTTTAAATTTCACCTGAAATATTATTATAAAAATTGAAAAAAAATAAAATATAAATAACACTTTAAACCTTGAACTTTAAACCTTAAACTATTTTATGAGAAATTGGGCTCCAATAAAAGATTATACCGATATTAAATTTGAATTTTACAACGGCATAGCTAAACTTACTATCAACCGTCCTGAGGTGCGCAATGCTTTTCGTCCGCAAACGATAAATGAACTATTAGACGCTTTCGAAATTTGTCGTGAACGCATGGATATAGGTGCAGTAGTACTTACCGGCGAAGGAGACAAAGCGTTTTGTTCCGGTGGCGACCAAAAGGTAAAAGGACTTGGCGGATACATTGATGATAATGGAGTACCACGCCTTAATGTGTTAGACTTACATAAAAAAATACGCTCATTGCCAAAGCCGGTTGTGGCAATGGTTAACGGTTTTGCTATTGGTGGAGGACATGTATTGCATGTAGTTTGCGATCTTTCCATTGCATCCGAAAATGCCATTTTTGGGCAGACAGGTCCTAAAGTAGGCAGTTTCGATGCCGGATTCGGTTCTTCGTATTTGGCACGAATAGTAGGGCAAAAAAAAGCGCGTGAAATATGGTTCCTTTGCAAGCAATACACAGCTCAAGAAGCATTGGAAATGGGATTGGTAAATAAAGTAGTTCCTATTGAACAACTTGAAGATACAGTTGTAGAATGGTGTGAAATAATGCTTCAACGCAGCCATACTGCTTTGCGCATGATAAAACGAGGGCTTAATGCCGAACTCGACGGACAAGCCGGATTGATGGAATTTGCAGGAGATGCCACTTTGATGTACTATTTAATGGAAGAAGCTCAAGAAGGAAAACATGCATTCCTTGAAAAAAGAGATCCTAATTTTAAAAAATTCCCCAAATTTCCATAAAAAAATTATCTGCCTGAAAAACATTATGTTTCAGAAAGTCTATTTTTAATTTTTAGAAACTCATAAATTTTACGATTATGAAAAAATCAATTTTCTTAAAAAGACATTTGTGTTTGCTACTTTTTCTTGCAGGAATCAGCATAACTGCTTGTTCGTCCTCCCCTACACCAACCATCAGTAAAATATATTCAAACGAGCAAATAGCACAAATGATTGCCGGATATAAAGCCGCTTTATCAAAAGATGTAATCCCATCTGCCATACTACAGCAAAAATTAATAACTGATTTTCCTAAAGCACAAGACATTGAGTGGGAAAATGCAAACAACATTTACAAAGTTGAATTTGAAATTAAATCTACAGACTATAAAGCGTACTATGATGAGAAAGGAAATTTAATTTACTATTCTTTTGATTTACATAAATCAGATTTACCTGAAGTTGTAAAAAATAGTGTTGCAAATAAATTTCCCAAATATCGTATTGAAGATGTAGATAAAATTTACCAAGGAACAGAATGTTTTTATCTTGTTGAAGTTGAGAGAAAAGAGATGGAAATGAAAGCGTTATTTAAAGAAGACGGAACATTTATACAATAGAGAATCTCAATAAATATTTGAAAAATCCCCCGAAATTTTCATTTCGAGGGATTTTTATTAAAAAATTATGTTATTAAACATATTTTTTTGCGTATTTTCTTAGTTATGTTGAATTTAATAATTAATTTTGTGCCCCATAAAATATGTTTTTCAGCATAAAATAATGGCAAGAAGGACTACAATACAAATTCCGAGCATAAATGAAGTTACTGATTTTTGGGGAGTTCTCAACGAAGATCAGAAAATTTATTTGCAAGCGAATATCAAATTAGAGCACTTTAAACGAAACGAGATCATCCACCACGAAGGTGACACACCTACACATATGATGATTTTGATGAAAGGCAAAGTAAAAATATACAAAGCAGGCGTTGGCGGAAGAAGTCAAATAATGCGTTTGTTAAAACCTTTCGAGTATTTCGGTTATCGTGCCATTTTTGCTCCCGAAGGAATCTACAAAGGATACAATACGAGCGCACGAGCATTTGAACCTTGTGCTATTTATATGATCCCGTTACAAGTTATTTCTAAACTTGTTACGGAAAATGCAAAATTGGCATTTTCTTTTATACAACGCTTAGCTGCCGATTTAGGTGCTTCTGATGCTCGAATCGTAACACTAACTCAAAAACATGTACGAGGTCGTTTAGCAGAAGCATTATTGACCCTTAAAGACAACTACGGAATGGAAACCGATGGAGCCACTATTAATATTTATTTAGCTAGAGAAGATTTAGCCAGTCTTTCCAATATGACTACTGCCAACGCTATTCGTACTTTAGCTATTTTTGCTTCCGAAAAGATCATTGCTTTAGATGGTAAAAAAATAAAAATAATAAATGAAGAAAAATTACATAAAATAAGTCGATTAGGATAATTACTTCATAAAATTTACAAAAAGGTTTGTTGTGTTAAATGCAACGAATCTTTTTTATTTGCAATACGATTGCAATATAAAAATTTCTATTTTTGTTCATCATAAAAAAATATCATAAATAAAATGAAACTACCATTAAACGATAAAAAATTTATCTTTTTACTAGTCGCTGTATTTTTATCTGTTACACTTGAAGTTTTATCCATCACCGGCATTAATATTCCTATGCCGTACGCCCCTTTTATATACGGTGCATTTATAATAACTATCGGTTATGAGGTTCTTTGGAGCGGAATAAAATCATTATTAAGATTAAAAATCGGAAGTATCAATCTATTAATGTTAATTGCTGTTTGTGCTGCATTCTATTTACAAGAATATCCGGAGGCGGCGGTTGTTATTGTACTTTATGTATTAGGAGAAAAACTTGAAGATATTGGAATTGATAACAGCATGTCAGCTCTGAATGATTTAGTAAACAATACGCCTAAAGTTGCCACGCTCGAAGAAACAGGCGAAGTTGTTCCTATTGAACAAATTGAAATTGGAACCATTGTATTGGTAAAACCTCATGATTTAATACCTATTGACGGAGTAATAGAGGCCGGATCTACTGCAATAGATGAGTCGAGCATTACCGGCGAACCGATTCCCAAAGAAAAAAATGTAAACGACACGGTTTTTGCAGGAACTCTTAACCAAAACGGTTTTATCAAAATAAAATCGACTAAACTAGCTAAAGATACAACCTTCGCACAAATAGTAGAACTGACTTACAAAGCTCAGAGCCAAAAATCGGATGCTCAAAAATTCATTCAACGATTTGCACAAATATATACACCTATCGTTATCATTTTGGCTGTAGCCCTTTTTCTAATTCCATCCTTTATCTTAGGTGGGAACACAAATCATTGGCTCAACCAAGCTATAACTCTTTTGGTTATTTCATGTCCTTGTGCATTGGTTATTTCTACGCCGGTAGCTATTTATGCAGCAATAGGAAATGCTTCTACCAAAGGAATTCTGATTAAAGGAGGAAAATACTTAGAAGCAATGGCTAATATTTCTGCCATAGGATTGGATAAAACACGCACAATTACTTATGGAAAACCTATAGTTTCGGATATTATTCCATTTAATGATAATGATATAGAAGAAGTGTTAGCTTGCAGTGCAGGTACTGAATTATTTTCGGAACATCCTTTAGGACAAGCTATCGTGAATGCTTCAATAGAAAAAGGCTACAAACCACACACAACCAATCATTTTGAAAGTGTAGTAGGACAAGGCGCTAAATCAAACTGTCTGGTATGCGATAATAAAACCGTTTTAGTAGGAAAATTAGATTTCATAGAACAACACCATCCATTTGGAAAAGAAGTAACAAATATGGTCGAAAAATTTGCCGAAGAAGGAAAAACTTGTGTTGCCGTTAGTTGCGATGATGAGATACGAGGTATCATAGCATTGACAGATGAAATAAAAGCTGACAGTGCCGAAGCTATACAAAAATTGAAAGAACTAAATGTGGAGCCGATAATGGTTACAGGAGACAATAATAAAGCAGCCCATTACATCGCAGCTTTAGTAGGAATAAACAATATTCACGGAGAATTATTGCCACAAGATAAAGCAATGGTTATAAAAGAGCTACGAAAAAACAACAAAGCTGTTGCTATGGTTGGCGATGGAGTTAACGATGCGCCCGCTTTAGCCGAATCAACTGTAGGTATTGCAATGAGTGCAGCCGGTAGCGATACGGCCATCGAAATTGCCAACATTGCATTAATGAACGATAAATTATCGCTAATTCCTTACTTAATCAGATTAAGTCGTCAAACAGTAAAAACCATCAAACGAAATACTATTGGAGCCATTGCCATAAAAGTGTTGTTTATCCTTTTAGCATTTCTAGGATATAGTAACCTGGTCTTTGCAATAGCTGCTGATGTTGGTGTAATGTTAGTGGTTGTACTAATTAGCCTTCGATTAATGTACTTCAAATAAAGGTTCCCAAACAAATTAATTTTCAGAAGCAGATTTCTTGTTTTTCTCTTCTAATTCAAGTTTCCGGGCAAGTTTGAAATAATCTTCCGGAGATTGATCTTGAGCATTCATTTCTTGCTCTAAAAGATGTATTTCCCGAAATAATTCTTGTTTATATTTATCATCTTTTTTTGCTAAGATGTATTCCGTGCGTTTTTGTTCTATAAAACGCTTTCTTTCTACATTATCAGATTCGAGCATACGAGCAGTCTGATAAGCTGTCAGTGCTTCTTTACTTTCAAATTGTTCTATAGATGTGTAAACAATATTATCTGTCACCACAAAAAAAATTTCATGCTTAGCTTTTTTATTGTCTGACTCTTTTGAATGTTCAATCGTTTCATCCAAAGACAATGAATATTTCTTGAGTTGAGCTACCGCTATTTTTTCATTAATATCTTCTGATTCAAATAATATTTTTGTTGCGTTAGGCTTAAACTTATAAATAATAACTTTATCCGACAATTGATTTCGATCTGTTGCAAAATAACCGATATTAGTTTCTTCATCAATTGCAAAAAGGTAGTCATTTGATGGAGAATTAAATGGCATACCTATATTTTCAGGTTTTAAAAAATCATTATTGGAACGACTGTATCGACTCACGAAAATATCATAGCCTCCTATTGAATTTTCTCCATCAGAAGCAAAATAAAGAGTAACTCCATCAGGCATAAGAAATGGGAAATTTTCGTTACTTGTTGTGTTTATTTGTGGAGATAACAACTCTTTATCCGCCCACCCATCAATAAGTTTGCTTACTGCAAATAAATCCGACTGATTATCTCCATTAATTTGGGCAAAATATACACGATCTTCTCGCTCTGTAATAAAACCTGTTAGCAATCTATTGTTTAAGCTATCTGACTCTACCTCAAATATTTCTCCTGCATCATTGCTCAATTTATAATAATTAAAGAAATCTTTTTTTGACACAACCAAACTATCTATTATTTGTATTTCTTGTACTGATTGCAACATATTTTGAGCTTTTTCAGCCTTTCCGATAGCTTTTTGAATACTTACAATAGCAGAAGTATCACTTGCCAAGAAAGCTTTGTTGTAAAACCGAATGGATTCTTCAAAGTTATATTTTTGATAATACAAATCACCCAATACAAAATTGGCTATTGCAATTTTCCTTGATGCCAAAGTCAATGGCTTAATAGCAGAGTCTAACTCTCCTAATTGAAAAAGACAAGTGCCATATTTATAGTTCAATTCAGCATCTTGTAGTTTACTCCTAAGTAAAATTTCATATTTAAGTTTAGCCGCATAAAAATCTCTTTTGACAAATAAAGCATCAGCATCAGATAATATACCTGCTAACAAAAACGCTTCAAAGCCAATCAAAAAAAACAATACAAACGACAATCTTCTCATATGTATTCCCTTAATAAACATTTAAAAGCCAAGAAATTGAAAGAATCATCAAATCTTGGCTTTTATTATTTCATTATATTTATATTCAAATAAATAATTGAATTAGCCAATAAACAGCAGCAGCTAACAACGCACTAACCGGAATAGTTAGAATCCATGCCCAAATAAGATTTCGAGTTACTCCCCAACGAACTGCCGACAAACGCTTTACTGAACCAACCCCCATAATAGCTCCCGTAATGGTATGTGTTGTACTCACAGGCACATGCAAAGCTTCAGAGATAAAGAGTGTCAAAGAGCCGGCTGTTTGCGCACAAAATCCTTCGACAGATGTAATCTTAGTAATGCCGCTACCCATGGTCTTCATTATTTTCCAGCCACCACACATAGTTCCCAATGCAATTGCGGCAAAACAAGTAAATGGAATCCAGTCATGCATTTCAGCCATGCTACTCATTTTCATAAAGTCGGGCAATCCAGGTATAGCCTGATTAGCTATTAATGCAGCACCAATAATCCCCATTACTTTTTGAGAATCGTTTAATCCATGTCCTATACTCAATCCTGCCGAAGACACCAATTGTAACCATTTAAACCATTTGTCGGCTTTAGCAGGTTTTACATTTTTCATAACATGATAAGTAAGGATGGTAACTATCAAGCCAATAATCATACCCAACAATGGGGCACCGATAATAAAAATAGCTATAAAACCAATAGTACCTCCATCAACTGCTGCAAAATTAAAATTGTTCCCGGCAATAGCGGCTCCGGCAAAACCACCAATCAGTGTGTGAGATGAAGATGAAGGAATTCCTAACCACCAAGTGAGCAAATTCCACATAATAGCAGCTACCAATCCAGCGGCTACTATTTCTGTTGTAATAAATTGTGGTCTAACTGTTTTTGAAACAGTATTAGCAATACTCTCGCCAAAACCACCCATAAAATGTACTGCTATAAAATAAGCTACAAAATTAAAAAAAGCCGCCCAAATAACAGCTTGTATTGGTGTTAATACACGGGTAGAAACAACCGTCGCAATAGAGTTTGCTGCATCATGAAATCCGTTGATAAAATCGAAAATGATAGCTAAAACAATGACTACTATTAATAAAACCATATTTTTGATTTGTATTTAATTAGAAAAGAAAAAAGTTAGGAATTAAAAAGAACATTTTGTCCGGAAATTCCTAACTTTTTTTATGAGTATTTAATCAAGATAGTTTTCAGCACCTTAGCCACATCATTTACACAATTAGTGGTGCGCTCTAACTCTTTCATAATTTGGGTAAGTTTAAACAATTCAATAGCATCTTTTTCCATTTGGAAAACATCAAGCATAAAATGTTCATATAAATCATCGGCTTCACGCTCCAATTCTTTCATCATACTACAACGAGCACGAACAATTTCACCTTTCGTCTTTAAACTGCTGAACTCTATCATTGCCGAACGAATCTCGTCGCAGCCTTTTTGGATAATATCTACTAATTCAAAAGCCTGCTGAGGTAAAACTTCAGGATTATAAAGTACTATTCGTTTGGATGCTCCATTGATATAATCTAATACATCATCCAACGCATCAGCAAGCATACGAATATCTTCACGATCAAAAGGAGTTACAAAAGTATCATTCAAAGCTTCGAAAAGTTCATTGGTAATTCCGTCACCTTTTTTTTCGGTTTCTTTGATGCGTTTGTAGATGTTTCGGCGCTCTTCAATATCCGTAGTTTTAACAAATTCGATAAAAATAGTTCCGGCTTCTGACAATAACTTTCCCGAAGCTTCGAACAAAGGGAAGAAAGTGCTTTCTTTTGGTAAGAAAAATGAAAAGATAGAATTTAGTTTCATTCTTTTTATTATGTTTTTTGAAATTACAAATATAAAACAACAAGGAAAACTATCAAAAAAGTCTCTCTTTTTTAAGTTAAATTATTCCAAAAGACCCTGTAGTAAGCCATTGGTAAATACAACTTATCAATCCGATAAATATAGTCCCCGCCAAACAGATCCATAAAGCGATTTTTGCATAACAATCTGTTTTTATAGGGGCAATAGCATTATCATTAGGGTTAATAAACATTGCTTTTACTACCAACAAATAATAATACAAAGAAACAACAGTATTAAGCAATGCAATAAAAACTAAAATATAATAACCTTGATGCGCTGCTACAATAAATACGAAGAATTTACTGAAGAAACCGGCAAATGGAGGAATTCCTGCCAATGAAAACAAAAATAACATCAACGCTACGCTCAATTTAGGATTGGTTTTATACAAACCACTATAGTCGGCTATATTTTGTTTTTTAGAAGCATTCTCGATAATCGAAACCACACCGAATAAACCGATATTCGATACCAAATATACCAACAAATAATACAATACAGCCGACATTCCTTCTGGAGTTCCGGCAATAATACCCAACATAATATATCCTGCTTGCGAAATAGAAGAAAATGCTAAGAAGCGTTTCATATTACGCTGACGCATTGCAAATAAGTTACCAATAGTAATAGTAATAACAATCAGTCCCCAAACTATATATTCCCAATAAAGTGCCAATCCGCCAAAAACTTTGAACAACACCAGCATCAAAGCAACTGCAGCTGCACCTTTCGAAACAACAGACAAGAAAGCTGTAATGTTGGTTGGTGCACCCTGATACACATCGGCAGTCCAAAGATGGAAAGGAACCAACGAGATTTTAAATGCCATGCCGGAAAGGAAAAACACCATTCCCAACAATGTAAGCGAATTTAACGAAACCGTATAGCGCATCACATCGAAATATAAACCTTCGCTACCGGCAGACCCATATAACATGGCAATACCAAACAGCATCATAGCCGAAGAAAATGCAGCGATTAAAACAAATTTAGCACCTGCTTCAACAGATTCCAACGAATATTTATTATAAGCAATCAACGCTACCAAAGGCAATGATGCTAACTCTAATCCAATGTAGAAAATCAAGAAATGTCCGGCGGAAATCATTAAATCCATTCCCAACAAAGTGGAAAGAATCAAAATGTAAACTTCTGATTTTTTGTGGAAAGTATGTTCATCGTTCAACCAAGTTTTTGATTGAAAAAAAACCAAGATCACACCTAAATTAAGTAATGATTTTACAATTGCCGTCATTGAATCCGAAACAAACATGCCGCCGAAAAATGTTCCGGAACATACCGGCAAAAAACTTATAACAGTACTTACCAAAAATAATGTACAAGCTATCGCATCAGTATATTTTTTCGTTTTGTCGGACGCGAACAAATCATAAATAATCAAAAATACAATTTGAAAAATGATCAAGAACTCTGTTCGCATCAAAAATAAGGTGTCTAAATTCATCTTTATATTTACTAATAAGTAATTTTCTTAAATATATTATCAAAAACCTCAAATAGATTTTGGTGCATTATATGCCTAAAATATTAGTTATTATAAATGGTGCACAACCAATAAAGGCAATAAAAATAATTAATGTTACAGAAGCAATTCTTTCATGCCAAGTAGCATCAGTTAATGCTAAATGATGTTCGTCCTGCACGGGACCAAAAATAATTTTACCCACCACACGCAAGATATATACAGCGGTAATCACAATAGAAGCACAAGCTAAAATTGTCAACACGCGATGGAAGGCATCGTCATGTTGGAACGACCCTACAAAAATGGTCATCTCAGATACGAAACCACTCAAGCCCGGTAAACCGAGTGATGCCAAACCTGCGATAACCCAACAAATCGAAAGAAATGGCATAATTTTCATTAATCCACCCATTTGATCTACCATACGCGTATGTGTGCGACCATAAATCATTCCGATTAATGCAAAAAACAAGGCTGTCATTAATCCATGAGAAAGCATTTGCATAATGGCTCCTGTTGTTGCGGTTGTATTTAGCATCAGTAACGCGAAAAGAACCAATCCACAGTGACTTACAGAAGAATACGCGTTGATATATTTTAAATCTTTTTGAACAATAGCACCAAAAGCTCCGTAAACAACACTAATACCTGTCAAAATAAGGAAAAGAGTTGAGTAAGTTTGTGCAGCTTCGGGCATCAGTACGATGGCAACACGATAACAACCATAACCTCCCAATTTCATCAAAACACCTGCATGAAGCATCGATACAGCTGTCGGTGCAGAAGCGTGACCATCAGGCGACCAAGTATGGAATGGGAATAAAGCACCCAATACACCAAAACCCAAGAAAGTGAATGGAAAAAAGAAATTTTGTACTGATTCCGGAATATGAGTTTTGGCAATTTCAAGAATATTCATCGAATTTATACCCGAACCAAAATAAATTCCCAAAATTCCAAGTAATAGGAAAGCCGATCCTCCCATTAACATCAAAGTCAGTTTCATGGCAGAATATTCCTTGCGTCCTGTCCCCCAAAGCCCAATTAGCAAATACATTGGTATCAGAGCAACTTCATAGAATAGGAACATGGCAAACATATCTACCGTGATGAAAAAACCAAACACCCCAATAGAAAGCAATAAAAACCAAAGGAAAAATTCTTTTACCTGATAATCTAAATTCCACGAAGCAAAAACGCCTGTAAAGACAATAATTGCGGAAAGGATAAGCATCGAAACAGAAATTCCATCAACTCCTAACGAGAATTTAATATTAAAAGCTTCATACCATGTAATATCACTGGTAAACAACATTGGGGCATCGTTTACTGCTCTTTCTTGTATAAATAGGTACAATACCACAAATGAAAATATCAATAACAGGCTCGAACCTATTGCCATAAATATCTTTATCTGTTTGTCACTTTTAAGTAACACCACGCCGCCCATCATCAACAGCGGTATCAGTACGAAAAGAAATAAGAAATTCATTTATTATGGTGGTTAATTATAATTGTTAATGTTAAAGAAATCTGATTTTAATACAAGTTAGATTGCCACAGCAATAACCAATGCTGCAATAACTAAAGCAGACAAAGCAAATACCCAAACATATTGTTGAAGGTTACCCGATTGCATATCTTTTATTTTACCTGAAGCAGTGTTAGTCCAACGAGCTTGGAAGTCCATAAATCCATCAATCACTTTACGGTCGAACCATGCAATAGGGGTTGAAATACAATTGAAGATTATTTTTTTAGTAACAAAAAGGTATAATTCGTCGAAGTAAAATTTATTTTTTACAGCTACATAAAAACCGTTGAGCGCTATTGAAATTCTGTCCGGAATATCAGTTTGCTTTTTATACATTACCGTAGCAATTCCAATACCTACAACGCCTATCAAAATACTTGGGATAGCAATTGCCCAATCAATATGAGCAACAAAAGAAGCACCGTCTGTAGTAATTAAACCGTGGAACGGAACAAATCCGGTCACAAGGGTTAATAATCCTAAAAAAATAAGTGGAGCACTCATAGCTAAACCACCTTCGTGCGGAGTATGATGATAATGAGTTTCTTTCCCCCAGAAAATGCCATAATACAACCGGAACATATAAAATGC
Organism: uncultured Paludibacter sp.; assembly: GCA_964546015.1. Lineage (GTDB taxonomy): Bacteria > Bacteroidota > Bacteroidia > Bacteroidales > Paludibacteraceae > JAFGVL01. The sequence goes on from CAZJHO010000003.1 coordinate 98,337, forward strand.
TGTTAACCCTGCCACTAGATATTGACAAACAAATAAAATTTTATCGTGATGGAATGCAGCTACCAAGATTTCGTCTTTACTAAAAAAGCCGGAGAATGGTGGAATTCCTGCAATAGACAAGCAAGCAATTAAAAAAGTAATATGTGTAATCGGTAAATATTTACGCAAACCTCCCATATCGCCTATCTCGTTGCTATGAACAGCATGGATAACCGCACCGGCACCCAAAAATAACAAGGCTTTGAAGAACGCATGTGTAAACAAATGGAACATAGATGCCATATACCCCAAACCATCATGTCCACCAAAACTTGAAACCCCCAATGCCACCATCATGTAAGCAATTTGCGAAATGGTAGAAAATGCCAATACACGCTTAATATCTGTTTGCGTACATGCAACAACAGCAGCAAATAACGAAGTTGCAGCACCTACATAAGCTACTACTGTCAAAACATCAGGTGTAACGAAGAAATACAAAGGGAACAAACGAGCAACCAAATACACACCCGCTACGACCATCGTAGCTGCGTGAATAAGTGCCGAAACGGGGGTTGGTCCTTCCATTGCATCCGGTAACCAAATGTGTAACGGTAGCATAGCCGATTTTCCTGCACCCCCCATAAAAATAAGCAATGTAGCCCAACTTATTACCGAGAAGCCCATAAATGTAGCACTTACAGGATTAGTGATAATAGAACCATTAGGATCCGTCAATGCACCGAAATCGAAAGTATTTGTGAAATATGATAGAATTAAAATACCGATAAGGAAGCCCAAATCGGCAAAACGGGTAACAATAAATGCTTTTTTAGCTGCTTTTACAGCCGAAGGCTTAGTGTAATAGAATCCAATCAAAAGGAATGATGAAACTCCCACCAATTCCCAAAAAATATACATTTGAAAAATGTTGGTTGCTAATACCAATCCAAGCATTGAGAAAGTGAACAACGAAAGGAAAGAATAATAGCGTTGGAATCCCCTTTCTCCATGCATATAACCCAAACTGTAAATATGCACCATCAACGAAACTGTACTGATTACCACCAGCATCATGACTGAAATCGGATCAAGCAAAATACCTAAATCAATATGTAAAGTGTCGTTGAACCGTAGCCATTCAACACTTTGAGAAAATTTTTGATAAACCTCACCTACTTTTCCAAAAATGAAAAAATAATCAAATGCTGTGTAATACGACAAAATCGCTACAATAGATAATCCGATAGTACCAATTGTTCCGGCAGTTTTATGAGAGAACTTACTGTCAGCCAATCCTAATAACAAAAAATTAAAAACCGGAATGGCAAGAATTAAAATGGAAATTATTATAATATATGATTGCATGTTTTTAGTATTTTAAATTCTTCACTTCGCTAGTAGTAATTTTCTTTCCATTACGGAACACATTAATAATAATTGCAATGGCAATAGCTGTTTCGGCGGCTGCAATACCTATGACAAACAACGAAAAAAACATTCCCTCCATTTGCCCCGGAAATAAATATCGGTTGAACACCACAAAAGTGATATTTACTGCATTGAGCATCAATTCAAGAGACATCAACACGGCAATCATATTGCGTCGAGTGATAAATCCGTAAACGCCAATAAAAAACAACAATGCGCTTACCACCAAATAACATTCCATTGGAACCATATATTCTATTATTCAGCCCCTAAATCCCCCGAGGGGACTTGACAGAGCGTTGTTAATTACATTAAATTCTCTTTAAAAAAATTGTTTTACTTTACCCTTTCGTAAAGTCCCCCTTCGGGGGATTTAGAGGGCTTTATTTTTTCCTTGCAATTAAAATTCCTCCAATAATACAAGCCAGCAATAAAACACTGATAGCTTCAAAAGGCAATAAATAACCAAAGCGTTCGGTACCCATCAATGATTGTCCAATAGCGTGCATATCAATTTCAGAAGCTGCTACTTGCTTCGCATAAGGGTACTTTTGAGTCAATAGAATAAACGAACAAAATGCGGCACCAAAAACCGAAATAAGTAGTCCAACTACTTTACGCGATAGTTTGGTTTCAGGCATTTTCTCTCCAACTTGACTTGTAAGGAATATTGAAAACACAAACAACACCAAAATACCACCTACATATATTGATATTTGTACCGCTGCTAAAAAATGATAGTTGAGTAACAGATAATAACCTCCTGTAGCAATCAATACAAAAAGCAAATAAGTAGCTGCTCGTAAAATTCGACGAGATACAACTGACATTATCCCACAGCCTAAAATGACAGCCGAGAGAATTCCGAATATTATTTGTGATGCTGTAATTTCCATAAAATCATTTACTATTTATCAATTTAAATTTACAATGAACATTCAATAGTAAATTGTAAATTGTCTAATGGTCAATTTTCTTTTGTTTCTTTTACTTTTACTGCTAATTTTGAGTCTTCTTGATTCAATTGTTTTACCAATTTAGAGCGTGTAAATACAGAATGTTCAAACCATTGTGACCATTCGATGGCATCTTGCGGACAGGTGCGAACGCATAAATCGCAAAAAATACAACTACCCAAATCGTAAAAATATTTATCTAAAACCTTTTTTTGTTTACCTGTCTCTTCATCCGTTTCCATTTTTGAAATAATAGTAATCGTTCCATTTGGACAGTTCATTTGGCAAATACCACAAGCAGTACATTTATGTTCGTTAGCAGCATTATGAGGCATAACCAACTCACCACGAAAACGCTCGAACATTTCGTTTTTGCCACGATTCTCAGGATATTGTTCTGTAATTTTCGGACGGAAAAAGTTCATTATGGTAATTCTCATACCCTGAATCAAGTTCCAAATACCTAATAGTATGCTTTTTATATATTTAAAAAAACTCTTCATCGTTATTTCTGTTCAAAGATTCAAGGTTCAAAAATTCAAAAGATTGATTTCGAACAAGAATCTCTATTTTTTAATTATTGTATTTAGTTCCTTTAAAATCAGATTGTTTTAAATATTTAATAAAATTTGAAAGTGATTGACTACGAGATTCTCCATCGGAAGATGTCTCTTAACTAGTCTTTTAACTTGAAATCTAATGATTGAATTTTTGAACTTTAGAGTATTGTCAAAACTGCCATTAGCAATAAATTCACAAAAGCAATCGGCATTAAAATTTTCCACTCGAACTTTAAAAGTTGGTCGATGCGTAAACGCGGAAAAGTCCAACGCACCCAAAGCGCAAAAAATACACACACTGCTACTTTACCAAAGAACCAAACTATTGATGGAATATAATCCATCACATGGTTAAACGATTCCCAACCCGGAATATGCAACGGCATCCAACCTCCCAAAAACATAGTTGCAGCAATAGCAGCTACAATGAACATGTTCATATATTCAGCCAAATAATAGAATCCGAAAGTAATACCTGAATATTCAGTATGATAACCGGCTGTTAATTCTGATTCAGCCTCAGGCAAGTCGAAAGGACCACGGTTTGTTTCAGCATGTCCGGCAATCAAATAAATAACAAAAGCAATAAATGCCGGAATTGCTGCCCAACCGTGAAAAATATTCCACACCGTAGCTTGTTGTTCAACAATTTGTGAAAGTTGCATAGTACCGGAAAACACTACAATTGTCATCAACGCAATTGCAGCCGAAAGCTCGTAACTTACTAATTGTGCTCCCGAACGCATCGCTCCAATCAGCGTATATTTATTGTTGCTCGACCATCCTGCTAACAGTATACCGATAATCCCCAACGATGATACAGCCAATAAATAAAATACTCCGATATTAAAATCGATAGCATGTAACCCTTTCCCAAATGGCAGTGCAGCAAATGCTAAGATTGACCCCATAATTACGAAAAACGGAGCAATGAAAAATAAGAATTTGTCACTACGGTCGATATTAATAATTTCTTTCAACAAAATTTTAATCATGTCTGCCACCGTTTGTAATAAACCCCATTTTCCTACACGGTTAGGACCGATACGACATTGAAAGAAGGCACAAATTTTGCGTTCAACATAAATCAAAATCAACGCAAGTACTGCATACAAAGCCAAAAACAATACGCCAACAACAACAAATTCGATTGCTAATACGCCCCAATGAGGCAGCACAGAATGCAACCAAGTGTCTATATCTGTCGTTATAATACTTGCATCGTAAAATAACGCTTTGAGGTAATAAAGAATTTTATCTAACATTTATATCTAATTTTTAAAATGAAAATAAATTTCATTTTTGAATTATCTGTCAATACAAGGGATTACATAATCTAAAGAAGCCCCAATCATAATTAAATCCGCTAACTTTTCATTAGTTACAGTCGGATTCAATGCTGCTACTAATGGAATACATGGCGAACGGAACTTTACACGATATGGATTTTTGTCACCTGTGCTCGAAATATATACACCGAAATCACCACGGGCATTTTCCACGCGTTGGAAATAATCACCTTCAGGTAATTTGATGATGGCTTTTGTTTTAGCACAATAATCGCCATCAGGCATACTATCAAGCAATTGTTCGATGATTTGAAGCGATTCTTCAATTTCGTCCAAACGAACGATATAACGCTCGAAAGTTCCGCCTTCAGGACGAGTAACTTCATTGAATTTCACTTTATCATATGCCGCATAAGGGGTTATTTTACGCACATCATTGTGCCAACCAGAAGCGCGTCCGGCAGGACCGGTTACACCAATCGAAATAGCTTCTTCCTTACTTAAGAAACCGATATCGCGCATACGACCACGAGCAATCGGGTTATTAGTAAAGAGAATATGGTATTCTTTCAATATTTTGCGCATGTATGGAATAAATTCTCTGGTTTTTTTGATAAAATTAGGGTGAATATCTTTGCTCAAACCACCAATAACCGAATAATTACACATTAAACGACCACCGCCTGATTCTTCAAAAATATCCATAATTTTCTCACGGTCGCGCATGCCATACACAAACGCTGTGATAGAACCCATATCCATACACATACAACCCCAACCGAGTAAGTGGGAAGCAATACGCGTTAATTCATCTAAAATCGTGCGGATATAATGCGCACGCTCAGGCACTTCGAGTTCAAGAGCTTTTTCCACACAAAGACAAACGGCGTGGCGGTTCATTGTACCCGAAAGGTAATCTAAACGATCAGTCAAATGAAGTATTTGAGGATAAGTGTATCCTTCACACATCTTTTCGATGCCACGGTGAATATAACCAAAATTAGGGTCAATTTTCTTTACTGTTTCACCATCCAACGATACACGCAAGTGTAAAACTCCGTGTGTAGCAGGGTGTTGAGGTCCTATATTTACTACATATTCTTGCTCACCAAATAATTGAAATGAACTACCAACCGTACCATCAGGAGTAAGGGTAAGCACCTGAGCAGTTTCCATATCGTCAATTGTCTGATTTTTGAGCGACAATGGATTAGAATTCAAATCATAATCTTTACGGAACGGATATCCTTCCCAATCGGCACGCAAGAACAAACGACGCATACCCGGATGTCCGATAAAACGGATACCAAAGAAATCAAATACTTCTCTTTCAGCTAAATTAGCTGATTCCCAAAGATCTGCTACCGAAAAAAGCTTAGGATTTTCTTTATCGGTTATCTTTGTTTTAAGTATTAACGGAAATTGATTATTGGCAGTAGAAAACAGGCGGTAAATAACACCTAACGACTCACCCCAATCCATTCCGATAAGGTCTTGCAAGTAATCGAATGCCAATTCGGCATCATTTTTCAGAATTTCAGCCACAGCACGGAATTTATCCGAAGGAATAATAGCTGTAAGAATCGCATCATCACCCCAAATAGCTTCCGGAGCAATCGACATGATTTTATTTTTTATTATTTGATTCATCTTAATTTAGTTGTTCCGTAAGAAGTAAGAATCAATTGGTAGCCCAACGCTTTAATGTAGGAAAGAAAATTTTCATTTGTGCAATAGCTTCCTCTTTGGTCAACTTTTGGTTGTTATCTTTATTAAACTCATCCAAAAATTGTACACAATGGTTAATCATTTCGTCCATTGTTATTTGTTGAGTAAATGAGCCATCTTTGTAACAGTAAACACAATAGTCTTGATTTTTACTGCCACCTTGATTTGTTCCGAATTGCTCTTCGGTTACCATGGGCATACCACAACTTTGACAGATTTTGTTATCCATAGTTTTTTCTTTTATGTAGAAGAGAAAGCGTACTTATTTTAATGAATCACCGGTTTTTCAGGTAATTTAAAATAATTTTCCAATTTGATTTTTCGTTGTAATTGCATCATACCATATAATACGGCATCCGGACGCGGAGGGCAACCGGGAATATATACATCTACCGGAATAATTTCATCCACGCCATTTACTATATTGTATCCATCTCTAAATGGTCCTCCTGAAACAGCACAACCACCCATGGCAATCACATATTTAGGTTCTGCCATTTGATCGTAAAGGCGTTTAAGTACCGGTGCCATTTTTTGCACAATAGTTCCTGCTACAAAAACTACATCGGCTTGACGCGGACTGTTACGCGTAACCTCCCATCCGAAACGGGCAAAATCGGCACGGGCTGCACCTACGCACATAAACTCAATACCACAACAACTGGTGGCAAAAGTCAATGGCCAAACCGAATTTGAACGACCCCAATTAATTAAATCACTTAATTTACCAATAACGATATTCACACCACTTTTGCGAAGTTCATCAACATATTTTTCTAAATACTCGTTATCGTTAAATTCTTCGTTGGGAATATTTTTAATATGAATATTTTTTATTTCCATTCCAATGCTCCTTTCCTCCAAGCATAAGCAAGACCTAATGCCAAAATGACGATGAAAAACCCGACAGTAATTAATCCTTGTACACCTAAACTATGCATTGCCACAGCCCAAGGAAATAAAAAAACGGTTTCGACATCAAACATTAAAAACAAAATCGCAAAGAGGTAATAACCGACTTTGAATGGCAACCACGAGTTTCCACGAGTTGGAATACCACATTCATAAGGTTCTCCTTTTTGCGAATTAAATGATTTTGGTGCTACAAAATAGCCTATTACCAAAGCTACTATTACCAGAAAAATAGCTGTGATAAATGCGACTAAAAAAAACGCTTCGTTCATTTTATTTGGGTTACAAATATTTAATAAAATATTCTCTCATTTTTAACAAAACGGCACAAAGATAGAATTTACCTTTTAAATTCTACCACAATTGTTGATAATTTTTTTATTGAAACTTTAATCCATTTTGATACCTTTGTCTCATTCTAAAAACTAACCTTTAAATTTACTTATTATGAATCTTGGTGGATGGGAAATTTTACTTATTGCGCTTGTAGTTTTATTATTATTTGGTGGAAAAAAAATTCCGGAATTAATGAAAGGTATCGGAAAAGGAATTAAAAGCTTCAAAGACGGTATGAACGGAATTACCGAAGAAGACGAAAAAAAAGATAAAACAACTTCGGACAAAGATAAAGAATAAGCAATGAGCCAAGCTCAAGAGCAAGAACTGTCATTTTGGGACCATCTTGACGAACTGCGTAAAATCCTTTTCCGAATTCTCATTGTAGTTTTAGTGTTGATGGTGGCTGCATTTCTTAATAAAGATTTGTTGTTCGATATTATATTAGCACCACAAAAAAGCGATTTTATCGTTTATCGTTTTTTCTGCTACTTGTCAAAAATAACAGGAATAATTCAAATTTGTCCTGAAAGTTTTCAAGTAGAATTGATTAATACACAATTGGCTTCTCAATTTCTTGTACACTTGAGTATGTCTTTTTATGTGGGCATATTACTTACTTTCCCTTACATTTTATATCAGCTATTTAGATTTATTTCTCCGGCATTATACGAAAATGAGCGCAAATACGGATTTAGCGTCATAACTTTTTCATCATTGCTTTTTTATTTTGGTATCTTGTTCAATTATTTCCTTATTTTTCCTCTATCATTTAGATTTTTAGGAACTTATCAAGTGAGTAATGAAGTAAAAAACATGATTTCGCTAACATCATACACAGATACTTTATTAATGTTATCCTTGATGCTGGGAATTATGTCCGAACTACCTATATTATCATGGCTTTTTGCAAAATTAGGATTTCTAACAAGCGAATTTATGAGTAAATACCGCCGACATGGTATTGTTATAATTTTAATAATCGCTGCCATCATCACTCCAACTGCCGATGCTTTTACATTGCTATTAGTATCTATGCCCATTTATTTATTATATGAATTAAGCATCGTAATTGTAAAACGAACAAACAAACAAGCTATTGAAACTTAAAAAATAATATACTTATGGACAGAAGAAATTTTTTAAAAACAAGTGGAGCCATTGTCGGTAGTGTAATGGCAGCTTCGGCTCTAGGAAAAACGCTTACCAATGCTGCCGAAAAAACAGGATCGTCTAAAAAAATCCGCTATGCAATGGTAGGTTGTGGACATCGTGGAACAGGCATGTGGGGACGACAATTAGTACAAACCGGCTACAAGCAATACATAGACTTTGTAGGCCTTTGTGACACAAATCCAGGACGGATGGAATATGCCACACGGGTTATGGATATTCCTAATTGTCCAACTTACAGCGCTACCGATTTTGACAAAATGCTCAAAGAAACAAAGCCTGATGTAATAATGGTTACTACTCCCGATGCCACTCATAGTGATTATATTATTAGAGCATTAAACGCAGGAGTTAATGTCATCACCGAAAAACCGATGACGACCGATGAAGCAAAATGTCAAGCAATACTTGATGCACAAGCTAAAACAGGAAAAAAAGTAACTGTTACTTTTAATTACCGCTACTCTCCCCACCGCGCAAAAATATATGAATTGATTCGTGCCGGTGAAATCGGCGAAATCACTTCTGTTGATTTTCATTGGTATTTAGATACGAAACACGGGGCGGATTATTTTCGTCGTTGGCATGCCTACCGTAAAAAAAGCGGAAGCCTTTTGGTACATAAATCATCTCACCACTTTGATTTATTAAATTGGTGGATCGGCTCAGAGCCAGAAGAAGTATTCTCGTATGGAGCATTAGAATTTTATGGAAAAAACGGAAAGTTCAAAGCTAAAAATTGCCGCTTATGTAATTATCAGTCCGAATGCGATTTTTATTTTGATTTGACAAAAGAAAAACGCTTGATGGAATTATACGCCGAAAATGAAAAATATGACAGTTATTTCCGCGATGGATGCGTATATCGTGAAGATATTGATATTTTTGATAAAATGGCAGTTCAAATTCGCTATATGAATAAAGTACAAGTAAGCTATTCGCTTACTACTTACTCGCCATACGAAGGCTACCGGATAGCTTTCAACGGAACTAAAGGACGCCTGGAAGCTTGGATTAAAGAACGCCAACCATGGGAAGAAGAAGACGGCGATGTAATTTTCTTAACCAAAAATTTCGGTAAACGAAAAATTATCCGCGTAATGCCCGAAGAAGGTGGACACGGCGGTGGCGACCCGCGCATCCATGCTTACTTGTTTAAAGGCGAAAACCAAGCCGACCCTCTCAAACAAAGTGCCGATGTACGCGCCGGAGCAATGGCTATTTTAGTCGGTGTGGCTGCCCGTAACAGTATTGATACCGGAAAACCTGTAAAAATAGAATCGCTTACTAGTTTAGTACCTAAAGTGAGTATTTAGATTCTTTCTAATTATAGAAAACTTTGTTTTTGTGTACTATAAACACTAAGCCGCAAAGACTCGAAGCCGCAAAGATTTTGTTTCTTTGTGGCTTTGCGTCTTCGCAATTTGGCATTTAGTATAAATAAAGCATAGCTTTATATTTTAATCTTTATATTTTGAACCTTGAACTAAACCCATGTTAGTAGACATCATCACCATCGGCGAGGAAATCTTGATCGGACAAATTGTAGATACCAATTCCGTATTTATGGCGCAAGAACTGAATAAAGCGGGATTCAGCATACAACAAATCACTTCGATTTCCGATAAAGAAATCCAGATTCTTTCTACAATAAATGAAGCCTTAAAACGCTCTAGAATTATACTTATTACGGGAGGATTAGGACCAACAAAAGATGATATAACCAAACAAACTTTATGTAAATTATTTAACACAGAATTGGTTTTTGATAATTCAGTTTATAAAAATATCGAAACAATGTTTTCGGATATGCCCTATGTAATGAATGAACTAACCCGAAATCAAGCTTATGTTCCTAAATCGTGTTCTGTCATTCAAAACAAAGTTGGCACAGCACCTATTATGTGGTTCGAAAAAAATGAAAAAGTAGTTGTTTCGATGCCCGGCGTACCTTCTGAAATGAAATGGGCTATGGTGAACGAAATCATTCCGCGATTGCAAAAAACATTTAACACTCCTACCCTGTTGCACCGTACTTTATTGGTTGCCAATTTTCCGGAGTCGGCTTTAGCTATCAAAATTACAGATTGGGAAAACGCATTGCCCAGCTATATTAAGTTAGCTTACCTACCCTCGTTAGGTTTGGTAAAGTTACGATTAACAGGAACTTTATCTGATAAAGAAAAGTTAGAAAAAGAAATCAACTTTCAAATAGAAAAGTTACACGAAATAATAGGTTCTTTTATTTTTGCTGATGAAGATTTGCCTTTCGAAGTGATTATTGGAAATTTATTAAGAAAAAATAAACTGACCATTGCCACTGCCGAAAGTTGCACCGGCGGAAATATTGCCAGACTGATTACATCTGTAGCCGGAAGTTCGGAATACTTTAAAGGCTCTGTTGTTGCTTACAGCAATGAAGTAAAAAATAAATTGTTGGGCGTTTCGGCTGACGATCTTAACACATTTGGAACGGTAAGCCAACCTATTGCAGAGCAAATGGCAAAAAGTGCCATGCAAAACCTGAACACAGATATAGCCGTAGCCACCTCCGGAATTGCCGGACCTGCAGGAGGAAGCCCAGAAAAACCTGTAGGTACCGTTTGGATTGCCGTTTGCAATAAGGATAAATGTATCTCACGCGAATTTCATTTTGGTAAACACCGCGATAGAAATATCGAAAAAGCAACGATGAGTGCCTTTGCCATGATAAAAGAATTGATTGTTGAAGGAGAAAAATAATTTTTTATTTTCTCACTCTCATCCTAAACAATTTCATCAACGATTTCACATAATCCTCATCAGTTCGGATAGAAACCGTATCAATATTATTTTTGGTTAATAATAATTGTAAGTTATATTGGTTTTCATTCCATTTGTTCCGGTAAACTTCACATAAAATAATATCCGAAGTGTCTATCCAAAGCTCTTTTCCTGTTTCGGCATCGACAGTTTTCAGTAAACCAACATTAGGTAATTTCGTTTCCAAATTATCATACACTTGCAACGCAATTAAATCGTGCTTACGCGAAGCAATGGTGATTGCATCGGAAAAATCTCCATCTATAAAATCGGAAATCAAAAAAGCTGTTGATCGTTTTTTGATTACATTGGTAAAATATTTTAACGCGCAAGTAATATCCGTTTGTTTACTTTCAGGCTCAAAATCAATTAGTTCTCGAATAATATGTAATACATGTTTTCGCCCTTTTTGCGGAGGGATAAATTTTTCTACTTTATTGGAAAAAAAAAGTACGCCGATTTTATCATTATTCTGAATAGACGAAAAAGCAATCGTAGCTGCTATTTCAGTAATCAGTTCCCGCTTGGTTCGATTAACTGTGCCAAAATCACGACTATCCGATACATCTACCAATAACATAACGGTAAGTTCGCGTTCCTCCTCAAATATTTTTACATAAGGATGATTAAAGCGTGCCGTCACATTCCAATCTATATCGCGCACATCATCACCGTATTGGTACTCACGCACCTCGGCAAAAGTCATACCACGCCCATGAAAAGCCGAATGGTACTCTCCCGCAAAAATATGATTGGATAAACCCCGCGTTTTTATCTCAATCTTTCTGACTTTTTTTAATAATTCGTTAGTTTCCATTTCATCATTAGAAAGGAGATAGTGAGTTGGCGAGATAGTGAGAACTGAAAGCATTTTTACTCGCTTTTTACCTTCTCGCCAACTCACTCTGTTTTAGGAACTTCTATTGCGTTCAAAATCTCATTGATAATTTCTTCAGCAGTAACATTATTAGCTTCGGCTTCGTAGCTTAAACCAATACGATGGCGAAGCACATCATGGCACACGGCACGCACATCTTCCGGCACCACATACCCACGGCGTTTGATAAACGCATACGCCCGAGACGCCAACCCTAAGTTGATACTTGCCCGAGGCGAAGCTCCGAATGCAATCATATTTCTTAGTTTACTAAGTCCGTATTCACCAGGAAAACGAGTTGCAAAAACAATATCGACAATGTATTTTTCAATTTTTTCGTCTAAATACACTTCCTTCACTATTTTACGAGCTTCAGTAATATCATTCGGATGAAGCACCGGCTTAATTTCCAGCAAATTATCCGACATATTTTGGCGCATAATCAACTTTTCTTCTTCGTTTTGCGGATAAGAAATCAGCACTCTGAGCATAAACCGGTCAACCTGCGCTTCAGGCAGCGGATAGGTTCCCTCCTGCTCTATCGGATTTTGGGTAGCTAATACAAGAAAAGGAGTTGGGAGCGGATAAGTTTTATCTCCAATAGAAATTTGTCTTTCCTGCATGGCTTCAAGTAAAGCACTTTGAACCTTTGCCGGAGCGCGATTTATTTCATCTGCCAAAATAAAATTAGCAAAAATAGGTCCTTTACGGATCGTAAATTCTTCTGTCTTTTGGCTATAAATCATTGTCCCGATAACATCGGCCGGCAGCAAATCGGGAGTAAACTGTATGCGGCTGAAATCAGCCTCAATCAGGTTTGCCAAAGTTTTGATAGCTAATGTCTTTGCTAATCCGGGCACTCCCTCAAGCAACACATGTCCATCTGCCAGCAATCCAATAAGTAGTGATTCAACCAAATGTTTTTGTCCTACAATAGTTTTGTCCATACCCATCATCAATAAATCTATAAATGAGCTTTTTTGCTCGATGCGGGCGTTCAGTTCACGAATATCCATATCTTTTTATATTAACAAGTGAAAAGTAAACGAGTTTATCTTCAAAATTATTTTATATCGAAACAACTTTATTTTTATCAAAAAAGGTTTTATGTGTTCATAAAACCTTTTTAACTATTCTAAAGAAGATTATTCTCTTCCTGTATATTTTTTCTCCAATTCTTCGGCATATTTTATACACTTCGGATTATTTTTATCTATCAATTCTTCCGGCAGTTCTGGTATTTTTACAGTGAAGCCTTGAGGAATAGCATTCGGATTAGCAATTCTATCTTTATTTGCTTCATAAATATATACCCAGAAATTTTTATGTCCATAATATTCCAAAGCAATCATAGTAAGTGTTTTTCCTCTACCCAAAGTCACTGTAGTTATAAATGATTTATAAACACGAGGCTGATCAAAGATTAAAGAAGAAGAAAGTAATTCTTTTGTTTCCTTATTGATTTCTTGTTTTTTGACCTCTATAACAGGACTTACATAAGTTGTATCACTAGTGCGAATCTCTGTCGTTGGAATATCTAAAGTTTCTACTTTTTTACCGAATAAAGCGAAAAATTTTTCAGAAACAACAGGAATTAAATTAAGATACCAAACAGTAAAGGTACTGGCTCCGAATAAAAGGACAATAAATATTGTAATAAGAAATGGTTTGATCCATCGTTTCTCGCGTTTTATTCGAATCTTTTTTCTTTTTACCGGAATTTCTCGCTTGGTAGCAGTTTGTTTTAATACCTCAATTTCTTCAACTAACGACTGAGTTTCTGGTGATTCTATCTTTTTTTGTACAGGAGTTGATTCTTTTCCTGCCATAGTTATTTTCTCGGATTGCTTTTCTTTCTTTACCGACTGAGATTTTTTTTGTCTTGTTTCTTTAGTAGAAGTTATACTTTGTAAATCGGACAAAATATCTTTAATTTCCTCGGCTTGTTCATTTAATTTTTTAAGAGGATCTATGCCAAATTTTTCTAAAGTATCCGATGAATTTATTATTTCTTTTACTAATACTTCGGGTATAAAAGAAACTTTATTATGCCCGGGAATAATGTACTCCTGACCTGTTTGCACATTTACACTGCGACGAGGTTCATTCCAAACCAACTTGAATGTACCCAGGCCTTTGATTTTTACTAAACCATCTTTTTCTAACCCTTCTTCAATGGTAGATTGAAAAACACGCAAAAAATCTTCGGATAATTTTTTCGTATTACCGGTTCTTTCTGCAATAATTGCAGCTAAATCCTGTATGGAAACTTTTTTATTCATCGCGTACAACTAATTGTACAATTCAAAAAAACATGAATTGTTATTTTCGTGGAATATTTTTTACTTTTTCTTTATAAACGGAACTCACTTTGAATGTCAAAGCCTTCTTTGTGGGTATTATAGTCTGCTCTTTAGTTATAGGATTTATAACTGATCGCTCACTTTTTTCGCGTACTTCAAATGATCCAAATCCCTGAATATTAATTGAATTATTCTCTTTCAACTCATAGATTAAAGCATTTATAACTGATTGTTGAAATGCTTCGGCTTCTGCTTTCGAAATGCCAAGCTTAGAGGCAATCGAAGATTGAAATTCTTTGTTGTTCATAAAATAACTGTTTTAATCGAAAAAACATCGCAAGTTATTTATTTTTTATCGAAAAAAAAAATCAAACTCAATCATACTTTTTACATAAACTTATTTATCAATTTCACAGAAAAAAAATTATATTTTTTTAATAGAAATAAGCTATCTTTGCTTAAATCTTAAAAATTCACATTATTATTAACCAATTAAACTTTATGCCATGTTAAACAAAGAAATGGAAATTGCATTAAACAAGCAAGTCAACGCAGAATTGTGGTCAGCTTATCTATATTTGTCTATGTCGTACGACATGGGCGACAAAGGTTTTCCCGGTATAGCAAATTGGTTTAAAATACAAGCCGGAGAAGAAGTAGAACATGCTGAAAGAATTATGGAATACATCTGTTCACGGGAAGGGAAAGTTCGTTTGGAGCCTATTGCCGAAGTACAGCAAGAATGGAGATCCCCGAAAGATGCTTTTGAGGACACTTTGATGCACGAAAAAGTAGTTACCGGATTAATTAACAAATTGATGGACATGGCTATCAAGAAGAAAGATTATCCAACTATCAATATGCTTAACTGGTTCATTAACGAGCAAGTGGAAGAAGAAGAAACTCCACGCAACTTACTGGATGTTTTGAAAAAAATTGAAGGTGATAGTGCTGCTATGTATCTGTTCGACAAAAAATTAGGTAAGCGAAAAGAAGACTAAAAAACACATTAAATTTGAAATGAAAGAGTTAAGAAGAAGTTTCTTAGCTCTTTTTTTGTGCAAAATTCCTATATTTGCAAATCAAATCTTAATTTACGGAAAATGAAAAAACTATTATTTTTGATTGTCTTTTCTTATTTGTCCATTGTATTTTTAAATGCTAAAGATAATCTTAAAAAAGGTACTTATGCCGTCATTACGGTAGAAAATCCAGATAACTTTCCTCGAAAAAATTCTCCTGTCACAGTATCCGTAATTGATATTTTATCAAAATTCGATGAGTATAAAGGTGAACGAATCGGTATTTTTGATGGCAAAAAAGAAATCTCTTCACAAATCGATGATTTAAACAAAGATGGAATAGACGATGAAATCGTTTTCCTCGTTAATCTGAAAGCCAACGAAAAACGCCAATTTACAGCCCGAATACTTCCCCCTAACTATGAGAAACCTACTTTCAAAAAAGAGGTATATGCCGATTTAATAAAAAAAGTAAAAATTGCCGGAAATGAAAGTTTTGAGTTTGTTACCGAAACTTCGTCCGATAAAGACGACATGTATAATCAAATGCATCATCATGGCGTTGCTTTTGAAACCGATTTAATCGCATACCGACTTTATTTTGACAAAAAACAAACAGTTGATGTTTATGGAAAAATTAAACCCCGACTTGAATTGGCACAAACCCTTTGGTATCCTACCGATGAACAACTCAAAAAAGGATTCGGTGATGATATTCTTAAAGTCAGCGGAAGTGTTGGAGTGGGAACTCTTAAAGGATGGAACGGAGAAAAAGCTACTCATTTTGATCAAATGGAAAGACGAACCCAACGCATTGTCGCTACAGGTAATTTAAGAAATATCGTTGAAATAGAAGTAAATGGATGGCAATATAATAAGCAAAGTATTGATGTGAAAGTTCGTTATATTCAATATGCCCGTCATAGAGATGCAGAAGTACAAGTTATTTTCCCTACAACATTTAATTCAGATTTGACCCTTTGTACCGGGGTACAAAAAATGCCCGAAGAAAAATTCTACACAAATAAAAAAGGATTAGTTGGAATATGGGGAACTGATTTTCCTGTAAACGATACTATAAAGTATGGAAAACAAACTGTCGGATTAGGTGTTTTTGTTCCAAACCAATATGTAAAACAACAAACTAAAGACAAGGTAAATCATCTTATATTAATAGGAAACAACGGGCAGCCTTTCATAAAATATTATTTAACCGCAGCAGCTAAAAAAGAAAAAAAAGGATTCAAATCTGCTGAAGAATTTTTCAAATATCTCGAAATCTGGAAAAAAGAAAAAGAAAAACAACTAACTATTATTATAGAATAATTCAAAGTTTTCAAGCAACAAATTCTTTTGACATTGTAATACAAAAAGTTAGAAGTGAATTTCAGTTCTATCTTGATTTATTTTACCTAAAAATAGGTATTATTGAATTTAATTCCTAATTTTGCATCCCAAAATCTAAAATAACACTGTGAAAACTGTAACAAACAAAATTTATAATATATAAACTCTGTCTCTATTAAAGTTTTACATTAATAAAGATGGAGATTTTTTATATCATCATATTTCAAAGCCGAACATTTTCTTACTATATTTTGTTGTTAAATAAAAAACCTTAAAAGAACTCATTTTTTTGCCCTATGAGCAATCATCATAATACACAAAAAAACACACTTAGCGGCAAAGTGTTACTTGCAACCGGCGTTAATGCCGACTGCTGTTATCAATGTGGCAAATGTTCTGCAGGTTGCCCGCTCGCTGCTGATATGGATTACACTTCGAGCATGGTAATGCGCTTGTTGCAAACAGAAGATGTCACTAACGAAAAAGACCTTCTTCAATCACAATCTATTTGGATGTGTGCTTCGTGCGAAATGTGCATCTCACGCTGTCCAATGTCTATTGATATTCCCAAAGTGATGGATTTTCTCCGTCAAAAATCACTAAAAGAAGGTTTGGCAAACAAGCAAGCCTCTAAAAATATCATTCCTTTCCATCGTTCATTCTTGGACATGATTCGCCTATCGGGGCGTTTGTACGAAATTGGTCTGGTTGCCGATTACAAATTGCGCAGCAAAAATTTTTTCCAAGACCTAATGCTTGCACCAAAAATGTTCGTACGAGGCAAACTTGCCATTTTTCCTGATATGATTAAAGGCAAAAGTAATATCGCCCGTATTTTTAATAAAACTCAAAGACACAAATAATATAAATGGAAAGTGGAAAACTGAAAATGGAAAATTAGATTTCACTTTCATCTTTCAATTCATATGAAATTTATAGGATTCTACCCTGGTTGTTCGTTAGAAGGCACAGCGCGTGAATATACCGAGTCGGTTGAAGCGCTTGCCAAAGCATTCGGTTTCGAATTACAACAAGTACCCGATTGGAATTGTTGCGGAGCCTCTGCCGCACACAACCTTAATAAAATACTTTCGTTAGCATTACCTGCTCGCATTTTGGCATTAGCTGAAAAAGCGGGTATGAAAGAAGTTTTAGTGCCTTGTGCTGCTTGTTCTAATCGCCTCTTGGTAACTCAACACGAATTATTCGAAAACCTTGAGTTGAAAAAAGAAGTAGAAGAAGCAATGGAAATGTCTCTTAATGAACCAATTCGTATTTTAAATGTTATACAATTTATACAAGAGCACATTTTGCCCGAATTGCCCGAAAAGGTAAAATATTCATTCGGAAAAAAAGCTGCTTGCTATTACGGTTGCTTGTTGGTTCGTCCACACGATGTGTTACAGTTCGACCGATTGGAAGATCCGCAAAGCATGGATGAAGTAATGCGTACTATCGGATCCGAAACTATTGATTGGCCTTTTAAAACCGAATGTTGCGGAGCCGGATTGTCTGTAAGCCGTACCGATTTGGTAGGAAAATTATCAGGAAGAATAGTAAAAGAAGCCGAAGATCGCGGTGCCGAAACCATTATCGTAGCTTGTCCGATGTGTCATGCTAATTTGGATATGCGTCGTTCGGCAATCGATAAATTTTTAGGTAAAAAATCGAAAATTCCGGTGTTGTATCTCACACAAGCCATAGCTTTAGCTATTGGGTTAAGCGAAAAAGAAGCAGGGACAAAACGACACTTGGTAAAAGTAGATTGGGATTCATTGAAAGGTGAACAAGTGGACAAGTTAACGAGTAAACAAGTTGGCGAATCCAAAGAAGAAAAAATAACAGAACAAACTGAGAATTAAAATAAACCGGTAAACGAATAACTTGTAACCCTTGTTTACTTGTCAACTCGTTTACTCGTCAACTGAAAATATGGCTAGAATAGGTGTTTTTATTTGCCATTGCGGCGAAAATATTTCAGCTACGGTTGATTGTGTCAGCGTAGCCGATCAAGCCGGTAATATGCCTGGAGTGGTATATTCTACCGATTATAAATACATGTGTTCCGATCCGGGACAAACCAAAATCAAGGAAGCCATCAAGGAACATAACCTTACGGGCGTAGTCGTGTCGGCTTGTTCGCCGCGTATGCACGAGCCTACCTTCCGCAAAGCCTGTAATGAAGCAGGATTGAATCCATATCTTTGTGAAATGGCGAATATCCGCGAACACTGCTCGTGGGTGCACGACAAAGGCGATGCAACTACACAAAAAGCAGTGGATTTGGTGCGTACTTTGGTCGAAAAAGTAAAAAACAATCATCCTCTTGAAGCTATCAAAGTGCCGGTAAACAAAACGGCTGTCGTAATTGGTGCTGGTGTCACGGGTATTCAGGCTTCGTTGGATATTGCCAATGCAGGACAAAAAGTGATTTTGGTTGAGCGTGAGCCGTCTATCGGTGGACACATGTCTCAATTGTCAGAAACCTTCCCTACACTCGACTGTTCGCAATGTATCCTTACTCCGCGCATGGTTGAAGTAGCACAACATCCGAATATTACGCTTTACACATGTGCCGAAGTAGAAAGTTTAGACGGATTTATCGGTAACTTCAATGTGCGCATCCGTAAAAAAGCTAAATCGGTAAATGAAAAATTGTGTACCGGTTGTGGTTTGTGTATTACTAAATGTCCATCGAAAAAAATTCCTAGCGAATTTGAACAAGGATTAGCAAACCGCACGGCTATTTATGTACCGTTTCCGCAAGCTGTTCCGAATAAACCGATGATCGATCGCGAAAACTGTACTTATTTTAAATCAGGAAAATGTGGAGTTTGTAAAAAGATTTGCCCGACAGGTGCGATTGATTACGAACAACAAGACGAAATAATCGAAGTAAAAGCCGGTGCATTAGTACTTGCCACAGGTTTTGAGGTAAAGAAAACCGATTTCTTCCCCGAATATGGTTATGGAAAATACAAAGATGTGATTAACGGTCTGCAATTCGAGCGTTTAGCATCAGCTTCCGGTCCAACAGCTGGCGAAATTCGTCGTCCTTCCGACGGTGAAATTCCTAAAAAAATAGTATTTATTGCCTGTGCAGGCTCGCGCGATGCTGCCAAAGGAATTCCATATTGCTCTAAAATTTGCTGTATGTACACGGCAAAGCATGCCATTTTGTATAAACACAAAGTGCATGAAGGTACACCGTATGTATTCTATATGGATATTCGTGCGGCAGGTAAAAACTATGACGAATTTACACGCCGTGCTATCGAAGAAGATGGGGCTAAATATATTCGTGGTCGTGTTTCCAATATTTACGAAAAAGACGGCAAACTTATCGTTCGTGGAGCCGATACTTTGATGGGTGGAAAACCTGTTGAAATCGAAGCCGATATGGTAGTACTGGCTAGCGCCGCGGTGTCGTCCGAAGGTTCGGAAGAATTAGCACAAAAACTGCATGTGTCTTACGATTCGTATAAATTCTTTGCAGAAGCGCATCCTAAACTAAAACCGGTTGAAACTAATACCGCAGGAATTTTTGTAGCTGGAGCATGTCAAGCGCCGAAAGATATTCCTGAATCGGTAGCCGCCGCTTCGGGTGCTGCAGCTAAAGTAATAGGCTTATTCTCGAACGACGAATTAACTCGTGAGCCGATTGTGGCAAAAGTAAACCGCATGCCGCCTCCGATTTTCTCAACTTGCATGGGTTGTGGTATGTGTATGCAAGTATGTCCATATCAAGCTATTACCAAAGAAGAGATCAAAGATCGTAATGGTAATGTGGTGAAAACCATTGCCTCCATCAATCCTGGATTATGTCAAGGTTGCGGTACTTGTGTTGCCTTCTGTAAATCAAAATCAATCGACTTGGAAGGTTATTCTAATAAACAGGTTTATGAGGAGGTTTTGGCCTTGTTGAATAGTTAAGAAGATACAAGTTGACAAGGTACAAGACACAGGATTTTAGATACAAAGTACAAGTAAATGAAGTGCAAGTATAGGAATGTTTATAATACTAGAACAAAAGATAAATAATTATATTGAAAGTTGCATAATATGAAACTACTTGTATCTCGTATCTTGTTAACTAACAACCTGAAAGTATGGGAACTCATAAAGATTTAAAAGTTTGGAGATTGTCAATAGATTTAGTAAAAAACATTTACTCTCAAACTCAATCTTTTCCTAAAGAAGAAACTTATGGAATATGTTCCCAAATGCGTAAGGCGGCAGTTTCAATACCTTCAAATATTGCAGAAGGTTATGGGAGATTTTCAGATAAGGAATTAATACACTTTTTGTTTATTTCATTAGGTTCTGCATCTGAATTGGAAACGCAACTAATTATTTCATTAGAATTAAACTTTCTGACAAAAGAAAATTTTGAAGTTCTTAATGATATGAATAATCAAATAATAAGAATGTTATCTTCGTTGATAAAATCAACAAAGGAAAAATTTAATAATAAAACCATGTAAACTTGTATCTAGTATCTCGTTTACTTGTTAACTAAAAATTATGGATTTTGAACCAAAAATAGTAGCTTTTGTCTGCAACTGGTGTACTTATGCCGGAGCTGATTTAACTGGTACGAGCCGTATTAAGTACTCGCCCAATGTAAAAATTATTCGTTTTCCGTGTACAGGGCGTATCGATTTTATGTTGTTGATTAAAGCATTTGCCAACGGGGCTGATGGTGTGATTGTGTCGGGCTGTCATCCGAATGATTGTCATTATACTTCAGGTAATTTCCATGCGCGTCGCCGCTGGACAATGTTCCGCACATTGCTTGATTTTATGGGTATTGAGATTGATCGTATTCAGTTCACTTGGGTATCGGCAGCCGAAGGTGTTAAATGGGCTGAAGTGGTAAATTCTACCACTGATCGTATCAAAGAAATGGGACCATATAAAAAATACCAAGAAATTACCAACGAAGTTTGGATGGAACAAGAACTATAGGTTAAACGATATAAGCTCCTTTCTGTCGCGATATTAATTGATATTGATAGATGTTGAATAATATCACGAAGTGAATATCGGCGAAGCCAAATATGTAATATCAATGAATATGAAATTAAACGAAATAGCAACCAAACTCCTGCAATCGGGTGAAGTGCAATGTGTTGTAGGATATGCCGAAGGATCGAACGGACGCGTGCGTCCTGCCTTTGCACGGAACGAGGACGAAGCTTCGCGCCTCATTTATGATGAGCGTTGTACGCAAAATTTGGCGATGTATCTTTACAAAAAAGAAATTTCATCGTTGGGTAAACCTGCTATTGTTGCCAATACCAACACATTGCGTGGCATTATCCGTTTGGCTGCCGAAAACCAACTAAAAGAAGATTCGCTGATTGCACTTTGCATGAAAGATAACGGTGATATTACCGAATTTCGTACATTCGAAGAAATAGAAAATTATTTGGCAAGCATCAAGCATAAACTCAGTGATGAAGATCAAGCCTTATTGGATAAGATTTCGGCAATGAGCAGCGAAGAGCGTTGGGCGTTTTGGAAAAACGAAATGGAAAGCTGTATCAAGTGTTACGCTTGCCGTCAGGCCTGTCCGCTTTGCTACTGTACGCAATGCACGGTCGAGAACAACCAACCACAATGGATTCCCGTGGCTTCCAATACTTTGGGAAATTTGGAATGGCATATCATGCGTGCCATGCACTTATCAGGTCGCTGTATCGAATGTGGACAATGTGCCGAAGCCTGTCCGGTAAATATTCCGATCCATTTATTGCCGATTAAATTATCGGAAGAAATTCGTGAGATATATGGTATGGTGTCCGGTACAAACCGTAAAGAAGGTTGTGCAATGGCTACTTTCCAACCTAATGATAAAGAAGATTTTATAGGATAAAACTATGAGCACTCAAATAATAAAACTCCTTCGGGCTGCCAATTATAAAAAGTTATTGGAAAAACTTTTAGCCGAAGGCAAACAACACATTTATGCACCCACTCAACAAGGTAAACGCGTTGGATACAAGCGCATCACTTCGGCTGATGAGGTGGCAGAAGATTATCTTTTGCCCGATTTGTCAGCAAAATCAATTGTATATCCTCGCATCGAAAAGTTGTTTAGTTATACCAAAAGCAAAGACGATGTAGAAGTAAAAGATTTTGATTTGGATGCTATTCCATATAAAATCGTCTGGGGAATTCGTCCGTGCGATGTAGCCGGAATGGAAGGTTTGGCTGCTATTTTCAATTGGGAACCGGGCGATCCGATTTTTGCCCGCCGTATGGAACGCACTACTTTTGTAGGCTTATCTTGTACGAAAGCTGATGATTACTGTTTTTGTACTTCGTTGGGCGGAAGTCCCGGTAATACAAAAGGAAGTGACATTCTCCTAACTAAAAAAGAAAACGGTGATTATATAGCCGAAATTCTTACACCAAAAGGTGAAGTTATTGTTAACGCTGCTCCCGAACTATTTGAAGAGGGTGACGCATCGGACAAAGAAAAATATTTAGCTGATGTTCCTAAACGCTTCGACGACACCAACATAACCGAACGCTTAAACGCTATTTTCGACAGTAATCTGTTCGAAGAATATGCGATGCGATGCGTAGGTTGTGCAGCTTGTGCCTATGTTTGTCCGGTATGTGCTTGTTTTGATATTCAAGACGAAACCAAAGGTAGTCAAGGGCAACGCATACGACTATGGGACAGTTGCGGAGCAAAATTGTTTACGCTGCATACCTCGGGACACAACCCGCGTGAAACGCAAGGCGCCCGCTGGCGTCAGCGTTTGATGCACAAGCTGTCATACATGCCGCAACGCTTGGATGTACGCGGTTGTATAGGTTGTGGGCGTTGTTCGCGCCGCTGTCCGGTAGATATGAATATTGCCGAAAGTTTAAGTCAAATACCAATGAAATAACAATGGAAGAAAGAAATATATATTTACCATATAAAATGCGTTTAGCGAAGGTATCACAAGAAGCGCCAGGCGTAAAAACATTTCGTTTAGAATTTATTAATCCGGAAGAAGCCGAAAATTTTTCTTTCTGTACCGGACAATTTGCCGAATATTCTGTGTATGGCGAAGGTGAATCAACTTTCTGTATCGCATCTCCGCACACTCGCAAAGGCTATGTAGAATGCACATTTCGTCAAGCAGGGCGGGTAACTACGGCATTGGCAAATTTGGAAGAAGGTGCAGTTGTCGGCTTCCGTGGACCTTACGGAAATACTTTCCCGATTGAAGATTGGAAAGGTAAAAGTTTGGTGTTTATTGCCGGAGGTATTGCTTTGCCGCCAATGCGTAGCGTAATTTGGAGTTGCTTGGATAATCGAGCCGATTATAAAGATGTTACTATTTTCTACGGCGCACGCACGCCTAACGACTTAGTGTACAAAGACGAACTAAAAGCATGGGAAGAAGACCCCAATGTTAATTTATACTTAACCGTCGATCCGGGTGGCGAAACGCCTGACTGGAAAGGTAAAGTAGGCTTCGTTCCGTCTATTGTTGGAGAGGTTGCTCCATCACCAGAAAACACGATTGTGGTGGTTTGTGGTCCTCCTATTATGATTAAAAATACTTTCCCCGTATTGCAAAAACTTGGTTTTAAAGACGAAAATATATTTACAACTCTCGAAAACCGTATGAAGTGCGGCTTTGGTAAATGTGGCCGTTGTAATGTGGGTAAAACCTATGTTTGTAAAGATGGTCCGGTATTTACGGCCGCGCAATTGGCTGAGATGCCGAATGAGTATTGATCTAATTAACAAAAAATCCGAAAGCAAACACTTTCGGATTTTTTTGTTGGTAACTATAGACAAAATCTGCTTAAATAGATTCGGCTTAGGCATTCAGCCTAAGCCGAACCGTGGCTTCATTTTTCACACAATTTCTACGGCATTATGAGCATTGCAACAAAACTGTTCATAAAAATTATGAAATATCACATAGTCTATCTTTTCAGCGAGCAAAGTATCTTGATTATTTTTGCAATATATTCCTACCTCCATATCTTCTCCAAAAGTTTTAACAAATTATCACACTCTTCTCAAAAAATTTCCCCAAAGCTTATTCTCTTAACATATATCATAATAAAGTGTGATAAATTTACATAACATATTCTTTTTTTATAACTTATTAATATAAATTTTTATAATACAGGTTGTATTTTTGTAATTTCTGCAGTAGAATAAATACACCTATTTATATAAAATTAAAATGAAAAAAAGACTTAGCATCCCATTGTTTCTTATTACTCTAAATATGCCTTTATTTGCCCAGCAGATAAAAGTGAGCGAATCCGAAAGGTGGTCGTTTCAATTAAAAAGTGGAATCTCGGCGTTGCGCGCTAATTATGATCACGAAAAGGGTAAATTTGCTCGTGATTACAGCCCCGAATTCGGAATTGAAGTTGAACGGACTTTTAATCCGCTTATCGGAATTTCGTTGGAATATATGTATCAAACTATTTTAACCGATTTGTATAATTCGCGAGTAAATCAATTAAATATTGTACTTCCGATGAATGTATCAAATCTATTTAGCCCTACTCGTGAATGGAATCTGGTAAATTTTTATCTTAATATGGGGGGCGGTATCGGTGTAGGTGGATATGATTCGTTCGTCTATAATGGGAAGAATTATGATGGTGTGTCACAGAAAATTGCGCTGAGCGCGACATTGGGGGTAAGTTGGGAATATAATGTGAGCAACGCATTAGCCATTGGGGCACAAATCCAGTATCGTTGGAACTCCAATAGCAACTACAAACCGGATGGGCTTCCGTCTGATTATGGCTCGAAAGATTTTTATACAGGTAATATAAACTTGCGCTACAAGTTTAAAGGAAAAGATAATATTCGTAATGCAACGCCAGCCCAATTCTTCAGAGGTATTATCCGTTGGAACTAATTATCTTTTAACCTAAGTTCAATTATTAAATACCTGATATTGAGCGCATTTTATCCCTACGGGACAAGCATATACTAGGAAAATGTTAATCGAACTCAGGTTTTTAATCTCAGTTCTATTAACAAACAATATATAACAATAAGATTATTAATGTCCTACGGATAATTAATAATCTTATTTAAAAAGCTTCTTACAGAAATATTACCTCCGGAAAAATAGCTATATCAAATTTTTCTTTTACAGCTTTTTGTATCAATTGAGATAATTCTACTACCTCAGTCCCGGTTGCTTTGCCTGTTCTATTCACTAATACAAGAGCTTGTTTGTCGTACACAGCAACATTTCCATAAGATTTACCCTTCCATCCGGATTGCTCTATAAGCCATGCTGCCGGAACTTTTATTTCTGTATCCGATAGTTTATAGTAAGGAATAGAGGAATATTCTTTTTGTAAACTTTGAAATTTTTCTATCGGAATAACCGGATTCTTGAAAAAACTACCGGCATTTCCCTGGTCTTTAGGATCGGGTATTTTACTTGTACGATTACGCCAAATAGCTTCTCGGATAGTGTCGAAACGGATCTCGCAATTGCTCAACTCGTGTTGCAAAGTACCATAGCCCACTTGGTAACAAGGAACTTTGGATAACTTATAAATAACATGTGTTACTATAAATTTCCCTTTCAATTCGTGCTTGAAGATGCTATCACGATAGTCGAATTTACATTCTTCGTTGGTTAAAACCTCTGTTGTAAGCGTATCCAGATTTAGTCCTTCCACCTGGTAAATCACATCTTTGGCTTCAACACCATAAGCTCCGATATTTTGCACGGGAGACGCGCCCACTTCGCCCGGAATAAAGGATAGATTCTCTACTCCTCCCCAGCCTTTTTTTACGGTATGCGACACAAAATCTTCCCAAATAACAGCAGCTCCTACTCGCACAAAAACAAAATCTTTATCTTCGTTTATCAAATCGATACCTTTTATTTGCGAATGCAGCAATGCCCCTTTAAAATCTTGTGTAAAAAGCAGATTACAGCCACCCCCGATACAATAAAATAACTTATCATTTAAAAATCCGGAACGGAAAAGTTCAATTAATTCCTGCACTGATTCATATTCGACGAAATAGTCGCACGAAACATCTATACCAAACGAGTTATGATTCTTTAAAGGGAAGTTTTTTTGTATTTGCATAACTTTACAGTCAAAAATTATTTTGGCAAAAGTAGTTGAATTTAATGAATGGCAAATTATTGAAACATAAAATAGTTTTGTATTTTTGTTGAACACTTCAAATAACTACCATATGAAGAAATCTGTAATTTGCATTTGTTATGTATTGTTTTTTCTTTTTTCTGTAAAAATATATGCCGATTCTGCAGACAGTATTCCTGCTATAGATTTAGAAAAACAAATTTTTGAGCAATCCGAAGTAATGAAAAAGGCTGAATTTCGAGGAGGAACTGATACAATGTTTCAATTTTTGGATGAAAACATTCAATATCCGGAAAATGTAGATAGAAGAGAATTTGAAGGAAGAGTGGTACTGATATCCTTTGTTGTTGAACGAGATGGCTATTTGAGTAATTTTAAATTCGTAGAACGAACGGACAGAGAATTGGAATTGGCAGCCCTTCAAACCATTTTGCTAATGCCCCAATGGACGCCAGCAGAAACAGTAATTAACGGAAGCATACAAAAGGTAAGAAGCAAAATAACCTTACCAATCGTTTTTTTATAAAATCTTTGATTATGAAATATTTTCCTGAATCCGAACTAATTATAAATGGAGATGGCAGTATTTTCCATTTACATGTAAAACCCGAACAATTAGCCCAAAAAGTAATCTTAGTAGGCGATCCGGGCAGAGTACAAACGGTATCTTCGTTTTTTGACACGAAAGAGTGCGAAATAGAAAACCGCGAATTTAAAACCGTTACCGGAACTTACAAAGGAAAGCGCATCACGGTACTCTCTACCGGAATCGGGACAGATAACATCGATATTGTAATGAACGAACTGGACGCATTAGTTAATATCGATCTGCAAACACGCTACGAAAAAGCACAAAAAAAATCACTTGAAGTGGTTCGTATCGGTACTTGCGGCGGTATGCAAGCGGATATTCCGTTAGGTAGTTTTTTAGCTTCCGAACTTTCCATTGGTTTCGACGGCGTGTTGAGTTTTTATGCAGGTCGTAATGATGTGTGCGACTTAGCCTTTGAAGAAGCATTGAAAAAACATACCGGTTTTTCGCCTCTAAAAGCTTCACCTTATGTTGTTACCGCGGATAAAGAATTATTGGAACGCATTACCCAAAACGACATGATACGAGGCGTAACCATCTCGGCCAACGGATTTTACGGACCACAAGGACGGGTGCTCCGCCTCGACCTGGACGATATGCAAATAAACGATAAGTTGGAAAGCTTCCGTTACGGAAATTATAAAATTACTAATTACGAAATGGAAGGCTCAGCCATAGCAGGACTAGCAAAATTGATGGGACACAAAGCTATGACTGTTTGCTGTGTGATAGCCAACCGTCGAGTAAAAGCGATGAATACCGATTATGGTCCACATATCCTTAAGTTAATTGAAACTGTTCTGGACAGAATCTAATTTATTATGCATTTACAATCGCTATCCATTATCAACTATAAAAATATTCGGCAAACTGAAATTGAGTTTTCACCGAAAATAAATTGTTTTATCGGATCGAACGGATCCGGCAAAACAAATATTTTGGACACTATTTATTACCTGTCATACTGCAAAAGTCACAATAATAACATTGATAATCAAAATATAACTCACAATGAAGATTTTTTTGTTATACAAGGACACTTTCTTTTCAATGGTATCGAAGAAGATATTTATTGTGGGTTAAAAAGAAAACAACGAAAAAATTTTAAACGAAATAAAAAGGAATACGACCGATTATCCGAACATATCGGCGTATTACCACTGGTACTTATTTCGCCCGACGATAACAAACTGATTACCGAAGGCAGCGATGAGCGCCGTCGTTTTATAGATAGTATTATTTCTCAACACGACAAAGAATATCTATATACATTAATTCGATACAATAATGCTCTTTCTCAACGAAATTCATTAGTAAAAAATCATAATACAGACAATTCTCTTTTTGAGATTTGGGAAGAACAACTTTCGGAGTTAGGTAGTTTTATCTATCAAAAAAGAATTGAATTCATCGAACAATTCACTCCTATTTTCGAATCATTTTATCAATTTTTATCTAGAAATAACGAATCGATAAGCTTACGATATATTTCCCATCTGCAAGATGGAGAATCTTTACAAACGCAGTTAAGCAAAAGTCGCGAACGAGACAGCATACTTGGCTATACCACCAAAGGAATACACAAAGACGAACTGGAAATGCTTTTGGACAATTATCCAATTAAACGAGAGGGTTCTCAAGGGCAAAACAAAACTTATTTAATAGCACTGAAATTTGCTCAATTTGATTTTTTAAAACGATTATCCAAAGTAACTCCTATCCTACTATTAGATGATATTTTTGATAAATTGGACGCAAATCGTGTAAAACAAATTATTCAACTGGTTAGTGAAGATAATTTTGGACAAATTTTTATAACCGACACCAACCGTGAGCATCTGGACGATATATTAAAACATATACAACAAGATGCCCGTATTTTTACCGTTGAAAATGGCGAAATTCTTAAATAAAATACTATGAAAACTTCTGCTTACAAAAATTTTATTATCGGTATTTTTCTTGTTTTCAATATCCTTTGCACTATTTTATATTGGTATCGACAAGGACTTCCTTACAATGAAAATGGGATATATTTCGATTCGGAAGGTGTGGTATATAAAGAACAAACCGCCGGTTATTTGGGCGGTCTGTGTATCATAGCGTGGGTGCTTTTTATTTTGTTTTTAGCACAGATTTATTGGAAGAACATGAAAAAAAAATAATTATTTCACCCGAGTAATTTTTGCTCCTAAAGCATTCAGGCGTTTATCAATATCCTGATAACCGCGATCTATCTGGTCTATATTATCAATAATACTAGTACCTTCAGCACAAAGGGCGGCGATAAGCAACGCAATACCCGCACGAATATCCGGCGAACTCATATGTGCCGCACGCAATTTGAATTGCTCCGCCAAACCAATAACCGTTGCCCTGTGCGGGTCGCAAAGAATAATCTGCGCTCCCATATCAATTAATTTATCGACAAAGAACAAGCGGCTTTCAAACATTTTTTGGTGAATAAGCACACTGCCTTTTGCTTTGGTTGCTACAACGAGCATTACACTAAGTAAATCGGGTGTGAGTCCGGGCCAAGGAGCATCGGCAATTGTCATTATAGAGCCGTCGATAAAACTCTCGATCGTATAACTTTTTTGTTCGGGAATAAATAAATCATCACCACGAAGCTCCATCTGAATTCCCAAACGGGCAAAGCTCTGAGGAATAATTCCCAAATGCTCGTAGCCAACATTTTTTATAGTAATACCTGAACCTGCCATAGCAGCCAACCCTATAAAAGAACCGACTTCAATCATATCTGGCAAAATTGTATGTGTACATCCGACTAATTCTTTTACTCCTTCAATAGTAAGAAGATTAGAACCCACACCGCTTATCTTTGCTCCCATAGCATTAAGCATCCGACAAAGTTGCTGTAAGTATGGTTCACAAGCAGCATTGTAAATAGTGGTAACGCCTTCGGCAAACATAGCTGCCATTAAAATATTGGCAGTCCCGGTAACCGAAGCTTCATCTAAAAGCATATAAGTACCTTTAAGTCGATCGGCTTTTATTTCGTATTGCTGTTTTTGCGGATTGTAAGTAAACGCAGCACCTAATTTTTGTATTCCTTCAAAGTGTGTATCTAAGCGGCGACGACCAATTTTATCACCTCCAGGTTTAGGTATAATAGCCTGTCCGAAACGAGCTACCAATGGACCTACCAACATTACCGAACCACGCAACGAAGCACTTTTTTTAAAAAAATCTTCGGTATATAAATAATCCAAATTAACAGAAGAAGCCTGAAAAACATAATCGTTTTGATTAAGTTTAGTTACACTTACTCCCATATCACACAAAAGTTGAATCAGGTTATTTACATCTAAGATATCAGGGATATTATTTACCTGTACCGGCTGCGAAGTAAGAAGAGTTGCACAAAGTACTTGAAGCACTTCGTTTTTTGCACCCTGAACGGTAATTTCACCTTTCAGACAATGACCACCTTCAATAACAAATGAACTCATTTAGGAAATTAAAAATGAAAAGTTATAAATAAGAGTTTTAAAATTAAGTCAAAACAAAAATTTAATTTTTCATTTTCGACTTTTCATTTCTCCTTTTGCTTCCTCCATTCGATTTTTTTCTATTATTCAAAATATCTCGGCTTTCGGTAAGTTTAAATGAATTTTGAGTAAGATTCAGTTTCCCGCCGGATAACTCGTACAAATCTTTAAAAATCTTTTCGTCGTCAACCACTTCTTTGTTCCATGTAAGAAAACATTTTTTCATATGATTAGCAATAAGCGAAATAAGATTGTCGCGTTGTTCTCCTTCGGGATAAACTACAGCTTTATCTATCATTTGTTCGAGCGTACGCCCGTAGTGTAAATATTTTATTTTAGAAGATTTATATGGAATATGATCCGGTTTGAATTGCATAATTTCATCTTTGCGCAATTCATAAGGATAGTCAATATCCAAACGGAAACCGGACATCATTGCCAAATGATCCCACAGCTTATGCTTAAAATCATTTACATCACGCAAATAAGGAAAAAGGTTCCCCATTGTATTAATGATGGTTCGCGCACAACGCATACGCTTTTCCCGATTCTCAATAGTAAGAGCATATTGAACCATATTTTGAATATTTCGCCCATATTCAGGCAAAATTAGATCTTCTCGCTTAGTATATTCCATAAAACTTTATTTTTTGTTTTACAAAGAAAACAAAAAAAGTCAGAATACGCAAAATAAGAATGGACATAATGGTATGCAAAATTCTCCATTTTATTTATCTTTGCAAAAGTTTTTTCAAAATATTCAAAAACTCACTATTTCACAATCTCACAATCCAAATATATGGCAAAAGAACTTACTCCACGCGATGAAAATTATTCACAATGGTACAATGATTTAGTAATAAAAGCTGATCTAGCAGAAAATTCGGCAGTGCGCGGCTGTATGGTAATTAAACCTTATGGCTATGCTATTTGGGAAAAAATGCGCGACGAACTTGATCGTATGTTCAAAGAAACAGGACATGTGAATGCTTATTTTCCGCTTTTTATCCCAAAATCATTTTTGAGCAAAGAGGCCGACCATGTGGAGGGATTTGCCAAAGAATGTGCTGTTGTCACACATTATCGCCTTAAAAAAAGTCCTGACGGAAAAGGCATAATAGTTGATCCTGAAGCGAAATTAGAGGAAGAATTGATTGTTCGCCCTACATCAGAAACCATTATCTGGAACACATATAAAAACTGGATACAGTCCTACCGTGATTTGCCTATCCTTTGTAACCAATGGGTAAATGTAGTTCGTTGGGAAATGCGTACACGCTTATTCCTCCGCA
The DNA here is from genome assembly GCA_964546015.1 of uncultured Paludibacter sp. Taxonomy (GTDB): domain Bacteria; phylum Bacteroidota; class Bacteroidia; order Bacteroidales; family Paludibacteraceae; genus JAFGVL01. Next base: position 130,570 of record CAZJHO010000003.1, read on the forward strand.
CAGCCGAGTTTCTCTGGCAAGAAGGACACACAGCGCACGCTACTAAAGAAGAAGCCGAAGAAGAAACACGCAAAATGCTTGAAGTATATGCCGATTTTGCGGAGAATTTTATGGCAATGCCTGTCATCAAAGGCGTAAAATCAGCCAATGAGCGTTTTGCCGGTGCATTGGATACTTATTGTATTGAAGCATTAATGCAAGATGGGAAAGCCTTGCAAGCAGGCACTTCGCACTTCTTGGGACAGAATTTTGCCAAAGCATTCGATGTGCGTTTTGCCACCAAAGAGGGTAACGAGGATTTTGTTTGGGCAACTTCGTGGGGTGTTTCTACCCGCTTAATGGGAGCACTTATTATGACACATTCGGATGATAATGGTTTGGTGCTTCCTCCAAAATTAGCTCCTTTTCAAGTGGTAATTGTCCCAATTTATAAAGGAGAGGAACAATTGGCACAAATAAGCGAAAAAGTAAAAGAAATTCTAGCTAAACTGAAATCATTGGGTATCAGCGTAAAATATGACGATAACGATACTAAAAAACCGGGATGGAAATTTGCCGAATACGAATTGAAAGGTGTTCCGGTGCGTTTGGCGCTTGGTGCGCGCGATTTAGGAAACGGTACGATCGAAGTAGCTCGTCGTGATGCGCTTACTAAAGAAACCGTATCTATTGAAGGGATCGAAACTTACATCCAAAACTTATTGAATGATATTCAAGCAAATATTTATAAAAAAGCCTTTGATTTCCGTACATCAGTAACTCGCGAAGTAAATACTTACGATAAATTTAAAAAAGAAATTAAAAAAGGTGGTTTCTTGCTTTGTCATTGGGATGGTACACCCGAAACAGAAGAAAAAATTAAAGAAGAAACCAAGGCCACTATTCGTTGTATTCCACTTGATGGCGACAAAACTCCGGGTAAATGCATGGTTACCGGAAAACCTTCGGCACAAAGAGTAATTTTTGCTATTGCATATTAACAATTGATAATTAAAAATTGTATGATTTTATCCGTTAGAGGCTTTACTCCAGAAATAGGCAAAGATTGCTTTATCGCGGAAAATACCACTATTGTTGGCGATGTAAAAATAGGTAAAAACTGCAGCATATGGTTCAATGCTGTTCTGCGTGGTGATGTAAATTCTATTCAAATTGGAAATAACACCAATATTCAAGATGGTGCGGTTTTGCACACCTTATACCAAAAATCGACTATTGAAATCGGGAACTATGTCACCATCGGACATAATGCTGTAGTACATGGAGCCAAATTGAATGATTATTCACTGATAGGCATAAACGCCACCGTACTCGATCATGCTGTGGTTGGCGAAGGTGCTATTGTAGCCGCAGGAGCATTGGTGCTGAGCGGTACAATTATAGAGCCTTATACTATTTGGGCAGGCGTTCCTGCTAAATTTGTCAAAAAAGTTGATCCGAAGCAATCCAGAGAAATTAACCAAAAAATTGCTCACAACTATAGTATGTATGCCGGTTGGTATAAAAATAAACAGGAGTAAAAAATTTCACTCCTGTTCAAATTCAAAATCTATCTGCGGTTTCTTCTCCAAGGTTTATCTGAATTTCCTCCACCTTTTTTATTGTCACGCTCACGATTTCTATTTCCATCGTTATTTGAACGATTTTCATTTCTTCCGCTATAATTTTTTCTTTTAGTGTTTCCTTCGGTATTCGAACGGTTTCCTTTTACAACCGATATTTCTATCGTATCTTGTCCGACAAAAGAATTAACCACTTTATCCATTTGATCCTCAAAAATATCGAAGAAAGTATATCTGTTCGTTACTTCAATATCGCCAACGCTGATAGATTTATCGCCAACCGTATCGTTAATGATTCCCAATAAGCGTTTCGGATTGATTTGGTCGCGACTACCCATATTTATTTTCAGGCGTACTCGCTGCCCTCGGCGATCCCTTTTTTCGCCTCGTCCACTACGCTCGCCACCGCGAGGCTCTTTTTCTTTTACATTCAAATCAGGTGCTTCTTTGTAATAATCCAAAAAGCGGTTAAATTCTAACGAAACAAAGCGTTTAATTATATCTTCTTTTTCTAAATAAGATAATTTTTTGAGTATCTCGGGGAAAAGCGGGTCGAGTTGTTCGTCGTTTACTTCTACATTTTCCATTCGGTCAATCAAATGGAAAAGTTGTTTTTTGCAAACTTCCAATCCGTTTGGTATCAGTTGCTGTTCAAATTTACGATTGATAATTCTTTCTATTTCACGGATTTTATTTCGCTCTTTGCTGTGAACAATTGCAATAGAAACCCCTTTTTTGTTGGCACGACCGGTACGCCCGCTACGGTGTGTGTAGCTTTCCACATCGTCAGGAAGATTATAATTTATAACATGCGTCAGATTGTTTACATCCAGTCCGCGGGCGGCAACATCGGTAGCCACCAACACCTGCAGGTTTTTGATACGGAATTTATTCATCACCGCATCCCGCTGTGCTTGCGAGAGGTCACCATGTAAAGCATCGGCATTATAACCGTCTTTCATTAGTTTTTCGGCAATGTCTTTGGTTTCTTGCCTAGTACGGCAAAAAACAATACCATAAATATCAGGGTTCAAATCCACCACACGCTTCAAAGCTAAATAACGGTCTTTAGCTTGTACTAAATAATAAATGTGCTCTACATTTTCGTTACCAGAGTTCTTTTTACCAATAGCAATTTCTTCGCGATCTTTCATATATTTACGCGAGATATTGGTAATTTCGTTTGGCATGGTCGCCGAAAAAAGCATTGTTCGACGAGTTTCAGGAGTTTTTTCAATGATATTTTCAATATCATCCAAAAAACCCATATTGAGCATTTCGTCAGCTTCGTCAAGTACAAGGTAATCGATAAGAGAAAGATTTACTTTGCATCGCTCCATCAAATCGATTAATCGACCAGGAGTTGCCACCAAAATTTGTGGCGAAATATCCAACTGGCGCAATTGCGTAATAATATTTTCGCCGCCATATACCGGCACGACTTTTACTCCTTTGAGATATTTGGAGTAGTTTTTCATATCATTGGCAATTTGAATACAAAGCTCGCGCGTAGGAGCCAAAATAAGTGCCTGTGTTTGTTTTTTATCCGCATTGATAAGATTCAAAATCGGCAATCCGAATCCGGCAGTTTTACCTGTTCCTGTTTGAGCCAATGCTACAAGGTCACGGGCGTCGTTCATCATAAACGGAATACTACGCTCTTGTATAGGCATAGCATTTTCATAGCCGAGTTCTTCAATGGCACGAAGAATCTCGTCTTTAAGTCCTAATTCTTTAAAAGTCATCTTTTTTTTGCTTACTATTTTGACTATTTACAATCTTACAATTTAAAATAGATAAAAAACAACTGTCATTATAACGAGACAGCAAAATCGTCAAATTGTAAATTGTTCATGTAAATGGCTACACGCTTGATGAGTATTTTTCCGGCAAAAAATCAAAGTTTTCTTTTTAAAAGAAAATCGTGTAACCCTTCACTAAAAATGGTGAGAAACTCTATCTTTCAGAGTTTAATCGCAGACGAATACCCAAAGGTGTGTTAATAAAATCGGGCACAAAGGTAGTTAAAATATTTAAGATTCAGCATTTTTATCTTTTTTCTCTTCACCTTCCAGTTCAAAACTTTCGGCATATTCATCAAAAGCAACTTCTTCAGGTGTTTCTTCGTCTTCATGCCAATCTTCTACAGGGCGCTGTGGTCCTTCTTTTCTGTAAATAACAGCCAATACACTACCTACAAACATTCCGGACAAATGTCCTTCCCAAGAAATAGGATCATTTAGTTGCCACGGAAATATATGCCAGATGATATTTCCATACAAAAAAACAACAATCAATGAAATAGCAATTAATGGAATATGTTTGCGCAGTAACCCGCTTACACAAAGGAAGAAAGCCAGAGCATACACCAATCCGCTGGCTCCAACATGCCATGTATCGCTCCGACCAATACACCAAAGCATCGCTCCTGAAAATACCCAACAAAAAAGAAATACTTTTTCGGAAACTTCTCCGTAAAAATAAAACAGTGCTGCCATTAATAAGAAAAGGGCAAAACAATTATTAAACAAATGCCCCCAATCAGCATGTATAAAAATCACCGTCACCAACCCATACAATCCATCAATGGAACGGGGATGAATCCCCAAAAAATAAAAATCTTTCCCCAGACCTTTCTCCAAAACGAAAGCAAGGATGATAAATAAAACCATCCCTGCCGAAATAAGAAGTGTATTTTTAAAATGTTTTTTTTCTGTAATGAAGAACGACATAATAAGAATTCTATCTATTGCTTTTGTCTTTTTTTCCAAAAATAGAGAAATGAACATATCTCTTCGGATTATTTTGCAAATCGATTAACAACGAATTAACACTCTGCGATGTTGAATTTAAGTTGTTATATAAAGCAGAATCGTTTACCAACAAACCTAGTGTGCCTGTCCCATTGTTTATTTTCTGCGTAACACTTTCAAGGCTTTCGGCTGCCTGATCAAGTTTTTGTGCTGTTTGCTCAAAATTTACTTTGCTCAAATTATTCCCCGTAACTGCAAGGTCAGCAGTAATTGTATTTACATTATGCATAATCTTAGGAATATCCGAGTTCATCAAATGTTTTAACTGTGCCGAAGATGTTTTCAAATCGGCAGAGATTTGTTCCATCGAAACAAGGGTATTTTTAAGTTGAACGCTCTCAGTAATTATACGCACTGAACGAACCAACGAATCGGTCGATTCTAACAACCTATTTATTCTAGGGAGTAACTCGCCCGTTAAACCATCAGTCAAACTCGGAATAACTACTGACGGCAAAAATTCTCCTTTTTTACAAAATTCAGTTGTCTCACCTTTGGAAAATACCAAACGAATGGCTTTTCCTCCCAGGAAACCATCGTCAAATAATTCGACAACGGTTCCTTTAGGCAATCTCAAATCATTTGAAACATCAAGTGTTACAATAAATGATTGCTCTTTAGTAAAGTCATAGCTTATTTTCTTTACCTGTCCTATTTTATGACCTTTGATAAATACAGGAGCCGTTTCCTGCAAGCCGCCAACATCAGAAAAACTTGTCCGGTAATAATTGGTAGGATTAAAGATATTGACTCCTTTTAAATAATTAAAACCGAAAAATAGGATAAGTCCTGAAACTATTATTAAAAAACCTATTTTTATTTCTCGTGTAAAGTACTTTTTTAACATAATAAAATTATTTTACAATCTTTTTTTCTCCATTTACAAAAGAAATGATCATTGCATCGGGAAATTTCGATGTTATTTCTTTTTTTAGCTTTTTGATTTCTTCTAATGAAGATGTATTCCCGTATGTATATTTAAACAGTTTATTTTCCTCAAAATAAGATGTTTGCAATCCTTTAAATGCAGGATCATTTTTAGGCAACAATCTCCTTAAAGCAAATAATTGCAATTGGTACACAATCGAATCTTTCGATTCACTGACCGCCAATTGAGATTTACATTCCGAAGAATCTTTCTCTACAACAGTAACTACAGGATTAATCCCCGTTTCGCTAGGATTAATCGGCATATTAGAACTTAAAGAAGGTGTGGTCAACTGAACACCAGACTTACGCTCATAATCTCGTTTATATTTTACAAATGCATTGTAAATCGCATTAGCCAATTTTTCTTGTCCTTCTTTAGAATTTAAAAAAGCCTCTTCTTTTTTATTACTGATATAACCTAACTCAACTAAAACACTTGGTGCCGCGGTAGCATGCAATACCCAAAAACCGGCTTGACGAACTCCTTTATTGGCTCGCCCTTGTTCTGCAAAATTATCTTGAATTTCGGAGGCAAAACGAACACTATTATCAAGAAACTTATCTTGAATACATTCAAACATAATATAAGAATCAACCGATTTCGGGTTAAAACCTTGGTATTTTTGTTTATAATCGTCTTCGAGTAATATTACTGAGTTTTCGCGCATAGCGACATTTAAGTTGGCTTGCGATTTAGCCAAACCCAGCGTATAGGTTTCGCAACCGAATGCCAATTTATTGTTGCTTGCATTGGTATGAATACTCACAAATAAATCCGCATGCGCATTATTAGATATATTAGCACGCTCTTGAAGTGTAAGATATTTATCCGTTTGGCGAGTATAAACAACTTTTACCAAAGGATCATTGGTTTTTACTTTATTTCCAAAAGCAAGCGCTATTGCCAGATTTATAGCTTTTTCTTGCGAAACAGATCCGATTGCTCCGGGATCACGACCACCATGTCCGGGATCAATCACTAAAACAAAAGGAGCATCTTTGGCTACAAGAACAAATATACCTGAGAAAAAAATAAATATAAGTAAAATATATATTTTTGCTGAAAATGAATTCATACCATAGTTCTTTTTTATGAGCTGCCGACAAAAGTAATTAATATTCTTAAAAGAATAAAGTATTTTCATCTAATGAAAAACAACATTTTTTATTATAAAATAAACAAAACAAATTTCTATCCTATTTATAATATAACAATTTAAAACAAGAATTATTTTTCGACAAAAAACATTCTTTTATTGTAATAATCTGATAAAATAATTACTTTTGAGAAATTTTTGTAAAAACCTAAAAAACTAATATTATCAATTTATGAAAAAGTTTTCTGTTTATTTACTTGCCTTTGTGCTTAGTGCGTTGTTTTTTACCGCATGTAATAACGATGACGATTCTCCATCAGGTCCCGGGACATTTACCAGTATAATAGTAGACGGTAAAGGTGTTAGCAACAACGATAATATTCCTCTTAACAAAAGTGCATTTAATTTTAGTTGGGTAATAGACAAAGGTTCCAGCGACATCAAAAGTCTCAAAATCGAAGTCAATAACCAAATAGTTACAGACGGAAATGGTATCGTTTGGAACGGCACTTCAATCGGTAGTCAAACAATAAAAGGTCAGGCAGAACAATGGGTTAATACAATTACACTTTCTGTACCGAATGATAACTTATTGGGACTATATAATTATGTTTTGACCTTAACCAATGCTGCAGGAGAAAAAGCAACATTTAAATTTACCATATCTTATAACGACCCTGCCTTCCCTGGCGAACCTACCCTTGCTATCAAATTAGACGATAAAGTAGCTTATAACGGAATAAAATATGCTGTAGGCACTGATTTGTTTATTTTAGATTGGTATGCAATTAAAGGATTAGAAGATTTACAAAGTATCATGATTGAACATAACGGAAATCCGGTTGTAGATTTAGATGGAGTTTATTGGGACGGACAAAGTATTGACAGCAATGCTACCGAAGAACAACTGGAAACATGGAAAAACTCAATCAAAATACCTTTTGAAGTTGGTTTATATAAAATAACTGTAATTGATGCTATTGGTTTATCTAAATCCGTAGAATTTGAAATTACCCGCAAAACAGACAATGATCTTTATGGTTTAGCCGGTTCAGAGTGGGAATTAACAGCTTGTAATGCAACTATACTAACAAAAACTTTCACTATTGATGAAAATGCTCAAGAAGTCATCCTTAGTCAGAATGTCGTAATGCCTGATGATGAAGCAATTTGGGAAGAACAAGAAATGCTTTTACCGCATGACATTAAATTTGAAAGAATGAATGCTGTTTTCAACTATAAAATAGATAATGTTACTCGAAATGGTCTTTATTCATTTACTTCTGATGGAAAGGTAATTACATGTACTTTTGATGACAATGGAGAAAGATTCATCTTCACCAGAAATGGAAACAAATTGACTCGTGAAGTTGACATTCTTGATCAAATGCCGGCTCCTCAACTGATAGATCCGAACGAGCCGGAGTCTCCTTTGCTTATTTATACGAAAGCGAAACTAACTTACACTTATACAAAAAAATAAAAAAAAGGCACCTCTTAATTTAATTAAAGGTGCCTTTTTTTATATAAGATAAATCGCTTGAAAAGATTTATTGGAAAACGAAACAATTCTACATTAGTATAATATTCTACCGAACTCCCCCAACGAGAAAAAAACTCAGCAATGCTTGGAATATTGGAGCCTTCAAAATCTAATATTTCTATCTTTCTACAGTTTTGTTGTATAAACTGGTCTATTAAAAAATAAATCGCATTTTTCTTTTTTCCTTCAGGTGTTTGTACACTCATCATGTAATAAACTCGCTTACGGTCTATCAAGAATAGCGCCGAAGCTAATTCATTCCCCTTTTCATCTTTTAATAAACAACATAATACATTTCCACGCTCCAAAGCTATATAATGTGCTTTCCGGTAAATTTCATACTTCTCATGGTTTGTGGTTGGAAAAATATACTTTACTGTACTTTTTAAAACAGCATCTATATCCGTTGAGTATTCAAAAATGAAATATTCTTCGGTTTTTAAATTACGAATGGTATTCTTACGGTATCCTCTCCTTACCTCAATATAAGGTTTATTAATATCCAAATAATAATTAATCTTACGGGTTAATATAATTTCGTCACTGAAATTTTGTTCATCACAATTAACATTAAGATTTATATACCTATATTTGTATGGAATCTTTTTTATAAAAAGCTCGAATAAATCGGTTGAAATTTCTTTAGTTGAATAAATCCCCAGTTGTTGAATCCCTATAGGAGTGAGCACGGAACATATCCCAAACTTTCGAATCCATGGTATCGGCATAATGTATTCATAATCACCTATTATAAGTGCATCCCAACGATTTCCGGTAAATGCGTCTAAAAACCATGAATAAGCATATATTCGTCCGTTTGGTGACAAAGTTATTACTTCATCCCAGCGATTTTTGTTAATATCTTTATGTTTGATATATATTATATTCATAAAATTGCCGTTTTCGCATTTTGTAAAACAACTTTCAAAGATATAGAAAAAGATTTTATTTAATCATTTTCAGATCCTCATTTACAGAAACACACAAAACTCAACAAAATTTTTGTCCGTTGCATCATAGTATTTTTCACAATTGGATTTATATTTTTCATTTTTGCAAGGATTTATTTAATTATTTTATGTCAAAACATCTTAATATCTTTCTTTTTTTTATTCTTTTTATCTCTCTATCGTCTGCACAAACATATACGATTGGCGGCATTGTGAAAGATGATGCTAATGGCGAAACTCTTATAGGAGCAAATATCTATGTAAAAGATATTACTACAGCTAGAACTATAACCAACGAATATGGTTTTTTCTCGCTTTCGCTACCTAAAGGAAATCAAACAATTATAGCACAATATATGGGTTACAGTCCTGATACTATTCGGATTAATGTAAAGGGAAATACTCAAATAGAGTTTCGATTGAAAGAAAGTTCGACTATTTTAAAAGATATTGTGATTTTAGGCGAACAAAACAACCTGAATGTATCAAGCGCTATCAGTGGTATGCAAAAACTGGATATAAAAGAATTAAATCAATTACCCGTTTTATTCGGTGAAAAGGATATATTAAAAACAATTCAATTACTTCCGGGAGTAAAGTCAAATGGTGATGGCGGAGGGACAATTTTTGTGCGCGGAGGAGCTGGTGATCAGAATCTTATGTTACTTGACGAAGCCATCGTTTATAATCCATCACACTTATTTGGATTCTTTTCGACTTTCAATTCAGATGCTATCAAAGATCTGAATCTTTATAAAGGGACTCAACCTGCAAGATTTGGCGGACGATTATCTTCTGTTATGGATATTCGAATGAAAAATGGTAATAATGAAAAATATGAAGCCACCGGTAGTTTAGGACTAATTTCCTCTAAATTATTGATTGAAGGACCAATTGTAAAAGAAAAAGGTTCTCTCCTAATTTCCGCAAGGCGCACTTATGCCGATCTTTTTTTGCAAGCCACCGATGATTATCGCGGAACCAAACTTTATTTCTACGATCTTAACTTGAAAGCAAATTATAGAATCACTCCCAAAGACGGGTTGTATCTTTCGGGGTATTTAGGTAAAGATAACCTCGGTTTAAACGACTTGTTCGGACTTTCTTGGGGAAATATGATGGGTTCACTGCGTTGGACTCATACCTTTTCAAACAAATTATTTTTTAATGCATCGGCTTCTATCAGCAATTATGATTATAATGTTTCAGTCGATTTTGGAGGAAACGATTTTTTAATACATTCACGCATTAGTGATTATGCTGTGAATAAAGAACTACAATATTATATTAATCCTTATAACACACTTCGTTTCGGGAATAATACTATTTTCCATAATATTTTACCGGGAAAAGTTTCCGGTGAGAGCATGATTTCCCAAAAAATGCAAGAGCAAAGATCTGTCGAAAACGGACTTTATATTTGGGATGATTGGAGGATTAATAAGTATCTTAACATAAATGTCGGAGTACGATTAAGCAGCTTTTTTGTACGCGGTAGAGGCAATTTCTATACTTTAAACAAGCAACATGAAGTTATCGATACTATTTCTTATGCTTCGAGCGATATAGTAAAAACTTATAATTACTTAGAACCTCGTATTAATCTTAATTTCATGATTAATGAAGAGCAATCGCTAAAAGCTTCGTATACTCGCAACACGCAATCGCTACATCTGCTTTCAAGCTCTAATTCAACAAATCCAACCGACCGTTGGTACTCTTCGGATAATAATGTAAAACCCGAAATATCTGACCAATTAAGCATTGGTTATTTCCAAAATTTCAACGACAATGTTTACGAAACAAGTATCGAAGGATATTATAAATATCTTCAAAATCAAATAGATTATAAAGATGGTGCTGATGTAATTTTCAACGAACAAGTTGCAACTCAGTTGCTCGAAGGTATAGGAAGAGCCTATGGTATAGAAATATTCTTAAAGAAAAAAGCGGGTAAACTCACCGGATGGATTAGCTATACACTATCTAAAACCGAAAGAAAAATTGATGGAATAAATGACGGAAAATGGTACAATGCCCGTCAGGACAAAACACACGACATTTCTGTCGTTGCCATGTACGAAGTTTCACCCAAAATAAGTTTATCTGCCAATTGGGTATATAGCACCGGAAATGCAGTTACATTTCCAAACGGAAAATACTATGTAAACGAGCAAATAGCCTGGCTATATACCGAACGAAACGGATACCGAATGCCAGCTTATCATCGTTTGGATGTGGGAGCTAATTTTAAACTTAAAGAAACCAAAAATTATTCGAGTGAATTAACAGTTGGCATTTACAACTTGTATGGTAGAGAAAATGCTTATTCAATCCGATTCCGCGAAAACGAAAATGATCCTACAAAAACAGAAATCGTACAAATTGCCTTATTCCGTTGGATACCGTCAATATCATGGAATTTTAAAATAAAATAATCATGAAAAATTTATTTATATTCATTTTCCCTCTTTTCGTGATAATGCTCTCTTCGTGCGAAAGTGTTATCGAACCAGATTTACATGACGCTCCATCTCAAATGGTTATAGAAGGAATCATTACCAACGAAGACACAATACATCTTGTATTAATCTCAATGAGCACATCATTCACAGCAAACAGCGAATTTATAGGAGTAGAAGGTGCCATAGTCGAATTAACGGACGAAACCGAAAATCAAACCCAAATATTAACAATGTTAAAACCAGGAATATATGCTACTACAAAATTTGCAGGAATATCAAATCACTCCTATCTACTGCGAGTAAATGTAAATGGTAACGAATATACGGCTAGCAGCACAATGCCAAATCATGTTCCGGTTATAGATATTGCGCAAAATACATTAACAGCAGGAGGACAATCGGCAATCTACTTACAAGTCACTTTAAACGACCCCGCTAATGAAGATAATTATTATAAAAGCAAAGTGTATTATAACTCTGAAATTCAAAAAAGTATTCGTATCAGCGACGACAAATACCAAAACGGATTAAGTATAAATGAAATCTTTTTTGTAAATGAAAACCTCACCTCTAACGATATTGTAGAAATTCATTTTTCCAATATAGATAAAAATGTTTATACTTATTTTTATAGCCTGCGAGAAACCCTCGATGCTAATTCAGCCGCTCCTGCAAATCCGATTTCAAATATCAATGGTGATTGTTTAGGATACTTCAGTGCACAAACCATAGAACGAAAACGAGTTATTATTCAATAAGAATTATCTTTGCAATTAGAAAAATAACAGGAATCATGGAAAAACTCGCCAAATTATTCGAACAATACACAGGAAATAAACCTACCGAAGTAAAACAATTGAAAGGTGCCGGTTCTAATCGCATTTATTACCGATTAATGCACAGAAATTTCTCATTGATAGGTGTCCAAGGTGAATCGAGTATCGAAAATAAGGCATTTATCGAACTGGCTAAGCATTTTGAAAAGAGAAAACTCCCTACTCCACGCGTTTTTTTATATACTGACGATTACGAATTTTATATTCAGGAAGATTTAGGTGATATATCACTTTTTGATTATATTTCAGACGGTCGAAACAGCGGTATTTTCTCAGAAAAAGAAAAATCAATATTGTTCAAAACCATTGAGTTACTGCCTAAAATTCAATTTGAAGGATCAAAAGAGCTGGATTTTTCAGTATGCTATCCACAAGCCGAATTTGATCATAATACCATAATGTGGGATTTGAATTATTTCAAATATTGTTTCCTTAAATCCACAGGTATTAACTTCTTCGAACCTGCATTAGAAGAAGACTTCTTTCAATTATCCGAAGATTTACTATCCGAAAAAACAAACACTTTCCTTTACCGAGATTTCCAGTCACGCAATGTAATGATTAAAAATAACAATCCTTATTTCATCGATTTTCAGGGAGGTCGTAAAGGTCCTGTTTATTATGATCTAGCTTCATTTGTCTGGCAAGCAAAAGCCGCTTATCCAGAGGATTTACGCCAAGAACTTATAAATCATTACTTATTGGCAGCCAAAAAATATATTAACTTCGACAGAAATAAATTCAACCAGAAATTAGAATTATTTTTATTGTTCCGAACATTACAAGTATTAGGAACCTATGGATTCCGAGGTTTCTTTGAAAAAAAGTCTCATTTCATCGAAAGTATTCCATTTGCAATTCAAAATCTGAAAAATATTCTTCAAAAAGAACATTTGAGTAAATATACACATTTAGTAGCTGTATTAAAACAATTATGCGAACTGCCTCAATATTCTGTAAATAAGAAAAAAATATTCGATACAAGTAAATTAACCGTTCGGATTTTCAGTTTCTCATATAAAAAAGGAATTCCCGAAGACACCTCTGGAAATGGAGGTGGTTATGTTTTCGATTGCAGAGGAATCTATAATCCCGGCAGATCTGAAGAATACAAAATGTTGACAGGACTAGACAAACCTGTAATTGATTTTTTGGAAAAAAACGCTGAGATGAACACTTTTTTAGAATCCGTATACAAATTGGCAGAAGCCCATGTAGAAAATTATTTGGAGCGAGGATTTGCTGATCTTATGTTCTGTTTTGGATGTACCGGAGGTCAGCACAGATCTGTTTACTCAGCAGAGCATCTGGCACTACATCTATCAAAAAAATATCATATCAAAATTGAATTAACGCATAGGGAACAAAAAAAATTCAAAAGGCTATAATATGAAAGCAATGATATTTGCCGCAGGGCTAGGCACACGCCTAAAACCTCTTACTGATAATACACCTAAGGCATTGCTACCTATTGGAGGGAAACCTTTGATTGAACATATTATTCTAAAATTAAAATCTTCCGGTTTCGATGAAATAATTATTAATGTTCACCATTTTGCCGATCAAATCATTGATTTTGTAGTTAAAAAAAATAATTTTGACATTCATATTCATTTTTCGGATGAGCGTGATATGCTACTTGAAACCGGTGGCGGGATAAAAAAAGCTGCTGATTTTTTTAATAATGGAAAATCTTTCTTAGTTCATAATGTAGATATCCTCTCCAATATCAATTTAAATGAACTATATCAACATCATGTTGCTCAAAATTTAATAGCAACATTGTTGGTAAGCAATAGAACATCTTCTCGTTACCTTTTATTTGACAAAAATTTACTTTTAAAAGGATGGGTCAATGAAAAAACAGGCGAAATAAAACCTCCAATAAAAGATTTAAATCCTGATTTGTACAAAAAATTTGCTTTTTCGGGGATACATGTAATCTCTCCTGAAATATTTAACTTAATGAATGATTGGGAAGGAAAATTCTCAATAATAGATTTTTACCTGTCTATATGCGATAAAGAAAAGGTCAAAGGATATAATTCTGCCAACTTAAAGCTAATTGATGTGGGTAAACTTGACAGTTTAGAAAAAGCCGAAAAGTTAAGTTTAGAGATTTGATTTTTTCTTAGCTCGATCTACCAATTTCCATAGCACAACAGTATAAATAATTGCTAAAAGTAATGCTGCACCGCCTAAAATACTATTTTTCCAATTATTTCCGATAAGTGCTAATGCTATAAATGACAGATTTACCAAAATAAGAATGAAAGTTACCTCCTTATGTTTCAACCCAATACTCAGAAGAAGATGGTGTATGTGGTTTTTATCAGCATGAAAAGGAGATACTCCTTTCTTCACTCGAGTAACCATAACTCGCATGGTATCAAATAACGGCACAGCTAATACACATACAGACATAGCCGGTGCTGCATAAAAATAATACAATGCATCGGGGTTATTATTATACTCACAGAAGTTTATCACAAAAACATAGACTACATAGCCAAGCAACAAAGCTCCGGAGTCACCCATAAAAATCTTTGATTTATTTCCAAAAACATTATATATAAAAAACAAAGCCAAAGAACCTATTAAACAGTAAGCCATCAAAGCTAACTCAATTTTTCCTATCAATTGAAAATAAACTCCAAAAAAAGCACAAATAACCATACCTATACCGGTAGCCAATCCATCTACTCCGTCAATCAAATTTAAACTATTGATTATTAACAAAAACAGGAAAAATGACACAAAATAACTTACACCAATCAGTTGATCCAGTATATCACTTATCCAAAAAAAGCCATGTAAATTGATTAAACGCACATCCGCAACAATAATGATAATAAATCCGGATAAAAGCTCTCCTATTAATTTCTTTAATGCTGAAAAAGAAAGTAGATCATCCAAAAACCCAACTAAAAATATCAAATAAGCACCTATTAAAAAATATTTTAGAAAATCAGGTACATTCTGAACTGAAAATAAATATGCTATAAAAAACGATGTAAATATATTTATGCCTCCTACATTTGGAATATTTCCTTTATGTGTAGTCCTTTTATTCGGTCTGACAACCATTTGCTTTCGAACAGCAACCCTTAGTACAAATGGCATTGCAATATACCCTATTAAAAAAGATAGAATAATTACTAAAAAAGGATAGCTTGCAAAAAAATCGGTTATTACATGCATACAATCGTTATTAAACAATCTTGGTTATTGTGCAAAATTAAATAAATATCTCTATTAATAAAGTTTTTGACATAAAAAGAGTGCGATTAAAAAACGCACTCTCTTCTTATTTTATTTACACAAAGTAAATTAACTTTCTTTCTGTTCTTTTAGAAATAAAAATATCTTCTTTCTCTTTCTCACTAAAAGAGTTGCAAATAAACTAAATACATAACAAAAACCAACCCATTTAAAAAAGATAAATTGATCTTTATCAACATTTTTAGCTCTCACTTTAGTATACGCCATTACTGCTGTTAGTGTATTTCCTAACTCCTCTTGAAGCTTCATTTTTTCTGTCTTCAAACCTATCATATCTTCGTAATAAGAAGATTGAGAAATAAGCATTCTATCTCCCGTAAAATCAGCCTTGGTAAGTCCTGCTCCAATTTTTTTTATTTGAGCATTACGCATGCTATCTAAAGTAGAAATTTCGATATCTAATGCATTTATCGTGTTAATCATTTTCTTTTGCCAAGTTTTTTTGCCGGTTAAAAGATCTGGATTAGAATTCAGATAAGTAATAAGATTTGTTTGTAATTTATTATAATCCATTTCTCCTCTCACTTTTACTAAAACATTAACGAGACTATCTATTCGAATATTAACACTATCTTCTTTAAATACTCCTTCATAATCAACATAATCAATAGTTCCATTTTTATTTAAATCAATTACAAAAAATGCTCCCATATCATAAATCTTTTTAGCTTCAACTCTTGTTAATCCTAATAAATCACAAAAATGTTGAACTGAGTTTTCTGAGTTTTCTTCTCTCATTTCAGCTAAAAGATCTACCATATCTTTAACAATAAAACTAGAACTTCCTTTTACTTCTAAAATAAATTCAGCCGAATGTTTTCTATTCTCCGGCTTCGATTTGTAAATTGACAATAAAATTCCTAAAATCAAAAAACAGATTATCACTATCCAATTTTTAATATTAAAACGCAGAAATAATAATAACTTTTCCAAAAAGCAGATTATCATTTTTTTACACCAACTTGTAAACAAATTAAACAAGTCGAATAAATCCAATTCTTTTTGTTGATTTTCCATAAATTCTTTTTTTTGCAAATGTATGATAAATATTTTGATTATTCACTTTCAAAAACAACACCCTGCGCTGCATTGTAAATAAATTCAAAAGTAAGCGTTCGCGACAAACCTTCCTCCAAAGAGTAAGGAGGTTTAAAACCCGAAGACATCGCTTTGGTAGAATCAAATTGTGTGGTAGCACAGAACTTCCTGATACGCACGGAACTGATGGGTAATTTTTTGCGTGTAATAAAAGCCAACAGATCAAAACAATACCCCCCTAACATACCCAAGCAAACAGGAAAATGTACTGAAGGAATATGCTTATTAAGCACCTTACTCACAAGTGTTACAAGATTATTAGTCGAAAAATCAGGTTTGTCGATGTAATTGAAAACATTGAAACCGTCTGTTTTATTTTCTATCAAAAACTTAATAAACGCCACAACATTTCCCACATAAGCCATTGATTTTACATTATTGCCTTTGCCTACCATTAAGAATTTTCCACTTGCTATTTGTTTGAGCAAATTATAGACATTTCCTCGATTACGCTCACCGAAAATAACAGTTGGGCGGAGAATATTTATGTTCCAATCAGGATGTATTTTATACCATTCCTGTAAAACCTGTTCGGCTTGCCATTTGCTTTTGCCATAATGGTTGAATGGATCTTTTTCATATTCTTCGTTTGGATTTTTTTTATTTAAACCATACACTGCAACAGAACTTGTAAAAACAATTCGTTTGACTCCAGCGGCTTCCATTGCCTCCAATGTATTTTTCATTCCGCCAACATTTACATCATAGTAGAGTGAAGTGGGTGTAACATCATCCCTGTGTTCAGCGGCCAAAAGCACAACCAAATCAGTACCTTTGAGCAGGTCTATAATTCTTTCTTTGTCCAATACATTGGCAATAGTTGTGAATTCAGGATAAAATGCACTTTGTTGTTTATCAACATTTTGAATTTCAAAGTCCGTTTGTTTTAATAATTCGATTAGTCTTGTTCCGACGAAACCTGAACCGCCGATGATTGTTATTTTCATTGTTTTATTATAATTGTTTCAACCTTATCCAAAGCCGCACGGATTACCTTATCCATATCATAATACTTATATTCCGCTAAACGCCCCCCAAAAATATACTTCTTCTCAGAATCGGCTTTAGCTTTATATTTAGTATACAACTTATTATTTCTATCGTTATTTACTGGATAATACGCTTCTTTTGTTCTGTCCCAATCTTGCGGATATTCTCTTGTAATAAGTGTTTTAGGCTGCATTCCAAATTCAAAATATTTGTGTTCTATTATACGAGTGTAAGGAATTTCTCTTTCTGTATAATTGACAACTGCATTTCCTTGATAGTTATCAACATCTAATAATTGATGTTCGAAGTGCAAACTGCGGTAAGACAATTCGCCATCAGAATAATCAAAAAATTCATCTAATTTTCCGGTATATAAAACCTGGTCAGCAAGCAATTCTAACTCGCTCTTATTTGATATAAAATCAATATTCAACCTTACTTCGATGCCTTGCAATAGATTGTCTACTAACACATTATATCCTCCAATGGGAATACCTTGATAAACATCGTTGAAATAATTATTGTCGAATGTCAGACGAACAGGCAGCCTATTGATAATAAAGGACGGTAATTCTTTGGCATCACACCCCCATTGTTTTTCTGTGTAACCTTTTATCAATTTTGTATAAATATCTTTACCAATTAATTTCAGAGCTTGTTCCTCTAAATTTTTTGGTTCAATATGAGCATATTCCGCTGTTTGTTCCAATAACTTTTTTTTTGCCTCTTGTGGGGTTTTTACTTTCCAAAGTTGATAGAAAGTATTCATATTGAAAGGTAAATTATATAATTCACCTTTATAGTTGGCAATAGGGCAGTTAGTATATCGGTTAAATTCAGCGAATTGGTTTACATAGTTCCATACTTCTTTATCGCTTGTATGAAAGATATGTGCACCATATTTATGCACATTGATATCTTCAATTTTTTCACAATATACATTCCCACCTGTATGATTCCTTTTGTCAATAACTAAACAGGTTTTCCCGCGTAATTTTGCTTCATGAGCAAATACGGATCCATACAAGCCTGCTCCAACAATTAAATAATCATATCGCGTCATTTTTTTAATTGAATTTTTTTAAGCCCAATACTCCCCAATAAATAGTATAAAGTAAACTTTTTACTATTCCTAATTTTTGATACTTGTAATAAAATAGAAATTGTGGTTTTATTAATTTCTTTTTATTTCCTGTTGTTGAATTACTAAGAACACGATAACTGGCAAGTACCTTTTGATTTCCGTAAGCCTTTCCTGCTAATGTTACTATATCCAACCAGAATGCATAATCATCACGAATACTCTTAAGTTCTTCTTTCAAGTAAACTTTCCCAAACTGTTTCGTATCATATAATCCTGTTAAACAACCTATCTGGTTTGTCATTTGCATGTTCTTTAATGAAATAATTGTTTTTACTTTTTGCACTCGTAGTATTTCTTTTGAATTTTCATCAATTCGTCGATAAGCAGAACAAACCACCACTGCGTTTTTTTCTTTCATTAAATTTATTTGTGATTCCAAAAATATAGGATCCCATAAATCGTCGGCATCTAACAAAGCTATATATCGCCCCTCTGCTTGCCTAATACCATTATTTCTCGCAGCAGCCGAACCTGCATTTGTTTGATGAATTAATTTAATGCGACTATCTTTTTTTGAATACTCCTGCACAATTGCAGCACAGTCATCTTTGCTACCATCGTTTACAACAAGCATTTCCCAGTGAGGATAAGTTTGGGATAAAACAGACTCTATTGTTTGTGCCACAAAACGCGATGCGTTATACATGGGGGTAATGATGGATACTAAATTTTCTTGCATATTTTTTTATTTGAAGAATTCGTTTATTATTTTCAGATTTTCAAAACCATCTTTTTCGTCCGGTTCTAAATATGTCCCCTCAGACCATTCGTTCCATGCATTGAAAAATATGTATGGACAATGGTTCTTGTTAGTTTTTTCTATTAATTGCTGCATAACTTTATATTTTTGATCTTTTGTCAGTGCCGTAAAAATAGTTGCTCGTTTTCCGTATCGGGCAGTGTTGTCCCAATCAAAATATATTGCCTCAAACACATCTAACTTGTATTTAGGATAATCATTTACATAGGCGTTGGACAGTATATAGTTCCAAATTTTTGTAGAATCAATAATAGTTGTTCCTTTATGTTTCAACCGCCATTGCCGCAAGGTATTTTGCCATTTTTCAGGCAACATACGGAAGCATTTTAAAGATACCATTTTGTGCGAATTTGGATTTTTATTAGCATTATTAGCCTCGCGCGGATGTATTTTCATTATGGCATCATAATTTTTCAGAAAAGAAGCATTGATGTAATCATAATGTTTTGATGCAATTAAGTACAATCCGTTCAATCCATTCTGTTTGGCTAACGAATTCCAATATTCAAACATTTCTTTTGTTTGTTTGATTATTTCGGGTGTATTGATTACAAAAACAATTTTATCATTAATTTTCAATGCTCTTTTATCTTTAAAGAAAGGCAAAAGATAATTAAAATGTTTTTTCCACAATTGGGTCTGTGGGATATGCTTTTGTTCTAACAAGAATTCGTTGTTGGCTTTCCATTGGCGTGTCCAGCTATTATTTGCCCACGACAAACAAAATGGCATATCCAAATCTGAATTATTCAAAAAAACTTCCAACGGTTTTTCCAATATCAATCGTCCATCAAACCAATAATGATAGAACATAAATCCACCTATGCCATATTCTTTTGCTTGTTTTATTTGCTTTACTAATACTTCTTTTTCACATGGGTTATAGTAATTATTATTCAACGGTATTCGTGGCTGATTATGTCCCGGGAATAACGGTTTTACAGATTTTACCAGATCCCAATCCGTAAAATTTTTCCCCCACCATTCATCATTTTCAGGAATATTATGAAACTGTGGAAAGTAAATAGCTATTAATTTTGATTTTTCCGTCACTTATATAAATATTTTAATGTTATTAAAGCGTATTTTCGTTTTTCGTTTATAATTAATTGTTTCATAAAACGAAAAAATAACTTGATTTTAAAAGTTATTATTGCTAATATACCTATTTGTTTAGAGAATTTATTCTCAGCATCAATAATAGAGTGATATCTTAATATCGTCATTTTATTTTGATAATCAAGCATTGTTAAATCATGAATTAAAGTAACATCTAACAAATAAAACGACTCATTGTTTTTACTTAATCTATAAAAAACACAATAATCAAGTTCATATAATGGGAATTCTTCAGGAAATCCACCAATTGCTTGCAATGCTGAAGTAGAAATTAATGCAGCAGAATTAAATGCTGCAATTATTTTATTATTTATAAATCCTTTTGTTTTTATATTTTTTATTTTTCCCCAATGACCAAAAGCTGGCGAATATGAATGGGGAGACAAATGCTTTTTCTTATTTTTTAAAATTGGAAATATCGCTGCAGCTTTCACATCTGCTAATAGTGCTAAATTTAATGCGTCAAAATATGCCTCTGTTAGGCTTGTATCTTGATCTAACAAAAGCAGCCAATTATGACCATATTTCACTGCTCTTTGAAACGCGTAGTTATATGCTCCGGAAAGCATGTTGTTTTTGTCAGCATTATAAATAGTATAATCTGCATTTTTAGGTATGAATATTTCCGGCGAATTATTGTAAATTAGTAAATTATAAGGAAACGATATTTTGCCAATGTACTTACAAAAGGTTTGATAAGATAGGCTATCCTCCAATTTTGTTTTATATAAAACTAATACAACTTGTATAGAATGAATAGGCATCATTACTTATGTTTTATTTTTTAAGAACTAAATAACGAAAATATCCTTCTTGATTATTTTTAAAAAAAGAGTTGATTATTTCGGTATTCTTTTGGCTTTTACAAACCTGCATATT
This sequence comes from uncultured Paludibacter sp., assembly GCA_964546015.1. Lineage (GTDB taxonomy): Bacteria > Bacteroidota > Bacteroidia > Bacteroidales > Paludibacteraceae > JAFGVL01. The sequence goes on from CAZJHO010000003.1 coordinate 152,038, forward strand.
ATTGGAAACATCATTAATACAAATATGTTCATATCCTAAATCATAAAAATCTCCTATTTTTTCATAATCGACAATTGGAGTTAATCCATAATACAAATATTCTAAAAGTTTTGTCGGAGCGGCCACATGGTTAAATATATGGTTATCTCTCAACACAAAACCATAATGAGCCAGATTGTAATAAATAGAGAGCTCGTCAGGTTTAGCTGTTCGTACTTCTATTTTTTTTTCACCCAAATTATTATCTGTTATTTTTTCCAAAGCTTCTTTTATCTGTCCTGTAAGAATAATAAAACGATAATTGGGATTATCTAAGCTTTTAATAATTTTTAAAATATCATCGAACCTCTGCCATTTGATTAAACTACCTGAATAAATAAATACTATATCCTTAGATGTTATACCCAACTCTTTACGGAGCACATTGACTTCTTCCTGATTTGCATCAATAAAAAATGAATTATTTATAACCGGATAAATGATATTATTTTTTGAAATCTTCGGATATTTCTCCGTAAGATAATTATACATTGATTTCGTCACACTCACTATGAGATTTGCCCTGCGAGCTAACAAATATTCTATTACTCCAAGTAAATGAGCATGAGTCTTCTTACCATAAAAATATAATTCTTCCGGCACAACACCATGCACATCCCATATTACCTTTTTCTCTTTTTTTATCGGGAATAGAATAGTCCATAAATAGTTGTATAGTGATTGCACATAATAAATACCAGAAGCCCTAAGTATTTTTAATATTTTAAAGTAATGAAGAAAAGCATTCGCTTCTATAATTGTCAATTTATCTGTAACCTTATTTATTTTGAACCGAATATTGTGTCTATAAGAAACTGACAAGTAAATTCGTTCTTCTTCAAGAAAAATATTATCTATATTTTTTATTCTCACAAAAAAACCATCTTGCATGTCCTTTTCGTTTGGATATGTTGAAAAAAAAATAAGTTTTGCCATGTTTGTTTTTTTTTAATATTCGATACTATATTCCGTTCCTTTAGTATGATACGGACTATGTTCAAAATTATATTTTGATCGTTCTTTGTAAGAAGGATGTTTCCCTTTCAATGTATAACTTATATAGTTTGTATATGGAATATACCTGAAATCTTTGGTGGTAATCTTATAGGTACATAAAAACAGATACAAACATATAACTGCATTTACGACAATCTTATTCCGGTTAGATAAGAGCACTAATATGTAGCCGATTGCACAAATGTAGAATATCTCAAAGAAAAGAGTAATTCGTATGAATAACGCAAATGACAAACCTATTCTGAACAATAACAAATATAAGATTGACAATAAAAAAACCAATCGTCCGTATTTGAATTCATCGATAATTCGTTCTTTATAAAAAAGCAAAACAACAAATCCAAATATACGCACTAATAAACCCAAAGAAAATACTTTACTTTCAAAATCTCCTGCAAACTGATTACTATTTCTAAAACCTTCAATATAAAATATCATTCTATTCCCTACTGATGGCAATAAAGAAGATAAAAATTCGACTATATCCAATACAATTTTTTGTGAAGCAAAAAGAACATTTATTAAAATAAATAATATTATCAATGTCCGGTTTCGCATATTTACATTATACAAAAAATAAATTGGCAACATAACTAATGCTGTATGATGAAAACCAAATGCAATTATGGTGCAAAATACATATTTAGCAAAATCTCTACTTACTATATATTTTACAGAATAAGCAAAAATAGCGTATGCTATCAGGTTGCGCATTGGATTATCTACAAATAAGTATAACCCAGGTGAAACAACAAACATCATCATACAAAAAAGCAGTGGGACTCCTAATCGTTTATACACAAAAAAGAAAACAAACAAAAGAACTATTTTTAATAAAATAAAGAAAAACCAAAAACTAACTCCAATAGAACTAAAAAAATTATTTAGTAGTCCATATAATATTTCTTTATCATATATTATTTTATGATTATAAAATAGTTCATACATTCTCCAATCACTTCCTGTCATATATCCGCAACAGATTATAGAGGCTATAACCACAAAGGCTAAAACCTCTACCGTTCTTGTTTGTTTTACAAAAGATAAAAGAAAACAAAATATAACAAGAAATAAATATACAAACATTTTTTATTGGGATATGGCTGATATTGTTTCAACTATTCTGGCACATGCTTTCCCATCACCATACGGATTGTGTAGTTTACTCATTTTATCATAAACTTCTTTGTTGTTAAGTAAAGTCATTGTTTGTTCTACTATCAAATTACGATTTGACCCAACAAGGATTATTGTGCCTACTTCTACCGCTTCGGGGCGTTCGGTAGTATCGCGCATCACCAAAACAGGTTTTCCCAAACTTGGAGCTTCTTCTTGCACACCTCCGCTATCAGTAATGATGAGTTTGGAACGATTCATTAGCCATACAAATGCCGGATATGCCAATGGATTTATCAGTTTAACATTATCCACATCTTGCAAAATATCATAAACCGGCTTTTGCACATTCGGGTTAAGATGTACAGGATAAATAATTTGAACATTATCGGTTGTTTCGGCGATATCTTTTAACGCACGGCAAATATTAATAAATTTTTTACCAAAATTTTCTCGTCGGTGTCCAGTTACTAAAATCAATTCTTTCTGAAAATCTATAATGTTCTTTAATTGTTCGATTTCTTCATTCAAATAATCATTTTTATTTACCTTTTCCACACTAAAATATAACGCATCAATAACAGTATTTCCTGTAACAAATATTCGAGTTTCGCTAATATTTTCGGTTAACAGATTTTGCTTTGCCTGCGGAGTTGGAGCAAAATGCAAATCGGCAATTCGTCCGGTCAATTGGCGATTCATTTCTTCTGGAAATGGTGCCCACTTATTATTAGTTCGCAATCCGGCTTCTATATGGCAAACTTTCGTGCCCGAATAAAATGCAACAAGAGCACTCGCCGTAGATGTAGTTGTATCACCGTGTACAAAAACAAAATCAGGTTTAAAATCCTCCAATACCTCTTTCATATTCAGAATAATATCCGCAGTCAAGCTATATAAGTTCTGATTGGGTTTCATCAAATTCAAGTCGTAATCGGGTGTTATCTCAAAAAAATCCAGTACTTGGTCTAACATTTCGCGATGTTGGGCAGTAACACAAACCCGAACATCGAAACTATCCGAATATTGCAGAAACTCTTTAACTAAAGGAGCCATTTTTATAGCTTCAGGTCGAGTTCCAAAAATAAGTAGTATTTTTTTCATTTCTTTTTTATCCTAATAAAGATCTGCATCAACATCGTTATCATAAGCAATAATTCACCAAATAAAACCGAAAGGGCAGTTCCATTATATGAATATAATTTTGTCAAAATAATCATTACGACTAAAGTACTTAACCCTGAAATTAAAAACGATTGTCCATATATTTTTCCCCGGCCGCTTCCTGTTAAATATTGAATGCCTATGAAATTATTCAATACGCTTATCGGTATCCAAAAAAGAAGAATAACAAATACTGAGGAAAACTTCAGAAGTTCTGGCGAATAAAATTTTTCAATCAAAGTATTTCTAACAATGAATAATGTAATAGCTAAAAATAATGCAAAAATTATTGTTGGCAAAGCATATTTTATAATTTTATTGATACCCTTTTTTTCCGACAACACAAGTTGTTTACTCACACTCGGATAAATAGCCATAGTTATTGGTGCAAATATCAATAAACTTGCCTTTATTAACTTATCCATTGCCGAATATCCACCTACGATAGAAGGGGTTGACATCAGCCCTAAAATAAAAATGGACGATGTCGTCAGTACAGTTGTCATTGCCGTGGATGTAAAAAGATGAAATCCACTTTTCATTTCTTCTTTAATTCCACTAAAATGAATGGGAATAGCCTTTCCTACTATTTTCTTTGAAATTAAAAAAGCATAAATTCCGGGAATAATATAACTTACTCCTGTCAGAAGCCCCACCCACACATAGTCCGTCGTCTTTCTTATGAGAAGAAATACAAGTACTGTAAAAATTAGCTTGATTATAAAATTCACAATCGTAATATAAGCCATTTTCTCCAGCCCTTGAAAAAGCCATTGCGGATAAAGCAGATTGCCTACAACCATTCCAAAAAAGAACCAATGTAATAAAAAATCTTCGGAAAATCGTTCGGACATCAATGTTAAACAAAGTAAACAAACTGCGGAGAATAAAAGTAGTATTATTTTGGAATAAATTGTATTGTAATATATTTTTCTAAGTTTTTCTACATCATTTCTAAAAATGGATATTTTCCTTGTTGCGGAAATATTAAAACCATAATCAACAACAAGAACAAAATAGCCTATAAATGCTTGAGCAAACGATATTTTTCCAAATCCGGCTTCTCCTAATGTTTTTACCAGAAACGGGAGGGTCAGTAATGGAAAAATATAATTTATAATTTGAGTTATTCCTAAAAAAATAATGTTTTTAGAAATATTCTTCTGTCGATAGAACTTATTAAAAATACCTAATATATTCATCAATAAAATATGAATTTTTCAATAATTTTTTAAATAATTTCCCTTGATTATTAAATCCGATATTTCCCAAGCCTGCTTTTGTATCGGGAACAAAGCAGAAGAGTCTCCTTTCAGTTCCATTTGGGGAGTTACGGCAGAAACAGGCGGAGTGTTGCTAAAAACAGAATTTCCCAAACCTTTCCAATCTGATTGTATTCCCAATAAATCCAGCAAAGTGGGAAATATATCTATCTGTCCTATTATTTTCTGGTACATTCCGCTTTTGGTGCCATTATATACAATTAACGGGATAAAACTATAATCACCTAATAGTTGCATCGTCAATTGGTTTGATTTCAACTTCTCATCTCTAAAATAATTGACAGAAACCCGTTTGTTTTCTAAAAAAATGTTATGATCACCGGTTATAGCAATAACAGTATTGTTTAATAAATTTTCTTTTTGTAATTCGTCAAATATTTGTTTGATACATCTATCTACATAATTAATGATTTCAAGATAGCGAGCAACTCGTTGGTCATAAACATCAGAAATCGTAAATCTTTTTTTGTGTCCTATATCAATAAAATCGTGGGAAGAGGCAGTTAGCAACTGAATAAGAAAAGGTTGTTGTGCCGATTTTATTTTTGGTAAAGACTGACTTATCAGAGAACTGTCGCTTACAACATATCCTATCGCATCTGTGTTGTCCCAAGTTTCAGCACCGTAAGTTTTGTCATATCCAAGCATTGTGGAAAATGAGTTTTGATTCCAAAAAGTTGGAGTAAATGAATGTAAAGTTATACACTCTTTAGTACTGTAATGTGATTTCAATTCTGTTGCCAAAGAACGGTAATATTTATTGCCAAGATAGCAAGTAACGCCATTTTGCACAGGTAATAAACCTGTATTAACAATAAATTGCCCGTCGCTCGAACGACCGAATTTATCTTGTGAAACAACATGGGGGACAAAATAAGTTAAAGTATCCGCTATCAAAGCATTAAGAAAGGGGGTTATTTCATTCCCTTCTACGGTTTTGTTTATCGGGAAAGTTTCCAACGACTCCACAATGACCAATATTACATTTTTGGCTATCGGTTTTTCTGTTACATTTCTTCTAGTTTCGTTATTTACATTTAAATAACCATCTATTTTCTGTTTATCTTCTTTAGTCAGAATTATATCTTGTTTGTTCGTAAATTCTTTCGCCAGATAAATGAAATAACCATATTTTTCCAATAGATTTCTTTGTTGATTCCAAGCACTTATGTTAAAATCATATGCAAAATTTTCTGTCTTATTTTTTTGTTTTCCTATAACATTCAGCAAAAGTATAGCCACTAATACAATATTAACAATTGCCGCTTGAAAGAATTGTTTTGCATTTATTTTCAAAATTCTCCTGAAAACAAAACCAATAATTATTGAAAAAATCAATGGCAAAAACAACAAAATATCATCACTTTTTATTCCATTGAAAATACTGGTTTTTAATATTACAAAATCGGAAGAATTTATTTTAAAACTATCTAGGGGAATTAAACCAAAATAATACCGATAGTGGATAATATTGGCGTATAATAGAACGGTAAACAGTGTAAAAATGATAAAAATCGGCGTTTTCCGATTAAATAATGCAGGAATTGCCAATAACAAAGAAGAAGTAATAAGATTCCATTCTAAATTTTCAGAAAAAGGTTGTTCAATATCTATAAATCGACAAAATATATATTGCGTCAAAACAATACATACAAAAAAACAAATATATTGCAGATAGACAAAATATTTTTCTCCTTTTTTCATGCCTAATTACTCTTTTGTTTATTAAGCAATGAAGTCAATAAATCAATATTATTTGCATACATTCCATAACAATAGTCCATTTCATTATTCCAAACATAATCCTCTGCAATTATGCCATTAACAGGAGTTTCTAAGCCCCAAACATAATTTCTAATACCTTTTTCTTTCAGTCTTTTCAATAAATCACAATTTACTGCTATTCTTTGCCTGTCCATACCAATAAACTTGATATGTAGATTGTCTAATTTTTCTTCTATGTTTTTTGTTTCAAAAACCAAATTTTCACTTACCAGAGGAGTAATTCCTAAAGTGATAGCTTCTTCAACAGCCTCCCAAGAAAATAATTCCATTATCAGTCTGTCTTTGAATTTAAAAGACTCAACAATAAGCTTTGGATTATTAATTTTATCGGTAACCAGTACTGCATCGGAGTGTTTTTCAAACCAAAGATTAATACTATTCATATTCATTGGCGTAAATTTACCTTGAATCAATTGAGCCATAAATTGATTCTCCGTTACAAATACTGCGTCATGGGCTGCAACTATTTTATTGTCGGTAGTCAGTTGAAGATCTAATTCAAACATTCTGCAACCTTTACTGTAAGACAAATCTAGAGCTTCTAAACTATTGGTATAATTATACCCCTCTATTTGACCTCCTGCATGAGCTATAAACGCGTCTATAGGATTAGGATCTGATAAATTTTCAGTTTTTTTCGAACCTTCACAAGATATCATAAGTGACAATAATAAAATGTAATAAATTATCGAGAATTTTCTGTACATAAAAATAATCTAAACTGTTTTTGTCAAATAAAATTAGTCTATCCAAATCTCCAAAATTTCCGTATTTTTTTCTGTATATAAGGTAATTGTTTTAAACATAGCAGGAATCAATACCGTTTCACCTTTTCTCACTAATTCTTTTCCTTCAGGATAAACAATTTCAAATTCTCCGGAAATACACATATACACAACAAAAGAATCTAATTCGCTGTAATCTTTCTCAATTGTTTTATTAAAAACTAATTTTCCAACATTGAAATGTTCAGAATGTTTGATAGGAACTAATTTATTCTTTTCGTTCGGATAATTTACTTTCGAGATTGTATTGGAATCAAAATCAATTGCATCGAAAGCCTGTTCGGTATGTAATTCGCGTGAATTCCCATCTTTATCAACACGATTGTAGTCATACAACCTATAAGTAATATCACTTGATTGTTGTATTTCAGCTATTAAAATACCCTTACCGATGGCATGTACCAATCCGGCAGGGATAAAATACACATCTCCGGCTTGCACTTTTACCTTGCGCAAAATAGTTTCGAGCGTTCCGGCTTCAAGATGTTGTAAATAAGTTTCTTTATCTATATTTTGGTTGAAGCCGATAATTAATTCTGCATCCGGTTCGGCATTTACCACATACCAAATTTCAGTTTTTCCTAAACAATCGTGTCGTTCAAATGCTAGTTCATCGGAAGGATGCACTTGTATAGATAATTTATCATTAGCATCAATAAATTTGAATAACAATGGAAATTCAAATTCATGCTCAGCAAACACCTCCTCTCCAACCAAATCATCCATATATACTTCAAGTAAATCGGTAAGTGTATCGCCGGCTAAATCTCCATTTATTACAACAGATTCATCTCCGGGAATAGCTGACAATTCCCAACTTTCACCAATTATCTCACCTGCCGGAATATTTTTATTAAGCTGCGTTTGCAGCTTATTCCCACCCCAAATACGATGTTTAAAAATCGGTTGAAATTTTAATGGATACAGCATCAATATTGTATCTTTATAAAAACAAAATACTATTGACTATTTTTCAACGGTCAATAGTAAAAAGTTATTTGTAAATATTTATTTAGCTTCCGGTTTAGCAGATGTCCCTGCTGCAGGTTTACCGATCGATTCACGCATCGAAGTATCAGCTTCAATATTTTTCATACGGTAATAATCCATAATACCCAGATTTCCGTTACGGAAAGCTTCTGCCATTGCTTTTGGCACTTGGGCTTCGGCTTCGATCACTTTAGCACGAGCTTCCTGGGCTTTAGCTTTCATTTCTTGTTCGAGGGCAACAGCCATAGCGCGTCGCTCTTCAGCTTTTGCTTGAGCAATATTTTTATCTGCCTGTGCCTGATCCATTTGCAGTTGCGCTCCTATATTTTTACCCACATCCACATCGGCAATATCAATAGATAGGATTTCAAATGCAGAACCGGCATCTAAGCCTTTGCGCAATACCAATTTAGAAATAGAATCGGGATTTTCCAACACCATTTTGTGCGATTCGGACGAACCGATAGACGACACAATACCCTCGCCTACGCGAGCTAAAATAGTTTCTTCGCCAGCACCTCCAACCAATTGTTTAATATTGGCACGCACCGTTACACGAGCTTTGGCTATTAACTGAATACCGTCTTTCGCTACTGCAGCCACAGGCGGAACATCAATCACTTTCGGGTTTACCGACATGCTTACTGCCTCAAATACATCACGACCAGCCAAATCAATAGCTGTAGCCATTTGGAATGACAAATCAATATTTGCTTTCGAAGCCGATACTAAGGCGTGGGTAACTCGTTCAATATGCCCTCCTGCCAAATAGTGAGCTTCCAGCCCATCGCGTTGCACTTGTGTTAAACCTGCTTTGTGCGCCTCAATCATACAACGAACAATTGAATGTGGCGGCACTTTACGAATACGCATTAAAAACAATTGTATCAAAGGAATGCTTACTCCCGATACCTTAGCCGAAACCCAAAGTAAGAACGGCACATAATAAAAGAATATCATTAATATGATACCGATTATTATTAATCCAAAAATCATTAATCCACTCATAATCTATATATTTTTATAGGTTTTCTTTACTGTCAACAACAGGTTTTACCAAAATATTGTTCGAAAACACTTTCAGAACAATAATCTCCGTATTTTCGTCCACAAATTCGCCTTCTGTTTTTGCCTCAATCACAACATCATTTACTTTCACTTTTCCCATTGGAGCAAGTCGAGAAAGGGTAATTCCTACATCTCCGATTTTTATTTCGTTTTTTTCATCAGCTTTTTCTACAGTAGCATCAATATTTGTTTTAAGTGATAGCTTATCTAATGTTTTAGAATAATAAACCACCCAAACCAGTAATCCTAAAAGAATAAGACCAAATAACAATACCAAAATACCCCAAAAAGAACTAATCTGAAATGCCAAGAAAATTGCTACTCCCGTAGACAATAAACCTCCGATTCCGGCAATTGAAATACCTGGGATAAGGAATATTTCGATCAAAAAAAGAATTATTCCCAAAATCAAAAGTATAATTACTGGTGTTAACATTCTAACTTAGTTTTTTAGTATTTAGTACTTAGCATTTAATTCATCCAATATTCTTTTCATTTTTTCAACCGTAGTCAGTGTTGTCGGCACAAGCGGTAAACGCAACTTATTTTCAATAAATCCCATCATTGAAAGCATACATTTTACACCTGCCGGACTACCATCAACAAATAACAAATCTATTAATTCATTAAATTGATGGTGTATTGCACGCGCACTTGCAAAATCTCCTTCAAGAGCCAAACGAACCATTCGGCTAAATTCACGCGGAAAAGCATTTCCAATTACCGAAATAACACCTATAGCCCCTAAAGTGATAAGTGGATAGGTAATGGCATCGTCACCAGAAATAACAACAAATCCTGTTGGTTTATTTTTAATGATTTCATCAATTTGAGTCATATTACCCGATGCTTCTTTAACTCCCACAATGTTTGTACACTCATTTGCCAAACGCAATGTAGTCGTTGCACTCATATTCACCCCAGTTCTACCCGGCACATTGTACAAAATAACAGGAACTTTAGATGTCTCGGCAATTGCCTTGTAATGTTGGTATAAACCTTCTTGAGACGGTTTATTATAATACGGAGTAATGGAAAGGATAGCAGCTATTTTTCGTTGGTCAACTTTTTTTATTTGTTCAACAACCGACTTAGTATTATTGCCTCCAATACCTAATACAATAGGTATTCTTCCGGCGACTCGTTCTATAATAAATTCTTTTAACGATTCTTTTTCGCTCTCGCTAAGAGTCGGAGTTTCGGCAGTAGTACCAAGAGCTACTAAATAATCCGTCCCATTTTGAATCTGATAATCAATTAAACGACCGAGAGAAGTATAGTCAATCGTTTCGTCTTCATTAAAGGGCGTTATTAACGCCACACCCATTCCTGTTAGTTTATTTTTTATCATTGAAAAATAAAATGCTAAAAAAGATTGCCAAAAGTAATAAATATTTGGGATTGGACAAATAAATAGTGTTCATAGATTCTTCAAAAATAAAGATTCTTTGCTAAACAATATAGGTATTTAAAAATTAAATATTCCCTACAAATGTGGATTGTACACTTTGAACAAAGAAATTACTTTTGCATCGAAAAAATCAAAGAAAAAAATGAATACATACCTATCAGATTTAAAAACAGGTGAATCCGGTATCATAATTAAGGTACTCGGACATGGTTCTTTTCGCAAACGCATTACTGAAATGGGCTTTGTTAAAGGTAAAAAAGTAACAGTAATTAAAAACGCACCTTTACAAGATCCCGTAGAATATGAAATAATGGGATACAAAATTTCGTTGCGTCGAAGTGAAGCCGAACTAGTCGAAGTTGTTTCCGAAGAAGAAGCCAAATCCATTTCACAATTGGAATTTCAAGGTGTTATCAACGAGGAGAAATTAAAAGTTTCGGCATTGGAAAAAGGTAAGACCATCAATGTAGCTCTAGTCGGGAATCCTAACTGTGGTAAAACTACTTTGTTTAACTATGCATCCGGGCAACATGAACGCGTAGGTAATTATGGCGGCGTAACTGTCGATTCCAAAGAAGGCGAAATGAAGCGAAACGGTTATCTATTTAAAATCGTTGACTTACCCGGCACTTATTCTATTACCGAATATTCGCCCGAAGAACTTTTTGTTAGGAAACATATTACTGAAAAAATGCCTGATATTGTGGTCAATGTGGTTGACTCTTCTAATTTGGAACGCAACTTATTTCTCACGACACAATTAATAGACATGAACATAAAAGTTGTAATAGCACTTAATATGTTCGATGAATTGAATAAAAAAGACATTCAGTTCGACTATGAATCACTATCAAAAATGATTGGAATACCAATTATTCCAACTGTAGCCTCACGCGGAAAAGGTATCAACAAACTTTTTGACAAACTGATAGATGTATATGAAGATCGCGACCCTGTAGTTAGACATATTCATATTAACTACGGCGATATCATTGAAAAACATATCAAGATCATACAAGACGAAATATGGAAAAATCCCAAAATAACAGATAAACTATCTTCTAGATACATTGCTGTAAAATTACTTGAAGGAGATAAAACAACTCTAAAAAGCCTCAAACAATTCGAAGGTTTTGAACAAATAAAAGAAGTCACCAATCAAGCTATTGAACAACTCGAAAAAGAGTATGGAGAAAAAACTGAAACCATTATAACCGACGCAAAATACGGATTTATTGATGGGGCACTCAAAGAAACTTACAAAGAAAAAAAAGAAGACAAGCGTCAAATCAAACGAGAATTAGACGATTTACTTACGCATAAATATTTAGGATTTCCAATTTTTATATTCTTCATGTGGCTAATGTTTCAAGCCACCTTTACCCTTGGAAACTATCCGATGGAATGGATAGATGCCGGAATTGGAATATTGAGCGAATGGGTTAGCAATACTATGAGTGATGGTCCGTTGCGAGACTTATTAGTCGACGGTATTATTGCCGGAGTTGGTAGCGTAATCATATTTTTGCCGAATATATTAATATTGTTTTTCTTTATTTCTTTAATGGAAGATACTGGTTACATGGCGCGTGCCGCATTTATTATGGATAAATTAATGCACAAAATAGGCTTACATGGAAAATCATTTATTCCATTAATAATGGGATTCGGCTGTAATGTTCCTGCAATAATGGCAACCAGAACCTTGGACAACCGAAAGGACCGGATATTAACAATGATTATAACTCCTTTTATGTCTTGTAGCGCAAGATTACCTGTTTATGTATTAATTATTTCGGCATTTTTTCCTAAATACCAAGGATTAATGTTATTCGCTGTATATGGAATCGGTCTTATTTTAGCTATCTTAGTAGCATTGTTAATGAAAAAAATTGCTTTTAAAAAGGAAGATGTTCCGTTTGTTATGGAATTACCTCCTTATCGCATGCCGACATTAAAAACTACCACTTTACATATGTGGCATAAAGGTCAGCAATATTTGCGTAAAATGGGAAATATCATTCTTCTAGCATCAATTTTGATTTGGGCTTTAGGATATTTTCCCAGAAATGTAGAATATAGCCAAGACTACGACTCTAAAATAGAGTTTATCGAATCAAATACACAACTGAAAGATGAAGAAAAATCAAAACAAATAATACAATTAGAAATAGATAAAGAAGCCGAGCGACAAGAAAAATCATATATAGGAAAACTTGGTCATGCCATAGAACCGGTAATTAAACCATTAGGATATGATTGGAAAATGGGTGTAAGTATTATAACAGGATTGGCTGCAAAAGAAATTGTAATAAGTTCAATGGGAATTCTATATCAAGCCGATATTGAAGCCGATGAAAATTCTGAATCTCTCAAAGAAAAACTGCAATCACAAACCTATACTAGTGGGGAAAAGAAAGGTCAACCCGTATTTACGCCATTAGTTGCTTTTGGATTTATGCTCTTTATCTTGATATATTTCCCATGTGTAGCTGCCATTGCCGCTATAAAAAAAGAAACCGACTGGAGTTGGGCATTTTTCACTATGGCTTACACTACTGTATTAGCTTGGATTGTAGCATTCTTAGTATATCAAATAGGAAGTTTATTTATATAAACAAATGATTTTTTCATGAATTTTCAATTAATAATAGTATATGTAATATTAGTCATTGTTATAAGCTATGGGATATATTTATTTGTGAAATTCCTTCGCAAAAAAGACGATCCATGTGTAGGATGCAGTGGCTGTGATATAAAAAATGAAATCATGAAAAATTACAACGACAATAAAGACAAAAAATTCATGAAAACAATGAATAAAATGTCTTCTTTTTCAATAAATAATTCTGACGAAATATTCCCTATAGTTGACGAGACCGGCAAAATTATCGGAAAAGCAACTCGCAAAGAATGTCACAGCAATTCAACGATGCTGCATCCGGTTGTACACATACATATATTTAATTCTGCAGGAGAACTTTATCTTCAGAAACGAGCTCTGACAAAAGATATTCAGCCCGGAAAATGGGATACTGCCGTAGGTGGTCATGTTGATTATGGAGAAACAATAGAAGCAGCCGTATTACGCGAATGTCAAGAAGAATTAGGACTATCTGATATTTCTCCAAAATTTCTATATCGATACAAGTGGCAGTCTGAAATTGAATCTGAGTTGATATATGTATACGGACTTATACACGATAAAAATATATCTCCGAACCCAGACGAACTTTCCGAAGGACAATTTTGGAAACTATCTGAAATAAAAGAAAACATCGGAAAAGGAATTTTCACTCCTAATTTTGAACATGACTTTAATCTACTTCAAATAAATTATATAAAAAATTTAAAATGGAAAACTTTTCTTGAGTCATAAAATCACAATAAACTAATAATCAATCATGTAAATTTTATTTTGGAAAACTCTAAAGAGAATTGTTGAAAAATAATTCTCTTTTTTATTTCACAATTAAAAAAACATATATAATATTGTATTCTCAAAATAATAACAGACCCATTTTTAGTCTGAATATTAAAACAATATTAAATATCTAAAATTGTGAAAGAAAAAACTTACTCTCACGAAGAAGCTTTTCAAGCTTCATTAGCATTTTTTCAAGGTGACGAATTGGCTGCGCGTGTATGGGTAACCAAATACGCATTGAAAGATTCGTTCGGAAACTTGTATGAAAAAACGCCCGATGACATGCATCATCGCTTAGCAAGAGAGATTGCCCGTATTGAGGCTAAATACAAAAATCCGCTTATCGAAAACGAATTATTTGAGTTATTCCGCAATTTTAATTATATCGTTCCACAAGGAAGCCCAATGACTGGGATTGGAAACAACTTTCAAATCGCCTCACTGTCAAACTGCTTTGTTATCGGTTGCGATGGAGAATCAGATTCGTATGGTGGCATTATCAAAATAGATGAAGAACAAGTACAATTGATGAAACGCCGCGGAGGTGTAGGTCACGATCTTTCACATATTCGTCCTAAAGGTTCTCCTGTAAAAAACTCAGCACTAACTTCAACCGGTATTGTTCCATTTATGGAGCGCTATTCAAACTCAACTCGCGAAGTAGCTCAAGATGGTCGTCGTGGTGCGTTGATGCTTAGCATATCAATTAAACATCCTGACTCAGAAGCTTTTATTGATGCCAAATTAGAACAAGGTAAAGTAACCGGAGCCAATGTCTCGGTAAAAGTGCATGACGATTTTATGGAAGCTGTATTAAATAACAAAGAATATACACAACAATATCCTATTAATTCAGAGAATCCAACTTTCTCAAAACAAGTAGATGCTAACACCATTTGGAAAAAAATAGTGCATAATGCTTGGAAATCCGCAGAACCGGGTGTATTATTCTGGGATACTATCATCAAAGAATCTGTTCCGGATTGTTATGCCGACCTTGGTTTCCGCACCGTATCTACGAATCCTTGTGGAGAAATTCCACTCTGTCCGTATGATAGTTGCCGTTTATTAGCTATCAATCTATATTCGTATGTAAAAAATCCATTTACATCGAAAGCTGAATTCGATTTTGATTTATTCAAAAAACATGTACAATTGGCTCAACGAATCATGGATGATATTATCGACCTTGAATTAGAAAAAATAAATAAAATCCTTGAAAAAATAAATTCTGATCCTGAAAGTGAAGAAACAAAACGCACTGAAAAATTACTTTGGGAAAAAATCAAAGATAAAAGTGCACAAGGTCGTCGTACCGGTGTTGGTACTACAGCTGAAGGCGATATGTTAGCAGCATTAGATTTGCGTTATGGAACAGACGAAGCAACCGATTTTTCTGAAAAGATACATAAAACTATCGCTGTAGAAGCTTATCGCTCATCTGTACAAATGGCGAAAGAACGCGGTGCATTCCCTATCTACGATGCTAAACGCGAAGCTAATAATCCATTTGTAAACCGCATCAAAGAAACTGATCCTGCATTATATAAAGAAATGGAGAAATATGGTCGTCGTAATATCGCTTGTTTGACCATAGCTCCAACAGGAACTACTAGTTTGATGACCCAAACTACATCAGGTATCGAACCTGCATTCCAAGTGTTTTATACGCGCCGCCGTAAAGTAAATCCAAATGACACTAAAGTTCGTATTGATTTTGTAGATGAAGTTGGCGACTCATGGGAAGAATTTTCGGTATTCCACCATAAATTTGTTACTTGGATGCAGGCTAACGGCTACGATGTAACCAAACGATACACTCCCGAAGAACGCAACGAAATGATTGCTGCTTCTCCTTACTATAAGGCTACAGCAAATGATGTAGATTGGTTACAAAAAGTACGCATGCAAGGTCGTATTCAAAAATGGGTAGATCACTCAATAAGTGTAACCATCAACCTACCTGCCGATGTTAGCGAAGAATTGGTAGGACAACTTTATGCAGAAGCCTGGAAATGTGGTTGCAAAGGGGTTACCGTATACCGCGATGGTTCCCGGGCAGGTGTTTTGGTCAACGAAAACGAGAAGAACGAAAAAGAAGGAGATGAAAATAAGCCCGATAGAGATTGTAATTGTTATCCGTCACGCACAACTGAGCGTCCTAAAGAATTAGCATGTGATGTAGTTCGTTTTCAAAACAACAAGGAAAAATGGATTGCTTTTGTCGGCTTATTGGATGGTTATCCTTACGAAATCTTCACCGGACTTTCGGACGAAGATGAAGGTATTATGCTTCCAAAAACAGTTACGACAGGAAAAATCATTAAAACTAAGGACGAAGACGGAAATACTCGTTATGACTTCCAATTTATGAATAAACGAGGTTTCAAAACTACAGTCGAAGGGCTTTCGCACAAATTTGATCCTGAGTATTGGAACTATGCTAAACTGATTTCGGGAGTGCTCCGTTACGGTATGCCATTGGAACAAGTCCTTAAATTAATTTCAAGATTACAACTTAAAAGCGAATCTATCAATACATGGAAAGTTGGTGTTGAACGAGCTTTAAAGAAGTATATTGCTGATGGTACAGCTATAGAAGGACAGTTTTGTCCGGGTTGTGGAAACCATTTAGTATATCAAGAAGGCTGTTTAAATTGCAATAACTGTGGTTATTCACGCTGTGGATAAGATAAAAAAACGAGATATTCAAAAGAATATCTCGTTTTTTATAATATATAATTATTCTTTTTCAATCAAATTCAATATCTTCATGGTAGCCATAATTGCCGCTTCCGTTTGGTCGGCTGCCAGACCTGTCGTTCGGAAAGCCCTGCCATTCATTTTCCATGAAATAATAGTCTGTACGAATGCATCGGTGCGCCCGCCCGGTGGAATGGTTACGGAATAATCGGTAAGTTCCGGGAAAGGCTTTTTAAGTTGTTTATAAATATTTTGCAAGGCTTTCATAAAAGCATCATACTGGCCATCACCTTGTGATGTAGCTTGGTATTGATTACCGTCAATTTCCATTTTGATCGTTGCCATCGGCTTTAATCCTTGTGCCGAATTGAGCGAATAGTTAAGCATTTTCACACCAGACTCATTGCCGTCATTACCCAAAACATCAGAAATAATATAGGGTAAGTCTTCTTGTGTAACGATTTCTTTTTTGTCACCCAATTCGATGATGCGTTGAGTAATTTTACGCATCGACTCTTCGTCGAGCTCAATGCCCATTGCTTCTAAGTTTTTCTTAATGTTTGCTTTACCTGAAGTTTTACCCAATGCGTACGCACGAATGCGTCCAAATCGTTCAGGTATTAGATCATTATAATACAAATTATTCTTACTATCTCCATCGGCATGAATACCAGCCACTTGTGTAAATACATTATCGCCAATTACCGGTTTATTATTCGGGATACGAATACCCGAATACGATTCAACCATTTTACTCACCATCGTAAGTTTGGATTCTTGCAACGAAGTAGGCACTTTTAATAAATCGTGTACCACAGCTAAAACACTAGATAACGGTGCATTTCCGGCACGCTCACCAAGACCGTTTATAGTACAATGTACCCCTTTAATCCCGGCTTTCGTTGCCGAAAATATATTGGCAACAGCCAAATCATAATCGTTGTGCGGATGGAAATCGAAATGTAACTCGGGATATTTCGACATCATTTGTGTACAGAAATCCAATGTTTGCGTAGGAGTCAAAATTCCTAAAGTATCTGGTAACATAAAACGCTTAATAGCTGTATTTTTCAATCCATCTATTAATTTAAAAACATACTCCGGCGAATGTATCATACCATTCGACCAATCTTCAAGATAAAGATTTACCGTTACTCCGAGTTTTTGAGCCGTTTCAACTTCTTTTTTGATAGAAAGAATATGCTCTTCGGGTGTTTTGTGCAATTGTTCGGTCAAGTGTTTCAACGAGCCTTTGGACAGAAGATTCATCACACGACAACCGGCATCGTAAATCCATTTTAACGATACGCCTCCATCAATAAACCCAAGCACTTCAATTCGTTGCAAAAAATCTCTTTTAGCCGCCCAAGTCGTGATTTTTTGCACACCATCTAATTCACCTGACGACACGCGTGCCGAAGCGACCTCTATTCTATCCACACGAAGTTCTTCGAGCAACATTTGTGCAATGCTTAATTTCTCTTGCGAAGAAAACGACACGCCGGAGGTTTGTTCGCCATCGCGTAGTGTGGTATCTAATATTTCTATCATGATTTTTGTTTTTTTGATATTGGTGGATCTTAGCTTCGCGATACAAATAAATATTCATTGATATTTAGTAAATATTAAGAATATTTATTGTTGTTTTGTGTTCATCAAACTTATATGTTTTGAAATGAAATTGTTGAGTTTGATGCCTAATCTGTTGTGATTATCCAATAATAGTTGATATTCCTCTACAATGAGATTTCGGTTTTTAGCTTTATCCAACCAAGTTTTGCTTTCGTACAAAAAACTTCTGGCAATATAATAAAACGATCTGGAATCTTTAAAAGCATTTCGACCAAAGCCTTCGCTAATATTTGTCGCTGCAGAATCGGGCGCTCTAACCCATTGTTTCCCAACAGTGTCTTTTGCAAAATAGTCCCATCTTATAACAATAGCCCACACTTATTCAGCCATTTCCATAGCCAAATTATAAATTTCCAAATCTTCCAGCTTCATATTTTGAGTGTCAATTAATATCGACGAAGTTAAATATCGATCAATATCGCGAAGCAAATATCAATTAAATTCTGCTTTTCTCGTATTCTTCAATTTTATCTTTTTTGCTCAAAAGATAATCAATATCGTCGTAGCCATTCAAGAAACATTCTTTCTTATAGGCATTGAAGACAAATGATTCACTTTTGCCGTTGGCATTATTGGTAATGGTTTGATTAACTAAATCAACCGTTAAAGTGATTTTAGCATCAGTATTTACGCTATTAAAAATTTCTGCTAAAAAATTCTCGCTTACCACCACAGGTAACACTCCGTTGTTCATAGCATTATTTTTAAAAATATCAGCAAAAAAGCTTGATACAACCACTTTAAATCCATATCCTGCAATTGCCCATGCCGCATGTTCTCGACTCGAACCTGAGCCGAAATTCTTTCCTCCCACGAGGATAGAACCACTGTAAGTAGGGTTGTTTAACACAAATGAAGCAATTGGTTTGTTGTTGCTATCGTAGCGCCAGTCGCGGAAAAGGTTATCACCAAAACCTTCTTTCGAAGTTGCTTTTAAGAAACGCGCCGGAATTATTTGATCGGTGTCCACATTCTCAATCGGAAGTGGAACGATGGTACTGGTTAGGGTTGTGAATTTTTCCATTTTCTTGTTTGTTTGAACGCAAATGACGCAAATAACGTGAATTTACGCAAAAATTATTTTCTATATTTTGAAAAAACTTTTCTACTAAATCGTGGTTTTCACCCAAAATTCAGGACATAACCAACTTCGATCTCAGTAGCTTTTAAATAATTAATCAATTGGGGTTCATGTGCAGGATTTATTTCCTCACAAGCTTTTAATTCTAACAAAACGCAATCTTCAACATTTAATAAATCCATCTTTTGTGAAAATTCGCGTTATTTGCGTTCTAAGCACGAGGGTCAGTGATGCGACCGGTTACAGCAGCAGCAGCAGCTACCAACGGACCTGCCAAGATAGTCCGTGCACCCGGACCTTGCCGTCCTTCAAAGTTACGATTTGAAGTCGAAACGGCATATTTACCTGCCGGAACTTTATCTTCATTCATTGCTAAACAGGCAGAACAACCCGGTTGACGAAGTTCAAATCCTGCTTCAATTAAAATTTTATCTAATCTTTCATCACGAATTTGCTTATCTACCATCCATGAACCTGGAACTAGCCAAGCTACTACATTAGGCGCTTTTTTCTTTCCTTTTACATAATTGGCAAATGCGCGAAAGTCCTCTATACGCCCATTGGTACAGCTTCCCAAAAAAACATAATCAATCGGTTTACCAACGATTTGTTCGCCAGCTTGAAAGCCCATGTATTCTAATGATTTCTCAAAAGAAATTCTTCCCGCTTCATCAATACTATCAAGCGTTGGGATACGGTCATTAATACCCATTCCCATACCAGGATTCGTGCCATAAGTTACCATCGGTTCTATTTTAGATGCATCGAACGAGATTTCTTTGTCGAACACAGCACCTTCGTCTGTCTGTAAAGTTCTCCAGTAAGCTAATGCTTTTTCCCATTCTTCGCCTTTAGGTGCATATTCACGACCTTTCACATAAGCAAAAGTGGTTTCGTCAGGTGCAATCATACCTCCGCGAGCACCCATTTCGATAGAAAGGTTACATACCGTCATGCGCTCTTCCATTGTCATCGAACGAATAGCTTCGCCTGCATACTCTACAAAATAACCCGTTGCCCCACCGGTTGTTAATTGTGCTATGGTGTACAATGCCAAATCTTTAGCCGTAACACCTTCCTTCAACTTTCCATTATAAGTAATGCGCATGGTTTTGGGGCGTGATTGAAACACGCATTGCGTTGCCAATACCATCTCTACTTCCGAAGTACCGATACCAAAAGCAATTGCACCCATCGCACCATGTGTCGAAGTATGTGAATCTCCACAAACCATTGTCATACCCGGTAATGAAAGTCCGTTCTCAGGACCAACTACATGGATAATTCCATTTTTCACATGCCCCATTGGATAATAATTTACACCAAATTCTTTTGCGTTCCTATCCAAAGTGTCCACTTGATTTTTTGAAATAGAATCTTGTATTGGTAATTCTTGATTCAATGTGGGAATATTGTGATCGGGCATACAGGTAATTTGTTTCGGACGAAACACTTTTAAGCCTCGCGCACGAAGTCCTTCGAACGCTTGCGGACTAGTTACCTCATGACAATACATGCGATCAATATACAACTGTGTGGGACCATCTTCTACCGTGCTCACCACATGGGCATCCCAGATTTTGTCAAACAATGTCTTCTTCATTATAAATTAAAATAAAATTTGTCAAAAAACTTTGCAAAGTTAAGTGTTTTTTCTCTAAGAATTAAAATTAATAAGTAGAACAAAATTTAATGAATCGAAAAAAGAATTTAAAAACTCAAAATTTTCAAATAACCGGAAGGCTATCAACTAATAAAATTCTATATTTGTAAGTAGAAAAATTTATTAAACTTATGTTTTTTATGCAGAAAATAAAAAAATATTTCGCCATTCGTACAATAAAAAAAGTACTATTCACCAAAAAAAGGAACTCATATTACACTGATTTCAAATTGATTAAATCAATTTTAATTTTATTTGAAGCTGATAGTGAAAAGCAAAATCTTTTTATAAAAAAATGTGTTTCAAATCTTTCTGAACAAGGAAAGAAAGTTTCAGCTTGGGGTTATCTTGCCCAAAAAGAAATCTCCTCTCCTATTTTTCCACATTATCGATTATTTGCCAATAAAGAACTTTCTTTCTTTGGCATTCCGAACCTTTCTTTAACAAAAGAAATACAAGCAACCGAATACGACATGGTTATCCAACTAACTACAAAAGATATTTTACCTTTAGATTACTTGTTAGCAGTAGCAATATCACCACTCAAAATATCGAGAAAAAAAACATACAAAGGAATCTCAGACATAATGATTGACATCAATGACACTGCAGATATACAATTTCTATTTGAACAAATAATGTTTTATTTAGATAAAATCAAAACTAAATAAATTATAATCTAAAAAGAAAAGCTACCCTTCATTATGGGCAGCTTTTTTATTTTTATTTAAGCGTTATCTTAATTTTGCACCCAATTCTTCTTCCAGATTCTTTTGAATCTTACCCATAATACCATCAATCTTATTATCTGTAAGTGTTTGGTTTTCGTCTTGTAAAATAAAACGAACAGCATACGACTTTTTACCTGCCTCAAGGTTTCTCCCTTCATATACATCAAATAGCGAAACAGATTTCAACAATTTTCGTTCTGTTTCATAAGCTATTTTCTTTATTGCAGCAAACTCTGTGTTTTTGCCCAAAAGCAAAGCCAAATCACGCTCTACTTCAGGGAATTTTGGAATTTCTACTGTTTTTACCTTGTTGTTTTTAATAGTATTGAGCAATTTATTCCAACTTATTTCGGAAAAGAAAACCTCTGTATTGATATCGAATTGCTGCAATATTTTTTTGCTCACCACACCATAACTCAATAAACAGTCGCCTTTTTGTGTTTTTATTTCTATACCACGACTAATCAATTCATTGCTAAAATTAGTTTCGGTAAACATGCATATTTCTATACCTAAACGAGAAAGGATATTTTCGATATATGCTTTCAATTCATAAACAGATGATTTTTCCGTAGGACGAACCCAAGTTTGAGCAAATTTATCGCCTGTAATCCATAATCCCAAACGAAAATCTTCGCTATAAGCAGCTAAAGTTTCATCTGCTTTTTTATTTTCAGCATGATAATGATAACAATTGCCAAATTCATAGAATTTTAAATCTTGATTGCGACGGTTGCGGTTGTAAGCAATGCTTTCCAAGCCACCAAACAGCAGTGTTTGTCGCATCACACTCAAATCATTGCTCAAAGGATTAAGTATTTTTACGCAAATATTGGGTTTATATGTTTCAAGACTTTTGTAATAGGAAGCCTTTGTAAGCGAGTTGTTCATTATTTCGTTGAAACCACTTGCTGTTAATTGTTCTGCTATCAGATTCTGTAATTTATGATTATTTGGTTTTGAAGAATAACTGATACTTGATTTTAAACTATTATCAGGTAAAATATTATTGTAACCATAAATGCGAAGAATATCTTCAATCACATCCACATCACGCTCCACATCCACTCGATAAGTTGGAATAGAGAGTTTCATTCTATCTGCATCTTCTTTCAAAACAGTAATTTCAAGTGCCGAAAGAATAGTTTTAATTGTTTGTTTTTCAATTTCTTTTCCAATTAAATTATTGATTTTTGAG
The DNA here is from genome assembly GCA_964546015.1 of uncultured Paludibacter sp. Classification (GTDB taxonomy): domain Bacteria; phylum Bacteroidota; class Bacteroidia; order Bacteroidales; family Paludibacteraceae; genus JAFGVL01. The sequence continues at coordinate 175,131 of CAZJHO010000003.1, forward strand.
AATTGAATCTCCACTATTTTATTTTCTATTTTATTCGGATAAACATCTACTATATCACAACTTACTGTTCCACCAGCTACATGCTGAATGAGTAATGCCGCAAATTTTAAAATATAAATTGTGTTGTTGGGGTCACAACCACGCTCATAACGGAATGAAGCATCCGTATTCAATCCATGACGACGAGCAGTTTTTCGTACACTCACCGGATTAAAATAAGCACTTTCAATAAATATATTTTTAGTCGTTTCGTTTACTCCTGAATTCAATCCACCAAATACACCTCCAATACACATCGGTCCGTTTTCATCGCAAATCATCAAATCATCTTTGCTCAACTTGCGTTCTACACCGTCAAGAGTAATAAAAGGAGTGCCTTCAAACAAAGTTTTCACAATTACATGTTTACCGGCAATCTTGTCGGCATCAAAGGCATGGATAGGTTGTCCCATAGCGTGAAGCACAAAATTGGTAGCATCCACTACATTGTTGATCGGGCGTAAACCAACCACTTTAAAATAGTTGAGTAGCCATGCCGGTGATTCTTTTACTTCGATACCCGAAACCGTAATTCCTGTATAACGAGGGCAAGCATCGATATTTTCAACTGTAATTTTTACCGGATAATTATTATTATCTACTTTAAAAGCATCTACCGAATAAGGTTTCAATTTTACTTCCGGATGATACAAAGCGCAGTAAGCAGCTAAATCGCGTGCCACGCCATAATGCGAAGCTGCATCAATACGGTTTGGTGTGATATCTACCTCGATAACAGCATCGTTTTCTACCTTATAATAATTCTTAGCTAGTGTACCGACAGGTACATCGTCAGGCAGTACAATAATACCTGCATGACTATCTCCAATCCCAATTTCGTCTTCGGCACAAATCATTCCGCAGGATTCTTCTCCACGAATTTTAGAGCGTTTGATGATAAATTCTTCATCGCCGTTATATAACTTAGTACCGATAGTTGCCACAATTACTTTTTGTCCGACAGCTACATTGGGTGCTCCGCAAACAATATTGAGAGGTTCATCTGTTCCAATGTTCACAGTTGTTAAATGCAAATGGTCAGAATTCGGATGATCGACACAAGTAAGCACTTCGCCTACTACAAGCCCTTCAAGACCTCCTCTGATACTTTGTACATCTTCTACTCCACCTACTTCCAAACCAATAGAAGTAAGTATTTTTCCAGTTTCTTCGGCCGGCAAATCAATATTAATATATTGTTTGAGCCAATTGTAGGATATATTCATAATTTGAGATAGTGAGATAGTGAGATAGTGAGATAGTGAGATAGTGAGAAATCAATTAACAAAGTTAATTAGTACTCACATGCTCGCCTGCTCACAATTTCACCATCTGTATTCTGGGCGCAAAGATAAAAAAGAAAAGTAATAAATAGGCTCTTATGAGCACAAAAAAAGCTACGAAAATCTCGTAGCTTTTTATTTAAGAAAAATATTTCTTTAATTAGAAATAGAACATCATAAATAAGTTACCTTGAGGAATTGTTTCCAAACGCAAGCTACTTGAAGTACCATTTTTTTGACGAGTTGTAGTTTCCAATATTCTACCTAAATCCGGATCCCATTTTTCTGTTGTAATTTCAGTTTGTCCTTTAGTATATGCAGAGAATCGCAAATTAAATTCTCCTCCTATAGATAACTTAGGCAAGATAAAATATTCTACACCAACAAAACCACCCAACATCACTTCAAATTGATTTCTTGGATTTATTTCTAATGTACGAGTCATTATGTTATTTATATCTGTAGTATTTTCTCCAAAACTTGTGCTAGGTGCTATATTATCTGCTGTAATAGGATTGGCATACTCATATACTTTCGTATTGCCTGTAAAATATCCTACTCCTAATTCACCACCATAGAATCCTTGTAAACGACGATACCCACGACGGAATTCATATCCGGCAATCAATCCAATATCAGTTCCGGTTTCTTTACGAACATCAACAACTGTTTGACCATTATAACCAGGCTGACTGGCAGCATAATCATCCTGAACTGTTTGTTTGTAAGTATCAGTTCCGGTATTTATCACTAATTTAGCTCTAATAGCTCTATCAGCTTTCAAGAAATACTTACCATAAATGGTAATTTCACCGAATGAATTAACTCCATCAAAAGTAGGAGCATTATTTCCACCTAATTTTCCATTAAAAGAGTTTCCTATATATTCTAAAAATGGAGTAGCATCAATACCTAATGCATAATCTCCTTTTTCAGGAAGGAATTTATAACCGCTTTTTGTTAACGGCACATCTGTATTTGCTGTAGCATCCGTTGTTTGAGCAAAAACTCCAACAACTCCCAGACTAAGCAATATGGATATAAATATTTTTTTCATTGCAATTTTTTTTAATTAAACTTATAATTTCCATTAACCAATTAAAATAACTGGATATGTTTGTCCTGAACCAAATTGGAATGTAACATAAACAATTCCGTCCGGATATGCGGTTATTGTAGCAGGACTTGCAACCAAGCCCGGCCCATAAATACGAGTTTCGGTATTTGTCTCACTTACTTTATAGTCAGCTTTAAAATTGTCACCTTTAATAGTTACAGTAACACCACTGTTTTTAGTTGGAACAGTAAAAGAAAATTCACCATTTTCCCCAACAGTTGTTTCTAACATAAATGTACCGCTACCATCATCGGTCCGAAACGAGAGTCCATTTGCATATAATTCACTGTTAGCTATTGTCAAGAAAAGCTTAGTTCCTTTGGGCGCATATTGCAATACATCAGGAGCCAAAGTAGCATCCAATGTAGCAAGAGCAACTCCGCTAATCGTAGCTGTTTGATAATTTGAAACATCCACATTTTTTGTGTAATCAACTGGAGAAGCAGTGTCCTCGTCCGAACAAGCAATAAAGCCTACAAACATTACAGCCATAGCTGTCAATAAGTAAATCTTTTTCATAACATAAAAATTTAATTAATAAAATAAATAAGTTTTAAATTGTTCAAATGAACAACTGATGCAAAAGAACATATTTATTCTTAAAACAAAAAACAAAAAGCGTTATTTTCTTTTAATAAAAAAATTCTTCCACTTCACAAACAACTGATTTTATGATACTTAAAAATTTAACATATGTTATAAAACATATAAACTAAAAGTGTTTCCCTGTAGCTTTTTGCTCAAAAAAGAGCCAAAGAGAGTCATTTTGAGGTACAGGAGCAGTTATTTTTAGTGGTATTTTGGAAACAGGATGAGTAAATTCTATTTCGCGAGCATGCAACGAAATGCCTCCATCCGGATTTGAACGGGCAAATCCGTATTTCAAATCGCCTTTGATAGGGCAAGCTATTTGCGCTAACTGAGCGCGTATTTGATGATGACGACCTGTTTGCAAATCGATTGACAATAAAGTATAATTATCCGATTGTGCAAGTATTTTATAAGTAAGTATTGCTTGTTGGGAACCTTTTCTGATTATTTCGTAAGCGTAGGTTTTATTTTGTTTCTCGTTCCGGATAAGATAATGAGTCAGTGTAGCCTCTGGTTTTTCGGGTTTTTCTTTCACTATTGCCCAATATGTTTTTTTTACTTGATGTAAACGAAACATATCATTCATTCGAGTTAGAGCTTTACTAGTTTTAGCAAACAAGACAACACCACTCGTAGGTCTGTCTAACCGATGCGTGACCCCACAAAACACATTTCCGGACTTATTATATTTTTCTTTTAAATAAGCCTTCACTTGTTCCGAAAGAGGTTCATCGCCGGTTTTATCTCCTTGCACCAGATCGGAACAAGTTTTATTTACTGCTATCAGGTGATTATCTTCGTATAGTATATCCATAGTATATTACCCGCAAAGACACAAAGAACACAAAAATTATTTTTGGTGAACTTTGTGTCTTTGTGAGAAAACATTTAAAATTCTGAAGAAAAATGAAACTTGATTTTCGGAAAATCCTGCTGCGCCATTTGTAATACATAGCCACTGTCGGCAAGAAAAACATCGCGTCCCTCTTTGTCCAAAGCCATATATTGAAACTTGCGTTTTTTGAAATTTTCAAGTTCAATTTTATCATTGCTTTCTATCCAACAAGCCTTATAAAGTGAAATCGATTCCCAACGGCAAAGCGCATTGTATTCATGTTCCAAACGATACTGGATTACCTCAAATTGCAATTGTCCAACGGTTCCGATAATTTTTCGCCCATTAAATTGATTTATAAACAATTGTGCTACTCCTTCGTCCATTAATTGATTGATGCCTTTTTCGAGCTGTTTGGATTTCATCGGGTCGGCATTTTCGATATATTTGAACATTTCGGGCGAAAAACTAGGAATTCCTTTGAAATGCAAGTTTTCTCCACTTGTTAGTGTATCTCCGATTTTAAAAGTACCTCCATTATCCGGCAAACCGATAATATCGCCGGCAAAAGCTTCATCGACCGTTTCTTTTTTTTGCGCCATAAACGCTGTAGGACTTGAAAACTTCATCATTTTATTGTGGCGCACATGTTTGTAGTTCACATTGCGTTCGAATTTGCCCGAACATATCTTCACAAAAGCTATACAGCTCCGATGGTTCGGGTCCATATTGGCATGTATTTTAAAAATAAAGCCCGAAAAAGCTTCTTCGTCAGGTTTTACTTGTCGTTCCACCGTCTGCGTAGGACGAGGACAAGGAGCAATTTGTACAAAACAATCCAACAACTCTTTCACACCAAAATTATTCAGTGCCGATCCGAAAAACACAGGTGCTAATTTCCCTTCTAAATATGGCTTTGTATCAAATTCATCATACACACCATTAATCAGCTCCATATCTTCGCGAAGTTGGGCAGCATCAGGCTCACCGATATATTTTTCCAGTTCGGGATTATTAATGTCGGTAAATTCAATAGACTCGCTAACCGTTTGTTTGCTTGGGGTGTATAAGTCCAATTTTTGTTCAAAAATATTATATACGCCTTTTAGATTAGGTCCGCCATTGATAGGCCAACTCAATGGGCGTACATTAATCTTTAGCTCTTCCTCTAACTCATCCAGCAAATCGAACGGGTTTTTACCATCTCTATCCAATTTATTTACAAAAATAATAACGGGAGTACTACGCATACGGCAAACTTCCATCAATTTACGGGTTTGCGGCTCTACTCCTTTTGCCACATCAACAGTAATCACAACACTATCTACTGCGGTAAGCGTTCGGTAAGTATCTTCGGCAAAATCTTGGTGGCCGGGTGTATCTAATATGTTTATTTTGTAATCTTTATAATCAAAGCCCATTACTGAAGTGGCAACCGAAATACCGCGTTGTTTTTCAATTTCCATCCAGTCGGAAGTTGCTGATTTTTTAATTTTGTTTGATTTAACGGCTCCTGCTACATGGATAGCTCCTCCAAAAAGAAGCAGTTTTTCGGTCAGAGTAGTTTTTCCTGCATCAGGATGGGCAATAATAGCAAAAGTCCGTCGGCGTTGTATTTCGTTGTGTAGGCTCATCTACAAGAATTAATTAAATAGTTACAATAAATTTTTGAGGGTGCAAAAGTAATGAAAATTAACCGACAGTTAAAATGATCTTTCCCGGTAAGATTTTTCGCCATGTTATTAAATATAAGATTTGGATTATCTTTGCATCTCTATTCTTATCTTATGAATAAAATATATTCTAAAACAGACATTCTAAAAACAGGATTTTGGTTTTTCCTGTTTAATACACTTTTAGCAATAATTATATCGTTACGAAATTTCAAGTATTTGCCGGAATTAGACGGAATATTACCCTACATTTATCTTATATCTACTGAAATCAGCCATATTGCACTATTGTCATTCCTTTGCTATTTCATTTTATATATGCCAATTGCCTTGCTGGTAAGGCACAAAGGAACTATGCAATGGTGGGCAATGGGTATTGCTTGTTTAGGATTAATCATCTTATTGATAGATAGTTTTGTTTTTGATCTTTACCGGTTTCATATCAATCAGCCGGTTTTAGATATGGTTTTTGGCACCTCACCGGGAAATGTTTTCCAAATCAATTTTTCGCAATACATACTGGTAATCTCTGTTTTAAGCATTATTTTAGTTACGGAGCGTTTCGTTTTCCGGTTTATTTTCAAACTTATTTTAACTAATAAATTAAAAGGAATAAAATATGTGAGCATTGCTCTTATTTGTATTGGAATAATCGCAAACTCTATACATGCCTGGGCAAAAGCAGCCGATAAACAAGAAATAACCCAGTTAACTAAATATTTTCCGGCATTTGTGCAATTTGAAGCTTCGGACTTACTTCACGATCTAGGCTGGGTAAAAAATCCTCATGGCAGTAACGAAAAGCTTATTTTCGAAACAGGCACAAAATTAAATTATCCGAAAGTTCCTCTCGAATTTAGTAGTAAGGATGCAGCTCCTAATATTCTATTTATTTTGATTGACGGATGGAGTCCCTTGGCTTTAGATTCGATAGCAATGCCTGCTATTTATAATTTCCAAAAAGAATCCATAACATTTAACAATCACTATAGCGGTAGCAATGGAACTCAATATGGAATCACTTCCCTATTATATGGGCTTCCCGGAGTTTATTTTGACAACATGGTAAAAACCAATACTCCGCCGGTTCTTATACAAGAATTATTAAATAGGAAATACGAATTTTTAGTACGATCAAGTGCGACGATAAAAAATCCACCTTTTGACAAAAGTATTTTCTATCCTATCCAAAATCAGCTAAAAGAACTTACAGGCGTAGAGTCATACGACCGCGATATACAAGTGATGGAAGATTGGCTAAAATTTACCACGAAACGCCAAACCGAAAAAAGTACGAATCCATTCTTCGGATTTTTATTTTTCGATGGATTACATTCTATCTGTCAACCGCCTTGTAGTCCAAAAAGATTTCCAACCGAATGGAACTACGCTCAATATGAAAAGCTAAATAATAATTTCGATAGAGACATTTTCTTTAATCTTTATAAAAACATAGCTGCTTTTGAAGATAGCTTAATAAATAAAATCCTGATCGATCTAAAAGAAAAAAATTTATTAAGTAATACTATTGTGATAATCACTTCAGATCACGGTCAAGAATTCAATGAGAACAAAAAAAACTATTGGGGACATAACAGTAATTATTCAAAATATCAGTTACAAGTACCTTTTATAATGCATTATCCGGAGTCAAAACCAAAAACATATACTCATTGGACATCGCATTATGATATAGTTCCTACTTTATTAAGCAATTTTTTACAATGTAAAAATCCGGCTTCCGACTATTGCGTTGGCAAAAGCCTTTTTGACAAACGAGAACGAGAATATCTTTTTGTAAGCAATGTAAATAATAGCGGTAAAATCGGTATCGTTTATCCGAATAAAATCATCAATATACTATCTAAAAATAACTACGAAATACTTGATAATCAACTTAATGCAATCAAGAACGAGGTTTTAGATGTTTCAACTTGTAACAAAATAATACAAGAAAATTATACTTTTTTTAGAAAATAACTAGTTTATTACATAAAAATATATTTTTGACTTTAATAAAATAGGAAGTTGTAAATTTGAGTACATTTGCAGCTATATTCATTTCTTTTAAAATAACATAGATGAAAAAATACCTATCAATTGTCCTTAATGTAGTATTGGTTGTAGCAGTCATCGGATTGTATATTTTGTATTTCACTAATAATGACAAAAATCAAAACACTACCACCTCTACCCCTATTGTTAAGCAAAGTCTTTCTTCAAAAGACAAAACTCTTCCTATTGCTTACATAAACATTGACTCACTTTTATCAAAATATTTATTTGCTAAAGAGGCAAATGAAAAGTTATTTAGTAAAAGTAAAAAAGCACAGACCGAGTTGTCTGCCGAAATGAAAAAGTGGCAAGCAGAAGCCATGGAATTTCAAAAGAAAGTACAATCTAAAGCATTCATTTCCGAAGAACGGGCTCAACAAGAGAACAACCGATTAATGAAAAAACGCCAAGAATTGGAAACATTAGATGCAAAACTCAGTCAAGATTTAATGACTGAACAGAAAAAAATGAATGATCAGTTGCGTGATTCTCTATCCTTATTCTTAAAAGATTATTGTAAAAGTAACCAATATCAAATTGTATTAAGCAACTTAAATGATAATATATTGTATTCTGAAGAGTATTACAACATAACTACAGATGTTATTAATAAACTAAATGCCCGATACAAAAAAACAAAATAATTATTCATTTCGACACATCAAAAAACTGTTTGAAAAATCTTCTTAGAAAATTCAGACAGTTTTTTATTTTGTTGATATTTATTTTCTTTTCCTATTGCTTGCGTTGATGTTTTGGGTTAACTTTGCGACAATTCAAAAATAACCTTTATTAAATTAATCATTTAACAATGAATTTATTTATCTTCAATTCTTCTATCGGACGAAAATTAATTATGAGTTTGTCCGGTTTATTTTTAATCCTTTTCTTGTGTATACACTTAACCATAAATTCATTACTTCTTTTTGGCCAGGAAGCCTTCCAAATTGGTTGCGAAATCATGGAGTTACCTATTATAACTATAATGGTTCCGGTATTGGCTGCAGGTTTTGTGGTACATATTATTTATGCAGCTTGGCTCACCTGGCAAAATATGAAAGCGCGAGGTTCAGTCGCTTATGCATCGGGCAAAAAATCAGAAACTACTTCATGGGCTGCTAAAAATATGTTTGTATTGGGATTGGTGGTGTTAGGTTTTATTGCTGTTCACTTGTCACACTTTTGGGCTAAGATGCAATTGCCACATTTTATTGGTACCGAAGGCGTTCACGCATCTCAAGCTTATGATTTGGTTGCAAGCATCTTCCGCAATCCATATTGGGCTATAACATATATCATATGGTATGGAGCTTTGTGGTTTCATTTAACGCATGGTTTTTGGAGCGCATTGCAAACCATTGGATTTAATAATGACAAATGGTTCTGTCGCCTGAAATGGATCGGCATTATTTTCGCCACCATTATTGCATTCGGATTTACTTGCATTACATTATTCTTTGCATTTGGCATTGATAAAATGGTTCATTAACTTTTTGGACAGAATTAACAGATTCTTGGTATAGAGTAATTCTGTTAATTCTGTCGAGAATATATTTTCTGTCTAAAAAATATACAATAAAAAATATGTCAACAATAGACGCAAAAATTCCACAAGGGGCACTTGCCGAAAAATGGAGCAATTACAAAGCACATCAAAAATTAGTAAATCCGGCTAACAAACGCCGTTTGGATATTATCGTTGTAGGAACGGGATTAGCAGGAGCTTCGGCAGCTGCTTCATTAAGCGAAATGGGCTTCAATGTATTAAATTTTTGCATTCAGGATTCACCTCGCCGTGCACACTCCATTGCTGCACAGGGAGGCATCAATGCGGCTAAAAATTATCCAAACGATGGAGATTCTGTTTACCGCCTTTTCTACGACACACTCAAAGGTGGCGACTACCGTGCTCGTGAAGCCAATGTATATCGCTTAGCCGAAGTATCGAACTCAATCATTGATCAATGCGTAGCGCAAGGTGTACCTTTTGCTCGCGAATACGGCGGTTTGTTAGACAATCGTTCCTTTGGCGGCGCACAAGTTTCGCGTACTTTCTACGCCAAGGGACAAACCGGACAACAATTGTTATTAGGAGCTTATTCAGCTTTAAGTCGTCAAATAAGCAAAGGTACTGTAAAAATGTACACCCGCTATGAAATGCTTGATGTAGTAATTATCGAAGGTCTTGCCCGTGGAATTATTGCCCGTAACTTGGTTTCCGGAGAAATTGAACGCTTTTTTGGACATGCTGTGGTTATCGGTACAGGAGGATACGGAAATGCTTTCTTCTTGTCGACTAATGCAATGGGATCAAACGGTTCGGCTGCAATACAAGTATATAAAAAAGGAGCTTATCTTGCAAATCCTTGTTTTGCGCAAATTCACCCGACTTGTATTCCTGTCCACGGGGAATTTCAATCAAAATTGACTTTGATGTCCGAATCGCTTCGCAATGACGGTCGTATTTGGGTTCCGAAGAAAAAAGAAGATGCAGAGGCTATTCGTACCGGAAAATTAAAACCAACACAAATATCAGAAGAAGACCGCGATTACTATTTGGAAAGAAGATATCCCGCTTTTGGTAATCTAGTGCCTCGTGATGTGGCTTCGCGTGCTGCTAAAGAGCGTTGTGATGCAGGTTATGGTGTAGGCGCAACCGGATTGGCTGTATATCTTGATTTTTCCGACGCCATTAATCGTTTAGGTAAACATGTTGTAGAAGAGCGTTATGGCAATCTTTTCCAGATGTATGAAAAAATCGTGGACGAAAATCCATATGAAATGCCGATGATGATTTATCCAGCAATTCACTATACAATGGGTGGAATTTGGGTAGATTACGAATTACAAACTTCAATTCCCGGCCTGTTTGCCATAGGTGAAGCCAACTTCTCCGACCACGGAGCTAATCGTCTCGGTGCTTCTGCTTTGATGCAAGGATTGGCCGATGGATATTTTGTACTCCCTTATACCATTCAAAATTATTTATCAGACCAAATTCGTGTACCACGCATCAGCACGGATGCTCCCGAATTTACCGAAGCCGAAAAAGCCATTAAAGATAAAATCAAGAAATTGATGGCTATCAAAGGTAAACGCTCTGTAGATTCAATCCACAAAGAATTAGGCATTGTAATGTGGAATTTCGTAGGTATGAGTCGTACCAAAGAAAGTTTAGAAAAGGCATTGATCCGTATCAAAGAAATAAAAAAGGAATTCTGGAGCAATGTATTTATTCCGGGCGAAGATGATAAAATGAATATTGAATTGGAAAAAGCGCTTCGTGTAGCTGATTTTATCGAAATCGGCTATCTAATGGCACTTGACGGATTAAACCGTGAAGAATCGTGCGGTGGACACTTCCGCGAAGAATATCAAACCGAGGATGGAGAAGCATTGCGTCAAGACGATAAATTCTCATATGTTTCCTGTTGGAAATACAAAAGTGATGATCAAGATCCTGAATTGATTAAAGAAACTCTTGACTATGAGTTTGTTTCTCGCCAACAAAGAAATTATAAGGCGTAATTTGTAGTACACAAGTAAACTAGTGGACAAGTAAACAAGGATCTACAATGATGACGCATAAAGATTTGAGGGTCTGGAGGAAAGCTATTGATTTAGTGAAATTATTATATTCTAAAACCAATCATTTTCCGAAAGAAGAAATCTACGGAATCGTTTCACAAATGCGTAGAGCTTCTGTATCAATTCCATCAAATATTGCTGAAGGTTATGGTCGAAATTCAGATAAAGAACTGGCACACTTTTTATACATTGCTTTAGGCTCTGCTGCAGAATTGGAAACACAATTGATAATCTCGTTTGAATTATCTTTTATGAAAAAAGAAGATTTTGATGAATTAAATAATCTAAATAATGAAGTGATAAGAATGTTATCGGTATTAATAAATCAAGTAAAACAAAAATATAATAAATAGAATTCTTAACAAATAATACTTGTAATCAAAGTTAGCGTTTAAGCTTGTTTACTCGTCGACTTGTTTACTTGTTAACTTGAATTTTATGGAAAAAACAATTAATATAAAACTAAAAATTTGGCGTCAGAACGATGCTAAATCAAAAGGAACATTTATAACCTATAAGTTGGATAATGTTTCAACTGATAGTTCGTTCCTCGAAATGCTCGATATATTAAACGAACAATTAATTGCTGACAAGAAGGATCCGATAGCTTTCGACCATGATTGTCGTGAAGGCATTTGCGGAATGTGTTCGCTTTACATCAACGGGTATCCGCATGGACCAGATACAGAAATAACCACTTGTCAGCTTCACATGCGTAAGTTTAAAAATGGAGAAACTATTACTGTTGAACCTTGGAGATCGCGTGCATTCCCGGTTATTAAAGACTTGATCGTAAACCGAAATGCATACGACCAAATTATCCAAGCCGGAGGATATGTGTCTGTAAATACCGGCGGCGTGCCGGACGGCAATGCTATTCCGATCTCCAAAGAAACTGCAGACGAAGCTATGGATGCAGCATCGTGTATCGGTTGTGGTGCTTGTGCCGCAGCCTGTAAAAACGGTTCGGCTATGCTTTTTGTGTCAGCTAAGGTAAGCCAATTGGCTTTATTACCGCAAGGAAAAATCGAAGCTGCTCGCCGTGCCAAATCGATGGTTGCTAAAATGGACGAACTTGGTTTCGGAAATTGTACTAATACCGGAGCCTGCGAAGCCGAATGCCCGAAAAGTATTTCCATCTCGCATATTGCGCGATTGAATCGTGAGTTCTTGAAAGCTAAATTGAAAGATTAATAAGATTCATAGTTTTTTTAAGTCCTGCTAAAGTAATTTATTTAGCAGGATTTTATTTTTAATACGGATTTATTAGAAATATTAGCAAATAAACGGATTCTTCGAGCTTTAGCACATAGAAAAATCATGAAAAATTTGCCAATTGCCGTAAAATGACTACTTTTGCAGTCGGGTAAGTCCTGCACGACCAGCTCCTTTTGAATCCTCCAGGGTGGGAACACAGCAAAGGTAAATTGTTGTAGCGGTGCGATGTAGTAAGCTTACCCTTTTTTTGCCTCTTTAGCTCAGTTGGCTAGAGCATGTGATTTGTAATCTCAAGGTCGTTGGTTCGAGTCCGACAAGAGGCTCTCAGAAAGAAAAAAAGCTATTCGAGTTTCGAATAGCTTTTTTTGTGTTTTTAATAGTACCTGAATCCGTCCCGTCCATGACAATATCTGCCTGACTGTTTACCTGATAAATCATAAGCATCATAATTGGCACCAAAACGGTAAATTAATACAAGCTCAAAGGTTCCTGCACTATTGGCAGTACGCACCATAGACGAGAAATTATTTTCGTACACAAAAGAAACGGTAAGATTCCGCCGCCATTCGTGCTCTACAATAATTCCCCATTCATTTATCGTTTTATATTCTTCCTTTGTTCTGAAAAGGGTTCCAAGCGTAAACATGTTCCTGGTATTATAATATACATGGAATTTGCCATAACCTTCCCACTGAAATACATTTGAAGTATAATCATCTACAGAATAAATATTTTTACTAGTCATACCTGCAACTCCTAATGAAAAATCATAATGCATATTTCCGGTCAAGGATTTCTGAGAATTAGTATGATATTGCAAATAGGCAAAATCTGTATTGGCAAAAGGCGTTATTTCTTTTTGAGAACTAGTACTTATAAGCGTTGCCAAATTCTGAAACGATAATCCCACTGTAACTCCATCAACAGACTCTCTTCCAAAATTTAACTCAAAACCAACATCGGCATTGACCTTATCGTTAGTTTCTTCCAACCCAAAAAAACGAGGATCATCGACCGATGTCTCAAATACAGCTTGCGAAGCATCATAATGCAGATTCTGATATCGAGTACCCAAACCAAGATTTAAAACGCAATAATAAACCTTATGGTCTGCCAAATTAAGTGTATAAGTATAAGTTAAACCAACATCGGTCGTTGTTGTATATCCTATTTTATCGTAAATGGCACGCACACCGAACTGAGAACGAATATCTTCGTTATAATAGGCTCCTGTAAACAAACCTGTCGAAGGAGCTCCGGGAAAATCAATCCATTGTCTTTTCATTCCTGCACTTACTTTCCATGTTGGAAAATACTTGTCGACAGCTGCCGGATTTATTGTATATGGATCGATCCAAAAGTTACTTAACCGAATACTCGACTGTGCAGACACAGAGACACTTACTATTAACCCTAAAAATAATATATTTATATGCTTCATTGATATTTCTTTTTCTTATCTGATTATGGTTACATAATAAGATTTCTTCTTCATTCCATCGGCTGTTTTATCATATACAATATAGTAATAAGTATCGCTTCCGACAGGCTTACCTTTATAAGTTCCATCCCATCCATCGGAACCTTCGTATAACAAAACGCCATTTCGGTTATATACTTCTATTTTCCATCCTTCCATAAATCGATCATGTATCCCGTCACCATTCGGAGTAAAAGTGTTAGGCATCACCTCCATAGATTTATTGGCGTGTATATTGATGCTATCCGTTTCGACACAACCATAAGGATTAGTTGCATAAAGCTTCACATTATACACATAATCTTCAACAATATCATAAGTATGGGTAATATAATTTCCTCCTGCTGTAGTTTCATCGCCAAAATCCCATACAAAATTGGATGCATCGATTTCTTGAGCCCATAATTCTACAACCGGCGAAGCTTTTGTTATTGCTCTTGTATTAGACTGTATTTTATAGTTGAGCAAAGGATGATACGAAGCAGTTATCGTGACATCGGCAAAACAACCATTTTTAGTTGTACCTCGTACACTATAAGTTCCGAGTGTATTTACCATAAATGAATCATCCACAGAACCATCAATCCATTTATATATATCGGCTCCATAAGCGGTGATAAGCACCGAATCTCCCGGACAGAGTTTTGCTTCCGGCGAAATAGTTATAGCAGGGATGCGTTCTACGAAAATAGACTTACTTAAAGTATAGCTACATACAGAACTTATCACTTTTAGAGATACATTATATGTACCCGAGCGTGCAAATTGATGAGATTGTTGCTTTCCTGTAACAGTTGTACCATCATCGAAATTCCATATGTATGTATCGGATGGATGTCCATTATGAACAATAGCATCGAATGTGTACATGCGCTCGTTACAGTTTATCAATGTCGGCTTTATTCCATATTCAGGAATTTCTATATCAAACATTTTTGATGTCGAACATCCAACATTATCCGTGACAGTAACAGTTACCGCACCATTTTGTGATGTTTGCATTATTTGTCCGTAAGAACCACTCACCTGTCCTGCCGACCATTCTATTGTATATGGAGCAACACCGCCTATAACTGTTGCTGTTATTTGTTGTGTTGCCAAGTGAGACGAACAATCAAATAATTGTTCTGTTTCCAAATGTATATTTATCGGTGTTGGTCGCTGTACGGTATATTGACCGGAAACCGTACAACCTCTGTTATCTACTACATTTACAAAATAATTATTGGGTGGCGTGTTGATCAAGTCTTTTGTTGTTGCACCATTAGACCAGTTGATAAGATAAGGCTCCGTCCCTCCTGTTATTTGCAAATTGATAGCTCCCGTATTGGGATTATTACAATCCATAGCATTTGTAATTTGAGCGGACAATTGTAATGGGGACGGTTCTATAATTATAAATGAACGGTCTATCTTACAACCTTTGCTGTCTTGAATATGTACCGTGTAATTTCCGGGAACAAGTCTATTCCTTTCAGTTCCGGCGGTCGGATTATCTTCCCAGGCAAATTGTATCGGAGGTTTCCCTCCTTCAAAATTCAGCTTAATACTTCCATCATTATTTCCATTACATGATATTTGGTTTACAACAGGTGTAATTCTGAAAATAGGTGCTTGCGGAATATTTATATCAAGCACTTTAACACAATTATTAGCATCTGTAATAGTTACAGTATAATCACCTACCGAAAGATTTTCCTGATGTAATCCACTTCCATAACTACTCCAAACAGCAGTATATGGTGCAACACCTCCAAGAACATTTATAGTAATAGATGCATCATCACCATCGTAACAAGAAACATCTGTTTTTACAATATCAAATGTCATATCATCCGGTTGCGTAATTGTATAATTTTCCTGTTTTATGCAAGATAATTCATCCGTCACTGTAATAGTATATACTCCTGCTTTTAAGCTTTGAATATCTTTCTGATCACTTGTAAATCCGTTTGATCCTATCCACGAATAAGTGTAACCGCCCGCTGTAGTTGTTCCTCCGGCTACATTTATAAATATCGAACCGGTTGAAGCTCCATAACACAACACATTAGTTTGCTCATTCATAGATATCTCTATGGCTACGGGTTCTTCTATCTGAATTGATTCGGTAAGAGGACCGCAATTATTTTTATCATCAACTGTTATAACATATGTTCCTATACCCAAATTAGCTAAATTCGGAGTATTTGCGTATGGATTTCCATCTTTTGTCCACGAATAGGTATAAGGGGTTGTACCACCGCTTACATTGATATTTATGTATGCATCCGTATTAGCATTACAGAATATTTGACGATAATCAGCAATATTTAATAAAAATTCATCAGGTTGAGTAACAGTAAGCGTTTTTACAAAAGGTAAACCACCCTGATCTGTAATGCTTAAAGTGTAGTCACCCGGTTCTAAATTAGTAATATTAGGCGTATTAGCGGTAAAACCGTTTGGTCCTGTCCAAGTTATATTGTATGGAGGAAGACCACCTACAATATTGGTTGTAATGCCACCATTATTCGCATTATAACAAGTTATATGAGTAATAAGTTCATTTGCATCAATAGAAGGAGCCAATTTTACCTCGATATTAAATGGAGCTCCTTGACAGCCATTAGCTGAAGGAAGCACCGTATAAATAACAACAACGGCTTGTTCTGTCATATTGGTTAATGTTTGAGAAAAAGACGACTGCGGAGTACTTTGCGAAGAAGCACCACTAACTCCGCCGACAGGATTTACACTTGTTACCGTCCAAGTATATGTGGTACCAACAGGAACAATATTTCCATCTACCCCATTGACAGGAATATAGCTCAAAGGTACATCCGATCCTATTTCGAATGATTTATTTCCTACTACAGGAATTTGTTTTACCATTACTTTAGCAATATCCGATTGCAATGTACCACATCCTCCCTCTGTAAAAGTTAAAATACAATAGTAATAAGTCGTTTTCACTTCATTAACCGGAGCTGTAAATGTAGGATCGTTCGCTCCTGCTATCAGGGTTCCGCCATACTGATTGACTGTATTTTCATACCATTGATAAAGGACACTGCCGGTTCCATCCGTATAAGCTACTTGAAGCAATGTTGCTGTCTCTCCCTCACAAATCTCACTCGACTGAGGTTGGACTGTAAGTGACGGAGCTTTTGTTACTTCAACCTTCGCATTTGGAGAAATAGTATTACATCCTATGCTTGTCTGAGATATTTCACAATAATAATTTTTAACTCCAACAGCGATAGTAGAAGGAGTATAAGTATCCGAAATTGCATCTGTTATTTTACCGTTTTCATCATACCATTGATAAAAATAAACACTTCCAATTCCACCATTAACAATTACTTGCAAATCAGTAGGAGTAGTATTTTGACAAATAGTTTGTTCCGCCAAAGGAGGTGTTGTAACAGTCGGTGGAATTGATGCAACATCTATTTCGGCTGTATTGCTGGTAATATCACTACAACCACCTCCGGTAAGAGTTACCACCGCATAATAATAATATTTTCCAACCGAGCTGAAATCAGCTGCAGGAGGTGTATAATTTGATATATTCGCTTCTGATACTGCTATTCCACCGAAATTACTATCAACTGTATTTTTATACCATTGATAATTTGGTACTCCTACTCCACCAGTGTAAGCTACAGTTAAAGCTTGAATCTGACCATTTGTACAAATGGCTTGAGTGGCTAAAGGTTGTTCCGATATACTTGGTGGTGTAACTACCGTAACTATCGCTTCCTGTCCGGTAAGGATTTGCTCGCAAGTATTAGCACTTGCATCGGCAACACGAACCAAGGAATATGTATGTGTTCCTACCACAGAGGTATTAGCAGTGATAGTTGCCATATTTTCAATACTTGTTACACTTAATTCCGAACTTCCATTTATTGTATAATAGAATGTATATGGAGCTGTACCATTAGCTCCTGTAAAAGTAATGGTTGGTTCTGCAGAATTTTGACAAACTGTAGTGGTTCCTGCAATAGTTCCCGTAGGTGCAGATTGAACTGTAATTTCTACTGTAAATGATTCTCCTACACAATTACCTGCATCACCCGAAGTTGGTGTCACCGTATAAGTCACGACTTGATTTACCGCAGAACTGTTAACCAAAGTTTGTGATATTACCGATTGTGCAACGCCCTGGTCACTGTAACCCGTAACATTTGCATTATTCGCCACTGTCCAAGTATATGTTGTACTTACCGGCACTACTCCGTCTGTCCCATTTATAGGTATAATACTGAATGAACTACCGCTACAGATTGTTTGACGCAAAGTATCTATGTTCGGTTTTGGATTTACTGTTACAACAACTTCAAAACTTTCTCCCGTACAACTTCCTGTTTGGGGAGTTACCGTATAAGTGGCTGTTTGAGGTATATTTGTCGGATTAATCAATGTCCCGCTTATAGCAGTTTGATTGCTACCCGCAGCACCTCCTGTTATGCCTCCGGTGACAACCGGCGCACTCCAACTGTAAGTTGTGCCGCTTGCTATAATATTACCATTCGTTCCGTTTGTCGGGGTTACGGTAAATGTACCTTCACTACAAATAGCCATTGTTTCGTTTGCAATGACAGGTGTCGGATTTACCGTTATAGTATAATTATTTGTAGCTCCGGCACATCCTAATGATGAAGAGTAAGCCGTTGCCGTATAAACAACAGTAATTGGAGATGTTGTTGTGTTTGTTAATATTTGAACCGGAATTGTTTCTATTCCGGATAAAGCAGCACCGGTTATTCCTGTCGGTTGATAGGCTATCCAATTGAATGTTGCTCCTGTTGTTGTACTTTCTAGTGTAACAACATCCGTTTGTGAAGCTGAACATATTGTTTGATTTGTTTTATCAAAAGTAACTGCAGGAAGCGGATCAATAGTAATAACAAAATTACTTGGTGTTCCCACACAACCACCTAATGTTGGAATTACGGTTATGGTTCCGCTTATCGGATTAGCTGTAGAATTAGCTGTGGTAAATGATGCAATGTTATTCCCGTTTCCACTTGCAGATAATCCTATTGCCGTATTTGAATTAGACCATGTAAAGTCTATACTACCTAAGGTCGGACTGCTAATCTCTATTTCGTCCGAACTTGTATTTGCACAATACGACTTATCCGATATGGTTGATACTGTCGGTATTTCATTTACTACTATTTGTACTGATTCTCCGGAAATAGTTTGCTCACAAGAATTAAAACCGGCATCTTTCACTTTAACCAAGATATAGGTATGAATACCAAGCACATTCGTATCAGCTAAAATAGTAGCCGTATTGCTCAAACCAACTGAAGATACTTGCTGATCGGCACCTCCATCTATCGTATAGTAAAATGTATATGGTGCAGTACCATTCATTCCCGTAAAGGTTATAGTTGGCTTAGATGCATTTAAACAGAGATCATCATTTCCTGATATTGTTCCCGATAGTGCAGGCAAAATGGTTATCTCTACTTCAAATGTATTCCCTACACAATTACCTGCATCACCCGAAATTGGTGTCACCGTATAAGTCACGACTTGATTTACCGCAGAACTGTTAACCAAAGTTTGTGATATTACCGATTGTGCAACGCCCTGGTCACTGTAACCCGTAACATTTGCATTATTCGCCACTGTCCAAGTATATGTTGTACTTACCGGCACTACTCCGTCTGTCCCATTTATAGGTATAATACTGAATGAACTACCGCTACAGATTGTTTGACGCAAAGTATCTATGTTCGGTTTTGGATTTACTGTTACAACAACTTCAAAACTTTCTCCCGTACAACTTCCTGTTTGGGGAGTTACCGTATAAGTGGCTGTTTGAGGTATATTTGTCGGATTAATCAATGTCCCGCTTATAGCAGTTTGATTGCTACCCGCAGCACCTCCTGTTATGCCTCCGGTGACAACCGGCGCACTCCAGCTGTAAGTTGTGCCGCTTGCTATAATATTACCATTCGTTCCGTTTGCCGGGGTTACGGCAAATGTACCTTCACTACAAACAACTGTTGTTTCGTTTGCGATCGTAGGTTTCGGATTTACAGTTATCTTATATTCGGACTCAGGACCTTCGCAACCAAGCGTTACGGATGATGAACCTTTTGCTTTATATACAACCGGAATAGGAGCATTTGTCGAATTAACCAATGTTTGAACCGGAATAATTCCGGTTCCAAATGTTGTAACGCCCATTATTCCGGTAGGTTGTACTGCCGTCCAAGTAAATGTTGTTCCGGGAGTTGTACTTTGTAGTGTTATACTTGTAGTAGCATCTCCCGAACATATGATTTGATCTGCTTGGGAAAATGTAACTACAGGTGACGGATTTATTGTTATTGTAAAAGAACTTGTTTGACCTACACAAGCACCAAGACTTGGCGTTACTGTAATTGTTCCTACAATTGGTAGAGCTGTTGTATTCGTTGCCGTAAAAGAAGCAATATCACCCGTACCGGAGGCTGCCAAACCAATAGCTGTATTGTCATTAACCCAAGTATATGTCGCAGCAGAAGCTCCTTCTCCTGTGCTAGTAAAATTAATTAAAGTTGTTTGACTTCCGTCACAGAAAGTTTGATCGGCAATAGGATCCAATATTGCCATTTCGTTCACATTTATCGTTGCGCTTTGTCCCGATATTTCTTGCGTACAAGCATCTGCACTGCCATCTGTTACTCTAACCAATTTATAAACAAAAGTACCTAAATCAGAAGACGGAGCATTTATAACGGCTTTCCCATCTGGTGTACCTGTAACACTGAGTTCCGAACCATCATTTATCGTATAGTAGAAAGTATAAGGAGCAGTTCCATAGTTTCCGGTAAAAGTAACAGGAGTTAATCCTGCATTCCAGCAAATATCAGTACTTCCGCTTATGGTTCCCATTGGCGCCGGATTTACATTTATCGTAATAGTAAAAGCAGCACCTTGACAATTCCCTGAAGTTGGTATTACAGTATAAATTATTGTTTGAACAGTTGTAGAAGTATTTGTCAGAGCCTGACCTACTGAATCTTGTGCCGTACTTACCGGACTTGCACCTAATATATTTGCATTAGAACTCACAGTCCATGTATATGTTGTTCCTGACGGAACAATACCATTAGTTTCATTAACAGGCTCTACATTAAAAGACGCTCCACTACAAATGGTTTGAGCAGGAATGGTAATGGTTGGTTTCGGATCTACGGAAACTTCTATTTCAAATGTTTCTCCAAAACAATCTCCACTTTTTGGAGTTACCGTATAAGTTGCTGTTTGAACTACATTAGTCGTATTTGTCAATATTCCGGTTATAGAAGATCCATTTCCTGCAACTCCGCCAGTAATTCCGGACGAAATGCTTGGCGAAGTCCAAATATAAGTTGTTCCTAACGGTATATTGTTTCCATTGCCATCGGTAGGTGTTACAGTAAATGTTTCTCCGCTACAAATAGTAACCGATTCTTTCTTTACTGATGCTTTGGGATTTACGGTAATGTGGTATTCATATTCCTCTCCCTCACAAGAAAGGTCCGCTTCCGTAGCTTTAGCTATGTAAACTACGGTTATCGCTTCATTAGTAGAGTTTACTAATGTTTGTGATGGAATAGTTCCTGTTCCTGCTGTAATAACACCCGTTATTCCGATCGGCTGTTCGGCCGTCCAACTAAAAGTAACTCCGGAAGTCGTACTTTGTAAAGTTACATTTGTACTGGCATCTCCCGAACATATGGTTTGATTTGCTTGAGAGAATATAACTACAGGTGACGGATTTACTTTAATGTTATAAGATCTTGATTCTCCAATACAACCGTTATCCGTAGGGGTTATCGCTATCGTTCCTATAATTGAATTTGGCGATGTATTAGTTGTAGTAAAAGAAGGCACATTTCCTATGCCGGCAATAGACAAACCTATCGCCGTATTATTATTTGTCCACAAATATGTAGTTGACGAACTTCCTGTACTTGTAATCGTTTGTAAAGGCACAAGAGTTCCTATACAAAATTCTTTATCGGTAATTACATCAATAACAGGCTTTTCCGTCACAGTAATAGTTACAGATTGTCCTGTTAAGTTTTGTTCACAAATATTTGCACTATTATCTTTTACTCTTTCCAAAGAATATACAAATGTACCCACTGAAGATGTAGAAGCAGATATTGTAGCTATACTACCCGTACTTACTACAAATTGTTCCGAACCACCATTTATTCTATAGTAGAAAGTATATGGAGCAACACCGTACAAGCCTGTGAATGTAATCACCGGTTGTATAGCATTCACACAGACAGCCGCATCTCCCAAAATAGAACCGGTTGGAGATGGTTTTACCGTTACTGTAAAAGAAAATGATGTTCCGACACAAGTTCCCGAAGTTGGTGTAACAGTGTAAGTTACCGTCTGATCGGTTAAGCTAATATTTGTAAGCGTTTGGCTAATCGTTTGAATCGGAGTAGTTACATTGCTTTCACCCTCTATATTACTATTAGAAGTTACAGTCCATGTATAAGTAGTACCGTCAGGCAGTATGTTTCCATTTACTCCATTTGTTGGTGTTGCATCAAAGGTTTCACCATTACAAATTGTTATATCAGGTAGGGTAATTTTAGGTTTAGGATTTACCGGTACTAATACTTTAAATGGAGTTCCGGTACAATTCCCACTTTTAGGTGTTATGGTATATTCTGCCGTTTGAAGAGTGTTAGTAGGATTAGTTAAAGTACCGGAAATTGTCGTTGCATTTGTTCCTGCCGCACCACCGGTCATGCCTCCGGTTACTATTGGAGCACTCCAAGTATATGTTGTACCGGATGGGACTATATTTCCGGCAATAGAAGACGGATTAAAACTAAAACTACTGCCACTACATATTGCTACTACTTGAGCATCAGCAATGGCAGGTTTTGGATTCACCCTAATGGTATAAGTTTTTGCAACTCCTTCACATCCGTTCTCATCAGGATAATATGCTTTTACGGTATAAGTTATCGTTTTAAATGTATTAGTAATATTTGTTATTGTCTGAGCCGGAATATTTCCTGTACCGGATGTTATAACTCCCGTAACTCCTGCCGGGGCTGTTGCTGTCCATATGAAAACAGCACCGGGAGTTGTACTGGTTAATATAGATCCTGTTGTTGTAGCTTCAGAACAAATTATTTCTGATGCTAACGATAAATTTACAACAGGCAAAGGATTCACTGTAATATCAAAAGATTGTGTTTCTCCGGAACAGCCGGTTGCTGTCAATGTAGGTGTAACAACGATAGTACCTGTTATTGGCAATGCTGTTGCATTTTTTGCTGAAAAAGCAGCAATATTTCCGGAACCGGAAGTCCCCAATCCTATAGTTGCATTATTGTTTGTCCATGTGTAAGTAGAAGCTGGCGTTGCAGAAAAAGAAACTGCTGTTGTATTTTTATTTGCACAAACCGTTTGACTAGTTACAGCATCCATAACCGGTGATTGATTAATAACCGCATTTGCTGTTGCAATACTAGAAGTCCCACATTCGTTAGCCACTGACAATGAAATTGCTTTCGTTCCATAATCGGAATAAGTTATGCTCGGAGATGCTTCGGTAGAAGATGAAGGTGTTCCATCGGTAAATATCCAATTATAAGTAAGAGGATCACTTCCGCAATTATTCGGAGTTACTGTTGGCAATAAAGTTGTAAGAGGGAAAGTCTGGCAAATTGATGGTATGGTATTAATCGTTACTTTTGGTTTATCTTTAACTACCACATTTTGAACTACCGATGTTTTAGGAGGACATGTATTTTCTGTTGTAAGACTTATTTCGTAAGTACCGGCTTCATCAAAACGAATTGATGGCTCTTCGGATGCTGCACTACCCGATACATAAGTATATCCACTACCTGTACCACAATTAGATGCAACATAATCTATATTCCAATTATATGTTATATCTTCACAAATAGGTTGAGCAACTTCGGTGGTATTATTTATTGCAACAATAAATGGAAGACAAGCTGTATCTTGAGAAAGTATAAAAGTCGGGTCATTTAATTTCTCAACGCAAACAGTAGTAGATGTTTCTCGTACTCCACACTTATTGCCGATTTTCATAGTAATAGTATATATACCCGGCTCTGTGAAATAAGGAACTATTTCATTTTCTCCTGTAAGCCAATCTCTCGGATTCTGAGAGCTTAAATCCGTTCCCAATTGATCTTCTGTAACTCCCGTATATGTTGAGGGAGATATTTTCCAAACAGGTTTCGTATTTGTAATGCATGTAGTACCTCCTGAGGGGTTAATCGTAATAGCAGTTCCACCATCTGATATATTTCTAATTACAACCGGAGTATTAATACAAGCCTTATCTCTATCAGCTTCTATTTGTGCTGCCGGTGGACTGGAAACATATATCGGAGCCACAGTTCCCGTAGCCGATCCGCATCTGTTTGTTGCTATAATTGTAAATGTATATGTATTGTCATATCCGGAACTGGATAATCCGCAAGATGATGCTTGGTAAGTGTGTTTAATAGATGATCCTAAAGAAGTTAAAACTACCGCTTCGCCATCACCGAAAGCTATGGTATAAGTTGTTCCTTCTTCATTGGAAGGCATTGTAAAAGGAAATTCGACTTCCGTTCCTACACAAATATCCGTATTGCTCGGCTTGGATATATTTACAGCCGGAATACTTACCAGAGAAATTTGATATGCCTGCGTACTTTCACATTCGGCAGTATAAACCGTATATAAAAGAGTATAGTTTCCTGCTTCATATTCGTGTCTGCTAACCTCATTCTTAATATATGTGCCAGATGTAACAATAGGACTATTATCTCCCCAATCAATACGATATCCGGTATTTATTGCACTTGTTGATGACGAATGGCTAAAAAGAAACTCTTCTCTGCTTCCACAAGCATTCAGTAAATATGGGTTTTCTATCGTAAAATAAGAATTCTTTAAAGTTGCATCCGGAGACTGATTTATTGTCACTGTTACAGAGTCATTCAAGCCGGATATTTCTTCACCCGATTCATTTCCTGTAATTTTTGTTAATGTGTAAACATAAACACCTGCTGTACCGGTCGGAACATCTACCGAACATTTGCCAAACTCATCAGAAACAACTGTTTGTTCAACACCTCCATTAATTGTATAAGTAAATGTATAGGGTACTGTACCTCCTGTTCCTTCAAAATTTATCTTGGGGGAGAGTGTCCCAGAACAGGCACTAGTAACCGAAGCTGATATATTTCCTCCAATAGCAGCTTGTGTATTGTTGGATAAAAGAAAAAACGCAAACAATAAAAAAGTATGTATATATCTCATATAAAAAACTTTAGACAAAGAAAACAATGTCCTTTAATTTAGTATAAACAAAGTGACAAATATAAGATTTTTAATGTCAACAAAAAAAGGTCGAAAACTTAGTTTTCGACCTTTTTATCTATAAGAAATTCTTTTTTTTATACCATTTGTTCAATATTCCAAACAAATGCACGAACGCCTACTTCGTAGTTAATGGCGTCAAGTTTTTTTACTTTTTCGAGTAATGGTTCTACCTGATCATCAGGAATAATAGTCATGGCTGCCGAGTTCATTTCTGGCCATGTATGTGTACCTTGACGAGGATCACCATCAACAGATCCGCGCCCTTGTACATCTGCCCACCAAGTATATCCTCTGATATTTAACATATCGAATATATATTCCACCCGTTCGGTGTTCGCTTGATTAAATACTATAAATACTGCTTTCATCACTTTTTATTTTTTAGATAGTGAGATAGTGAGCAAAATTTGCTTTGCAAATTTAAAAGTTACTTGCTATCTCACAATCTCACCATCTGCTTTTTAGTCATTTAATATTTTAAATTTTTCGCGTACTTTCTTTTGTTTATCTCGTTCACCACGACGAGACATTACAGCGTAAACAGTCGGTACTATCACCAAAGTTATAATCGTAGAGAATGTTAATCCGCCAATTACAGCAATACCCATTGGACGCCAAACCTCTGAACCGTCGCTGGTACTTAATGCCATCGGCACCATACCGAGAATCGTTGTAAGTGATGTCATTACTACCGGACGCAAACGCGAACGACCACCTTCGGCAATTGCATCATATAACTCTACACCCCTGTCACGAAGAAGGTTGATAAAGTCCACCAATACAATACCGTTTTTAGTTACAATACCAATTAATAATATAGCACCCAATGCGGCGATCATATTCAAGTCCGTGCCTGTTATAAATAAAGCTATGGACACTCCTGAGAATCCAAATAATGCTGATGTCATAATAATAAACGGTTTTGTGAAAGATTCAAATTGAGATGCCATTACAATAAATACTAACAGTAAAGAAAGTATTAACAATAGACCTAAATCTTGCATTGATTCTTGTTGGTCTTCATAAGTACCACCCACATTGATAACTACACCTTGTGGTTTTTCAACTGTCTTAAGTGCCGCTTTTATATTTGTTGCTAAAGTTCCTAAGTCTGTTTTATAAGGGGTTACCGAAACGGTTACAATACGCTCTTTACGCTTGTGGTCGATATTCGGTGGAGACCAAAGTTCTTTCACCTCTCCTACTTCTCTAAGTTTAACCTTAGCTCCCTGAGGTGTTGTAAGTGTAATATTTTCAAGTTCTGAGATAGAATTCCTATAGTTTTCCTCAAAACGAACAATAATATCAAATTCATCACCAGAATCACGCAACTTACTGGCAGTCAGCCCATAAACACGGTTGCGAACAGCAGAAGATACCATCGTACTATTTAGTCCTAATTCAGCTAATTTCTGACGGTCGAATACGATTTGAAGTTCAGCTTTATCATCTTTACGACTAATTTGCACATCACGAGCACCTTCAATTACCGAAACTTTTTTCTTAATATCTTGTGCCAATTTATTAGTCTGATCAAAATTATGACCAAATATTTCAATATCTACTTTATTTTCTTCACTACCACCTATTCCAGAACTTGTAGAAACAGAGTAGTTTACTACTTCTACTTCGCGAGCAATTACTTGTCGAATATTATCAGCTATTTCAAATGAGCTCCTATCACGATCTTGTTTGTCAATTAAACGAATAGTGTAATTGATTATGTTTGTTCCTGCTTCAGTGAAAAGAGAAGAAATACCTCCTTGATCATCAGTTCCGGCACTAATTGAAAAAAACTTTATTTCAGGTACTTCCTTACGAATAGCAGCTTCGAGACGATCGGCTATTTTTTCGGTTACTTCAACACGAGTGCCGCGTTGTAATTCTATTTTTGCAGTAACTGCACCTTGGTCAGTTTCAGGAAGGAAACCTGACCCAATAAATTTCAAGAGAAATAATGAAAAAATAAAGATTCCTCCTGCCGAAAATATCACTACTTTTTTATGGTACAATGCCCAACGCAAAATCTTACTGTATCCGGTATCTACATTATCGAGGAAACGAACTACAGTACGATCATACCAAGTGCTGTAATCTACTCCTTTTTTACGGAAGCGAAGCAAATAAGCCGACATCATAGGTGTAAGCGAAATGGCTGCTACCGTAGAAACAGTTATAGTGATGGAAACAATAAATCCAAGTTGTTGGAACAATACTCCCATTTGACCGCCAACCATCGTCAATGGTAAGAATACGGCAACAACTACCATACTGGTTACAATTACCGAAAGCCATACTTCATTGGTTGCATAGATAGCTGCTTCACGAGGACTACTGCCCCGCTCAATATGCTTGGTAATATTTTCAAGTACCACAATGGCATCGTCCACCACCATACCAATAGCTATTGATAGCGAAGACAGTGATATGATATTAAGCGAATTACCTGTCATCTGCAAATAAATGAATGCCGAAATTAACGACACAGGAATTGTCAACACAATGATAAAAGTTGCACGCCACCTTCCTAAAAAGAACAACACCACTAACACTACAAATATCAATGCATATAGCAACGCTTCGGCAAGACCATTAACCGAGTTTTGAATAAATGTAGAAGAATCGAAAATTTCATTGAATTGAATATCCCCAGGAAGAGTTGTTTTTATGTTTTCCAACTCACTCTTCACTTTTCCTGCAATTTTTACGGTATTAGCGCCTGTTTGTTTTGTGATATAGAAGCCCATACTTTGCTTTCCATCCACTTTATTAATAAGCGTTACATCCTTAATAGTATCGCGTACTTGAGCAATATCTTTAAGCAAAATAGTTTTACCGCCATAATTGCCTACTACAATATTTTTAATATCTGCACTTTCTTTAAATTCTCCCTCTATTCGAAGTTGATAATCTTCCTTACCCATTTTCACACTACCGGCTGGAAGATTAAGATTTTCCATTCCGATCGAATTTCCGATTTGTTCAATAGTAAGATTATAAGCATCTAATTTTTGAGGGTCTGTTTCAATATAAACCACACGCTTAGGTCCTCCGGCCATAGCTATCGAACCAATTCCATCAATACGATTAAGCGGATTAACCACTTGTTCATCGATTAATTTTTCTAATCCGGCATAACTTTCATTTGCTGTAATAGAATACATCAAAATCGGCATCATGCTGGTATTAAATTTGATAATTTGCGGACGGTCAACACCATCGGGCAAATTACCCAACACACGATCTAAACGATCTCTAATATCATTGGTTGCATCGGCTAAATCTTGTCCCCATTCATATTCGATGGTTATAATCGAAAGATTATCTTGCGATGTAGATGTGATTTCTTTCAGGTTTGGCACAGAACTCACAGCATCTTCCAAAGGCTTTGTCAAGTTTGTTTCAATATCGGCGGCATTGGCTCCCGGATACGAAGTAATTACCGATACTGCAGGAATCTCCATTTCCGGATAAAAGTCGATAGGAAGCTTGATATACGAATATATCCCGAAAATGATAATCGCGACAAACACCATCATTGTTGTTATCGGATTATTTACGGAGGATTTATATATACTCATCTCTTTTAGATTTACTATTTAGCTATTCACTATTTACCATTTATCAATTGTAAATAGTAAATTGTTCAATAGACAATAATTTTATTTTTCTATTTTCAATTTATCGCCATTAATAATGCGCCCTTGTCCTGCAATAACCAACTGATCTCCGGTTTTGATTTCGGACGAAATAAGCTCTACCTGATCTTCGAAGCGTTGACCTATTTCTACTACCACGCGTTTTGCTACATTATTTTCATCAATAAACACATAACGCTCATTCGAGCCTTGTGTTTTCATAATCGTTTGAGATGGTACAACAATAACATCAGCTTTTCCTAAATCAAGCGTAGCACGACAATACATGCCGGGCTTTAGTTTTTCGCCGGTATTCGACACACGAATCTCAACCTGGAAAGAGTGTGTTGTAGCATCAACAGTAGGATATATACGCACGATTTGACCTTCCAAATTATAATCCGGATAGATATCACTGCTTATAAGTATTTTTTGATTTTCTTTTACATTAGGATAATATTTCTCCGGCACACTGATAAATGTTTTGAGCGGATTAATTTGCACTAACGAAACAATAGCTGCTTTACCTATACCTGCAATAGCTGCACCTGAGTACATCTCGCCGGCTTCGAAGTATTTACCCGAAATAACACCGGCAAAAGGTGCACGAATAAAAGTATTTTGTTCTAAGTTTTCCACATTGGTTTTAGCCACATCGTATTGTGCTTTTACTTGATCGTAAGCTTGTTGCGATATAGAGCCTGATTCTAATAAAATACTCATACGGTTAAACTCTGTTTGCAAATTTGCCAACTGAATTTTTGCTTGCAACAAGTTAGTTTGATCCATTTCAACCAACACTTGTCCTGCCGAAACGCGCGTACCTACTTCAACCGGAATGCGTTTAATTTTCCCCGGATTGTTCGGCACTAAATGAACTTCTTCATTAGCTTGTAGTATGGCTGAATAACCTTGAGTACGAGAAATAGTTTGAGGTTTTAGGGTCATTACTTTTACTAATTGCACTTCGCGTTTCCCATTTGCCGATTTTGCTGACTCGTCGGCTCCTTTTTTGCCGCCGCAACCTGTTAGTATTACTGCCAATGCTATTGAACTAAAGGCAAATAATGTTTTTAATTGTCGTTTCATATTTAATAGTATAATTGTTTTTTAAGAAAACTTTGCTTTTGTATACTGAACGCTAAGTGGCAAAGACAGAGAGTCGCTAAGCTTTCTTTTTTATCCTTTGTGTTTTTGTGACTTTGAGCCTTTTCGTTTAGTACAAAGCGACCTGTCGCTGAAGGCTTTCTATTTCTTACCCATCAAATTACTTAATTCTATTTCGGCAGTGAGTAATTGCATCACACTCTGAATATAGTTACTCTGAGCTACCAACAAGTTGTTATTGGCGTTGCTCAAATCTAAGCTCGAAGCTAGTCCTTGTTGGAACTTTTGAGTGATGTTCTGATAAACACTTTTTGAAACATCAATGTTTTCTTTTTGCGTTTGATAGCTTTCAAATGCATTACGGAGATTGAACCTTAATTGTTTTTCCTGCAAAAGAAGATAATCGGTTACGCTCTGCTTGTCCAAATCAGCCGACTTCACTTTTAACTTAGCTTGTTTGTATTTAGAAGTATTTTTAAACGAAGTAAACAGCGGCATCGAAGCGCTTATTCCTATCACATGAGGAGGTTGCATATCAAACTCGCTTGCATTTATTTTATAAGTGTAATTATAAAAACCGGCTATTGTAGGCAAAAAGTTAGTTTCTGCCATTTGTACTTCCGATTTTGCCATTTTCACACTTTGATCCAACATAATCATCTCATAGTTTTTATCAATATCGAAAGGTTCAAACAACATGGTATTTACAGCATCTTCGCTTATAAAGTCCTCTAACTTATTTGTTAAAATAATCTCGGTTTTAGGATCTGTTCCCAATTGAAAACGAAGCATATTCATTCCCAATTCTACCTGACGCTCTGCCGATTTAATATTATTTTCCATCAAAGCTACTTGTACTCGAAGCTGATCGGCGCTTGTTTTTTCAACAACTCCCACTTCTACCATTTTTTTTGTATTTTCAAGCACATCTTGCATATTCGACAAGTTGCCTTGCAATATATTAAGCAACTCTTGCGCTACTAAAATGGAATGATAGGAATCGGATACATTTTTACAAACATCCAATTCACTTTTCTTTTGATTAGTAAGGGTCATTTCCTTTGCCAATTTGGACATTTTTACACCTACAAGGTAGTTTCCGCTGAAAAGCAATTGTGTTACCTGTAACTGAGCATTGCTGGTAGGTTTCATTTCGATGCCCATTCCCATAATTTCAAAGTCAAAACCCAACATATTTTGGTACGAATAATTTGCTGTTACTTGCGGTAATCCCTCTGCAATAGTTTGCCATAATACTTGTTGCGACTGCTTAGTAGATAAATCTGCTTGTTGCAACGATCGGTTATGTTTCATCGCATAGTTTTTAGCCTCTGCAAGCGAAATACTAAGCGAACTCTGCGCCTGTAATCCGATAAAAGTGCCTCCAAGCATCAAAGCTGAAAGAAATATCTTTTTTATTTTCATAAAATAATATAAATAAATGTTATTATAAATAAAATAACCGCTGCAAATTTGAATAATAAAATTTCACACTATTATAAATTTTCTATGCAACGGACAAAAAAAACAATGAACAAGAATTTTATTCCGATAGACAAAATACGAAGTCAACGAAAACATGTTTTATAACATAAAAATAAGATGCAAATATAGAAATAATGATAATGTAAAAAAATACGCTACATTAGGTATTATATGCATTGTATTTCAATAGAAAACAGATTATAACAATTATATATATTTTTGTCAAGAAACAAGATGTCCTTCCCAATTTATCCGCCCCTTAATCATGCGGTTGTATGACCAACAAGCTGTAATAAAGTAAACCCCTGTTTGTATCCAAAGAAAAATATATTCTTTACTTACTTGGTATAAATTGGCATCCATTGTATTGATACGGATATAACCTTGTATGCCATGTGTGGATGGAAAGAAATAACTGAATATTTTCCAGAAAACAGGAATATTACTTTGTGGCCACGAAGCCCCACCAAGAAACAACAATGGAAGACTTGAAAAAAGTATTAACAAAAAAGCACTTTCCATACTACGCATAGCTACTGAGAGAGTCATTGCCAAGAAAGTTGACGCTAACAAAAAAGGTACAAAAAACAAAAATAATTCCCACTGATTACCGATATGAGGTAAATTAAACAAATAAGGAATAAACCCTAACACATAAAAAGTCAATACCGCATAAATAGAAAAATAACAAAGAGCTTTTCCCAACACAATGCGCAGTGTTCCTCTATCCCTGCTATTGATAGGTAAAAGCATACGCAAATTATTTTCTTCCCAATCTAAACCAGCTAATGCATTTACACCCAACATCAGCGTTTGATAGATAATAAGCACCAATAATCCGGGTAAAAAGAAACTGGAAAAACCTCCTCCCGAATTAAATAATGCAACACCTTCGTAATGTATCGGAGCAATAGAGGTTTGAGCTGCTTTATCCGTCATGCCGCTATTCACAAGATTAATATATTGAAGCTCCGCACTAAAATCTCGGTTTGTAAAACTAATAGCCGACATAATATTTTTGTAGTACAAAAAACTACTCATATCAAAGTAACCGGATACAAAAACTTGTTTGCCTTTATGAATATTCTCCGAAAAATCTTCCGGGATCACTACGATTCCATGTACATCGTGCCGGAAAAATAAATCTTTAGCCTCATCCAGATTCTCGCATGAGTAGGACATTATCAATTCGGGTGTAGCATCCAGCGCACGGATATACTCACGACTAAGCAAACTGTGTGATTTATCGACATATGCTATCGGAATATCGCGCACTACTTCATTTTTGTAAATCAAGCCATACACAATTGGATACAGTAATGACGCCACAAAAAATATCAGGATAACACCCGGCTGGCGTATTACCCGCATAAATTCTTGCTGCCAAATGTATAGCGTATCGAAGAGAGCTTTTTTTATATTGTATTTATTTTTCGATACAAAAAGATTAGTTCTTTTTTCTATCATTTTTGTTGATATTTAGTTTGATAATATCTGCTGCTTGGCGTTTTTTCTCGTCTATCAAATCGGCATAAATTTGAGTAGTGGAAACATTTTTATGAGTGAGCATTTTGCTCACGGTATAAATTTCACTGCCGTTCGACACAAGCAGGGTTGCGAATGTGTGCCGGAAACAGTGAAATGTTATGTGCTTGGTAATGCCTGCGGATTGCAACCATTTGGGCAAAATATATTGTAACATCGTTTTTTTGAAACCCTTAAACACTAACCCTGTGGATTGTTCGCCGCAAAGTTCGTATGCTTCTTGACTTATAGGGTTTAATGCTTCGGCATCGGTTTTTTCGGTGCGTAGGCGTATGCAATGTCCGCCATCGGGATAAGTTTCAAAGTTTTCCCACTTTAACGCGAGTATATCGCTAAATCGTAACCCGGTAAGGCACGAAAAAAGTGAAGCAGCTTTGAGTACCGGCTCACGGCAAGGCGTGTTGTACAAAGCCTGTACTTCTTCGATTGTCAGGAATTGGCGGCGTGTGTCCTGCGTTTCTATCTTGTCGAGGTGTTCGTTGATATTTTCCAAAAGGTATTTGTCTTTATGAGCGAGTGCCAACAAGCCCCGAAAAGTTGACCAATAGCCCGCAGCCGAATTTTGCGACAATGTGCGTTTTTCGTGTTTTAACTGCTTGGCGTTTAAAAGATAGGTGCGAAAACTGTTGCATAAATCAACGGTAACATCGGCAAAAGTGCATTTGCCATTGACGAACCTATAAAAATGCTTGTAAATTTTTTCCCACTTTTGGTCTTGATTGGGTAATTTTTCTTTGAAGTACGCCAAGAAATCCATTTTTTGCTTGGCTTTATCAATGAAACCAAACTGTTCATTGATAAGCGAAAGTTCCCTTTGCGCTCGTATTGCTTCGGCTTGTTTCAGTTTTTCGGCGTTGATATTGCGCTCTGCTGGCGTTCTGGGGCTTTTAGCAAGGTATATACCCAAATACTCGCGGCGGCTCATTTCCATTGTGCGCGGGTTTCGGATTGGCGGATAAAAATCAAGGTAAAGCGTGATTTTCCCGCTTGGCAATTCTCGCTTTCTTAATGTTACTTTGGTTGCTGACATATATTTTTACCTTTTACGATTATTCATAATGCTGTCTAACTCCTGGCGGTGTATCAAGATACTTTGTCCGTGTTTGATTTTCGGTAGTTTATGTGCTCGGATTAAGTCATATAAATGACTTCGCCCGATAGCGTATTTTTCAGTTGCCTGTGGAACAGTGTAGTAATTTTCGCTTTCTGTTTGGTCTAATCCTCTGGATTTTTCCCAATGATATTTTGAGATTAAAACAGTTTTTCCCTCTCGTTTTTTCGGCATTTTATGGTCGCTCGTATATTCATAAACATATTGCTGCGACACGCCAAATTTTTCTATTATTTCGGCTACGGTGTACCATTCCGTAATATCGGCGTATTGCTTTTTGGCAAAAATAGGTTTCAGTGCTTTTGCAGAATAAAGGGTTTTGCCTTCAAGCGTAGTTGGAATTATTTTATTGTCCCTTACTTTTTTATGAAACCAACTCAACGAGATTTTGAATTGTTGCAGAGCTTCCGAAATACTGATAAATTCTTCCTTTGCTTTGTTGATTTGGGCAATAGGTGTGTTTATTGGTGCAATGGTAACTGTCGAATTTTGGTACAAATTCAGTAAATCGGATTTTTTTACGCGAATTGTGCGTTTGCTTATTCGCAAAAGTTCTATATTTTTTGTTTTAATCAGATTGTATAATGTAGGGCGGGAAATGCCAAGCAAGGCGGCGGCATCTGTAAGCGACAAATTTTCTTGCAAAAGCAAGTTTTGACGGTTGCGTTCCTTGATAGCTTCGCTTTCAATCCTCAACCGTTCCTGTCGCTTTTCCGCTTTGTTTCCACGATTGGCGCAGGTATCGCTACAATATTTTGTAGTTGATTTTTGCGCGATAAACTCGTTTCCACAAAATTGGCAGACCTTTTTATATTCAAACTTACTTGTCATTTATTGCTTATATCTTGGATATATTAGTTATAATTTTTCGTCAATCTTTGTTTGTGTTTGTAATTATTTGTAAATATACTGCACTACTTTGGATTAACTTTTTGCGCCTGCACCTAACGTGGTACAAATACGGTACAAAATTACACAAAATATATGTAAAAAACAATAGATAACAATAAGAAATTTACCGACTAAATGAGGTTAAGCGGCTATATTTAAGCTGTTTGTCTGTTTTTGAATTATAGTTGATTTTGGGGGCTATTTTCCATAATAAAAAATGAAAGCTTCGCTTTTTCTGTAGTGAACACCAAAACGCGATAACACAAAGTCGCGAAGAATATTTATTTAAAAGAAAAACTTTTCGGTTTTGCACCTTTGTTGCTTTGAGTTTAGTACACAAATTTTTTCAAAGAAAAAATTATCTCACCGCATAATTCTGATAGATTACAGCTCGTTTTAATTTTGGCAAAACAAAAATCGGAATAAACATGGTAATAATCAGAAACAGGTACGAATACCAGTAATATGAGAGCGGAGCGCCATTTAATGCGCTGTTTTGATATATTTCAAAGAAATGCCGCATAGGGAAAAGTTGCGCAATGGGCTGAATAAAAACAGGCATATGTTCAATCGGAAATGTAAAACCCGAAAAACTGATACCTAAAATACCAATTACGGCAGCACAACTCATTCCGGTTCTAAGTACAGGCAAAAGACCTATCAGTAAAATACCGATTGCTTGCGTTGCTAATACGAACAATACCGAAGCAATTATCATCGTCAAAATATTACTATGCAACGGGAATTGTGAGATACGAAACAACAAAATATTTTGAAAAACCACCATTACCGTAAATACAAGAGTATAAGGAAGTAATTTCCCGGTCAAAGCTTTGACAATCGACATATCTGCCATACGCAGCCATTGACGACTTTTGCGTTCTTTGAGTTCCAATCCGATAGCAAAAACCGTCATCAACATTATCATCAATTGCAAAATACCGGGCATCAATACATTTGATAAATAAACCGAATAGTTGGTATATGGATTTCCGATTAAATGAGCATCAAGTACAATGGGTTGTAATTCTCCCATTAGTTCTGCTGCGGTTTGCCCTTTTGCCAAACCGGTCGAAAGTGAAACTCCCGCCGACGAAAGTCCTGAAATCTGGTTTAAATCCCTCATCAACAAGGAGCCGGGAATAAAGAAAGCGTTATTATAATAAAAAGTCAGTCGAGGTTGCCGGTTTGCCATTATATCCGCTTGAAAATCTTTCGGAATAATAACAAAAGCGAAAATATTTCCCTTTTTCATTTCCGTTTCGGCTTCAGAAAAATTATTCAAATGCATACTTACCTTTACCATTTGCATAATATCAATTTGCCGTACAAGGTTGCGCGATGACACCGTATTATCATTATCAATAACGGCAACAGGCAAATCTTTCGGTAATCCTTCCGAAAAAAGCGTCATAAAAAAGAAATACGAAAACAACGGAATAATGATAATTGCCACCAAGTAAATCCTTCGCGACAACATACGCCTTACTTCTCGATGTATTATATCCTTGAATCCCATATCATTAAATTGACAATCTAACAATCGACAATTTACAATTTAAATACAATGAGAAGTAAATTTGCGATTTTTATTAAAAACAAATTATCTAATTATCTCCCTTTGGTTGTATGTCTAATTGTAAATTGTCCAATTGTAAATTAGTTAATTTTGGCTCTAATACTCATGCCCGGACGCAAGTCTTCCACTTTTCCTACCGGCTTGGCTTTTACTTCAAAACTTTTCAGGTCGAAATCGCCCGATACTTTAGTAGCTTTCCATGTGGCATAACTACCTAAGGCTTTCAATCGTACGACCTGTAATTTAATTGTTTTACCGCCTAATGCAGGAACTATTACTTCGAATTCTTGTCCTTGCCGCACATTTGCCAATTTATCTTCACGCACATTAAAAACTACCCACACATCATTCAAATCCACAACATTCATAATTGGTGCTCCTGTTCCTACTAATTCGCCTTCTTTAGGGAAAATATCCGAAATCTCACCTGTAATAGGCGATAGTAAGCAGGTCTCTTTTTTATAAGCTTCTACTTCACTAACAACGCCTTGCGCTTGATTAAACAAAGCTTGCGCCGCCTGTTTGTCTTCTTTTTGTGCACCGGCAACAGCTAAGTCGTATTGTGATTTGGCTGCTTTTGCCAACGCAACGGACGCCTTATAATTGGCTTCGGCTTCATCTCTTTTTTGAGCGGGAACAACACCTTTATTATAAAGATTTTGCACTCGATCGAATGTCTTTTTGGCAATCTCCTCTCCTGCTTTAGCTCGTTGATATTGCTCGAAAGCGCCTTCTATCTGTTCGGACCGGGTGCCTTTTTCCGCTTTGTCGCGTTGAGCAGAAGCGGCTTGCTCCACTGCCGTAGCTTGTTGCAGCTTAGCTTCAATTTCAGGACTGCTTAAACTTACCAGCGTATCTCCGGCTTTTACTTGCATTCCCTCTTCCACATAAAAGCGTTCGATACGCCCCGGTACTTTACCCGAAACGCGTACTTCTTTTGCTTCTACCTCGCCAATCCACATCGGTTCTTCAGGTCGAAGCATAAAAATACCGATTACCGATACAACAATGATAGCCCCAATAAGACCTAAAAGGGCTCCTACTAATGATTTGTTTTTTCGTTTACTCATATTATTTGTCTAATTTTTAATTTTCCCCGTAACTTTTCTCAAAAATAATTGATTGATTTTTAATTCAATTTGCGCATCCTTTTGCTCAGAATAGGCTGCAAAATGCGATGCTTGTGCATCCAACACATCTGTTATGCCCACCACACCCTCTTCAAATGAAAGTTGCGCATAGCGTAAATTCTCATTGGCTTGTTCCAAATTTGTATTGGCTGCTTGTAGTTTTTTTTTCGATTCTTCAATCCGGTAAGTCGCCTGACGATATTGTAATTCTATTTTTTCTTTCGCCTCATCAAGCTTGATTTGCGCAATAATCTGCTCACTTTTGGCTTCTTTTATCCTCTGGTGATTATCTCCCCAATGTAAAATCGGAATTTTCATTACTACACCGACATTCCACGAACCCGAAAACTCCTTTTCAAAACCATTGAAAAAATCTGGATTGGTATATAAATAATTAGCTGTCAATCCTATTTCAGGCAAATAGCCGGAAACCGCCAGTTTTTTTTTCGCTTCCGA
Source organism: uncultured Paludibacter sp. (assembly GCA_964546015.1). Classification (GTDB taxonomy): domain Bacteria; phylum Bacteroidota; class Bacteroidia; order Bacteroidales; family Paludibacteraceae; genus JAFGVL01. Next base: position 213,310 of record CAZJHO010000003.1, read on the forward strand.
AAGGTCAATCAGTTTTTCCAAACTCTTAATTTCAGGTCTATTATTTAAAGCCGTATTTAACGAAACGGAATTATTATCCGGCATATAAATGCTTTCTTTCGGATCTATTTCATCTTCCAACGCTATCTCTTGCTCCATAGGCAAACCAATCATTTGGCAAAGATTCATTTTAGCCAGATTCAATCCATTTTCGGCTTTGGTTAAATCCATATTTATCTGGTTCAGCTTTACTTTAACCTTCAGCACATCGGCTTTTGTTGCCATTCCTTCGGCTTGCAGCTCAGTGACATTCTTATCCAATTGCATAAGCAATTTTTGATAATCGGTAGCCACTTTTACTTTATTTGCGACGGAAACTACCGTCCAATAAGCTGCTTCGGTATTATAAAGCACTTCGTTGATTTCCATATTTTTTTGTTCATTGGCAATATCCACCCCGATTTTTGCCATTCTGTTGGCTTGCACAATTTTTCCGCCCATATAAATTGGTTGCACAAGTGACAACATACCAATATAAGTATTACGCATATCCACCGCCAATTCGTCGCGTGGAATGGTGGCATAATCTTTCCACAAAATCTTATCGGGATCGGTTTTCGGATTAAACGGCTGACCGTTTGCATCAAGTGGTGTTGGCTGTCCATTTACCAAAGTCCATTGATTGTTCACTTGGTCTTGACGAAAACCGAAACTGCCATCCGCCATTTTTGTCCCAATGGGCAAAAATTTATCCTCAGGCAACAAATACATCACATCGCTAATATGTGTGTACGAAAAGATTGCATCTACTTTTGGAAGATACGCGCTTGTTGCCTGCTTCTTTTTCGCCTCAGCAATTTTTATTGCTTCTTGTTTAATTTTCAAGTCTTTATTTTGTTTGAGAACTAAATCCAAACAATCGTCAAGAGAAAGTACTTTGATTTGTGCTTGTAAATAAACCGCACTGATAAAAAAACAAAAAGAAAGAAATAATTTCTTCATATTTATTATTATATTTTAAACAATAACTGTTTAAACAAGTAACAAGAAAAATTTTATTTAAGATTATTCAATATTCTTTTTAAAGTATTTCTACAAATAAAAATATCTTCATCTGAAATAGTAGCCAAAGATGTTTTGATCGCTTGTTTTACAATTTCCGTTGCTTGTTTTTCCAGAGCCATTCCTTTTTCTGTCAGAAAAATAAGATTCGAGCGTCTATCTATCGGATCGGCTACACGAATAACCATTTTTTGTTTTTCTAAATTATCAATTAAACGAGTCATTGAAGGCTGATCACGCAAAGTTATTTTGGACAAAGATTGTTGTGAAACCTTATCTTTCTCCCATAAACAAGATAAAACCGTCCATTGTTCTACCGTCACGCCCAAATTCGCTTCCTTGAATTTATTGGACAAGTACCGATTGATGATCATAGAGATTCGACCGCTCAAAATCCCGAAAAGCTCTTCTCTTTCTAATTTTTCAATTAATTGCATATTATATAAATAACTAATAATTGTTTAAACAACTATGCAAAAGTAATATATTTTTTAAATATCAAAAAACAAAAAAGATTTTTATTCAAAACCTTGTTTTTTTATCTTTGGCAAAAAATAACAAATTATTATGATTAACTGGGGAATAATTGGTTGCGGAGATGTTTGCGAAGTGAAAAGCGGACCCGCATTTTACAAAACAAAAGGTTCGGCATTAGTTGCCGTAATGCGACGCGATGCCGAAAAAGCATCCGATTTTGCTAAACGACATAGTGTGAAACAATTTTACACTTCGGCAGAAGAACTCCTCTCTGATCCCGAAATAAATGCTATTTATATTGCTACGCCACCGCATTTACACAAAGAATACACGATCAAAGCACTTCGTAGTGGAAAACCCGTATATGTAGAAAAACCAATGGCAGTGAATTATACCGAGTGCAAAGAAATGATCCAGGCAGCCAATGAATTCGGACAAAAACTTTTTGTAGCCTACTATCGAAGGGCTTTACCGTATTTTATCAAAGTAAAAGAACTGATTGATTCGGGAGCAATAGGCAAACCGGTAGCTGTAGATATAAAACAATTCAGAGCTCCATTCGCTACTGATTTCGAATGCAACACTCACACCTGGCGTATAAAAAGCGATATTGCGGGTGGTGGTTATTTTTACGATTTGGCTCCACACACCATTGATATTCTTGATTTTTTACTCGGAAAAATCACCGATGCAAAAGGTTTTTCGGCCAACATCGGAGGACTATACAATGCCGAAGATACGGTTGCGGCAACTTTTCAATTCGAAAGCGGTGTTTTAGGTAGCGGCATCTGGAGTTTTGTTACTGAAAGCGCCTCTAATATTGATAGCATTGATATATTGGGTACAAAAGGAAAAATAAACTTTGCCGTTTTTGATTTCACACCAATTAAAGTTACCACATCTGCCGGTACAGAAGAATTTCTTCCAGCTAATCCACAGCACATACAACAACCTTTGATACAAACAATTGTAGAAGAATTAAGCGGAAATGGCACTTGTCCCTCTCCTGCCGAATCGGGTGCACGAGTAAGTTGGGTTATCGATCAAATATTTTCAAAAGGATCCGGTATCGATGCTTGAATAAGAAACCTGGAACAAAAAATCCCGCAAATATTGCAGATTATCGCAGAAAATTCTGCGAAAGTCTGTGCTATTTACGGGGGAAAATATGTGCTTTGTAAACTTAATCCACCCTATAGATAGATTAAATTTACAGAGCTTTTAATTAATAATTCGTTTTCTTTTGTTCATAGTGTGCCTGAGGATGCTTACAAGCAGGACACATTTGAGGAGCTTTTTTTGCTTTGTGAACAAAACCGCAATTGCGACATTGCCATTCGATTTCTTCTTCTTTTTCGAAAACCATTCCTTCTTCCAAGTTCTTCAATAGTTTTAAATAGCGCAATTCGTGTTCATATTCCACTTTTGCAATGGCTTTGTACATAGCTGCGATTTCTTTAAATCCTTCTTCCTCTGCTATACGAGCAAATTCAGGATAAAGGTCAACCCACTCTTCGTTTTCTCCTGCAGCTGCTTCTTTAAGATTTTCAATCGTATTTCCGATAATTCCGGCAGGATAAGTAGCGGTAATTTCTACCATTCCACCTTCCAAATGTTTGAACATTTGTTTAGCGTGCTCTTTTTCTTGATTAGCCGTTTCTTCAAATATAGCGGCTATTTGTTCATAACCCTCTTTTTTTGCTTGACTGGCAAAAAAAGTATAACGATTGCGAGCTTGAGATTCACCCGCAAACGAGATCAACAGATTTTTTTCTGTCCTTGTTCCTTTTACAGATTTTTCCATAATTAATAATTTATTTTTAGTGTTTATAATTGATGTTTATTTTTGAAAAAAGGATGTCGTTCTCCAAAAGACTTACATACCATTTTTTCAACTTTTACCGTCCATACTTTTACATTGCGAAGCGCAGGCTCCGAATAGGTAAATTTTTCTACAGAATAATGTTTCATTATAACATTAAAAATTCGCTCTTTTTCTGCCAAATCATCTACAAACTCGACTTTCCCCCAAGCCATAACGCTTTTCGACTGCATACTATAACTACATGCAACATTAGGGTGTTGGTAAACCAACTTCGTATCGGAACAAAATGATATGCAAACCTTGTTGTTTTGGTTTATCTTATTTACCAAATTGCTTTCTTGTGCCGAATGCAGATAAATAAACCCGTCTTCATATCCGAAATTCATTGGATATACGGAAGGTGTTCCATCCAAATCGACAACACCTAAGAAACAAATCGCACACGAATCGATTACTTGCCCTATCTCTTCCGAATTTTCTATAAACAAAGTTTTCATCTGTGTAAAATTTACTTTTAAAAGTCAGATGGAACCAAGGTCAACGACCAGTGAAAGTTAATATCCATGAGATTTTGTTCTTCACGCTTGGTATGCATTATTGCTCATGGATATTTCATGCGGCGTAAAAGTAGATAAAGTTTTTGAAAAAGAAAACTTTTTTGCTTACTATAATTGTTTAAAGTTTTATAGCAAAAAACCTTCTGGATATTGCATGGTAACGCAATGTAAAGAACCATGTTGCTTTATCAGCGGCAAACAATTAATGCCGATTATTTCTCTTTCCGGAAATGCTTTTTGTAATTGTGCTTTGGCTATTTCATCTTTAGGAGAGTTATAAATTGGCACTAAAACAGCATCGTTTATAATTAAAAAATTAGCATAAGTAGCCGGTAGTCTTTCTTCGCCATCCATTATATAATCTGCCATGGGTAGTGGGATCAGATGGTACGGTTTCTCTGCAAGCGTTTCGAAATTTTTCAATTCTCCTTCCATCAATTTTAATTCCTCATAATGTTCATCTGCAAAATCAGTACATTGTACATAAGCAATTGTATTTTCATCGCAGAAACGCGCCAATGTATCGATATGACTATCGGTATCATCACCTGCAAGATAACCGTTTTTCAGCCACAAGATACGCTTGGCACCGAATACTACTTTATAATATTCGTCCAACTCCTCTTTGGATTGATGTTCGTTACGATTTTCAGATAATAAACATTCCTCTGTAGTAAGAATCGTTCCTTTTCCGTCCGACTCTACACTTCCGCCTTCTAAAACACAATGCAACATATTTTGATAACCAACCTCGGGCGAAAATACATCTTGAGCATACATATAGCGACTTATCAAATTATCGTAATTAGCCGGAAATTTCATACCCCAACCGTTGAAACAGAAGTCGAGCAAACATTTTTCATCATTTACAAAGACCGAAAGCGGCGCATGATCACGCGCCCAAGTGTCATTACTGGGCAATTCTATCAAACGAACATTTTTCATATTGATTTCCGCCCCCAATTGTTTTTTCACTCCGGCGACATTATTACACACGATAAGTAACAGCTCGCGTTCAGCTATTTCTTTGGCTATTGACACAAAACAAGGTATTACCTCATGCAAGGTATCAGCCCAATCCGAATTTTCGTGAGGCCATGTAAGCTGTACACCGCTTTGTTTTTCCCATTCGGCAGGAAATACAATATTAAATTCGGTATTCATTTTTTGTTTAATGTTTAAAATTCAAGGTTCAATGTATAGGAATATCTTTAATTTACCAAAACATCTATTAGCAAACGAACATTAAGATAAGTAACTAACAAACCGATTCCAATCAACAGAATATTCAAGAAAAAAGAATTGGCATATTTACCCATTAGCTTTTTATCGGAAGTAAGATAAATCTGGCTAAAAACCGTTATTGGTAATTGTATGCTGAGAAACATCTGTGAAAGGATCAAACCTTGAAACGGATCAGTGATAAACATAATCATCAATAATGCTACCAACATAGAAATACACACTCCCCAACGACTATGGCTATCTTTTATATCGTATGACTCGGAATACATTCCGGCAAAAATAGCTCCTCCCGCCATACCCGAAGTTATACTCGAAGCAATTCCGGCAAACAAAAGCGCTATGGCAAATACTAATCCGGCTCCTTTTCCCAACAAAGGAGTAAGCATAGACTGGGCTTGCTGCAATTCGGTAACAGGAATGCATTGTGAATAAAAAGTAGATGCCGCCAACAAAATCATAGCACTATTGATTGCCCAACCAATACACATAGAAAAGAGTGTATCACCAAATTCGAATTTGAGTTGCCGCTTAATCACTTTTTCATTTTCCAGATTCCATTGACGACTTTGTATCACTTCCGAATGCAAAAACAAATTATGCGGCATAACCACTGCACCAAGCACACTCATCACAATAATAAGCGATCCGTCGGGCAGCGAAGGCTTTACCCAACTAATGGCAGCTTCACCCCAATTGATAGGTGCGATAGTAAGCTCATATAAAAAAGAGAAACCGATAATAGAAACAAAACCAATAATCCATCGTTCTATTTTTTTGTACGAATTGGTAAATATCATTACCAAAATAAGAATGGTAGATAATATTGCGCCAATTTTAATCGGTATTCCAAACAGCATTTGCAGTGCAATAGCTGCAAATGCTGTTTGGAATACCGATTAAAATT
>CAZJHO010000003.1:219368-280594 GCA_964546015.1 uncultured Paludibacter sp.
CCAGTATTTCGGCAAGCGAGGTTGCGACGGAAGCCAACATAGCCGATCCCAAAATCGTTCGTCCCACGCGTTTTGACATTCGCGCCGTAATGGCTTCGGAGAGGCACTTACCACTGACGATACCTAAGTGAGCCACATTATGCTGCAAAATAATCAACATAAGGGTAGAAAGTGTGATTATCCACAGTAAGGAATAACCAAACTCCCCTCCTGCCGCGATGTTGGATGCCCAGTTGCCAGGATCGATAAAACCTACCGTAACCAGCAAACCCGGACCGATATATTTAAAAAAATCCAGCGAAGGATGATGTTTTCGTTTATCGAGACTTTTACGAATATATGAAAGAGGAGATTTCATTCAAAAAACTTAGAAATACAAATGTAGAAAGAATATTTGGAATGATAGAAAGAAACAGAGCTACAAAATAGCAACTCCGTTCAGTTTCAATTTACAGACAATTTATCCTTTTCTTGACTGAGCAACTCCCATTCGTACATTTTTTGTTCCAATTCCTGTTTTTTCTTTTCGTATAACTCGAACAGAGAAGTGTCGGTTGCCTTTTCGGGATTTTGCAAATCCGTTTCAATACCGGTAAGTTCCGTTTCGAGAGTAGAGATTTGGTTTTCGGCTTCTTCGACTGCTCGTTCGGCTTTACGCAACAGTTTGCTTTGCTCCTTGCGGGCTTCGTAACTTAGTTTGTTGTTCGATGCAGATGCAGTTTCAGCAGGTTTTGGCGCGATGGTACGCAAACTTATTTCCAATTGATTCAAATTCTCAATATTTTTCTTTTGTAAGAAATCATAGATACCACCCATGTGTTCACGCACTTTTTTGCCTCCGAATTCGTATACTTTATCCACCAAACCATCGAGAAACTCGCGGTCATGCGAAACGACAATTACTGTTCCATCAAAAGCTTTGATAGCATTCTTCAACACATCTTTCGATTGCATATCGAGATGGTTCGTCGGTTCATCAAGAATAAGTAGATTGACCGGTTCGAGCAACAAGCGAATCATTGCCAAACGACTACGCTCTCCTCCCGAAAGTACTTTTACTTTTTTGTCCGATGCTTCGCCTCCAAACATAAATGCGCCGAGAATATCGCGGATTTTAGTACGAATATCACCCACCGCTACATAATCAATTGTTTCGAAAACTGTTTTTTCTCCATCCAACAAACTGGCTTGGTTTTGCGCAAAATAACCGATTTTGACATTGTGTCCCAATTTCAGCGTGCCGCTGTATGGAATTTCATTCATGATACATTTTACAAGCGTTGTTTTTCCCTCGCCGTTTTTGCCCACAAAAGCGACTTTTTCACCCCGATTAATAATCAAGCCTATTTCATTCAATACGATATGGTCGCTGTAAGCTTTGGTCAAATGTTCAATCTCTACAGGGATAGTCCCCGAGCGAGGTGCAGGTGGAAATTTCAGATTTAGCCGTGCAGTATCTTCCATATCCACCTCGATGCGCTCCACTTTTTCCAACTGTTTTATGCGTGACTGTACTTGTACCGACTTTGTTGCCTTGTAGCGGAAACGCTCAATAAACTCTTCGTTATCGGCAATCATTTTCTGTTGGTTTTCGTATGCGCGCATTTGCTGTTCGCGGCGTTCTTTGCGTAGCATAACATATTTATCATAATTAACGCGATAATCGTAAATCTGCCCCAACGAAATTTCGATGGTACGATTAGTTACAGCGTTGATAAAAGCGCGGTCGTGCGACACAAGGATAACCGCCGAAGGGGTTATAGTCAGGAAATTCTCGAACCACTGGATAGATTCAATATCGAGGTGGTTGGTAGGCTCATCAAGTAATAGTACATCAGGGCGTTGAAGTAAGATTTTTGCTAATTCGATACGCATACGCCAACCGCCGCTAAATTCACTTGTTTGACGATTGAAATCCGAGCGCAGAAAACCTAAACCGAGCAGTGTTTTTTCCACATCGGCTTTGTAATCGGCACCACCCATCAGAGTTAATTTTTCGGTTTCATGCGTGAGGTCATCAATCAGCTTTAGGTAGCTTACACTCTCATAGTCGGTGCGATCGGAAAGTTCGGCAGTGAGTTTTTCTATCAACTTTTTTTGTTCAAAAATCCCGGAAAAAGCTTTTTCGGTTTCCTGTACAACAGTCAACCCATCGTGGTGAATCATGTGTTGAGGTAGATAAGCTATTTTCAAATCTTTAGGAATAACCAGATTGCCCGAAGTAGGTTGTTGTAGTCCGGCAATTATTTTAAGCAGCGTGCTTTTACCTGCACCATTTTTGCCCACAAGGGCTATTTTGTCTTTTGAATTAATTAGGAATGTAATGCCGTTGAATAGCGTATGCCCGCTAAATTCGACCGTGAGTTGTTCTATTGAAACCATTATTTAATCGAAAGTTGAAAATGATTTTAGAAAGGCAAAGGTACGAAAATCGAGGAGAGAAATAATTGAATAAGACCAATGAACAAATTAAAAAAGCTTGTTCAAAAAAACAAGCTCTTTTTTAGTTAAAACAAATTTATACCTAAAGATTTACATTCTTCCTGCATATCATTCGGCCAAATGCTGGCTTGCACTTCGCCGATATGGGCTTTTTGCAACAAAAGCATACATAGACGCGATTGTCCGATACCACCACCGATACAAAGTGGCAACGAACCATCCATCATGCGTTTATGGAAATAAAGATTCAGGCGGTCTTCACTATTAGTCAATTTTAGTTGTTTTAATAGTGCTTCTTTATCAACCCGAATACCCATCGAAGAAATTTCAAAGGCAAGATTCAATATCGGATTCCAAAGCAAGATATCGCCATTAAGCCCCATGTAACCGTCTCCATTCGGTGTAGACCAGTCGTCATAATCCGGCGCACGACCATCGTGTTTTTCGCCATTGCTCAAAACACCACCAATGCCGATAATAAAAACAGCTTTATGTTTTTTGGTTATTTCGTTTTCGCGCTCTTTTGAAGTCAAATTAGGATACTGTTGCAGCAATTCTTCGGCATGAATAAATGTGATTTCTTTGGGTAAGGAGGGCTTCAAACCGGGGAAATTTTCGGATACATAAAATTCCGTACGCAAGATTGCTTCATAAATACGATTCACTGTATTTTTAAGATATTCTATATTCCGCTCTTCGACAGTCATGGTACGCTCCCAATCCCACTGATCAACATATAATGAGTGCAAATTACCCAAACTTTCATCTGCACGAATGGCATTCATATCAGTATAAATACCGTGCCCTTGCTCTATATTAAGGTCTGCCAATGAAAGACGCTTCCATTTTGCCAACGAATGTACCACTTCTGCCATTTGGTCATTCAAATCTTTAATCGGGAAAGTAACCGCGCGTTCTGTACCATTCAGATCATCATTTATTCCGGTTCCTTTTAAAACAAAAAGCGGTGCTGTAACTCTCGATAGTTTAAGCTCAGAAGCCAATTGTTGCTGAAAAAAATCCTTCGTCAACTTAATAGCCCTTTCTGTTTGCTTTAGGTTAAGTATTGATTTATATTTCTCTGGTTTTAGTAAGTAACTCATTATTATACTGTTTTGTTTTTCCTACTCGTATTTACATTAAGCTGCAAAAATAATCATTTTCATAAACAAACAATAGTACAAATAAATTTTTACTTTCTTTTTGTGCTATTATCACTCTAAATTATTGACCTCGAACGGTAATTCGACAAAAAAAGCCGTTCCTACATTTGCTTCTGTTTCAAACCATACTTTTCCTCTCATTCCGGTTACAATATTTCGTACAATAGCTAACCCTAAACCAGTTCCACTCGTTTTGGTAGTGAAATTCGGATTAAATATTTTGTTTTTCAGTTCATCAGCAACGCCTGCCCCATTATCTCTTATCTCAATAAGAACTGTTTTTAATTGTTTTTTCAGTGTAATCGTAACAATTCCTTTCCTGTCCGAAGGAATAGATTGTATCGCATTTTTAAGCAAATTATTGAACACTTGACCAAGTTGTTCTTTATCGGCAAGAACGATAATTTCGTTTTCCGGATGAATATATTCTATAGAAACTTGTTCGTTATTATGCCTGAACAAATTAACTACCGTAGCTAATCGCTCCTGTAAATTTATGCGCTCAAATTGTGCCTCGGGCATCTTGGCAAAATCAGAAAAAGAAGTGGCTATGCGCGAGAGATGTTCTATTTGTTCTATTAACATTTTAGACGATCTCTCGAAATATTCATTGAAACCTCCATTTTCACTTGCTTGCATTCGCTGCAATTGTTGTATGGTTAGTTTCATTGGAGTAAGCGGATTATTAATTTCGTGAGTCACCTGTCGAGCCATTTGTTTCCATGCCGTTTCTCGTTCAGATTTAGCAAGTATTTCGGCACTTTTCTCCAACTGATCGACCATTCGATTGTATTGCTCTACCAAATGTCCTATCTCATCTTTTTGTGGATAATACAGTTTTTCATTTTTACCCTTCAAACTAATACTTCGCAATTTATCTTCCAAAGCTTCAATAGGTTTCGATAATTGCCTATTTATCAACCAACTAAAAACTAAAGCTAACAAAATAATCACAAGACAAATATTAATAAATTTGGATAACAACGAAAATATCTCCCGATGCATTTCGTCGGCACTCAAAAACGACGGAACAGCAATGTATCCCAACAATTTGCCTTTTTGATTATAAATATGCGTGTAAGCAGACAAATAATTCAATTTACCGATTTGCTCGGTTTGCGTGTAATTATCTTTTTTATTGAAATATGGAACCGACGATATGTAGGAACTCATCAGTCCTTTAGAAAAAATCAAAGGCTGCGAAGAAGTCAGCAAATATCCCTGTGGATCATAAATATGAATATCTGTCCTGTAAGAGCGTGATAAATCTTGCAGATAAAAACCAAGATCTATAATATTTTGATCTTTAAGCCGATTCACATCTTTAAATGTCTCTTGTATAAATTGTTGGACATATTTTGTCTTGTCTTGCAATTCTCTGTTTTGCTGGTCTTTATACTGGTCTATAACATAATTGGCAGAAACATAAAAAATAGCAACAAAACTAATAATGAGCAAAGACAAATAAGATAACTGCAGTTTGGTATAAAACCGGAAAGAATATTCTATACTTTTCCGGTGGTAATAAAAATAAATTCCGTATGCAGCATATAAAACAACCAAATAAAGTACAAAAAGATATACCCAATAGGAAAACAAAAACATTAAACTTCGTTCTCGGAGACTCACTACTGTAGCACTATTTTCAGTATTCACATAAACATGATGAGTATATCCTTCATAATTGAAGGAAAAACTTTTCTTCTCTATTGATGGAATCCAATTAATATGAGATGGGTAAGAAAATTTTCCTGTTTGAGACAAAATAATTCCGTTCTCATAACGAGCCACTGAAACCCACTTTCCTATAGCCGATTGATTATCATTATCGAATAAGGGTTCCGGATAGCTGTAACTTGGCATCAATAGTTTGGAGTGAAATTCAATATACAAAGTTCGCTCAGCGAAAGGTAATATTCCCAAATAATCTATCTTGGATTTTTTATCTCCGCAAAAATAAAAACGGGTATCTTTAATTCGTTCGGAACGATTCCTCAATTTAGAATAAAAAATAACTTTTTCCAAATCAACTTGAGTTTCTTCTGTCAGATTGTACAAAAAAAGTTTTATGTCATAATTATCCCAAAAACCACGGAAATAATTCTGATGGAAATAATTTTGAATAGCAACTACCGACGGATTTTTTTCTCGCACCATTTCAAGAAAAGTTTGATCGGCATAAAAACTCTGATTTAAATCTTCAAATAAAATCTCGGTAAAAACATTGCGTTCCAACACTTCACTCAATTGTATATTTTCGGCTAATGTGCAGTATTTGTTAGCACTTTTAATATCACTATGTTTTGTCGAGAACCAAACCACAAACAATGAAACAAGCAAAATAAGTACCGATAGGTGAGAAAAAGAAAAGAATAGAGTTTTACGAGCATACAAAAAATCAATCGCTACGCAAAAAATGAAATACCAAATTGGAATAAGTAAATTGAAATTGAATATCCAACAAAATATCAATGCAACAATGGAGATAACACCGTTATAAATCAAGCTCTGTTTACCATTAAATTGTTTTCCTACTATCCGAAGTCCGTAAACCCGCAACAACACGAAACAACAAAACCAACAAAGTATTAATAATAAAAATAAAATAGATTGTGGTGTAAAGCTATCTATACTGCTAACCACTAAACGAATAGACGAATTATAAATTAAATTTTGAAAAAGTAAACAGATTAATAAAAATCCGCATAAACAAAATAATTGAAAAGTCGCGATGAAAATAATTCTATATTTATAAAAAATTTCTATTCTATACCTTTCCAAATTAAAAACAAAAACAATCACCTCCATAAGCACCCAAAGACTTATCACTATCAGATGTCCGAGCGAAGCAAACCAACCACCTGAGGCATAATATACCGGAGAGAAAAACTCGGTAGAAAAAACCAGTTGAGGAATTTCTAACCACAAACAAATTCCTACAATAGCACCGGATAAGACAGTTGAAAACCCGAAATAACGGAATGAAAGTTTTTTTTCTCCCAAAAAATAATACAATCGATGTATCGCATAAAATAATAACACAAATCCCAATACCCAACAACAAATACTCAAAACATAAAAAACCTCATCAGGAGAATCACTTCCGGTAAGTGTAAATAAATACTCGGATGAAGGAGAAAAAATTGCGCCATAATCAGTTGGAGAACCGGAACATATGGTTACCTGAGAATTAAACTCAAATCCTTCCGAAAAATCGTTCGCTAAATAATCATTGGTCGAAGTATAATTATTTTTAATTTTAATCAGAGCCAATACACGATAGTTTTTGTAGCTATCCTGCAAAGAAACACAATATGCGTTTTGCAACTGCAACAACGGATAATCCTGTTGTAAATCAGAGTATCGAATCGGAACACCCAAAGTATTTTCCGTCCAATAAATAAGATGGTCTTTCAGATAAACATAATAGAAAATATCCGAAGATGTGGTAAGAGCAGGTATTTTGTCTTCGGCCAAATCTTTTTTTATTTCGTCCAAATGACGGCTTGCAGTTTCCCATTTCTTATTGAGTGTTTGTTGAAAAGACTTTGTCGTTAAATCATGGTTAGCCGGTTGATGATATAAATACTCAAACAACACTCCCAAACAAAAAAACACTAGAATGGATGCAGCTGTAATAAAAATTGATTTCTTTCTATTATTTTTTCTATTCATAAATTACTGATGATGGTATGGTTCACCCTTTAAAATAGTCATAGCACGATATAATTGTTCGATAAAAAATAAGCGTATCATTTGGTGCGATAAAGTCATTTGCGATATAGACAATTTTAAGTTCGCTCTATTGTAAAGCTTTTCAGAAAAACCATACGCACCACCAATTACAAAAACCAATCGTTTGGGTGAAGCAATCATCTTTTGTTCCAAAAATCGTGCAAAACCAACAGATGTAAATTCCTTTCCTCGTTCATCCAACAATACAACATCATCACTATCTTCGAGAAAATCAAAAATCAAATCCGAAGTTTTGTCTTTTTGTTGCTCAAAAGAAAGACTTTTAGTGTTTTTCAAATCCGGAATTATTTCCATCTGAAACGACATATAATGTTTCAATCTGTTTTGATATACTAAAATGCCTTCCCGCATATAATTCTCGGCAGTTTTACCTACCATCAACAGAATAATTTTCATCGGTATAATTTGTTTTTAGTAATAAAATCTACAACCGAAACAGGCAGAAAATCAGATATATTTTCATGTTTTTTTATCAATTCTCGTATCTCGGTAGAAGATACCGCAAATAATGGTGCATCTATCATTTGCACCTGCGGATATTGTTTCTTTAGATAATTTAACTCTGTCCCTTTACGAGGGTAAACAAATACAGAATAATCACTTAAAATAACTTGATAATCTTTCCAACGATGAAAAATTGCCAAATTATCTGCACCTATTATCAATGAGAATTTGTTATCAGGATATAATTTTTTTAATTCGGTTAGTGTATTAATCGTATAATGAGGAGCCGGTAAATCAAACTCTATCGTACATATTCTAAAACGAGGCTCATTTATAATAGCAAGATTCAGCATGTACATCCTTACCTCGTCCTTAGCCAAAAAAGTTTCCTCTTTCAACGGATTTTGCGGAGTAAGCACAAACCAAATTTCTTCAAATCCGACAGTAGATAACAACTGTTTTGCCAAAGCCAAATGACCATTATGTATCGGATTAAAAGAACCAAAAAATAAACCTATATTCATAGCATTACAGCACTACACAAAGAAATGCAATATTACTTATTTTAATAGAAAAACACAAAAAGGATTTTTCGAAAAACAAATATTGCCTAAATTAATAGCAGATAGAAGTTATTTCTGAAAAATTTTATTTTTTTTCAAAAAACCATTTGCAGAAAACGAAAAGAGGCGTATCTTTGCAACGCTTTTCGCAAGAATAGTACTGGAGAGATGGCAGAGTGGTCGATTGCGGCGGTCTTGAAAACCGTTGTACTGCGAGGTACCGGGGGTTCGAATCCCTCTCTCTCCGCTGGAAGCCTAAGACAAGAGGCGACAAAAGACGGACAAACCCTACAAGTTCAATGACTTGTAGGGTTTTTTGTTTCTATTCTGTCTGGGTGTAAAAGTCAAAAAAAAGCCAAAAAACGACACACTTTGCGCTCTAAATCATACCCCTTTTGGGGAATTTGAAAAAGGGGTACGATTTGTCCAAAATTGGCAGTGTGTTGTCCAAATTTGGCGGTGTCCCATAAAACTCAAATTGAGATAGTTAAATTAATTTTGTAACATTAAAATTTGAGTTATGAGAAGTACATTTAGAGTTCTCTTTTTCCTAAAAAGAGATAAACAAAAAGCAAACGGAAACGTACCCCTTTTCTGTCGAATAACCATTGACAAGCAAGAAGCACGATTTGGCATGAAACAAGATGTCAATCCCTCTATTTGGGATGTTAAGGCAGGTAGAGCAGTTGGACGAACCAGTGAGGTTGTTGAAATCAATTCTATCATTGATAAAACCAAATCATCCTTATTTAATGTATATAATGACCTTTTGCTAAGTGAGGTAAATGTTACCGCAGAAAAAGTCAAAAACTATTTTCTTGGCGGAGCGACTAAAACACACAATCTCCTTGAACAATTCATTCGCCATAATGAAGATGTAAAAAAACTGATAGGTATTAGCAAATCTAAAGCAACTTATCAAAAATACGAAGTAACAAGAAAACATCTTACCAATTTTATCAAAGAGAAATATAATTTAAGCGATATTTCCTTTAAAGAAATTAACCATCTCTTTCTCACGGACTTTGAAGTCTATCTTTTAACTACTTGCGGTTGTAATCCAAATACAACAGCTAAGTTCATGCAATTTTTCAAACGAATTGTAATCATAGCCAAAAATAATGGTTGGATAAGGATTGACCCTTTCGCCAATTACAAAATTCGTTTAAAGAAAGTCGATAGAGGTTATTTATCGCAAGAAGAAATAGAAGCAATAATGGCAAAGAAATTCTCTACAAAACGACTGGAACAGGTACGTGACATTTTTATCTTTTCTTGTTTTTGTGGATTAGCATATATAGATGTAAAAAAGTTGAGAAAAGAAAATATCCGCACTTCTTTTGACGGAAATCTATGGATTATGGGGAAAAGAGAAAAAACAGATGTTACATTCTCTATTCCGTTACTTGATATACCCAAGAAGATACTGGAAAAGTATGAGGGCACTTTACCTGATAATCGGATACTGCCAGTACCAAGTAATCAGAAGATGAATGCCTACCTCAAAGAGATAGGCGCATTATGTGAAATTGACAAAGAAATCTCATTTCATCTTGCACGCCATACATTTGCTACTCTGACACTTAGCAAAGGTGTCTCTATTGAAAGTGTCAGCAAAATGTTAGGACATACTAATATCAAAACAACTCAAATCTACGCAAGAATAACTGATTCTAAAATCAGCCACGACATGAATGCCTTTGCAGGAAAAGTCAAAGAGATGAATGATAAATTAGTTGTTAATCAGTAAAACACAATATCATGGAACTACAAATTATTCAAAGCAAGATTTATGAAATCAGAGGAATTCGTGTCCTCTTGGATTTTGATTTAGCAGAAATGTATCAAGTGGAAACAAAAAATCTGAAACGTGCTGTAAGACGTAATATAGAGCGTTTCCCTGAAGATTTTATGTTTGAACTGACGGAAAGTGAAAACGAAGACTTGAGGTGCAATTTTGGCACCTCAAGTTGGGGCGGTAGTCGTTATCCCCCATTCGCATTCAGCGAACAAGGGGTTGCCCAACTTTCAAGTGTGCTGAACAGTCCTTTGGCTATTCAAGTAAATATCTCTATTATCAGAGCTTTCGTAACCTTGCGCCAATACGCTCTTGGTTATGCGGAGTTAAACCGAAAGTTGGAAGATTTTATGATAGAAACCAATATGCAATTCGGCGATATTTATCAGGCTCTTACTGAATTGGCTTCGCAAAAGGAACTTGAAAACAAGCCCCGAAAACGTGTCGGTTTTAATGTTCAGCAAGATGAAGACATAGATAATTAAATAAACGAAGCCTATTCCGTTGAAAAGAATAGGCTTCGTTGTTTATTGCATATATTGATATACCTTCTTGACAGCGTTGTTTTCGTATGATATTTCTTCTTTCAATACCCAATTTTTGTTGAGTTCCTTTGAGAATAATGGTATTCCCTTTTCGAGCGTTTCGGGAATATATGTGATTATCATTTCGTCAATCAAATCATTGTCGAGCAATAACGAAGTCAGTTCCGCACCACCAACGAGCCATATATCTTTTCCACTCCCCCTTTTAAGTTGAGAAATTGTTTCAATGGCATTTTCTGTGATGAAATTTACACTCTCTTTTCCCATTATGGGATGACGAGTAACGATATAAACAATCTTATCTTTATATGGAAAAACAATATCCATTAGGCTCATTTCCTGATATGCGTTCCCGCCCATAATAACGGTATCGACCGAATTAAAGAAATCCTGATAATCTTCTTTTGAAGGTCTTAGCGTATTTATCAGCCAATCCATATCGCCGTCAGACGGAGCGATATATCCATCAATAGATGCCGTAATGTACAATTTGATTTTTTTCATGTCCTTTTTTTTATTGTTTCACACTTAAAAGAACATTCGCCAGACCAAAAAAGAAGCGTGGAACTCACACTGCTCCACCACGAGGTACTGGCATACCCAAAGAAGAAGACAGGCAAGTCCACGCTATACAATGTATAGCATGAACATTGCGCATCGGTCTCTTCTTTATTGAACTTGCCAGTTTTCGTGATGAGACGTTCAGCGAACGTTATGTTATATATATAAATTGTAGAGTATTGATTTCTACAATTATACTATCATGTTTTACTCCGCAAAGATACTGATTTAATAAGATATATTATCAAAAATTCTCATTTATGTATTGAGCTGTTCTCTATGTCCTATTTCTTCAAAATACAACCAAAAGTAAAATTTTTATCATAGTTCCTCTCAGAAGCCTCGAATATTTTAATGTTCTTTTCGCGAAATCTCGAATATTCTTGTCGAAACTTGCGGTTTTCTTTGATTTTTTAACTGACACGAGAAATACACGAGAAAACCACAAAGAAACACGAAGAAACACGAGAAGTTTTTGAGATGACACGAAGAAACACAAGAAATACACGAGAAAACCACGAAAAGACACAAAGAAACCACGAGAAACTTTTTGTCCCCCCAAAAATGCAAACTTAGGGCAACCTATATCAGTACGAAAGAAAGTAAACTTAGACAAAAAAAATCCTCGCATTATTGTAATGCAAGGATTTTATTAGGCTTGTTAGCTGTTCGCCAAACCTCTTATTATGTCATTCTAAAATTATATTTCAAGTTCCCTTTCTTTTCCACCAAAGCGATTTTTACCCATTTTGGCAATCATATCCGAAACCTCAATAACTGCGTCCGCATTATGCTCAAATGCTTGTGAGCCGCGATAATTTCCTGCTTTTGTACATTGTAAAATCCACACATACGCTTTATTATTAGGCAAGTTCTCCAAATCTGTCGGCTCTAATGCAAGGGTATTGATACTGTCAATAAAAACTACATCGAATTTCGACAGGTCTTTCGGCAATTTATCATTGAGGTAAAGATTAGGGGTTGCAGCGTTGAGCCGCTCAACCTTTTCGCGCAATGTATGACCGAGTTTTTCCTCTCCTGCAACATACAACACACGCAAACCTACATTACTTGCAAGGTAGTGGGCAAACTTAATCGCAACAGTTGATTTTCCTCCACCTGCTTTACCGTAAATCATAATCTTGAAATTGCGATTAGGCTTTCCTATAAAATTCGCCCATTTCCCTGTAAACGGAAGTGTATCGAATGTTGCACCAAGAAACTGCGTACTTTGTACACTTGTGCCAGACTTTGGTGTTTCAAACTCAATGCCTGCTAAACCGTACAGTCCCGATAATGTTTGTGCATCAATTTCGAGTGTGTTGGTTTCTCCTGCGATATAATCATCAAGCGACTTCATTATTTCAGTAGGATACACATCGCTTTTTGAAATTCTCTCGCGTAATGCTTTGGCTTTTTCTTTCATTCCTTCTTTCCCTTGTATAGAAATAAATGCCTTTATAAAAGCAATTTCAGGACTAACTTTTTGACTTTTGGCAATTTCTTTATACTTTTCGGCAATTTCAATAATCGCGTTTCCGTCTTTACTATCAACGATTTTAATGAGGTTGCTCTGAATTTTCATAATCTCGTCTGCGTATGGCGATGTTTTGCGGATAACTTTTTCCACGATTGCCTTTTGCAACGAATTGAGTATGCGTAATGCCTTTTCTTGCTGTGTTTTTACCATTTTGCCGTCAAGCCCGCAAAAGCGTTTGATAAACCCAACTTCAGGTAGTATTTTTTCTACTCGTTGGGCATTATCCTCTTTGCTTTCTTTCTGCAAGGATTTTTTCACTTGCTCTTTTCGTTTTTCTTTTTGTTGCCTTTCCTTTTTCAAGGCTTTTTTAATGACTTTTTTGTCTGTGGGTGTCAATTCTTCTTCTTCGCTGATTTCCGTTTCTTTTGAGCCATAACGCTGATTAAGTTGTAAAACGAACATATCAATACCACGTTTAACGACTTCCGAATTATTATAATCTTCGGGCTTTGTCTTGTTCATTAATTCAAAACGTTTCAAAAGGTCGCTGTCCGTTATTCCTGCTTTCGGAAACTCCGTCCGAAAATTCTTTACTGTAAATGTCATAACTGTATATTTTAATTGTTTATAATCCTGCTACACTTTTATATGCACCCATTTCCAACTCCATTTCCATAATGGCGATTTCCATTTCCATTTCGAGTTCCAATAAACGCAAACGGTTATTATCGTTCTTTTTTGGTGTTACAGGTTTCGATGATAATTTCGGGATATTGTTTTCGTCCCAAGATAATTTTTTCCAATTACTCCCCGACTTTCCACTGTTGTCGGCAAGTTCCTGTTGCAGTTCTTCGGCAGGTGTACCTGTGATAACTACATTTACGCCCAACGACTGCAATTCGTCAATAACGTGCGGCATATCAGCCTTTTCAAATTCTGCCTGCCAATTTCTGCGGGAAAGTGTAAAGCCATAATCGCTGTCGGCAAGCTCCATGAGGTGCGGGTTTTGGATTAGCCATTCAAACTCGCTTTTGCTGCCGCTATTGGTAACAAGTTGAAACGTATCGCCGTAATATTTTTTTGCGATATAGAAATTGCCCGAACATTGGTAAAGACTGTTGGGCGGTAGATTGAGAATGTGTTTTTTTGCCTTTTCTATCGGCACGCTAACTTTTGCTTCTATGCGGGTGTTGGTTTCGGTCAGTTTTTCGGATACATCGCTGCGTAATAAAATCCCTTTTTCGACCTTGCCGTTTTTTCGGGTAAAAGATACAAGTTTGCCACCTTTGGCATACTCATCGCGGTCGAATGCCTGTAAAATATTGCCTGTGATGATGACGCGCTTTTCTCGGTTGGCACTACGTTTGGCTGTGTATTCTTCCCATTTTTCTATCAAATCGTTTTTGAAACTCCAGCGTGCCGCACTTCTAATACTTTGTAATGCCATTCGTTGGTCGTTGGCAAAGTTCAGTTTGAAATACCGTGTGCTATCGCTTACGGCAAATTCCACGAACATATTACTCGGTGCGTATGGATTTTTACTTTTGGGATTGATATTCACGCCCAAACATACGCAAGGCAATGTCATATCCTGCCGCTCTCCCCATGCAAAATTCCAAACGCTGCCTGCGGTAAATGCTTCAATAAGCGGGTTAATGCTTGTAAACTGATTGTTGAGTTTATCCTGTTCCCGCTGTTTATCTGCTATGCGGCTTTCTTCTATTTCAATTTTACGGTCTTCCGTATATTTGTGCGTATCTGCGGCTTCCTTAAATCCTTTTTCATTGGGAATGTTCTCTATGGCTTTGTTCCATTTGGCTTCGATAATCGTTTTCCGTTTTTCGTATGCACCGAGCATGGATTGTTTGTAATCGGCTGCAATTTTCTGATTGTCGGTTTTACTTTGTGCTTCTTTTATTTTTTCGTCCAATTCCTTTTTGGCAAATGGTTTTTTGAGAACATTTATCATGCAGGTTTCTTCAAAAGTAGGCGCGGAAAACACGCTTTTCCCTGCACCTTTTGCGGAAATGGTAGCTGTCTTGTTAATGGTTTCCGCTTCTAAATTCATTGTTTCCATTTCGAGGTCATACGTTCCCTCCTGTATTTTAAAGTCAATGAAATTGCGGTAGCTTTCGAGCATTATCTCGTAAAATTCTTCCTGTTCTTTGGTGGTAAGCAATGCAACGCGCCCTGTTATCTTACTGATTGCACCCTCTTTGACAACTGATTTTTCGTCATCAGCTTTGATTTTGAGCGGGTCGCCGAGTGCGGTATTAAAGTCTTCGTTTTCTTTGAGATAATTGATTACTACTTCATCGCCGTATTTATTCAAAAAATCGTCATAATCGACCACGTTTTTACTTTGCTTTTGGTTGCTCGTAGTGTTTGCGTCAAGCGATTTGAGTTTCTTTTGTAACATCATCATAAAACGCTTTTCGGCGGGAATGGCGCTTGTAATATATTCGTAGATTGGTGGGTAAATCTGCCCTGTGCGGTCAATTCTGCCACGCTTTTGTACTTCGGTGGAAATGTTGAGTTCGGGCTGTGCGATAATCATTACACGCTGTTTTACACGGTCGGGCTTTACGCTCGCTGTTGGAATGGCGTGCGCACTTGCGCCTGTGGATCCACTCGTGTTGATAAAAAGCACATCAACCTCATTGTTCTGAAAACGGCGGTATGCGTCTGCGATATTTTCCTTTCTACGGCTTGCAATGGTGGCTTTGCTTAAATCCTTTGAAAAATTGAGTTGGAATTTCCGTCCTGTAACTTCCGACACTTCAAATCCCGCTTCGTCGATAACGTGTTTCATCAGGTCAATCGGCGAAATGGTTATGCCCGAAGTATTTTTGCGGATTTTAGAAACAAGGTATTTGTAGAATTTCGTACCCTCTTCGCCGATTTCGTCAAAATCAATCATGCGGTAACTGCTGCCGCCTGCATCGTCTTTTTCGGTAATTCGGCGGGTGCTGTCAAGTCCGCTCAACAACGAAACCGAATAATCCGGATTAATTGTGTCGCCCTCGTTTGCACCGAGATTATTTAACATTTCTTCCATTGTATTGGCAAAGGCAATAACAACCTTTTTACCGTTCTGTAAGTTCCAAACGGCGCGGTTAGCTACCTCTTTGGCTTTAATAGAAAACAATAATTGATTGACAATTTGAAAGGTTTTGCTTGCAAAATCTTGATTATCCACACCCAAACTTTCCGTTCCTTTGCGTTGCTCAATATTGATATTGGCAGCTGCGTTGATTTTATTAAGGCTATCAACAATGGGCGCAATATAATCCGTTTGAAACTTAATAATGTCGCGCATTAATTCCGTAACGCTGTCAAGGGCAATCTTATGCTGTTTTTCTACATCGTTTATCTCAAACTTTGCTTTTCCCGCTTTGTCGAGTGTAATATAATTGACGGTAATTTGGTCTTTGGATTTCTCACGCCGCACCATTTGCCCCTCTTTTACAACATTACTACTTAAAACTTCCTGCAACGCTACGCCGCCTTTGGTAATGGCTTCGACCATTTTATCAAGTGGCAGACTTGCCTCGCCGATACAGGTTTTAATACAGTAAATTGGCATATTGTCGGGGCGTTTGGCAAAGGTTGCCGATAAGAACACAACGCCTTTTACTCGATAGACTACATCAAGAAAAAATTGAGCGGTGTTCGAGCCGCCTTTTACAGTCATTGAGCCGTCTGCGCCTTTTTGTTGTTTTCCAATACTTCCGCCTGCGTTGTGGGCTTCATCAAGTACACAAACATTGTCGGCGGCCATACGCACAAGAAATTGTTTTTTAGGTGTGAGTTCTTTATCGGAAAATTGCGAATAGGTTGCCATAATAAAGTCGTAATCGGCGGGGATTTTGCCTGTTTCGAGTGCTTTGTTGATAATCTCGGTTTGTGTTTTCGGGTCGTCAGGCTCAAAGATGATATTGCCCTGCATATCCTTGATTTTAGTTTTGCTCTCGTTGCCGTTCACAATAAAAGGGCGATAATAAGGACAACCTATATCATTCAAATCACGGTAAAAATCAGTGAACAAGTTAGGCTTTTCGGTAATGAAAATAGGTTTATATCCTTGTACAATGGCGTAACGTATCATTGCCGCAGCAACACGCCCTTTGCCAACGCCTGTCTGGTCGCCGATAATGAAACCTTGCTCCCTCGCTTCTATATTATAGATAGAAAGTGCAACAGCATCTACCTGTTCGGCAGCAAGGCGTTGTGCAAGTTCTTCAAGGCTGAATTGCAAACGCTCTGCAACAAAATTCGACACATCGCCAACGGCTTTTTTAAGTGAAACAAGTGCGTTGTGCATTTCTTCGCCCATGCTGTCAGGGACAACGGTGTTTAATACCTGTACTGCGGTTGCGGCAGGCGCGTAGGTCATACCCAAACCGTTAAGGGTTTGCTTGATTGGCTCTACTGTACTGATTGCTGTTGTCGTATGTTTCTTTTTTTCATTTTGCCAATCGGCGGGAAGTTTCTTTGTATTGGCTACTGAAATAAAAGTTATTTCGGTAACATTCAAATTCCTGTCGGTTTTAACTGCAGTACAGAATTGAGTACCGAGTTTGCCTTTGAATTTGAAAAATTGGTTGAGTATTTCTATTTGTTTCATTGTGGTTTATTTCAAAAGTTTGAGAAACCCATTCAGCATTTCTTTTTTTTCGGGGAAAAGATTTCCCAATACGGCGGCAAACATACTAACGGTTGGGATAGCCGCCGCTCTGCGTACCAATTCGTAATATTCGGGTTTTGTGATACGCAGGATTTCGAGTATTGCTTTTGTCAGTTCTGTTGCTTCGCGGCTGTTGATTGGTACTTTGGTTTGCAATTCGCGCAATCGTTCCTCGTATGCTGTCTGCATTTGTTGGAACGCGGTACTACTACCACCCTGTTTGTCGGGGTGGAGTTCTTTTGCTAATTCGCGGTAGCGGGTTTTGCAGTCGGCGGCGGTATGGCAGTTGGTAAAATACATAATCATTCAAAATTTAGATAGCCATATCCCTCGCCATTGACAACAAGATAAATCCTTTTCTGCTTTAACGATTTGGGTATTTTCTTCTTGATTTTTTCCAAATCTTCTTTTGCTTGAAATGCAAAAGTTCGGAAGTGCAACATATATTCGCCATCTGACAAATCGGATTTTACCAATTCGCCGAAACTGTATCTGTCATTGATTATGATTTTGCTGTCTTTGTAAAAATGTGTAACTTTTTTCTTATTCAAACTACCGCTTAAACTTTTATTTGTAGCGGGCTTGCGTTTTGCTGTCGTTTTTGTTTCCCGCAAAACATACACAGTGCCTTTTTTTACGGTTTTTACCTTTTTCCCATTGTGCATAATACCATAAGGCATATTATTTTGTATATCAATCTCTGAAAAGTCATTTGCGTTTTTCAAAAAATAAAATTTCAACGCGTCTTTAGGCGAGGACAAATAATAAAAGCCTGTTTTTTTGAATGTTTCGTTATCTTTCTGTTTACCCGTTTTTGTTACCAATTTCTTTTTTTTAGATGTCTTTGCCTTTGCTGCGCGGGCTTTTTCTAATGCTTCGAGTTGTTTTTTTGTTGCCATGATATTGAGTTGTTTTTTTGTTAGTGTAAATCTCTTTCTGCTTCGATTTTGTCCAATAGTTTGGATAATCTTGTGTAGTAATAATAAGGGATTTCAAGCCCGAAATTTCTTCGTTGCTTTATCCGTTCCGAAATTTCATCTGCACCTGCCCGCCAGTCGGTCAAGTCTGTACCGTTTTCAACAAAGGTGTATGCTGACAATGGTTTTGTTAAGTATTTCGGAATGCTTTTCTTTGTTCCGTTCAATCTTCCAACGCCCATTTCTTTTTCCATTTCGGCGATTGCCGTCTGCATTTGTCTTTCGAGCGTTGAAAGGCGTGTGCCTTTGTTGTCAAAATATCCTGCCATTCGTTCCCAAAGTTCATCAAAGGTGCGGACGGTACGGTCGTAGTCGGTTTTGAGTGGTGCAGTTCCGTCAGGTGTGTTCTTCCTGCCATTAATCAAAATCAAACGGATAGGGAAAGTCGTACCCTGTTTTCGGTACATTTGTCCGTCAATGTTTATCACATCATCGACATGGTAGTAGTGGTAGAGATAGGATAGAAAATAACGGTTTGCGCCATTTTCTACCCTGTCGTACTTATCCCACTCCGTATGTCCCCCGATAATGATTGCAGCACGTCCGCTGTTTTTCATTGTGTCGAGCGCGCGGATTGACATAATATGTTCGAGTTTTTTTATGGGATAACCGCCGATTTTTTCGGTGTCCCAACGTCCAAAGGGCGGATTGGTAACAATACCGTCAAAAACACGATTACTTTCGGCAGGAAAAGGTTTTGAGCCGTCCAGATTGTACACTTTTATAAAGTTTCCGTATTTTGTAAGGTTTGCTCTTCGGTTGCGGTCAATTTCATTAACAACAGTATATTCGGCGAGTAGAGCAACGGTAAGTAATCCATTTCCCGCACTCGGCTCAAAATATGCGGCTGTTAGTTTCTGACTTTTTATGTACGCTCCTGCCAAATAAGCCAACGGCAACGGCGTACTGTATTGTTGCAAAAGCACGCTGTTTGAAGTGCGGTGTGCAAAGTTTACCTGATTGTTATAGATTTCGCGGGCGGTTTGGTAGTTTTCAAAGATGTCGTTTGTCAAGCGGTTTTTCAATGCCCGCATAATGGCAACCTCGTACAGTTCCTTTATTTGAGTTTCGTCTGCATTAACGCCGTTTGCCTTTGCCAACGCAATGATTTTTTGCTTATTGAGTTTTTCGCCTGTACTGTTAATTTCAGCAATAAAACTTTCTTCAGGTGTACCATACAACCCAAATAACTGCGTACTCTTATTTTCAAAAAGTTGGCTCATCGGCTTATTCTTCTGCGGGTGCAAATTCTGTTATCTTGTAAGTGAGAGCGGTGTGTTCGCTCCATTTTTGATTGTACAGTTTCTTACCATTGGGAAACGAAATCGTTTTCACTGTCCCTGTCTGTTTGATTTTTTTTATCAACCAAGTCGGGTCGTCTATTCCTTTGCATTTGTCAAGGCAATAGCCTACATAGGTAGTAAAAGCGTCTATCTCATCAACTTTGACAGGCTGCATAATACCCTCGCCAAAGGCAAGAAATTCGAGTATTGCGGTGTTTGTTCCCATGTGTTTTATTTTTCGATGTCGATGTTTCTAACGGAGCGGATTTCCGAATATGGATTGTAGTTTTTTACGGTCGCCTGTCCGCTGTATCGTTTCCACGTCCAAAACAGAAACTTTCTTGTTTTGCTGTGTTGGACGATTAAAAGGCTGTCATGTGTTACTATTTTTGCAGTGCAGGTGTCGCCGATGGGCGGGCAAAGTGCTTCAAATGTTATCCAATCGTCAGCATATTTATATGTTACGACTTGTATGGTATCGAATATTACGCTGTCCTTTTTGACAATCTGTACTTCGTACTGTGCCTGTGCGCTTATCTGCTGAATGGTTTTTACATCGCGGGGCTTTACGCTCATCGTTTTCAGTTCCGACATAAGTTGTGCGTTCTGCTCTTTGAGTTCGGAAACGGTAAGTGTCAGCGTTTTTACTTGTGCCGCGTTTTTACCGTCTGCGGTCTTAAAGTGCCTCACTTCGCTTGTCAGCGTTTCGATATTCGATTGCAGTCGTTTGTTTTCGTTGTTTTTAGCTATCAAACCTGCGAATAACCAAATTTTCATTACCAACGAAATGAGAGAAAACAATAAGAATATCAAAACTTTTCTGTCAAATATTTTCATATTACAAGCCCTTTCTTTTGTGCTATTGAAGTCATGGCGTCCCTTACTTCTTTTACTGTCAGTTTACCGTCTTTATTCGTGTCGAAAATCGGATTGGCTTTCGCAATGGTGGCTCTTGAAAGTTTGCTTGTTTCAAATACCCAATCATCAGCTTTGCCGATAGCCGCAGGAAAAAAGACGGCGAAATACACATCGACAAAGCGTTTCATTTTGCCCGAAAACGGCGACAGGTATTTAAGCACATAATCTAACTGCTGCACATTTGTCATTGCTTTTAGCGCGGCGGTTGATGTTCCCAATCCTGTGGCGGTTGCAGGCATAAATTGGATAAGCCCTGTTGCGCCGCCATTCGGATTGACTGCCTGATGATTTATCCCGCTTTCGATGGTCATTACTGCCAAAAGCCAATTCGGATTGATGCCCAATTGTTGAGATACTAAATTTGTTTTTGATAAAAATTCTTCCGTATTCGTTTTTATGTATTTTCTATAAACTTCTGCTATCATAGTCGTTAATTTTTTTTGAAATATAAAAGCAAGCAATCCGAGTGTTGCCAAAATGCCGCCTGCTATTGATATTGTTTTGTAATCCATTGTGTTATTAATTAGTTAGAAGACAATTCCCGCCTGTGCAAAGCGATTTTGCAGTTTTTGCAGTTTGCTGCCCGATAGTTCATTGGTTAGCCATATCGTTAAGTCGCTCGGCGTTCCACTTCCCCACATTGGCGAGCCGTAAGTACCGTATTCCTTTACGCCGAAAGTTTTGACAATCAGTTTCAAATCGTCATTCGTGCGCGGCGTATCAATCAACAGGTGCATGATTGTATTTTCATCAGTACCCATTCCGTCCATTGCCGAAAATAGTTTTTGAGCGATAATAGCTGCATCGGCTTGACTGATTGTGAGTTGGGTTGTATCTACTTGCGTGCTTTTTTCCAATGCTTTTTGCAATGTTCGTTGCTCTGCGCCGTCAGCATATTTTTTGTACATTTTCCAAATCAGCAAGCCGCCGATTGCTGCAATACCAACCCACATGATTGGATTGTTGATTTTGAAATCCGTATTGACCTGCGCGTTGGCATTCAAATTTTGTGGAGTATTCATGATAAATTGTTTAAATGAATTTCAATGCTGTTTTTACAATCGAGGGATTTTGCTTCACTTTGGTAAGCAATTTTATCATATCGCTGTGAGGTACTACATTGACCGCATTTTGAATTAAGTTGCCGAGTTCTTGGCAGCCTGCGGGCGTTTCGGTCTGCACCCTGATTTTGATGTCGTACTGTGGCATAATTTTATCCTTTCCTTTTTTTACAAATGTTATCAAAGCAGGCATTTTCTTTCAATTTCTCTTTGTCGGCTTCGAGTTTATCAATCAGGTCGCCGTGTCTGTCTAAGCGTTCCTGCAGCGTTTTTATCAATGTTTCATAACTTGCCTGTAAGGTTGTGAAAACATTGGCTTCCAACTGCTTTTTGCTGATTTTCATGGTGTAGAAGGCATAAACACCACCGCTAACGCCGAAAAGGGAGAGTATCTCTGCTATGCCTATTGTCAAATCGTAATTCATAATTTTATTTGTTTATTGGTTGATATTCTCTGTATTCAATCATAATTTCGCCACGACTTGCCGCACCGCTCGAAAGGGTAGCACCGAAACGGTTATCGTTTGTTGTTCCGCCATCACCGCGCCTGCGTATCGTTATCCTGTCCGCCTGTTCATTTACATTGCCGTTCGGGTAAATCATAAATGAGGGAGTGTTGCCGCCTTGATTAAAAAATAAACTGCCGGCACAAATATCTTTTCCGTTGTTATCGGTCAAAGTCAATTTTATATCAATGATTTTTATCGTTGTGCCAACGCCTTTTAGTCCATGCAATAAAACATAGTCGCGGTCGCCATTGGGGAGGTTCCATTTACCGAGCCGATAAATCGCTCTTTTTACGATTGCTTTAACATTGGCAGGCGCAATGCTTGGCGTTTGGTTTCCCTGTCCCTCGACATAGCCGCCGACCGTATCGAATACTTCGACCTCGCTGGCTATGGTTACCTGTTCATTTGAATTGTTATTGCTACCATTGCTGCCATTGCCGCCATTACTATTGTTGTTGCCATTGCTGTCGAAATTCATCAGCGACTTGAGTACGGTAAAGACATTTTCGATTGTGATTTCAATGTCGTTGATAGTTATCGCATTGGCTTGGATTTTTTGGACGATTGCCAACGCTCCGTTGTGATATACTTCAAATAAATTTCCTGCTACTTGAAAATCAACATCTTTGATATTGTCAAATATGCACCTGTCTGATGAATTGATTTGATATATTATCAGCACTTTTGATGTTCCTACTGTTATTTCCATAAATAGTATTCGTTAAAATGATGATGCTTGAAATTTGCTTCTTCCACCTGTTGTAGCATAATTATTAAATTCTGCAAAGGTTGATTTCACATATATTTTATTCGTGTCTTCATCGTTTATGTTTAATCCGTTTGTATGCTGTGTTATGTTTAAAAACTTATAGCCTATAACTTGCAGTTCCTCGTTCTGATACATTATTTTTTTCCATAACTCACCCTTATTTGAGCCTGTCTTTACAAAATAAAAATCATTAAAATCTATGCTTTTACTCCCTACCTTGAAATTGTCATAATACTTGAATACAACTGTGTTAGCACTCAAAAAAACATCTAAGATATATGAGCAAAAAAATGACACTAAATGTGGTGTTCCCCATGAAATGTAATCAAAGGAAACAGAGCCTTTTGTAGAGGTCTGACTAAATTCAATGTCGGCAAATTTTATATATGCTCCTTCTGACGGTCTGTTTCCTGATACAGGGTGATAAAAATTTATAGAATGCAGTTTCAAATAAAATCCCCTGCTCAAGTCAAATGTTTGTCCTGTCTGGGTTACTTTAATTGTATCATCTATTGAGGTAACAAGCGTGTTGTTGGCATTATCAGTAGCAAGGTAAACAACACTCCAATTAGAAGTTTGATAGTCAAAAAACAGTCTTACACATTCGCCCCTGTTGAGTGCATTGCTTTCAACCGTTCCGTTTTTCATCAGCAACATATCTTTTTGCCCTGTGTCTTTTTCAAGCCATACTTCAAAAGAGCGGTCGGTGGTAAAGCCTGTGTCGTTATTGTTGAATATGATACTTGCCAAACCGCTGACACTAAAATCATTTTTTGCTTTGACAATGTAGATAATGCTTTCAGTTGGGAAATTCTCATTGTTTAATATCAAATCTTCTTCTAAACTTTCTATTACATAAGCGTTTGCCTTTATGAATGTGGCGGGCGGTGTGTTTTCTATGGCTGCACCGCCAATGATGTAGGCGCTGTCCTGCCTGCTGTCCTTATCGTCAATAATGGCGCGCATTAATACGCGTTTTTCGAGAATGTCTTTCAGCTTTGCATCAACATTATCCTTGTGCATTACTCTTAATACACTCCAAGTATCTTCGCCCTCTGTAATCATAAGTTGGTCGGCAAAATTGACTGTGTCGCCGTCAGAAAGTTGGAAATATCCGTTTGCAATTTCAAATGTGATTGCATTTTCATTTCTTCCCGAAATGACGATAATTACAGGTTGTGGTGTCTGTTCGGGTGTTTCTGTTTGTTCTTCGTTTTCTTCTGTTTCTTCAGGTATTTCAGGCTCAATATATTTTGCAAGGTGCATTTTGCCGTTGTCGTCAATAGTGTAAGTACATTTCAAATCGAAAACATCTGTTTTAGCATAGCCGCCTTGTTTCAAATAGACATAACCACCCGAAACAAGTATGCCCAAGTTCTTCTCAATATTGTAGCCTATCATGCCTGCGTACAGGTCGCTTTCGCTCGGCGTGTCGCTTACCGTTGGCGGTGGAATGGTTATGTGTTTTAATTTGTCGGTCTGTATTTTCAGTTTTACCAATTCTTCGGCGGCAGTTGAGCCTGTTTGAAGTGGATTATCAAGTATGACAAAGAACTTTTTTGCACCTTTCAGCGTGGCATAGTTTTCATAAGTTACATTGTAAATAATGTTGTCGTTTTCTATTATTCCCTGCCTTTCGGCGAGTATGATTTGCCCGCTTTGCAGCATGGCGATAATGCTTTCCATTCCGTCCACGCGTTCAATGGTTTCGGAATTAATTGTTTGATTGTGATGTACTTCCTTTTGTATGGTTTCCAAATCGCCGTCATAATCTTTTATGTAGTCGAAGTTGCCTTTTAGAAAGGGATTGAACTTCATTTTTTCTGTTCCTGCCATATCAATAATTCAAAATTTTATTCTTCGTCATCATCGCCAAGTTGCACAGGTGCGGGCGTTTGTTCTTCGGTCGTTCCTGTTGCCCATTGCAGGCATGAGCTTATCGGTGTGCCTTTGGCAAAGAGTGTCAATAGTTGGTACAATGTCGAAAAATCGTTGTCGTCAAGCGTATCAATCCATTCTGTTATCTGCTGTTTGGCTTTTCCGCGAGGGCTGTCGTCCACAGGCTCTATACTAACCGGCTGCGAGGGTTGTGTAGGTTGCGATACTGCATTGGTGTCAGTTGGATTTTCGCCCAATCCGAGCAAACCTGCATATTTTGTTTTTGATACAATTCCCAACAATGCGTTTTCGGCAATCATACCCGCCAAACCGCTAATCATATCGCGTTTGGGGTTTAGTTTTTCGTATTCGGATAGTTGGGTTTCGAGTTCGTCTATTTTGTCCTCGTTCTCGTCAATCTCTCCGTTTAGTTTATTAATCTCCGCCTGTAATTTTTCGTTTTCGTTTTTCAGTATGGCATTGTTTTCAATGATTGTTTGCAGACGTTCTTCCTGTCGTTGCTTTTCGTACTTGTCGCCAATCACTTTTTCCTGTATTGCCATGACCATACCCAAACCGCCCATTTCGTCATTCATGCCGTTTAAGCCCGATACACCGAGAAATGCCTGTCCGAGCATCTGCATAAAATTAGTTCCGCCAATTCCGTTTTGAGGTTGTGCTGCTGTTGGCTGCTGCTGTTGTGTATTGTTGTTGTTTTTTTCTTCCTTAATAGGCAAAAGTGTTGGTATAGCTGATTGGTAGGCAGGCTTAATAATAATTTCAGCACCGCCCAAATCTTTGCGACCGTCTTTCAAATGCACTTTTATATGTACAATCGTAGGGCTTGCCAGTACGGTGTCCAACTCTGTTTCAAAATGAGGGTAACACGCTTCCTTTCGGTTGTTCCCTTTACCGTAAAGCTGAAATTCGGAAGATGACGAGGGGTTAAATCCCCATATCTCATAAAAGACACGTCCCTGTTTGTCAAGTCCCGAAACGCGGGTTTTGATTTCATTTACTTGTTTGATAATATCTGCTGTGCTGCTCATAATTAGTTGAATATTGGGCTGATTTTCATAAAATCTATTCTGAAAGGCGTAATCTCTCCGTCTATCGAAAATTCGTTTTCGTCTGTGGTTTTGATAATGATAAACTCCTTAAATGTTTTGAAAACAGATGTGCCGAGTGTGGCTATTTCCTGTTGTGAAAGCTGTATGCTTTCAGTCGGCGACACAATGGTTAATTCGTGCATATCGTTGAGCATATCATCTTTACTGATTTTTATGCCTGTGAGAATGTAGGTGTTGTTTCCGATGGTTTCTATCTGCAAACTATCTGATACAAATACGGATACAGGCGTTACAATGCTTTCATAGCCGAGTGCTTTCAGCCTGTTTTGTTCTATTTCTACTAATTTTTGCAACATCGCTCAACATCTTATTTTTGTACATAATTCACATAAACCTTTACCGTATAGCCGTTGGTTGGTATTTCGTCCGATTGGAAATAATCGTTCAAATAAGGGTCGTCCGCTTTTACAAATGGCGTAAAAAGCACTTCTTCGTAAATAACCCGCAACAACGAGCCGCTTTTTACTTCGTGCGGGTCAAAACGTACCATATTTTTAGTCAAACTGTTGGTCGGCATTTTTGAAAGGCACGCCGCTTTGACCGAAGATGAAATAACATCTACATTATTGACCGATACGGACACTGTACCTGTCTGCAATGTTTTTTCAATGTTGTTCTCTTTTTTGAAACGAGTACAGAAGTCGGGTACAACATTGACACAAATGCCGTTTATCTTACCCATTTTCGAGGGCAGAGAAAACTCGCTTTGAAAAACGCCGCCGAATTTTGTGCGGTCGGGTACTCGTATTTCGACAATGTGTATCATTCGTTTATTTGTTTGAGAGTATGCAATACACATTTATCTGTGCGGGCATTGTTTCGCTGATATTTGCTACACGAAATTCTAATTCAGAACTGCGGGCGGGTATGCTGTCCTCCATAAAAGAATAGGCAGCGTCTTTAACAGGATATTGTCCGTTGAACGTCAGCAAGGCGGCATCTGTGCCATCGGGCAAAATCTCAACGCCCCCGACTTTCATGCCGACCGTTAAGTTTTCGATATTCCCGCTCACTTTGGTAATAAATACCGCGTCAATGTTGGAAAAATCGTCCCTGAGCGGCTCGCTTAATTGCTCCGTTTTTTGCGGTGCAATGCTCATTTGGAATTTTTGAAAAATCTTTTTCATATCTTCTTGTATAAAAATGAAAATGCTATATCTATGGTTTTTACTTGATTGTTGTCAATTAATAGTGTGCCTGTGGCAAGTTGTGTTTTCAACTGTGCGCTGAAAATCATATTCAGTAACAGGCTGCTTGCACTTTCTTCGTCAAATATCCAAGTGCATTTTGACCATGCTATTTTTGTGCTTGCCGAAAAAGGAAACAACTCCATTTTTTCGGGTAAAATGCGGGTGTCTGCCCCTGTAATATCAAATAGAATGTGTCTTTCGGTATTGAATGCGAATACTTTTCCGTCATTCATTCGCGTATAGAATGGGTACGCAAAAAACGCTATCGGTTTTTTGTCAAAATTCAATACGATTTCCTTGTCGGATTGTCCGTAAATGGAACGCAGTTTTGTAATGGGCTGTGGGTTGGGTGCGACATACGCGTTATCGTCCTGCGGTCGGCGTATGCGGATAATCTTGTTTTCGACAAAATCAACACCTGTGTATTGTTGGATTTCCTGCGTGTCGCACACAAAAACGATATTAAAATCGTTGTCGCGTAAACCGCTGATTTTTACCTGTGAATTATTGACGTTCATACCTACCGACAACGCTATTTCTTTCCAATCGAAACGGTGCATACGGTCGGGCGTTTCGGTACAGAAAGGCAATAACATCATATCGCGGCAAATGGCGTGATTGTCTATTGAAATGCTGATACAATTGGTTGTGTCGCCAAAATGAAACATCTGTCCGTTTTTGTTTTCAAAAAACAGATAGCGGACACTTTTCGCACCAATGGGTGTGTTGGTGATGATTTCTTTTTGATTGGCGGGGATCGACCAGAAAAACATAATTTACAAGTTTATAAAGTTCTTAATGTATCAAGGTTGGCAGGACAAATAAAAGGGTTTACTTGCCCCGCCTTTTCCCCTGATGTTGTTTCAATTACGCGCGTACGGTCATGACACCGTGCAACTCCAAGCGTGCTGCTATTGTTCCGCCTGTGCTTGCGTACACATAAAGGTTTGAGCGGATAGGCGCTTGCGGTACAATCAGCTTCGGGCAATCGAGGGCAAAATAGTTATTCCATTTTGCGGACGTGCCTGTTACAAATCGGCGGCAGCTCATACGCGGTAAAATCGGTTTGCCTGCGGCTGTGATTTCCAATTCTCCGTTAGCTACCTGTCTGTTTAGCACGGCTGAAAAATCGGCGGCGGCTAATGCGGATTGGTCTGCGTTGGCGGCTATGGTGGCTGTTTGCAAACGCACGCCCGAAAGCAACAGATAATTGCCTGCTTCGAGTTTTCCCGCGTTTACGTTGGTAATACCCGCGACTTTCGTGTCGCTGTCCTTGACTAATTCACAAGTGGTGTCGTTGTTCAACGCTCTTGTGAAATACAATACATTATCTACCAATGTCAATTGGCGGTTGTTGATAGCGTTTTGCACTTCCTGCGGCAAAATCGACTGATTTGCCTTAAATTCTCTTTTTGGGTTCATGATTATTCTTTTTTGTTTTTATGTTATGAAATCTTGTTGTTTTGATAGTTACAATGGTTGGCAAACATTAAATAATGCTTGCCAATCCAATGCCTGCAATATTCTCAGGATTAGTTTCTACTTCAATGTACTCTTCCGTATAGTTTTCAGCATCGCCTATCGGTTGGTCTACCAATGCAGGATTGAGAGAGTAGTCGTAGTTGCTTGGAATATCGGAAATGTCATCACTGCCGATGCCTGGCAACATTGGGACGTTGCCAATGCCCGGAAGCACAACAGGCGGATTGTCATCTGTACCGCTAAGGGAAACCACCGCTCTATCGGAGAAAGCATTGACAAGACTTGCACCACCTGCAACGGTAAGCCCAAGTGCTACGTTTCTCAGGTGTTTGTTGTTTTTAGCGAGTATGGTGGCGACACCACCCGCTACACATACCAAAAGAGGTGTTGAATACTTGCTTGTTTCGCCGTCCAACCCTAACAGGTCAGTCCCCGAAACAGCATCTTTTTTTGCTACTAATTTTCTCACTTGCGAGCCTAATGCCACGCCGAGCAAAATTTCGCCGACTTGTAGTCCTGAGTCCAATAATGAGGAATGGGACATTCTTTGCTTGCCGCTCGATGAACGGCGTTTTTTTCTTTTTGCCATTTTCTTTACTGTTTAATTTAATTTGAATGATTTTCTTTTGCCTTTTGAAGTCGTTTTTTTCGACTTTTTACTTGTTTTACGCTTCTTACGGCGCGGAACTCCTGAAAGTGCGGGTGTTGTACTTGCGGGCAATGCCTGCTGTTTTTTACCTGCGGTCATTTTGTAAATTCCAAAACCTACGACCGCAACACCGACTATGACTGCACCTATTTTCAGTTTCTTTTTTGTTTCTTCTGTTAGTGTGAACATACCTGTTGAATTTGAGTTTTGAGTATTATTATCTATTGTAGTTGTTGGGTTTAATACGCCGTTAGCACGAGCGGGAGCGGCAGGTGCGGGAACATTGCCCGCCGTCAGGTATTCGGCGGCTACCCAACCTCTTTTGCCATTGTATTCGATACTTTTCCAAGTTCTACCGCCTGCTGTTTCGTTTTCACTTAGATACGGAACGATGACGATACTCGTAACGGTGGCGTAGTTTGGTATGCTTGCCAAAACCGTCCCCGATGTGCTTGGTGTTGCCCGCAAATTGAGCGTGCCGCTTGTTAATACGACCGTATATTGTGCCATAATGTTATTCTTTTTTTGTTGCTATTACTGCTATGATTAAGCCTAACACAGCTACGCCGCCAACCGCTATGCCTATCATGGCATTAGTGGAAAGCCCTGTGTTAGATTTTGCCGCCTGCTGTAACAGTAATTGTTGTTGCAACAGGGCGGTACTGTCTGTGTTGTTGTTTGACGGAACGACAACCGTTTTCGTGGTTGGTTGCTGCGTTAGGTTTTGTACGCCTGTGCCTTTGGCGGCGGATACTAAGTTTGCTATACTTGATACGGCACTTGCACCGCTATTGATATAATCGGCTACATTGCCAAGTCCGTCTAAAAATTGTGTTTTCATTGTTTTACCTCCTCTTTTTTACCGCTTAATGCAAAGTAGGCAATCGCACCTAACAACAACACGCCGCCAACGCCGATACCTATTTTTACAGGGGTACTCATTCCTGTGTTGGTGTTGGCTGTGGCTGCCTTATTAATGGCGGCTGTTTGCACAACAGGGTTGTTTGCCAACGCGGGATTGCTCGCAAGGGCTGCTTGTATGACAGGATTTTCCAACGCATCGGGGTCGGTAGCAATCTGCGTTAAAATCAGTTGGTCTTCTGCGCTGTAATCATAATTGTCATATATCGGCTGTCCGTTTTCATCTATGGGAATGGGGTTACCGTTTTCATCGACATATTCTATCTCGCCGTTTTCTTGTGCGGGTTGCTGTCCGTTGGCTTGTATTTGGGCGGTCTTTTTACCGACAATGGAAGAGATAACGCCTAAAATGGCTGCTACTACCGTTGCGGCGGCAGCTATGGCAGGCGGGAAACCTAAGCCGTTGTTTTCGGTAACGTAGCCGTTTGCAATCAAACCCTGTAAGCCTTGTACGGCTGTTTCTTCGGGCGCGGGAACATCTACCGAGATACCGTTGGGATATTCCTGTACAGACATGGTGTCGGCGGTATTGTTGTTATCGAATTGCGCACCTGCGGCTATCATTGCTTGTTTGTCTGCTTCTATTTCGGCTTGTGCTTCTGCTTGTTCTGCCGCCGACATATTATTGGCAGCTGCTTCCATTTCCGCCTTATTGAACTCTGTGCCGCCTTTCCATTTTTTCTTTGCGCCTTTCTCAATGGCGGCTCTTAGTTTTTTCTCCGACCCTTGCAGCCTGTCAGAATAGATTTTTTTTGTCTTGTCATAAGCCTTTTTCGCTTTTTCCCAATCTTCACGCTTAAAGCCCATTTGCACGGCTTCCTGTTCTGTAAAAATGCCAGGATAAAGCCGCTCGGAGATTTTAAACATATTCGTTCGGCACGCTATAAGCACACCGCCTTTTGCAAGCAAAGAAAGAGGTCCGAATTTTATCAGGAACTTCACTACCTTTTTGATAAATTTGCCTACGGCTTTTACAACTTTCTTAACTGCTGTACCTACTTTTTTCGCTACTTTCTTAACGACTTTGGCTGTTTTCTTCGCTACTTTCTTGACTGCCGTAGCTGTCTTTTTTACCACCTTTTTTACTGCTGTGGTTGTCTTTTTGGCTACTTTTTTAACTGCCGAGCCTACTTTTTTGGCTGCTTTTTTTATTTTTTTGAATAATTTACCGTCTAACGCACCCAAGCCTGCAAGGTCGCCGAAACCACCAAGCCCTGCAATAAATTCCTCGTGCTGTTCGTCTGTGATATTTTCGCCTGCAAGAATGCCAAGAGCCTTGTCGCGGGCAATGGGATTGTCCCAGTTCATTGTCATATAATCCAATGCGCCGACTGCCATTCTTGTTTCTTCGGGGCTGTCGAAATATTCTGTCGGCGAGTTGGCGACAAGGTCGCGGGTGCTTTCAAAATATTCTTTCATACTTTGCAGGTCGTCTTCACTTGTGCTGACTGCACCCAACGCACCGACAAAATCGTAACCCTGCAACACATAATTGAATTGCTCCTCGTTGTCGTAAGTGCTGCCCAAGCCCTCAATTACTTCGGGTGTTTCTGCTATTTCCTGTGTAATGATTTTTTCTTCGGGTTGTTCGGGAGCAAGTCCTGCGGGTGTGATGTCGGGAACTGCCGTAGCTGTATGTTTTGTAACTTTCTTTCGTCTTGCAGCGATACCGTTACGTTTCTTTCCAATTTTCTTACGCAAAAAAGCGTCTTGAGTGGCATTTTTTACTCCCCGCGCGTGTTCGGTCAATGCGGCGTTTGAGTTTAGTTTGCGTATGTTGTTGAAAAAACCGCGTTTGCCTGTTTTGGTGCGTACCGCGCCTAATCCGTTTACTTCGTATTCTTCAATGTCATACAAATTGCCCTCTATGCCGCCTTGCATAAACTCGTATTGTTCGTCTTCGTGGTCGGGCATAACGATTGCACCCAATCCAATCAGGCGTTCTTCTTCTTTGGCGGCAATGTCAAGGGCT
This sequence comes from uncultured Paludibacter sp., assembly GCA_964546015.1. Classification (GTDB taxonomy): domain Bacteria; phylum Bacteroidota; class Bacteroidia; order Bacteroidales; family Paludibacteraceae; genus JAFGVL01. The sequence goes on from CAZJHO010000003.1 coordinate 251,547, forward strand.
GCCTCACGGTCGGGCGTGTCCCAATAGTCAATCACATAACCGAGCATTTTATTAAACATTTTTGGGTTTTGATAGCCTGCAATGGTTTGAGGTGCTTGCTCTGTGATATACTTTGTTCTGACAAGGTGGTTAAGCAACATTTCATCGTCTTCGATACTGCCGTTGCCCTCGAAGCCTGCAAAGTCCAAGCCTTTGAGAACGGTGTCGATATTGTCGGCGACCTGCCTTGTATAACCTTGTGTGTAGAAATCGTAGATTTGTCCAAGTTTCGGCGTGAGTTTACGGCGGAACGGGGATTTCCTGTTTGCCATTCGCTCTTTTAGTTGAGTCTGCTGTTCGGGCGACAAATCGCTGAATTTCTTATGCGGAATTTTGGAAATGGGTTTTCCCGCGCGTTTTTCTCTCATTTTATCAAAAACGCCATGTATTCCGCTATCTGTGCCGTCAAGGAATTGAATATCCAAGCCGTCAATGCCGTCTAAAAATTGTATGCCTATTCCGTTTATCATAATTAAAAATCTTTGTGTTTGGAGGGTGGTTTTTCATAAAAGCAACTATCGACAACAGGGTCGCAAACGAGTGTTTTGCCATTGTAAGGCACGACAACGTAAACGTGTTGATAGTTGGCTTTGCCGTTATAGGCGGCTATTCTGAATTTAAAAGGTATTCTCAAATTGTGCAGTATAGAGCCGATAAGCACGCTGTAACAGTCGCAGTCGCCTTTCCTGTCCCAAAGGGTGCGGAGCGGGCGGCGTACCTGTTCGGTCATCGGACTATCGGGTACATATTGAATGTAGTTATATACAAAGTCGAAAATGCTTTGCAGGGTTTCTTCTATGGTGGGTTTTGCTAATTTCTTTGCCAAAAGGGAAGTATCTGCCTTGTATTTTTTGGCGATGTCCTGCATAAGATAAACGGTGTCTTCCGTAGAGCCATCGGGTATCATTATCAAGTCGCGGCGTTTGAGTTCCGTTTTGGGCGGAATGTACATCTCGTAATGGCTGAATGGTTTGATATTGCGCAAACTTGCTGCCGTCAACCCCAAGCCTTTAACTGCGGTGTTTGCTTTGCCTGTTTCGGCGTTTACATCGCGGCTGTCGCCTAATTTGATTTTGTCAATGGAGAAAACAATGCTGTTGTTGTAGGTACAAGTTACATCAAGGCTGATGTCATTGAGCAATGCCGAATAATCGCCTTTTGAAAGTATTACATTCACTACATCGCCCACCACAGAAATAAGCGACAAGGTCGAAACCATTAATTTTAACCCTTTGAGCGAGTTGGTAGAATTGGGCTTAATGGTTACGCTGTTGCTGTTGGGTTTGGTAGTGGCTACTTTGCTGCCTTTGTAATACACATCGACCGCATTGACCTGAATGGTCATTGATTGGTCGGTACGGTTGCCGAAGTCAATGGCAAGAGGGATTTTTATGTCGGTCAGCGTTACTTGAAAATTACTTAGTCCGCCGTCCAATTTCGGCGAAATAGTGAGCAGCTTGGCAAAGTTTTGAAGTTGGAACAGTTTTATTACGCCCAATGTCAAAGCAGCCACGCCGCCTATTGCAAGTACTATTTTTGCGGTTTTTTCCATGTGATTAAAAAACTATACCGCAAAGTAACGTACCCGCTGTAACGCGAATGCTTTATATGACCAGATATGACGACTTATGACGTGATAAGACGAGATACGTCCTTTAATTACTCTTTGATTTCATAACTTAGCGTTCGTTCCGACAGTATTTTTTTCAACGATTGTCGAAAAGTATCAATGTTATCTTCGAGAAAATCATATAAATTTTTCGATAATTGCAATGTAAGATGTTTTTCGCTATTTTTCACGCCATAAAGTTCTGATATTACGCTGAATATAGGCGATTTTGAAGGACTTATCTTTGCCGACAAATCGTATATTTCCTGCCAATTTTTGACAAATTCGAGCGGAAAAGTCGCCGCCCCTTTCGTGTCCCAATTCCGCAATAACGAACATCGGTCGTGTATGGCTACGCCGTTTTTATTTATCCAACCTGTTGATTGGTAGTGATTGATAAACCGCTCTACTTCCGATTTTGCCGACTTTATGCCTTTTTCAAAAAAAAGAATTTCAAAAAAAATCTCTCTTTCTCTGTCTGAAATTTCACGCGCAGCGTTTTCTAAAGAGATAGTTTTATTTACTTTTATTTCTTTTACTTTACTATGCGAATTAATCGACCGATTTACCGAGTTATTCGACCGATTAACTTCGTTTATCGGTGGATTAATTGTTTTAGGTACATTTTTAGGCAATTCTATGAGCCAATAGTCCGTATTTATCTCTACTTCTTTCCGCTCGCTTGTAGCTTGCACATAACGTCTTTGGATACCCTTTGAAGTCAGCACGCAGAACGACTTAAATACGGTTTCGTCAAAAAAACCACGTCTAAGCAACCCTCTTACAACTTCATCTACATTGTTTGTCGAAACACTTTCAACACCTATATTCTTTGCGAATAACAGACATTCGTCAGCACCCCATTTGTAGTAGTATCCGTTTTTGTATATTTTGCACAACAAGCGAATGGTAATATATCCGCCTTTCACACCAAATTCGCCCTCTATAAGCTGCAGCTTATCATTGAGGAAGAAATCAACATCAAAAGGAAAATAGTCTATACCTGTCTTATTTGGTCGAGCCATTTTTATTATTTCATTATTCTTCTATTGGATAGCCAATGCGCTCGCAAATGAGTTCCATTTGTTTGGGTGTAAATTCTTTTTGTCCCTTTACATAGCCGCTTTCTTCAAGTTCTGTCTTCAGCACTTGCAACGAATTTACCCTACGCCAAAAGGTTTTTAAATGTTTGTAACCGAGTTTTTGAGATAATTCCGATACGCCTATGCGGTATGATTTTTCTTCCGAGTTACCCATATTCTTATTTTTAATGTTCTATTACTCTTTTTCAAAAACAGACGCACAAAACGGACAAACATATTTATCGGCTTCAACAATATGAAAAAGCAAACTGTTATGCGTATTTGCATGGTGGATTTTTATTATTTCCCATAATTCTTTATCTGTGGGCGACACTTCTTGTTTTTCGTAATACTCTTTATATTGCTCATAAAAACTTTGTCCGCGCCACGATTTCTCGCAATTCGGACAATTGGCAATCATTGTTTCGTTAGTCAAACGAAACTCTTTTACCGATTTTTGTAATTCGGTTGTGATTGTTTCTGTTAAGTTGTCGGGCATCATTCTTTCATGAATATCTGACAATGCCTTGTTGTAGGCTTTTTTTTCATTGTAAGTCATAATCATTGTAAATTAACTATTTATCAATCTTGATAGTTCGTCTTTGTTGAGCATGGGATTTATGATTATTGATAAGGTCGTTCATACATTCGTCAGTGCTGCGGATTTTCTTATCCGAAAGCATCCGCTTAATTTCCGCAATGGTATAATATGATTTGCCTGAGATGATAGAATAGGAAATCAGCCGCTTAGTGCGTAAGCGTTGGAGAGTACGTTCGCTGATTTTGAGAAAGGTACAAACTTCGTAACTATCAACCCACATTTGGTCGGGGTCGGCAGTATCATCGTCCTGATGTTCTGCTACGAACTTTGCTATGACATTGATTTTAGATATCAGTTCTTTGTACGCCTGACTATCTATTGTTATGACTTCCATATTTACAACTTATTGATTTGATGCAAAGTTCCGATGTTTGAAAATTCTTTTTTCCCAAGTCGGGAAAACTATTTTTTCTGATACGGCTGCAATACTATAAATCAAACATTTCTCAATATGATTTTTTGTAACAAGGAAACTCTTAGGTTGGGAATGGTATAAATGGAAAGAAAATACAATGAAAAAAGCCCCAAAAATGTGAATTTTGGGGCTTGATAGAGTAGTTTTTGAATAAATAAAGTTGGGAATAAATATAGTTGTATATTGCTAAAAATTAACTATATATTCAAAAATACAATACTTATTATAAATCAAAAAGTTGGGAAAATACATTTATCGTGCATCATCTTCGTCCATTTTTTTAATTAGTTTTTCTTTCAGTTCGTCCAAAAACTGTGTCCTGTTCGCACGGTCGCGCATTTCAAGGTAGGTATGATATGGGTTTCCCAAATCAATATTAAATACATTTTCAAAATATCCTACAATACGTTTGAGATTTGTTTTCCCGAAATCAAAACATTCGGCTTCACAAAGAGCATAAATAAGTTCTACAAGGTCGGTTTTCTTCTTTGTCCATGTTTTCTTAACCTTTGGGAATACCGCTTTTTCTGCCGATTGTCGTTCTGCTTGTTCTAATTTATGCAATTCTTCATTCAGGTAAATGCGTAGTAATTCATTCGCCAACAATTTAGCTGCTTTGAAATCGCAATGACTTGAAATTTGAGGGTCGCGCTCAAAATAAAAACTTTCCAAATGCAGAGGCATATTGGGTTTATGTCGCATGAAACAAATTTTATCGAAGTGTGTTCCACTTGAACGATAATATTTATAGAAGTCCAGATTTTCGTCAAAAAAATCTTTTAGGCGGTCAAGTTCTTTCTCAATATATTTTTTCTGCACTTCATCACTTCCATTGGGGCGCATAGCTTCGACCCTGTATATTTTTTGGTAATAAATCAGCTTAGAAAATAGTTGCGGTTTGGTTTCCTTAAAAAATTTGATTTCTTCGTCATCATCTTTGAACGTGTAGTCGGAAATAAATGTTTTGATTTCTTTAAACATATCTTCCAACAACTTAATGATAGGGGGAACAATTTGCAAAATGTCCCCCTCACTGTGTTCAATAGACTGTAATTTGTCCAAATAACCCTTTGAAATTTTCTTAATGGTTGCTTCCATGCGATACTGTTTTTACAGGCATCAACCACTACAAACTGAAAATTACAACGGCAACGATTGATGCCTTAGGTTTATAAATATTATTGATTGTTCTTCCATTTCACTACAACTGTGCTTCCTGCCGACAACTCATTTACTTTGTTAATCCAACGTTTTTCTCCCTGCGCTTTCGCTTTGAGGAATGGGTTTTGTGTTCCGGTTAGTAGTAAACTACTGTTTACCAACCACCATTTATTTGTAATTCCTGCACGTTTTAAGTCTTGTTGCAGGCGTTCAGCTTCAAATACAGGTGTCGCTTCGGGAAGTGTTACGATGACAACCTCCGTTTCTTTTTCGTTTCTCAAACGAGGCAAAAGATTTTTAACGGCAGGCGTAATATTGCCTTGTGTACGTTCTACTTCATGATGATAGCTTTGAGTTGCATCTAACAACAATAAAGTGTGTCCTGTTGGTGCGGTATCAATAACCACAACTTGATTGTCGGCTTTGGCGACAACTTCGGCAAAGGCATTGAAAACAGCGATTTCCTGCGTACAAGGCGAACGCAAATCCTCTTCGATATAACTTAAATCGGCATCGCCCATTGCTTCGCGGGCTTTGTCTAAGATGTTCTTTTGATATTCAGCTAAAACAGCCTTTTCGTCAATATGACTTATGGAAATACCTTCGATTTTAGTATTTACATACGCCAAATGATTAGCGGGGTCGGTGGTTGTTAAAAGAACTTTTACGCCTTTTTGTGCCAATCCTCTTGCAATATTTCCCGCAATCGTTGTTTTTCCTACTCCGCCTTTTCCCATTGTGAAAATAACTCGTTTTCCCGATGTGTATAAATCATCAATGAGATTGTCGAGCGTTTGAAAATGCGTATCTTTCAATTCAACCGTTTTTGTTTGTGTGGAAATATCCGTAGTGAGCATATTGCGGATATTTTCAATGCCTGTCATATTGTACGATCGCAAAGGAATGGTGTAAGTAATTAGTTTTAGCAAGTTTTCGGAACGGTTATTCAATGCTTTTTGCTGACGTTCGTATAACTGTTTTGAAATGGTATCTGTTTCATCGTAATTTTCCAAAACTCCGTTGATGATAAGATGTTGGGCTTTTATTCCGATGTCTAACAATTCATTTGAGGAACGCTCGACTTCTTTCAACGGCGTTTCATCGGGACGACTAACCAAAAATAGCGTTGTTTTACTGTTGTCGGTTAAGGTATTTACCGCTAATTTGTAGATTTCTTTACGGTCTTCCAAACCCGACAATTGACCTAAACAAGATGCTCCTGTTGTGTTTTCGGCAATGAACGTATTCCAAGCAGACGGCAATTGCAACATTCTTAATGTATGACCTGTGGGGGCAGTATCGAAAATAATATGGTCGAAATCTTTTTGTTTATCTTCGTTGGTAATTACATTTGAAAATTCGTTGAACGCCGCAATTTCTACTGTGCATGAACCAGATAATTGTTCTTCCATATTAGCAATTACGCTTTCGGGCAATTTCCCACGAAAGGGAGAAATAACTGTTTCGCGATATTCGGCTGCTGCTTGTTCGGGATTGAGATTGATAACGGTAAGGTTTGGAACTTCTTTTATGATTGTGCCTTTATTGTCCAAAGGCATATCAAAAACATCTTGCAGATTGGAAGCAGGGTCGGTGCTGACAAGCAGTATTTTTTTACCGCTGTCGGCTAAGTTTACCGCCGTTGCACAAGCTACTGACGTTTTACCTACTCCACCTTTTCCTGTAAAAAAGATATATTGTGTAAAATTTTGTTCGGTCGGATTGAACTTTTCCATTAGCAATGACATTTATTTTGATTAATATTTATTTCTATAAATTGTTTACAATATTTTTTTATCATTTCGCGCACTTGGCGAAATTCATTCATTATTTCTGTTTCCGTTCCTTGCGCTTTGGCAGGGTCGGGAAAGTTTTGGTGTATCTTCACTGCTTTTGTCGGGAAGTGAGGGCATCGCTCGCGGGCATTGTCGCAAACGGTTATTACATAGTCAAAATCAATATTTTGATATTCGCTTACATTGTTTGAAGTTTGGTTTGAAATATCAATGCCGTCTTCTTTCATTGTTTCAATGGCTCTCGGATTAACGCCATGCGTTTCAACGCCTGCGCTGTATATTTCGGCTTTGTTACCTGCAAAATGTCGTAAATATCCTTCGGCTATTTGACTGCGGCAACTATTGCCCGTACAGAGAACTAATATTTTTGTCATAATCTTCAATTTAACAACAACCCGAACTGCAACCACAACCTTGTTTTTCTCCATAAACCGTTATACTTCGGATTATGGTCGGGGTTGTTTTGTATGTTTCAAATTCTTTTTCTGTTAGAAAATTCCGCAAAATCTCATCGGGAATAATTATCGGTTTTTCCTTTTGAATGACAATATTTTGAAATCCTGCCTGCTTGATAAAATTGAGATAATCGCTTTTCTGACTTGCACCTGCCACACAGCCTGCGTACATTTCGGCGGTTGTTTGCAGTTTTTCGGGCAATTCGCCCACAAGCACAACATCGGAAATGCTGAAATGTCCGCCAACTTTCAATACCCTGTAAATATCATTGAAGACAGCGGTTTTGTTCGGCACAAGATTAAGTACGCAGTTGCTTACAATTACATCAGCTGCATTATCGTTTACAGGCATATTTTCAATATCGCCCTGCCGAAACTCTACATTATTAAAACCTCGTTTTTCGGTATTAATGCGAGCCTTTTCAATCATAGCGGGTGTAAAATCTATGCCTATGACTTTGCCTGTTTCGCCTGTTTCGGCTCGTGCCACAAAGCAATCATTGCCTGCACCGCTACCTAAGTCTATGACTACATCGCCTTTTTTGATTTTGGCAAATTGTGTTGGCAATCCGCAACCTAAGCCTAAATCGGCATCGGGATTGTAACCGTCCAAGTCTTTGTAATCTTCGTTCATTATGCTGTGTACTTCTGTTGAACAATCATCTGTGCAACAGCAGGAACAACCGCTTGCGTTTTCTTGTAAAGCAATTTCGCTGTATTTTTGCTTTACCATTTCTTTGATTTGTTCTTCGTTTGTCATAACCCAAATTATTTTTTAACGGTTAATTCGTCTTCGGAAATTCCGAGCCATTCTGCAATTTGTTTGTTGGTCGGATAGCCTTTTTTTATCACAATTTCTCCATCAACGGTAACAATGGGAAGAATATCGGCGGTTTCATTCATCAGAGCTTCGTTGATAACTTTGGTTGTTACATATACTTGCGGATTATCACGCAAATTAAAACGCTTGATAATAATTCCTTTTTTCTTTAAAGTTTCAACCACTACTGCAATACGCATTAATTCGGGGTCGATGTTTACACCGCATAATCCTGTCGGACAACAAAGAGCGGGGTCGTATATTTTTATCTCTTTCATTTCTCGTTTATTTTTTGATTACTTCTGCTATTTCTTCTTCTGACGGAACATATCCTTTTATCTTTATTTCGCCGTCAATCACAACAGCGGGTAATGACATTACATTGTATTTCACAATTTCGAGAATATCTTGTTCCTTTTTTAAATCGGCTGAAATGTTTAAATCTTTCAACACTTTTTCTACTCTATCGTAGGTTGTTTTACAATTGGGGCAACTTGTGCCTAATACTATTATTTCCATATCTGTTTCTTGTTTAAATGTTTGTAATGATATAATAAATTCCCACAATGATAAAAATTGCAGCGACAACCCATTTTGCCCATTTTTCAAAGGATTTCATATTGTTGTAAAATTTTCCAACATTTGAAACGCTGTAAGCCAATAAAAACGCAATGATGATAACAGGCAAGCCTGTTGCAATGGCGAAAACAGGCGGCAACAAAAGTCCTGCGGAACTTGCAAGCGTTAAGGGTATTAGTGCGCCGAAATACAAAACTGCTCCATACGGACAAAATGCCAATGCAAATAAAACACCCATTAGAAAAGCACTCCAATAACTACGTTTAGTTTGTTTTTCGCTTATGTGGGAAGTCCACTTGTTTAAAAATGGAATGTTGAATTTGATAATATCCAACATCAGTACGCCAATAATAATAAAGGCAATACCTATCCAAACGCCGTCAATTTGCTGAAACCATTTAGCAATGTGAAATTTGCTCGCTCCAAAATAAATAATGCTTGCCAATACGGTATAAGTAAACATTCGCCCAAGCGTGTAAATTAGTCCGTTGAAAAGGACACGCCGTTTGTCGGAAACGTCTTTGCTCAAATAAGCGGTTGCAGTGATATTCATTGCCAAAGGACAAGGACTAATTGCCGTCATTATCCCTAAAATAAAGGCAGTTAAAAATGGAATATTTGAATTATCGACTAATTGTTGTAAAAATTCCATTACTTTAAAATTTCGTTGATTTTCGCAACCAAGTCTGTTTCAAACTTTTCTTTGTCGTTTGTTCTTGCGTAATTTCTAACGATGTCTGAAATATCGGTTGAAGTTTCTTTTTTCTTAACTGTTTTAATTGCGACAACGGTTTGCGATTTTGCATTGTATTGTGCAACCAAATCTTTGTTGGCTTCATTTGCCAAAGCAACTTGTTTGAACGTAACATTTCCATTCGGAAAGTTCTTTTCAATAATGGTTTTTACTTCATTTTCCAAGTTGTTGCAGGCTGCCGCTTTACAACATGCTAATTGTGCCTTGAAATACAATACTTCTACACTGCTTTTTTGTGCGAAAACGCCAATTGTGATTAGTGCGAAAAACGCACTTAAAATAATTTTCTTCATCTTTATTAATTTTAAATTTGGTTAGTTTATTCTTTTATTTACTTCTTCTTTAATCAAGTCGGTTAATTTTTCGGGATTGCTTAATGCCATTGCAAAAGCATCATCGGTAAGGTCTGAAAAATCATCTCCTTTGGCTACGATTAAACTGCTGAATGAGATTTCATACTTTTCAGCAATTGCATCATTTTCCTTTTGCGAAAAATCTACCTCCTTGTACTGAACTTTGGGATTGTTGGAAAAATTATCGGCAACAGTTTGTACGGCAACTTTCTCGATAGCGATGCAGGTTTTGCAACGCGCTTTTCCATGAAAATAATAAACGTAAACAACTGAGTTGTCTATTGTGTCGGCAGTTGTTTGGCTGTTGTTTTTCTGCGTATTATTGCCACACGAAACGGCAAATACGGCTAACATTGTGATTAAAATGATTTTTTTCATACTACATCTATTTTTATTAATTATTGAATGAGTTACTTTTATAATATTTCTGTTTTAACCAAAAGGCAACATTAACCAAAAGGATAAGTGCAGGAACTTCAACCAAAGGTCCTATTACTCCTGCAAATGCTTGCCCGCTATGTAATCCGAAAACGCCGATTGCCACTGCAATAGCCAATTCAAAATTGTTTCCTGTGGCTGTAAATGAAACAGCTGCGTTTTTGTCGTAACTTGCTCCCAATGCTTTGCTCGCAAAAAAGCTGATAAAAAACATAAGGGCAAAATAGATAAGTAAGGGAATAGCTATTCTAACTACGTCCAAAGGTATTTGCACAATTAAATCGCCTTTTAAGCTGAACATGAGTATAATAGTGAAAAGCAATGCAATTAAAGTCAGTTTTGAAATTTTGGGAATGAATGCTGTATTGTACCAATTTTCACCTTTGGCTTTTACCAAAATAACCCTTGTGAGAAAACCTGCCAAAAATGGAATACCTAAATATATCCCGACTGTTTTGGCAATTTCACCAATGGTAATATTTACAATTGCTCCCTCAAAACCGAACAGCGGAAGTAGTTTTGTGATGAATAGCCAAGCATAAAAACCGTAAAAGAACACTTGAAAAATACTGTTTAAAGCGACCAACCCTGCGGCGTATTCGGAATTGCCTTCGGCTAAATCATTCCAAACCAACACCATTGCAATACAACGAGCTAATCCTATCAGTATAAGCCCAATCATATATTCGGGGTAGTTGTGCAGGAAAATAATTGCTAATGCAAACATCAAAATAGGTCCTACAATCCAATTCAAAGCCAATGAGAGTGTCAAAACTTTTGTGTTCTTAAATACTTTTGGCAATAGTTTGTAATTCACTTTTGCCAAAGGTGGATACATCATAAGTATTAAACCAATTGCCAATGGTATATTCGTAGTTCCGCTTGACATGGAATTTATAGTTTCGGAAAAAGCAGGAATGAAATATCCCAACCCTACACCAATTGCCATTGCAACAAAAATCCAAAGGGTTAGGTATCTATCTAAAAAATTGAGTTTCTTTTTTGTCATAATCTTTTCTTTTTGTTTGTCGCAATATTACGAACTGTATGTATTTCGTAGAAATACGAACATAGTTATTAAAAAATTTTGAAACATCAGCAAGATGTTTCGGTATTATTCACTTCTATTAATAGTTCATTGAATAATTGTTTTGCCAATGCCCAATTTTTCTCATTGATACAATATCTTACAGTAGGTAACGTGATTGTTCCCTGTATCAATCCTGCTTCTTTTAGCTCTTTCAAATGTTGCGATAGTGTGCTTTTGGCAATAGGTAGTATTTCAGACATATCGCCATGATAACAACAAGTTTGCTTTGCCAGCATTTGCAAAATAGCAATACGGATAGGATGTCCCAACGCTTTAGCAAATCGTGCCAATTGCTCCTGTTCTTTTGTCAATTTTTCTTTTTCCATGCTATTAAAATGTCATTTGCAAAGATATAAATAATTTTCACACGTTCGCAAGTTTACGAACAATATTTTGATAAGCAAACTTTTTATCAATTTTCAGTGCAAGGTGCAAGTATCTATATATAGATACTTGCACTAAATATTATGATACAAAATAGTTGCTTATTTGAAAAAAGATTGTATCTTTGAACTTGAGTTTTATGGCGACAACAGCAGACAAAGCTAAGCCAAGAGCAGTCATTTTAAGGTGCGCTCTTAGCCGTACCCCATAGGACAAAAAACGATTGTAAAATATTGAACTATAATGGGTTGGGAGAAAAGGTTCATAATCCTCCCTCTCCGCAAATAAAATTTCAAAATGAATTAAAAACTCGCAAAATCAAGGTTTTGTGAGTTTTTTGTTTTTAGGAAATACTCAAAAAATTCAATAAAAACCAATCTGAAGGTTACCGGTTCGGTTACCCGGAGGATACTAAAGTTTGGGTAACCGAACCCGTTCAAAAAATGTTCATTATCAAGCAGTTCAATCATTGAACATCTTGATTTATAATGACAGGAAAACTAATTCTGAACACTTAAAAGGTTACCACAAATGAACACCAAACTTTCGATTCTCTTTTACGCAAAAAGAGCTAAAACAAGCACTGGCGGAACTATTCCCATCTATTTACGCGTAACTGTAAACGGCGAACGCATCGAGTTTAGTACCAAACGCTACATCCATCCCGGCAAATGGTCGGTTGAGGGCAGTTGTATGAAATGCACATCTGCCGAAGCAAAAAACACGAACAGCTTTTTAGATGCACTTAAAGCCAAAGTGTACGACTACCAATAGCAACTTATCAGGCAAGACGATCTCGTTAATGTAGAAAACATGCGAAATAAACTTTTAGGCATCAAAAAACGAAGTCACATGTTTATCGGGATATTTCAAAAGCATAATGACGATGTAAAAGCCCTTATTGGAAAAGATTTTGCAGCAGCTATATTAGAACGCTATATTACTTCATTAAAACACACTGTCGGATTCTTACAATGGAAATACAAAGTATCCGACATAGACATTCCCAAAATAGATCATGAATTTATAACCGCTTACGAGTTCTATCTGAAAATCGAATGTAACTTTTTACAAGCAGGAGTTCATTGCTCCATTGAACGTGTGAATTATGTAACTCTTTTCTGTAATTATGTAATATCTCCTCTGGTTCAACCAACTAACTTTGTTCATTGTGAAAATTCATTCACAAACTAAAAAATTAATAAGATGAAAACTAAACTACTTATGACATTATCTGTGTCTTTAGTTCTTTTTTTGACGTCTGGATCCGTTTTTGGAGAGGTAGTGGCTCCTGATTTGGGAACTTCTGCAGATTTCGTTCTTTTTTCAACGAACGGAGCGGTGACTGATACCGGATCTTCGATACTCACCGGAAATGTGGGTAATAACGGAAGTACTGTTTACAGCGGTTTCGGCAACGTAAACGGTGTGATGCACCAAAGCGACGGTACAACCTCAGACGCTGCAGACGATTTACTGACAGCCTACCAACAACTATTCGATGCTGCTCCAACCTACTTTCCCGCGACACCAGTGCTGGGAGGAGGCGAGACTCTTACTGCCGGTATATATGCGATAACTCAGGCGGCAAGTCTGGATGGTAATCTTACATTAGATGCCGAAGGAAATGCCGGTGCCGTATTTATTTTTCAGACAGGAGGAGAATTTTCCACAAGTGCCAATTCCGAAGTTATTTTAGCTAACGGTGCATTGGCTTGTAATGTATTCTGGAAAGTGGAAGGGGCGGTAACTATGGCTACGGGAACAATTATGAAAGGAAACGTTATTGCAAACAACGGCGCCATTGTTATGGGCACAGGTGTAAACCTTGAAGGAAGAGCATTATCTACTACCGGGGCAATTACGGTTGACGGAATAAAAGCGGCGACACCTATCGGCTGCAATAGTCCTGTACTGACAGGACCGCCGGCTCCTGATCTTGCTTCCACAAAATGTTATGCCTTGTTTTCCGGAAACGGAGCGGTTACAGATGACGGTGAATCGCATGTAACGGGTGATGTTGGGACAAATATGACCACAACTGCCGGTTTTAATGCATTAACTGTAACGGGGACTATTCATCTTATTCCGGATGTTTCTACGGGACAGTGTGCTTCCGATTTGTCAACGGTTTATACCTATCTGAATACATTGTCTCCTGACATTGAACTGCTTTATCCCGCACAATTCGGAAACGGTCTGGTGCTTACGCCGCACACATACGTTCTGAATGCCGCTACCGTGTTGACAAATTCGGTTTATCTCGATGCACAGGGGAATGCCGATGCCGTATTTGTTATTAAAATATACGGCGCTCTTTCGACAGGCACCTATGCAAAGGTCTTATTGTTAAACGGGGCACAGCCGGAAAATGTCTATTGGGTGGTGAATGGCGCAACGGCGATAAATGACTACTCGGTATTCAACGGAACGCTTGTCGGCACGGGAGAAATCAGCTTAAAAACGGGAGTTGAACTTAACGGACGGGCGCTTACCACCACGGGTGCTTTAAGTACCGCTACAGTTACCACTACTATGGATGTATCCGGTTGTATTACAACACCTGTCGGCGGCATTGATATGAGAAACACAATATCAACAGTTACAATAGCCCCGAATCCTTTCGATGCATTCACTACTATTATTTTAAATGATGAATCGCAAATTAAAAACGGCGAAATAAGAATTTATACTATGTTTGGATCAGAAGTGATGCATGTACTGCTTACAGAACAAATCACCACGCTTGAAACAAAAGATATTCATCCGGGAATTTATTTCTACCAAGTGACGGATAATGACAAAATTGTTCAAACGGGTAAATTAATTTCCAAATAATAAAAAAATCCGGTAGTGTCTGAAATCGGTGGATTAGTAGTCTAAATCCTTTTTTTAAATAAACAATTTTTTGATTTATCATTAACTGAATAAAGACACTACCGGATTATAATAAACCGTTATTACTTGTTTTTCGAAATGAATTTTTATACAACTTATATTTATCTATATTAAAAAAATACCTGATTATGAAAAAAATTATTATTATCGGAATGTCTCTTTTCTGTTTATCAGTTGTGGCAGGCAGAATAAACGCTCAATCGGTGATTGTTACCGATTCTATCGTTATGCTTAACGAAAAATCGGTGGAAAAAATCAAAAAAGCCAAAGCGGCAGAAATAAAAACAACAGAAAAAGCACAAGCCGGAGCCGACAAAAAGATAGGACAGGCACAAGAACAGGCGGATAAGAAAATGGAAAAATCCCGAGACAAGGCACGGAAGGAAGCAACAGAGAAAGTTACCAAAGAAGAAAAAAAAGCACAAGTAAAAGCCGACAAAAAAATAGCGAAAGAAAAAGCGAAGTTGCAAGCAAACGCGGATAAAAAAGCATTAAAAGCACAACGCAATGCAGACAAAAAAGCACAAAAAGCGAAAGAAAAATCGGCAGATAAGATTGATGAAATCATACAAAAAGAAGGAACATCTGTTCCCCTTGAGTAATTTTTCAATTTTTTTGTAAAAAAACGAATTGCCTGATATAAGTATACGGGAATGCCATTGTCGAACGAATAAACGGCATCCTGAAAACAGAATACGACATTGCAGAAGGTTTCCAGAACAAAGCTGATGCTATGAGGGAAATAAAGTATGCTATAACTCTTTATAACAACGAACGCCACATCTGAGTTGTAATTACTTAGTGCCCGGGATTGCACACATAACGGAATCTCACAGATTGAAAAAATGGTCGGGAAATTTTATGAATTTGAATAACAAATATTATCAAAAAAAGAATATTTTACTTTCGGGTTTTTAACAGGAAAAGTGTCAACCTATTTTAGGACGATACAGTTGTAAATTCTAACTGAGAGGAGGTATTTTGAGCGTAACGAAGCATAACCGATTGCTTTTTTTTTTGCAAACATAACTGTTTTTGTTAGTAGAGGTTCATTTCCACAACAGATTTTAATTCTGATATTTCTCCATGGTTAAGCGTGCCATCAAATAACTTATGGTCGATTCGGCGCCTTGGTTGAGATTCACATGGGTTTCCTCCAATCCGTCGTAACAGCCGCCGGTGCAAGGATTGTAAACGATCTGATGCAATCGGTTGTTTCCCAGAAACCAGTCGAATGCCGTTTCCATTTTCAGGCGGTGGTCTTCATCTGTCAATACATCGTAAAACTTACTCAGTGTCATTATTGTATAGGCTACATCAATGGGTTGCTCACCGAAATGTCCTGCTTCACACCCTTTCTGAAGCCAGCTTCTGTTGGAAATCACTTCTATGCCGTTTTCGTTGAACGTATGCGATAACAGGAAATTGAGCGATGTTACGGCTATATCTTTGTAAACAGCTTCTTTTGTCACCAGCCATGTATACAGCATCGCTTCCGACAGTATGCTGTTGGCGTAGGTCAGGTAGCTTTCGAACCACTGCCACTTTTCGTTCGATTCGTGTTTATACATCTGAACTAAGCGATTGGCAAATATTTTTAAAAGAGCAATATTTTCCGGATGCGTCCTGACGTTTTGAGCATAATAAATCCCTTTGATAGCAAAAGCCATGGAGCGGGTGGAACTTACATTTTCCATACGGCGAAGCGATTTCTGAAAGAGAATTTCCGTCTCTGTAATGATTTCTGCGGGTAAAATTTCCTCTAATGAAAGTACATATCCTAATGCCCAGACAGCTCTTCCGTTGGCATCATCCAAATTGACGGTTTTGTTCTGCGCGGTAAAATTTCCTTCTTTATCCATATAATCCAAAAAATTGCCCTCCGGTTGCTGGCAAGATTTTATAAAACCGAGGTATTTGTGTATATCGTTTATGTACTCCGGGTCATTTGTCGATTTGAAATACATGCACATGGCTACCAGTGCACGGGCATTGTCATCCAGCGTATAGCCGGAATCTATATCGGGTTGGTTTATTTTTGAAAACTGTATGATTCCGACATCGGTAGTCATGCGTTTCACGTGACTTAAATCAACAGGAGGATAATTGTATTGTATCCTAATTGTATCGCCTGTTATTTTTTCGAACAACAAGGCATGTGACACGGCGGAATTTTCCCAAGCGGTAGAAACAATTGCCTGCAAGGTATTGGAACTGATGTGTTTCCGTAATGGTCTATTGTTGAGCAAACGTATAACGCCTTCCGCCAATTGCTTCGAATTACGGAAATCGAAAATAATGCCGGTATCCTTTGTCAATACTTCTTTGGCGTGCGGAATAGGCGTGGAAATAATGGGACAGGCACAACTCATGGCATACACAAATGTTCCGCTTACAGCCTGATTCGGGTCATTGGTGGTAAACAGGTAAATATCGGTCAATTGCAGGTATTCGAGTAAATCGGGTAGAGACAGGTAACTGTTGATAAATACCACATGTTCTTGAAGCGAGTATTTTGCAACCAATTGTTCAAGGCTTTCACGGTATTTCTCTCCTTCGTTTTTTACGACTTCCGGATGCGTTTTACCGATCACCAGAAAAACCGTTTCCGGACATTTCTTCACAATAGCAGGCAATGCTTCGATGGTGGTTTCGATGCTCTTCCCCGAACTTAACAAACCGAAAGTAGTGAGTACTTTTCTGCCCTGCAGTCCGTATTTCTTTTTCAATAAACTTTTGTCCAAATGCAACACCAAATGCGTTCCGTGAGGTATCACACTTATTTTTTGACGATATATTCCATAATCATCCGCTAAAATACCAGCGGAAGTATGCGTCATTACGACAATTGATTTGCAAACGGCAACCATGTGCTTTATTTTTAATTTCAATTGTTCGTCGGGATGCGGCAATACCGTATGGAATACGATAATCACCGGCTTCGACAGTTCGTACAGAAATTTCAGGAAAGCCTGTTCCTGTTGTCTGAAAAAACCGAATTCATGTTGTATCAAAACAATTTGAATGCGGTCATCCCGGTTGATGGATTGCACCGTTTTTTCATATTCCCCCGCACGGGACGTATCGAGGGTATATTTCACGTCCTCCGGATACTCATAATTTGTCGTACCAGACTCCAGCGCACATATTTTTATCGAAAATGAATTGCTGAACTTGTTATTCAACGCCCTTATCAAATCCTGCGAATAGGTGGCTATACCGCATTCCCTTGGAGGAAAAGAAGTAACCATCAGAATTTCGGGTAGTTCATAAACAGCATTTTGTACAGGATTTCGTTTTCTTTCGGGCAAACCTGTTCGTGGATAAACCTTATTCCCATACCTTGCCGGTAATTCGTAATTAGTTAGGTTACCGTTCATCTGGTTCGAAATATCTTCCGTTTTCATTGCTTTACAGTATAAGTTAATAATTCGGCTAATAATGCCGCTAGATTCACCGATGCGCAGGCGATATACGAGTCGGCGGCGCCGTAATAAATAAACAGGGTGCCTCCGAACAGGGCGGTACCGGTAGGAAAAACGACATTGTTCACATCGCCGTACAATTCCCAGTCATATTCCGGCGAAAATAGCGGATAAGGCAATCGCGCCAGTTCTTTCGACGGGTCATCCAAGTCTAATAAAGCGGCACAAGCAGAGTAAATGCGTCCGCCGGGTATTTCTTTTACCCCGTGATAGATTAGCAGCCAGCCTTCAGCCGTTTCTATCGGCGGACAACCACCGCCTATATAGCTCGATTCGTGCGGAAAAACAGGATCGAGCACAATATTGTTTTGTAAATTGGCAAAATAATCTTCCCAAAATTCTTTGGTAAGATCCTTCAGGTTTTTCACGGAAACGATTTGAATACCGGGCCGGATGCGGTGAAAAAATACTAAGTTTTTATGAATTCTGCGAGGAAAGAAAATGACATTTTTATCCCACAATATGATTTTTTTATCCGGATCATATTTTTTGTAATAAAACTTATGGTTCTGATAGTAGTTTTTATTGACTTTTGCCGATTCCGCCAGATACACAAATTCGGCATAAGTGATGGGCGGTACAATAATCCCCTTTTTCTCAAAATGTATCAAATCTTTGGAAATGGCTAAAGCCCCGCGGGCATTTGTTCCGTCGTATGCGGTATAGGTCATGTAAAACAAGTCATCAATTTTAACGATACGCGCGTCCTCCACACCCTGCGATTCGTATTCAAATTCCGGCACCATAAACGGTTTGTCCCATCGCTCGGCGACAGTCAACGGACCATCCAGCCGGCAATAACCGATACTTGAACGGTTTCCGTCCTTCACGGCACGGTAAAAAATATGAACGCTGTCGCCTTGGCGTATTACCGCGGGATTGAGCACGGCTCCGTTTTCAAATTCCAAATCGGTTTTTGCAAGGATGATGCCTTCTTTTTTTAGTTCTATCATGTTGAGTTGTTTTTTGTTTGTTTTAAAGTCGGTTTTATTTTCAACAGATGCGGCATGGTATCGCCCAATAAAAATCCCCAAGGCTTCAATGGTTCGATACGGTCGAAAATAAGCTTTACAATGGCAAGCAATGGTATGGAAAGAAACATTCCGGAAATTCCCCACAAAGCATTTCCGGCGAATACGACAATGATGGCAAAAAGCGCGTTGATTTTCACTTTCGAAGCCACTATTTTCGGAACGATATAATAATTATCCACCAATTGAACAACCACATAAAGTACCAATACATAAAAAGCGTACCATGCGGTCGATTTGGTTGCCAGGGCAATTATCATGGGCAAAGCTACCGCTACTATGCCGCCTATGTACGGAATGAGATTAAGTAAAGCACCGATAATCCCGAGTAAAATGGCGTAATCGATTCCGATAATCAAAAGCCCTGCCGAATTAAGTGTAGCCACTATTATTGTTTCAATAAACAGCCCTGTGAGATAGCGTTGCACAACCGTTTTGGTTTCGGTAATTATTTCACCTACCTGAATTTGGTAATTAGCGGCAAAAAGCCGGCGGATAAACTCAAGCAAGAGGGATTTGTAATATAATATCAGAAAGATGTAAACAGGAACCAACAGCAACGAGATTACCCCGCTCCCCAAAGAAACAAGTGTTTGCCCTATTGCGGCACTGTTGGTGTCAAGAAATTCCGCACGTGTTTTTGCTATCCAGTCGTAAACATATTGCGGTTTTATGTCAATATAAGCAGATACTGAATCAATGGTTTGCTTAATCATGGCGGAAAATTGATCGACAAAAACAGGCCATGATTCACTGAACAAGGTTATCTGCCAAAATAAGAATATGCCGGCTCCCGCAAGAATAACAATGACAAGCAACAAGCTAATGATAATAGCTACTAATCTGTTTATTTTCCTACGGATAAAGAAGTTGACCACAGGATTGATCAGAATGCCTATGATGACCGCGAAAACAAGTGGAATAATAATGTCCTGACTGATATATAGTATCAATAACAGCACGGATAAGCCAATCAAAAAAATACTTGCCTTCGCGTAAAACGGCAATATAATGTTTTTATCTGTCATGCTTATCGGGGATTGGTTTTATTTTTGTGAAAAATATACTGTACAATCAACCGCCCAAGCAGTTTAACAGTACCCGGATGTTGAACGATCAGGTTGGTAACGCCAACCTGCAAAACGGTGCCCAGCAACTTTCGAACCGGATTATCCGACGAGCCTGTCACTATTTTCTTCGACAGGTAACCACTAAACAATCCTAACACTGAAGCCAACAGGTTATCCTTCAAATAGGGCGATGAAGTAATATTATTCAGCGTACTTTTGATCAGGTTTACCGGTTTCAAATTCTCATAAGCGATATAGAATTGTTTTTTCAACAACTGTTTCTGGTCCTCACGTTCGACCTCCAGTTGTTGAATAACATTTTTAAGTTCGGCAGCGGAATTTATTGTTTGCATGATTCTTGATTTATTAGTGATTCTATTGTTTATTTACACTGTATTGTAGTGATGGTAAGACCCGGAAGTAGCATTCTCATTTTTCAGACAATTTACTTATTACTTCATTTCTTTACTTATTTGCCTGACGATATAATCGTAGAACATCCGTTTCAACCATTTATACATAAAAACCCTGAAAATAAGGGTAATAAACCCATAAAATGCGGCTACGGCAAAAAATCCATAATAGACTTTGCCGCATAGTTCGCCGATCCAAAAAGCAGCTCCCAGATTCAGAAGAAGCAAAAATGACGATAACAGGATAAAAATAAAAAAACGAGGTGCGAATGAAGAAATCTTATCCGATACCTTGTCCAGCAGTTTCAGTTTTACAAGCTCATAGCTTGTTTTACCATATTCGACAGTTGTTTCCAACAGCGATTCAATCGATTTTATATTGTCTTCCATAATGGTGTCTTTAACTAAGTATTTTTTTAACTAGCGAGTAGTCCTATTTGAAGAGACTTGTTTACTAAAAGAATGATATAAATCCGCCCGGAAATTTATTGACTTGATAATCTTTTATATTTCAGGGCAGATTTGCTATTTGAAGTTAAAAGAAAAGAAATTATTTTTTCGCTTCTTTTGCGGCTTCTTCCGTTTTGGCTTTACCTTGTTCGGCAAAATCCATAACATCTTCTTTTACTTGTTCGGATTTTTCGGTAATACTGTCGATAAATTCATTGAATTTTTCTTTCAATGTATCTATATCCTCACGTCCCCTTTTGGCTATTTTACTCCGGGTAACCGAACCTTTTTCAGGAGCAAATAATACTCCCAATAATATACCTGCGGCAGCACCTGCCAACACGCCTAACAATACTTTTCCTGTACTCATAATTTTGTTTTTTAAAAGGTTATTTAAAGTGTATTTCTGTTGATTTTCAAAGTGTTTTTCTTCCCCGAATGATTTGGAGCAATACGGCTATCGCTGCTATGATAAGCAAAACATGAATAATTCCTCCTGCACTGAAGGCAAAAAATCCGACCGTCCAGGCTATAATCAATACTACCGCAATAATGTAAAGTAGATTTCCCATTGTAAATAATGTATTAATGTATTAATATTTAAATATGCAAATTTGAGAATGGAGAATGAAAAATGGAGAATGAAAAAATTAGATCATTAACCATTAATCATTAAACACTAATCTCTTACAAACGGACACCCAATGTAAGTCCTGCCCATGTATTTTTGTAACGCGGAGTTGATGAAGTACCGTTGCCATTGTTATTAAACAAATCCCATCCTATTCTTGCACCTACTACAAAGTAGCTGATGTTGACGTCAACGCCGCCTGCCAGAGAGAATGTGTTTTTGCGGATGTTTTCATTTTTGAATTCTTCTTCCGTCACAACATCCGACATAGGATTCTCGAATTTGTCTTTTTGTTTCAATAGATAAGAGTATTGAGGTCCTACCAATATGGTTACATACTTAATTGGTTTAATTGCCAGGAATATAGGCACATCAATATAATTGGTGGTACGGGTAAAATTTACATCGCTGCCGAGCACATTACCTGAAGCCTTAAATCCTTTTTGGGAAAACAATACTTCCGGTTGAACGCCGAGAAATTTTCCGATAGGAACGGATACGAACACGCCTCCTACGAAGCCTAATTTACCATCTGCACGATAGTCTTTATTTTCCGAATCGTACATATTCGAGTAATTTGCACCGGCTTTGACACCTACATGAAAACGGTCACGCGTATCGTCATTATCGTAATTTTGTGCACTAAGGCTGCCTGCCATAAAAAGAACGGCTGTAACAGCAAAAATAATTTTTTTCATTTGTTTCATTTGTTAAGTTGATAGTTTAATTCTAATTTGTTTGTGTTTTTTCAAGTTAAGATAATGTTAACCTAGTTGAAAATTAATTGACATTTTTCTTTGTTAAATTAGCAAAAGCTTCACCTAATTTATCCATATCGTGGTTAAATTCTTTTTTAAAATTTGCCCAATTATTTAATCCTTCGTCTTTATAATCTTCCAATGTTTTTTTCATTTCATTGTTTTTTTGCTCCAGTTCTGCCAGCTTTTTTTCGTTTTTAGCTTTGATTTCCTTTTTTTCGTTTGCTATTTTCACTTTAAAATCGGCAATCTCTTTTTCAATCTTACTGATCCTTTCCGCAGCTTCCCGTTTGAATTGCTGTACGGAATCTTTTCGTGCCTGATCGAGCTCTTGATTGGCTATTACCACATTTTCTTTGGCGGTTTGCACATTTTCTTTGGCATTTTCCACTTTTTTAGTCGATGATTGACAGCTTGTCAATATTGTTCCTCCCATAAGCATTGTTACGCCGAGGATAAAAATTGTTTTTTTCATTTTGATAATTTTTTATTGTTTTTATTTTTTGTGTTATTTTTTATTGAGGGTATGACTTTGAACCATACCCTCAATTTCAGGTAAACCTGCAAAAACATATTACTATATTTACTCGTAACTACTTATTTACAGTTCTCTCAAAATTTTGTCCAGTTCATTTTTCGTTTTACCGAGTTTGATTTGAAGTTTTCCAAGCATTTCTTCTTTTTTACCTTCGGCATACATCAAATCGTCGTCCGTTAAATCGGCAAATTTCATTTTAAGCTTGCCTTTTATTTCGTTCCAGTTTCCTTTTACTTGTGTTGTGTTCATTTTGTTTTTAATTTTAAAATGGTGAATAATTTTACTTTACAAAGGTGCATCTATTTATTCTCGTAACTGTTACACCATTCTGTAAATAAGTTATATCATTCACACATTTGTTAAACAGGTTTAACAATCAATTTCCGCTTTCCCTGCCTTTATCTTTGCGTTTGGCGGCTTTTTGAGCCCGCTTCTCTTTCAGGTTTTTTACAGGCGCTTTTTTCCCTGATTTTTCTTTGCCTTCTTTTTCTTTTGACATACTATAAATTATTTATAAAGATTTCTGATTTCAATATTTCAAACGATTTAATATCAACTTAATACGCCGTTAGACTCTAATATTGCGGAGTTAACCGATACAAAGTTGCATTCTTTTTTTCCGGAAATCGTTACACAATTTCATAGAAGAATTACATCATTCAACATACTCATAACCGCTTTTAATAACGGTCAGAATCATTTTGAAACGCCCATTGGGTTTTATATAATTGGATTCGTGCGCCGGTATCACAATGGACTGACCTGTGAGCAACATGTGAGGCTGACCGCTGATTACTATTTCCGCCTTACCTTCAATCACTTGTACGAAGGTGTCGAACGGTGTTGTTTTTTCGGTTAAGCTTTCTCCGCTGTCAACCGACATGACCGTAATATTCCCGGTTGTTTTTTTCAAAATGGTTTTAATAACCACTGAATTGGGAACATATTCTATTATTTCAACCGTAATATGTACTTTCGATTTTTCTATTTCTAAATTATCCATTTTGTTGTTGTTTATGAAAATTTAATGAATGGCTATACCGATTGATGAAACCCCAGTCGATATATCAAGGAACACTCCAAGGCGTTTTGTTATATGATATTCTGTTCCTAAATGTAGATCTAAGAACAAAGGGCTTGCCTTTTGGTAATAATTTCTATCGCCCTGATAGCCGCCGTCCCATGTTGTACTGACAAGTGCAAATCCTAATGAACCGGCAAGATAGAAGTCCCATTTTTGTCCGGCTCCTAATAATTGGTCAAGATAGTAGGAGGCTTTAATCCCCAAGGGAATTACCGTTTCGCGATAATTGTCGCCTTGGTATGAATACAATGTAATAAACGGTGCCAAGGTGAAATTTTTTGCTACATCCAGTTCATAGTTAATATGAAGAACGGGCAGCGTACGGTTTGTGTATCCGTAATATCCCGAATAGCCACCTATACCTAAGCCCATGTTTAAAGTTTTTCCGTATTTTTCGGCAAATATTGTTTGTTGGGCAGAGACCGGGGAAAGAATAATAGCTGAAAAAATCAGTGCAGTAATAATCATTTTTCTCATAATTTTCTGTTTTTAGTTGTGTGTAAAATAGGAAAGTACAAAGTTCCGTCTTTTAACCTTGGAAAGTATTACATAATTACAGAAAAGTATTACATCATTCACACATCTTCGAGTGTGTTGCGTCTTTTGTTTTTAAGTTTTTTGAAAAAGGTAGGTGTCAGCCCGGTAACTTTTTTAAATTGATTGGATAAATGCGCTACGCTACTGTAATTCAGTTTGTAGGAAATTTCGGTAAGGTTGAGTTCATCATACAGAAGCAACTCTTTGACACGCTCAATTTTGTGATTAATAATATAGTGCTCAACCGTAATACCCGTTACTTCCGAAAAAAGGTTAGCAAGGTAGGTGTAGTCGTAATTAAGTTTTTCGCTGAGGTAGTCGGAAAAATTGGTTTTGGGAAGTTCGTCGGCATAATGCACCATTTCCACGACTACATTTTTTATTTTTTCGATCAACATGGCTTTTTTGTCGTCCATCAACTCAAGTCCTGTTTTTAATAATCCGGCTTTCAATTGATTGCGTTGATCTTCGGTAATATTCTCATAAACATCCACTTCACCTAAGTTCACCACTCCATAGTGCAGCCCAAGTTTATCCAGCTCCGCTTTTACCACCATTTTGCAGCGGACGCTTACCATGTATTTAATATAAATTTTCATTATATTCCTTTGTATTATAACACTTTGGGTCGTGGTTAAGGGCTTATCGATATGTGATAGAAGGTTATATGATTCCATTTTCCATGAATATTGTACTAAAATGTGCATATCCTGATGATCCGGCAAGGCAGAAGCATCATTTTTGATTTGGGCAAAATATATAAAATAAAATTGTGTATTTTAATCTGGGAAATGTTACATAATTCCAAAAAAAGGTACATAATTCACATATTTTCAAGTGTGCTGATTCAGGTACCGTTTGTAACGAACAGTTCTTCAATTGATCGTGTTGATCTCCGGTAATATTCTCATGAATATCAATTCCGCTAGTGTATATTAATATTTTATATTTTTGGAGCAAATAACCAACTCAAGTACAACATATACTACAGAAGTAACTGATAACCAATATTCAAAGATAGTAATTTTTTCCCGGTTGTCATCAAAAAACGAAAACATCTGTGTTAAAAAGTATACTTAATACATTGTTGTACATTAACTGTTTCTTATATATTCTTACGAAACCGCCTATGAAACTCAATTCGTTTTCGATGCTTTGGTGAATTTGGTACAAAACACAGAAAAGAGTAGTAATTAAAAACAGAAACAAGCATCTACCCCAATCCAGTAAAAGATGTTCTCCACATAAAAGTTACCCTTGCAACCGAATTGAGGGTATATACTTTAAGCGGACAAATGTTGTAGAGTAAAAAAATACTTGTCTGTCTTTAAAATCATTAACTAAAGGAATATATACTAAGATTAATGGTATGGTTCAAAAGAAGCTGATTAAAGAATAGAATTATTGGCTTGCTGATCATATATAAAATTGTAAAAAAATGGTTGAAACAGTAGTAAAGAAAGTTATTGAAGATGAAAGTTTAAAAGATACTATTAGTAGAAATTTTATTGAAAATATAGAAATACAAGGAGGTTCGTTTGATTCATTTGTAAAAATAGCTAAAAAAACAAGTTTTAACCTATACAACATTTATACTCTCAAAATAAATTAAAAAATAGTCCGCAAACCTTTGTCAACTCAGAAAATTTTCATAATTAAGGAGCAGCAAAACACATGATGCAAAAAAGCGGGGAATTGATTTCGGATATATTAAGTGATGATTTTCAGACGGTAGGGACGGAAAGCTCGATAGAATTTAATCTTTCAATATTGAAGATCAAGCATACCGTCAAGAAGAAACCTAAAGAATAACTTATCACAAATTGTGATAACCTAATGATGTGGTGATCCGACAAAACCCGCCATCATTAGGTTATAGGATATTCTTATCCCTTAATCATAGTAAGTAGCATCTTAAATCGTTCCACAGCATAGAGGGCATGGGAAATATTGGCTGGCATGATAACCGATTGATTAGCCTTTAGAATAAGAGGTTTCCCGTCTATCTTTATTTCTGCATCTCCTTCCAAGATTTGTACGAAAGCATCAAAAGGTGCAGTGTGTTCGCTTAATCCCTGCCCTTTATCAAAAGAGAAAAGAGTAATGTTACCAACTTCATTTTTAAGTATTTGCTTGCTGATTACTCCGCCTTCGGAATATCCAACCGATGCAGCCATATCCAATATAGCTGCTTTAGGAAAAGTTTCTTTCATCATAATTACTTTAATATATAGATTTTATACAAAGATAAACAACTTATCTGAAATAACTTGCTAAGACAACACTTATAGTAATTAATGCTTTTTTGCCAGCTTCTTTTGCCGTAAACCACTCCCATGGGCAATCTTTCCATCGAACAATCTATTTTTTTTTCATTTCTATATGCAAAAATATTTACGGCTTCTTAACCTCTTTGAAAGTTTAAACCCTAAAGAATTTAATGCAAAAATCTTCCTGCTGCGCTACGCTTGAGAGTATTTTTTCACAAAAACTTGCAAAGACTAAAACCTACACTTTCCTGCATATATCATATATGAAACGAAAACGACCGACCCGACGGAAAGACGCATATAAAAAAAGTAGGATTTACGAAAAGTAGGAAAAAAAGGTAATAAAACTCAACTCTCTCACCTCAAGAATCCGCATAAATCAAAAAAATCAGAATTCATGGAAGCAACAAGTTTAAGCGAAGACGAGCAGGAAGCGTTTTTAGTGCGGTGCAATCACGGTTCGCACGACCTTTCAAGCGAAGATGCACACGACCTTCTTTCAGGGACGATTTTCAGGGCAAATACTATTTCAAAATTACAACATAGAACCGGCTTCAAAGCAGCAATTGCTCATAAAACTTAATTATTTCCTATTTTTTAAATAATAATTATTTGCAAATAATAATATTTTGCATTAAATTTGTAAAATAAAAAAATACAAAGGATGAATATAGGAAGCATTATAAAAGAAGCAGGATTAAAAGTAACTCCACAACGCAGAATGGTTTATGATGTAATGCAAGAATTACAACATTGCCCTATAGATGAAATAATCGTAAGGGTTCAGAAACAAAATCCAGATATTACCATATCGACCATTTATCGTATTTTGGATTCTTTTTGCGAAGCAGGATTATTATCACGAATTAATCATCCTAATGGGAAATATTATTTTGATATTACACCATCGGAACATCATCATATATTCATTGATAAAGAAGTGATAGATTATAAGGACCCAGAATTAACGGAGTTGATAAAAAAACATTTAAAAGGAAAGTTATTTGAAACCTTAGATATTGAAAAAATATCTATACAAATAACCGCGAACAATAAAAAAAGATTACGAAAAAATTAACGACAAGTTCTTTTTCTGAATACTGCATGTAATATAAAAGAAGACTTTTCTTACGAGGAAAGTATCGTTGATGCACTTGCCGTCTTTTCGGACAAAACTCTAAAATAAATTAAAACAATAAAAATAAATATTATTAATCAATTAAAAATTTAGAAAAATGGAAAATCAAGTTTATCAAATGCCTCGCATAGGCGACGAAGCTCCAGAATTTAGAGTTGTAACAACTCAAGGTGAAATTAATTTCCCATCCGACTACAAAGGAAAATGGAAGATTCTTTTCAGCCATCCTGCCGATTTTACACCTGTATGTACATCGGAATTTATGACATTTGCATCAATGAACAAGGACTTTGAAACACTTAATTGTCAACTTGTAGGTCTTTCTGTGGATGGTCTATATAGCCATATTGCATGGCTTCGTACCATCAAAGAGAAGATTGAATACAAAGGGATGAAAAATGTTGAAGTCACTTTTCCTTTGATTGAAGACATCACTATGGAAGTTTCAAAACGCTATGGCATGTTACAGCCGGGTGAAAGTTCGACAAAGGCTGTACGGGCTGTGTTCTTTATCGACCCAAAGAATATTATCCGTACAATCATCTATTATCCTTTATCTGTTGGCCGAAACTTTGACGAGATTAAACGGGTATTGATCGCACTCCAAACTGCCGACAACTTTTCGGTTGCCCTTCCTGCTGATTGGCGCCCAGGTGATGATGTCATCGTACCGACTGCCGGCTCATGTGGAGTAGCAAAATCGAGAATGGATGGAAAAGAGAGCGGAGTTATTTGTTATGATTGGTTCTTCTGCACAAAAAAACTTTCTAAAGAAGAGGTTGAAAGTAAATTAGGTAAATAAATTTCCGGTATTGTGAAAAGCTGTTTCATATAACCATGGGACAGCTTTTTTTAGAAATAGTTAGAAAATCCGTTTTCAAGTGAAGGATATATTTTGTTAGCGAAAAACGCACCATAACGGATAGAGTTATGGTGCGTTTTCATTTTTAAATCTATTAAATATTACACGAAATATTCCTACATTTTTTATGTGTTTAATTCTACTATTAAACACTAATTTTCTAAGATGTTATCAACAATGCCACAAATTTTTTCTATGACAAATTCTTGAAGGCAAAAAAGTTATATATAAAATTTTGTTAGAATTAAAAAACTAGAATCATATTTATTAATAAGTTTTCTATCATACCCACAGTTATAAAAAGCAA